>CAIQHF010000018.1 GCA_903871605.1 uncultured Sphingomonadaceae bacterium
CCGGTTCGGCGGCGGTGGTGCAGGCGGCGGTGGTGGCTTCGGCGGCCCGCGCGGCGGCGGCGGTGGCGGCTTCGGCGGCCCGCGCGGCGGCGGCATGCCCGCGCAGGTCGTCGGCGAGGCCAAGGGCACGGTCAAGTTCTTCAACGGCCAGAAGGGCTTCGGCTTCATCGTCCGCGACGATGGCGGCGAGGACGTGTTCGTGCACATCTCGGCGGTCGAGCAGGCGGGCCTGACCGGCCTCGCCGAAGGCCAGCCGCTGGCGTTCACGCTGGTCGATCGCGGCGGCCGCGTCTCGGCCTCCGATCTCAAGATCGAGGGCGACGCGCTTCCCGTCGCGGAAGCACCGCGTGCGCCTGCGCGCGAGCTGACCGGTGAGAAGGCCTCGGGCGTGGTCAAGTTCTTCAACCCGATGAAGGGCTTCGGCTTCATCCAGCGCGACGACGGCCAGCCCGATGCGTTCGTGCACATTTCGGCGGTCGAGCGCGCGGGGATGACCAGCCTCAACGAGGGCGACCGGCTCGAGTTCGAGCTCGAGGTCGATCGTCGCGGCAAATACGCCGCGGTGAATCTCTCGCCGGCGCAATAAGCAAAAGAGCTTTCCCAGGAGGGAGTGCCAAGGCCCGGCCCCGCGTCAACGAGCGCGGTGCCGGGCCTTTTCATATCATGTGGTGCGCGGTTCGATCGGTTCGGACGCTGGAACACATACTAGTCAGCCCATCCCTTGATCCGGCCGAGATGATAGGCCGCCGCTTCGCGAATTTCCGCATTTCGGGCGTAATCCACCAAGCACCATATCGCGACGCTGACGCTTCTGAGATCGGCAAAGACGGCAACGAGAGCGAGATCGGTATTGGCGAAGTGCGACCACGTCTCGGGCGGTAGCCCGGCGATATCATATTCGCGCGGACCGCGGCACGCGTCCTCGAAGTCGATCCACAGCGCGCTTGACGATCCGACCAGAAAATTGCCGAGATGAACGTCGCCATGAAGCGGCACCCAGGGGCTTGCGCGCTTCTCGGCCTCGCCGCGCAAACGGCGGTGATGCCGCATGAGCAGCGCCCGATCGTCCTCGGCAAGGCCGCCAGAGCCGCGCTCTCCGACCAGGACCGACCAGCATCGATCGAGCGCTGCCGTGTAGGGCGGCAACGGGCAGACATAGTCCGAAAGCGCATCGTGTAACGCACCCAGCGATGCGGCAACATGCATCGCGTCGTGCTCCTCCGCCGGCCGCGCTTCAAAATAGGGCCAGAAGGTCACCACCGAGGTATCGGCGACATGCGGTCCCGCCCACTCGCCAAATGGCGCGATCGCCGGTGCGCTGCGGCGGGCGAGGTGCCGTGCGACGGCGATTTCGTCCACCGCCCGCTGCCACGCTTCGTCGACCGGCTCGGCGGACTGGACCCGCGCAACCATCGCAAGCGACGGGATGGCCAGCGTCGTATGATGGGCAGCCTTGAGCGGGAGGGGGGTGACGTCGCCTAAACCGAGGTCGCGGCAGAGCGCCGAGACGGTCGCGATATCATCGGCAATACAGGGTCTCGCCATGCCGGCAGGCTGCGCGATACGCGGCGCTTGCGCAACCGCCGCACGCAAGTGCCCGGTCCGGCTCGGTCAAACCTCACTAGCTCCGGCCACCGCCGCGTGTATGTTCTCGGCGCACAACCAGGAAAGGCCGTCCGTCCTAAATGATCAAATTGCTGACCGGCCTCGCCGGGATCGTCGTGATCCTGTTCATCGCTTATGCCTGCTCGAGCGATCGCCGCGCGATCCGGTTGCGCGTGACGGGCGCCGCCTTCGCGCTGCAGGCCGGGATCGCAGTGCTCGTCCTTTACGTGCCCGCCGGCCGCGCGATCCTGCAATGGATGTCGGGCGGCGTTGCAGACCTGCTCGGCTATGCCAATGCCGGCACGCAATTCCTGTTCGGCCGGCTCGCCACCGATCCGCTCGGGCAGATGTTCGCGATCCAGGCGCTGCCGGTGATCATCTTCTTCGCGGCGCTGGTCTCGATCCTCTATCATGTCGGGATCATGCAGCTGGTGGTGCGCTGGATCGGCGGCGGGATCGAGCGCGTGATCGGCGTGTCGCGCGTCGAATCGCTGTGCGCGGCCGCCAACATCTTCGTCGGGCAGAGCGAATCGCCGCTGGTGATCCGGCCCTATCTGGCCGGCCTCACCCCGCCGCAGCTGTTCGCGGTGATGACCAGCGGAATGGCGGGCGTCGCGGGCACGATCCTCGCCGCCTATGCCTCGATGGGGATCCGCATCGACTATCTGCTCGCGGCAAGCTTCATGTCGGCGCCTGGCGGGCTGCTGATGGCCAAGATTATCATGCCCGATCCCGCGTCCGCGCCGATGCTCGACGAGATCGACGCGGTCGCGGTCGCCGAGGCGCCGCACGGCGACGAGGCGCCCGCCAATATCATCATGGCGGCCGCGCAAGGCGCGCAGACGGGTGTCCGGCTCGCGGTCGCGGTGGGCGCGATGGTGCTCGCCTTCGTCGCGCTGGTGGCGCTCGCCAACGGGCTGCTCACCGGGGTGGGCCACTGGTTCGGGATCGACGGGCTGACCTTCCAGCGGCTGCTCGGCTATGTCTTTGCGCCGTTGATGTATCTGCTCAATGTGCCGTGGGCGGAGGCGGGGATTGCGGGCGGGCTGTTCGGCGAGAAGATCGTGCTCAACGAGTTCGTCGCCTATATCGCGCTCGGCAAGGACGCGAATCTGTCCCAACACACCGTCGCGGTGGTGACCTTTGCCTTGTGCGGCTTCGCCAATTTCAGCTCGATCGCGATCCAGATGGCGGTGACCGGGAGCCTTGCCCCCAACCAGCGCCCGACGATCGCCAGGCTCGGCCTGCGCGCATTGCTCGCCGCCAGCCTCGCCAATCTGATGAGCGCGGCGTTTGCGGGGCTTTTGCTCGGCGCCTGATTGAGCGCTTGCACCTGACGTAACGTCAGGCGGTAGACCATTGCCATGATCGAGACGCTCGAAATCGGCGAGGTGGCGCAGCGCACCGGACTCAGCCACCGTGCGCTGCGCTTCCACGAGGCGCGCGGACTGGTGAAGCCGTTGCGCGTGACGGGTGGCCACCGCGTCTATGGGCCGGGCGAGCTTGCGCGGCTCAATGCGGTAGCCGCGCTCAAGCGCGCAGGGGGTTCAGCCTCGCCGAGATCGGCCGGACGCTGGGCGGCCGGCGGACCGATCTCGGCGCGCTGGTCCGTGCGCAGATCGTCGACCTCGATCGCAAGCTCGACGAGCTCGCCGCCGCGCGCGGACTGCTCGTCACCGTTCAGTCCCGCATCGATCGTGGCGAGCCGATCGACGTCGCGACGCTTTGCTCGCTGATCCGTGCCGGAGAGACGCACATGCAAACCGAAAACTGGCAATCGCTGACCGACCGCTATCTGACCCCCGAGGAGAAGGCGAGCTGGGCCGAGCATCCGATGCCCGAAGGCCTCGACCAGCAGGACTATGGCGCGCGCTGGAAGGCGCTCGGCTCCCGCATCGCCGCCGCGCTCGCGGTGCCGGGCGGACCGCCGCCGGAGCAGGCCGAAGGCTTCGTCCGCGAATGGTTCGAGCTGCTCGAGCCGTTCAGCCGGGTGGCGACGCCCGAGATGTGGCAGGGCTCGGTGCGCCTCTACGACCAGCAGCCCGCATGGCAGGGCGAGGCCGATCCGGGCTTCACGCCCGCCGTCTGGTCCTTCGTCCGCGATACGGCGGCGAGGATGCGCGCAGAGGGCAAGGATGTCGGCCCGCTGCCGGCCTTCCTCAAAGGCTGACCGCGTCTCCGGGCGGCGATGCTATTTCATCGCCGCCCGGATCTGCGCCGCGACCCGCGCGAGCGCGGCCGGATCCGCGGGGGGCTGGTCGTACGATGTCTTCGCCAGGGCCATGCCGGCGTACATCGGGGTCACGTGAACGTGGAAGTGGAACACCGTCTGGTCGGCGACCTCGCCGCTGTTCTGGCGGATGAAGATGCCGTCGGGGTGCAGCGCTGTGGCCTGCGCCTTCGCCAGCCGCTGCGCGACGCGCATCAGATGCGCGAGCACGCTCGGGCGGATGTCCATCAGGTTGCGCGCATGCTGCCTGGGAATGACGAGCAGGTCGCCGGGGCTGACCGGATGGATGTTCATGAAGGCGACCACCTCGCCATCCTCATAGACCCTGGTCGAGGGCAGCGTGCCCTTGAGGATGCGCGCGAACGCGTTGTGATCGTCATAGGCGCCGAACAGGCCGGTCGCGGACCCAGGGGTCGTACCCGGCGCGACGGTGGCCGCGACCGGCGCCACGGCGAGCCAGGCCATCGCGGCGAAGGCGAGCAACTGCCTCATCGTGTCGGCACCGGCTCGGCGCCCGAATAATCGTAGAAGCCGCGTTTGGTCTTGCGGCCGAGCCAGCCCGCCTCGACATATTTGACGAGCAGCGGCGCGGGCCTGAACTTGGGATCGCCCGTGCCGCCGTGGAGCACGCGGCAGATTTCCAGGCAGGTGTCGAGCCCGATGAAGTCGGCGAGCGTCAGCGGTCCCATCGGATGGTTGAGCCCGAGGCTGACCGCGGTGTCGATGTCGCGGATGCTGGCGACACCCTCGCCCAGCGCGAAGATCGCCTCGTTGAGCATCGGCATCAGCACGCGGTTGACGATGAAGCCCGGCGCGTCGTTGGCGTGAACCACCGTCTTGCCGAGCGTCTTCGCGAAGGTCTCGACGCTGGTGACGGTCGCCTCCGAGGTGGCGAGACCGCGGATCAGCTCGATCGGCTTCATCACCGGCACCGGATTGAAGAAGTGCACGCCCATGAAACGCGCCGGGTCGGGCGCCGCCTGCGCCAGTCGCGTGATCGGGATCGACGAGGTGTTGGTCGCGAGGATTGCGTCGCCGGCCATCAGGGCGCCGACCTCGGAAAAGATCGCGCGCTTGATCTCCTCGCGCTCGGTCGCCGCCTCGATCACGATCGATGCGTCAGCGAACGCGGCATAGTCGCCGACCGTCTCGATCCGCGCGAGCGCGGCGTCCGCATCGGCTGCGCTCATCGCTTGCTTGGCGACCGCGGAGCCGAGCCGTCTGGCGATACCCGCCTTGCCCTTGTCGGCGAGCGCCGCCTCGCGATCGGACAGCAGCACGCGGTATCCCGCCACCGCCGCGACCTGCGCGATCCCCGCGCCCATCTGTCCCGCCCCGATCACGCCGATCGTGTCCATCTGCAAATCCCCATGAGAGACGGAGCATCCGCCCCGACAAGACAGCGCCGCGCGGGTGATCCCGCACGGCGCCATTATCCGCTGTTCGCGACCCGCCGATGACGGCGGATGTCAGCCCTTCAGCCGCGTATTGCACGCGCTCCAATATTTGGGCCAGGTCTGGCCGGCCGGGATCTTGCCGGCAGCCTTGTCGGCCTTCCACTGCGCACCGCACTGGCGCTGTCGATCATGGACCGCGATCATCGCGGGGCTTTGCGTGCGTGCCGCCTTGGCGGCGGGCGCGGACGCGGCCTTGGCAAGCGGGGCCGGCGCGGCAGCCGCGATCGGCTTGGCGGCTGGCGCCGGCGTCGCGGCGCCGGTCTTGGGCAGCGTGGTGCGGCACTGCGCGAGGAACTGATTCCAGCTCTGCCCCGCAGGCAGCGTCTTGGCGGTCTTGGCGGCCTGATATTTCGCGCCGCAGATCTGCATCGCATTGTCGGCGCGCGCCGCCGTTGCCGCGATCATTCCCGCCGCGACGACGCCCGCGAAAATCAGCTTGTTCATGCCCATGGCTCCCACCTGTCTCGGTGGCGCGAGCATAGCATAGGCGATGTCGCTTGCCAGCGCCCTCGGCGGCGTCACGGCGCGATGGATGGCGGACGCGCTCCGGCGCGCGGGGAATGCGCGCGCGCTTGGCGATCAGTCGCCGCGCGTTGCGCCCGGTCGCCACAGCACGTCGCCGGCACCGGCTGCGTTGATCAGGCGGCACAGCGTGAAGAGGTGATCCGACAGCCGGTTGAGATAGGTGAGCGCGAGCGGATTCAACGCGGTGCCGTCGTCGCGCGCCGCGACGGCCTGGCGTTCGGCGCGGCGGACCGTGGCGCGCGCGAGGTGGAGATGTGCCGACGCGGGCATGCCCCCGGGAAGAATGAAGCTGGTCAGCGGGCTCAGCGTCATATTCATCGCGTCGATCTCGCGCTCAAGCCGGTCTATCTGAGCGGCGACGATGCGCAGCGTCATCGGATTGGGCACGAAATCCTCGCCGGGGGTCGCCAGATCGGCGCCGAGATCGAACATCTCGTTCTGGATCCGGCCGAGCATCGCGGCCGCCTCGCTTTCGGGAGGCAGATGGATCAGCGCGATGCCGATCGCCGAATTGGCCTCGTCGACATCGCCCATCGCGGCGATCCGCGGCGCATGTTTGGGCGCGCGCGATCCGTCGACCAGCCCGGTCTCGCCGCCGTCGCCCGTGCGCGTGTAGATCTTGTTGAGCTTGACCATGACGCCGACGGGCCCGCTCAGCCGTGCGGGTGCGCGAGCAGCATCAGCAGAACCGCGGCGATCACCGCCAGCGCCTGGAACTGGATGCGCCGCCACATCATCCCGTTCTGCTTGAGGCTCGACGCGCTCGGCCCGAGTCCGGGATCGCGCCGCAATTCCTCGTCGGTGGTGCGCAGGAAGGCGATGATTCCGCGGACGAGCGCGAACAGCGCGCCCAGCGCGAACAGGATCACGAGGATGAAGAGGATGGTCTGCATGGATCGTGCTTAAACCCGCGCGACGGACAAGCCAACCGGCATCCGCCCCGCGCGCAGATCGGCGACGAGCGGCTGGGGTTCGACGCCCGCTTCGCGCAGCGCCGCGATCGTCGGCGCGCCGTCGCGCTTGGCGAGGCGCCGGCCCTCGGCGTCGGCGAGCAAGGCGTGATGGTGGTAGCGCGGCGTCGGCAGCCCGAGCAGCGCCTGCAACAACCGGTGGATGTGCGTCGCCTCGAACAGGTCGGCGCCGCGGACCACGTCGCTGACCCGCTGCCATGCATCGTCGACGGTGACCGCGAGATGATAGGAAGCGGGCGCATCCTTGCGTGCGAGCACGACGTCGCCGAACCGGGCTGGCGCGGCGCGGACCACGCCCGCGGCGGCGTCGTGCCACGTGATCGCGCCGACCCGCGCGACCGCCGCGTCCATCGCGAGGCGCCAGGCATGGGGCTCGTCCTGCATCCGCTGCGCGCGATCGGCGGGATCGAGGCGGCGGCAGGTGCCCGGATAGACCGCGCCCTCGGGGCCGTGCGGAGCGGCGGCGGCGGCGGCGATGTCGGCTCGCGTGCAGAAGCAGGGATAGATCAGCCCGGCCGCGCCGAGCGCACCGAGTGCGCCGCGATAGGCGTCGAGCCGGGACGATTGCCGCACCGGCTCGCCGTCCCAGCCGATGCCGAGCCAGCGCAGATCCTCGATGATGCCGTCGACGAACGCCTCGCGACTGCGCCCGGCATCGATATCCTCGATCCGCAGCAGGAAATTACCGCCGTGCGTGCGCGCCAGATCGTGCGAGACCAGCGCCGAGAAGGCATGGCCCAGATGCAGCCGGCCGGTCGGGCTCGGCGCGAAGCGCGTGACGATCGCGCCGCCGGCCTGCGAAATCGTCATGCCGGCCCTTGACCGCGAGTCGTGCGCCATGCTGTCATGCCGACGTCACGCAGTTCGGGCATCCGGGGCATGACGAAGACGACGCAGCCTCACCGGCGACGCGTCCTGAGTGCGACAGGGCTAGGAACCGGCCGGGGCGGCGGACGCCGCACGGAGGTTCATGTCGTTCCATGTATCACCCCGATCTGCTCCGGCACCCCGATGGTTGCCCCACATTGGTACTCAACGCCGACTATACGCCGCTGAGCTATTACCCGCTGTCGCTATGGCCTTGGCAGACCGCGATCAAGGCGGTGTTTCTCGAGCGTGTCGACATCGTCTCGCAATATGAGCGCGAGGTGCATTCGCCGCGCTTCACGATGAAGCTGCCCTCGGTGATCGCGCTGCGCCAGTTCGTCAGGCCCTCCGCCTATCCGGCGTTCACGCGGTTCAACCTGTTCCTGCGCGACGGGTTCGAATGCCAATATTGCGGCGCAAAGAACGATCTGACCTTCGATCATGTCGTGCCCCGTGCGCAGGGCGGGCGGACGACATGGGAGAATGTCTCGACCGCTTGCGCGCCGTGCAATCTCAAAAAGGGCGGGCGGACGCCGAAGCAGGCGCATATGACGCTGGCGCATCAGCCGGGCCGGCCGACGAGCTGGGCGTTGCAGGAGCATGGCCGAAAGTTTCCGCCCAATTATCTTCACGATAGCTGGCGCGACTGGCTCTATTGGGACGTGCCGCTCGACGCGTGAGCATCCTGTCCCCCGGCGAAAGCCGGGGCCCAGGCCCCACGTCCATATTCGAGCGCTCCACTTGCTTCATAGTACGGGCCTGGACCCCGGCTTTCGCCGGGGAACGCAGAGCAGTTGACCCACCCCCTCCCGCGATGCAGCATCGTCGCATGGCCACCTCTCCTCCGATCACGCAGAACCCCGATGTCCGCTTCCTTGGCAAGCTGCTCGGCGACGTGATCCGTGCCTATGGCGGCGACGCGCTGTTCCGGCGGATCGAATATATCCGCTCGGTCTCGGTGGATCGCGCGCGCGGGATTGCGGGGTCGGACGAGATCGACACCGGCCTCGATGCGCTCGGGCTCGACGACACGCTCGCCTTCGTGCGCGGCTTCATGCTGTTCTCGATGCTCGCCAATCTCGCCGAGGATCGCCAGGGCGTCGCCGCCGAACCCGAGGCCGACGTGGCCCATGCGCTTGCCCGGCTGAAGGCGCAGGGCATCGACCGTGCGGCGGTGCTCAAGCTGCTCGACCACGCGCTGATCGTCCCCGTGCTCACCGCGCACCCGACCGAGGTGCGCCGCAAGAGCATGATCGATCATCGCAACCGCATCGCGGTGCTGATGGCGTGCAAGGACAGCGGCGCGACCGAGACGGAGGATGGCGATCTGATCGACGAGGCGATCGTCCGGCAGATCGCGCTGCTCTGGCAGACGCGTGCGCTGCGCCGCGAGCGGCTTTACGTCGCCGACGAGATCGACACCGCGCTCGCCTATCTGCGCGACGTTCTGCTGCCGACGCTGCCCGCGCTTTACGCGCGCTGGGATCGCGCGCTCGGGCAGCGCATCCCGAGCTTCCTGCGGCTCGGCAACTGGATCGGCGGCGATCGCGACGGCAATCCCAACGTCCAGGCGGAACAGCTCCGCCTCGTGCTGTCGCGTTCGGCCGAGGCGGTGATCGGCTCCTATCTCGACGCGATCCACGGGCTAGGTGCCGAGCTGTCGATCTCGACCGAGCTCACGCCGGCCAGCGACGCGCTCGCCGCACTCGCCGAGGCGGCGCATGATACCGGCCGTGCCCGCGGCGACGAGCCGTATCGCCGCGCGCTGACCGGTATCTACGCCCGGCTCGCGGCGACGTTCGAGGCGATCGTCGGCCATGCGCCGCCGCGCCCCGCGCTGGTCGAGGCGGAGGCCTATCGCGATCCGGCCGCGCTCCGCCACGATCTCACGACGCTGGCGCGCGCGCTGCGCGAGCAGGGCGGCGGCGCGCTGAGCAGCGGCGGCGCGCTTAGCCGGCTGATCCGTGCGGTCGAGACGTTCGGCTTTCACCTCGCCGCGCTCGACCTGCGCCAGAATGCCGACGTCCATGAGCGTGTCGTCGCCGAGCTGGTCAGGGTCGCGGGGATCGAGGACGACTATCTCGCGCTTGACGAGGGCGCGCGCGTCGCGCTGCTGCGCGGCGAACTCGCCCACGCCCGCCCGCTGTCGAGCGCGTGGAACGACTATTCGGAGGAGACCCGCTCCGAGCTCGCCATCCTGCAGGCCGCGGCCGAGGCGCATGCGCGCTACGGCCCCGCCTGCATCGGCATCTACAATATCTCCAAGGCCGAAAGCGTGTCGGACATGCTCGAGGTGCACACGCTGCTCAAGGAGGTCGGCATCTATCGCGCGCCGAGCGACGCGGATCACGCGCCGCGCTCCGCGATCATGGCGGTGCCGCTGTTCGAGACGATCGGCGATCTCGAAAATGCCCCGGCCGTGATGGCGGCGTGGTTCGCGCTTCCCGAGATCGCCGCGCTCACCAGGGCGCGTGGCCACCAGGAGGTGATGGTGGGCTATTCGGATTCGAACAAGGACGGCGGCTATCTCACCTCGGTCTGGTCGCTGCACCAGGCCGCGCGCGCGCTCGAGCCGGTGTTCGCCGGAGCCGGCGTGACGATGCAGCTGTTCCACGGCCGCGGCGGCGCGGTCGGGCGCGGCGGCGGGTCGTCTTTCGCCGCGATCCAGGCGCAGCCCCCGGGCACGGTCAACGGCCGCATCCGGATCACCGAGCAGGGCGAGGTGATCGCGGCCAAATATGGCACGCGCGATTCGGCGATGGTCAATCTCGAGGCGATGGCCTCGGCGACGCTGCTCGCCAGCCTTGAGGCGCCGACGCTCTCGGAGACGGACTATGAGCGTTTCGCCAAGACGATGGCGGCGATCTCGCAGACCGCCTTCGCCGCCTATCGCGATCTCGTCTATGGCGACGACGCGTTCCGCACCTTCTTCCGCCAGATCACGCCGCTGCCCGAGATTGCCGGGCTCAAGATCGGCTCGCGCCCGGCCAGCCGCACCAAATCCGATCGGATCGAGGATCTGCGCGCGATCCCCTGGGTCTTCTCGTGGGCGCAGGCGCGGATCATGCTGCCGGGCTGGTACGGCGTCGGACAGGGGCTGGCCGGCGTCAAGGACATCGGCCTGCTGCGCGAGATGCTCGAGGGTTGGCCGTTCCTCGCCGCGACGCTTGCCAATATGGAGATGGTGCTCGCCAAGTCCGACATGGCGATCGCCGCGCATTATCTGCCGCTGGTCGAGGACAAGGCGATGGGCGAGGCCACCTTCGCGCGCATACGAGACGGCTGGCGGCAGGCGCATGACGGCCTGTTGTCGGTGACGCGGCAGACGCGGTTGCTCGAGAAGAATCCGGGCCTCGACGCCTCGATCCGGCTCCGCCTGCCCTATATCGAGCCGCTCAACCTGCTCCAGGTCGAGCTGCTCAGGCGCCACCGTGCCGGCGAGGAGGATCCGCGCATCCGCGAGGGCATCGAATTGTCGATCAACGCGATCGCGACCGCGCTGCGCAACAGCGGCTGATGCGATCGGCTTGATCGCGCCGGTCGATCGGGCTAGGCCTCCTGCCGTTCTTGGGGAGTAGCCACCCGCATCGATCAGCGGGGCCTTCGTCAACATGCTCGCTGCGCTCCGGCGCATCGTGGCGGAGGCAGCGGACCGATGCGGATCCGCCCGGCAAGACCAACGACGCCAACCTCCGCTGCGGCCGGGAGGGGATGCGTCGTGGTCTGTGCTCGGCCCCGGGAATGCGCGATGACAGGGATATTGACGCTTGGCGGCCTCGGGCTCAGCCTGTCGGTCGATGCGTTCGCCGCTGCGGTCGGCAAGGGCGCCGACGGCGAACGGCGCGACTTGGGCAAGGCGCTGCGGATCGGGCTGGTGTTCGGGCTTGCCGAGGCGATCAGCCCGGCGATCGGCTGGCTGATCGGCAAGGCGGCCGCGACCTGGATCCAGCCCGTCGGCGACTGGGTGGCGTTCGGGCTGCTCGTCGTCGTCGGTGGCCACATGCTGTGGGAGGCATGGCGTGCGTCGCACGGCGAGCCCCTCCCCGCTGAGATCCAGGCGGTCGTGAGCAAGAGGGCCGGCACGCTGCGGCTGATGCTCACCGCGGTCGCGACGAGCATCGATGCGATGGCGGTGGGGATCAGCCTCGCCGTGCTCGATATCGGCATCGTGTCGGCCTGCATCGTGATCGGCTTGGTGACGACCGCGATCGCGACGCTCGGCGTACTTGTCGGACGCAAGGCCGGCGAGCGGCTCGGGCCGATGGCAGAGATAGTGGGCGGGCTGGCGCTGATCGGGATCGGTGTCGCGATCCTGATCCAGCATTTGATCCGTTAGGCGGCGAGCGGCAGGTCCAGCGTCACCTCGAGGCCGCCGCCCTCGCGGTTCTGCGCGCTGATCGAGCCGCCATGGGCAAGCGCGATGCTACGTGCGATCGCAAGGCCGAGGCCGAGCCCCCCCGTCGAGCGGCTGCGCGACGGCTCGTGCCGTTCGAACGGCTCGAACATGCGGTCGAGCTCGGCCTCGGGAATCCCCGGCCCGCGATCGGCGACAGTGACGCGTGCGCGATCGGAGGTGTGGCGGACGAGCAATTCGGCGCCGCCGGCATATTTGACCGCATTGTCGATCAGGTTCTGGACCAGCCGCTCGAGCGCCGAACGGTCGCCATTGACCACCGCGCGGTCGATCTCGGCGATCGCGACGATCGAGCCGGTGTCCGTCGCCTCGCCCGCCAGCCGGCGCGCGATCGCGGCCAGATCGACCGGGCGGCGCTCGCCGGTGCCGGCGTCGCCACGCAGGAAGCCGATCGTGGCGGCGACCATCTGCCGCATCTGCTCGATATCGGCCTGGACCGGCGCGCGGATCTTGTCGGGCGCGGCCTCGATGCGGAACGCGATGCGCGCAAGCGGGGTGCGCAGATCGTGCGCGATCGCGCCGATCATCGCGGTGCGCTCGCGCATCGTCGCGCGCAGCCGCTCGTGCATCGCGTTGAGCGCCAGTGCGGTGAGCTGCAATTCGGCGGGCCCCTCGACGGGCACCGGCGGTGCGTCGCGATCATGGTCGAGCCGCTCCACCGCGTCGGCGAAGTTGCGGATCGGCCGCGTCAGCCGCCGCGCGAAGCCCCACGCAAAGGGAAGCATGGCGAGCGCCGATATCCCGAACCACAGCGATGTCCGCGCCTGCCACGCGCTGACCGGCGCTGGCGGCGGCGTCCGCAGCATCCGCCAGCCCCCGCGGGGGTCGCGCTCGGCGGCGACCAGCGTGTTGAAGAAATAGGGCTGGCCGTGGTGTATCGGTACCGCGCCCTGCCCCTTCTGCCGGTTGAACGGGAAGGTCTCCGACTGGTCGGGAAGGAAGAACAGCCGGACATCGTCGATCGGTCGGCCGAGCTCCATCGCCAGCCGCCGCGTGACCGCGCTGTCGGAGATCATGCCTTCGTCCGCGACCGGATCCGTCGCGATGCGGCGGACGGTCAGCCGCGGGCTGCCGGGGTTGAGCGCGAGGCGCTCGGCGATCTCGGTGGTCGTGTAGAAATCGGGGCGCGGCGCCGGCAGATAGACGATCAGCAACACCGAGATGAGCTGCGCCACCGCCAGTCCGCCGAGCAGCAGGATCAGCGTCTGCCAGAAGATCGGCAGCGAGCGGAAATGCATCGCTCAGCCGTCCTCGGGCCGCAGCGCGAACATATAGCCCTCGTTGCGGATCGTGCGGATCGGATCGCCCGGCCCCAGCTTCTTGCGCAACCGGCTGATCGTGACGTCGATCGCGCGATCGAACACGTCGGCATCGGACCCCTTGGCGATCTCGATCAGCGTATCGCGCGAGAGCACGCGCTGCGGCCGGTCGAGAAAGGCGGTGAGCACGCGGAATTCGGCATCGGTCAGCGGCGCTGCCGGATAGCCGGCGCGATCGAGGCTGCGCTCGACCAGATCGAGCGACCATTCGCCGAAGCGGCGCCGCGGCGTCGCGGTCGTCGAACTGGCCGATGCGGCGGCGAGCTCGTCGCCGCGCGCGGTGCGGCGCAACAGCGCACGGACACGCGCGAGCAGCTCGCGCGGGTTGCAGGGCTTGACGAGATAGTCGTCCGCGCCGACTTCGAGCCCGACGATACGATCGATATCCTCGCCCATCGCCGACAGCATGATCACCGGCGTCCGGTCGCGCCCGCGCATCCGCCGCAGGATCGACAGCCCATCCTCGCCGGGCATCATCAGGTCGAGGATGACGCAATCGAACCGGCCGCGACCGAGTGCGGCATCCATGCTCTCGGCGTCGGCGGCGGTTTCCACGTCGAGATGATGGTCACGCAGAAAGCCGGCGATCAGCTCGCGCAGATCGGCGTCGTCGTCGACGACCAGCAGGCGGGGCGGGGTGAGCTCGTTCATCGTCTCTTCTTATCGGCCGCGGCGCGGCATGCGTCGATCTCCTTCTGCGCGGGAGATTTCGCCAGTGTGTCATAGCTGAGATACCCCCGTCCCGCGCTGTCCAGCGCCGGGAAGCGGCTGGCCGCGACGCTCGCGAGCTCGGCGCGCGAGACGCCGCGATTGAGATCGAGATCGGCCGAGACGACGGGTTCGGGAATGTTGAGCGATGCATAGAGACCGGCGCCGTAGGGCGCGACATAGTCGGCGCGCTGTCTCGCCGCCTGCTTGGCGTCATGCCGCTGCCGGCCGGTGCGCGGGCCGCGATCCTGGTCGGGCTGATAGAGCTTGATCTCGGGCGCGACCTTGTTCTCATAATCCGCCATTTCCTGCGGATCGATCTCGCCCGAACGATCGCCGTCGAGCGTGGTGAAGAAGCGGTCCGCATCGGCCTGCAACTCGGCCAGCGTCAGGCGGCCGTCATGATCGGCGTCGGCCTGCGCGAACCACGCCGCCATCGGATCGGTGCGCCCGTCGGTGCGGAACGGCTCGCCCATCGGCGCGATATAGACGCGCGCGAACGGCGGCCCGCAGCCGACCGCGGCGTTGACGACGATATCGGGCTGCGCCGGCGTCGCGGGCGCGGTCGACTGCAGCAGGGCAAGCAGCGCCAGGATCATTCGTAGCGCAGCGCGTCGATCGGGTTGAGCGCGGCGGCCCTGCGCGCGGGGAAATAGCCGAACACGACGCCGATCAGCCCCGAGAACAGGAAGGCGGTGAGATTGGTCCACGGATCGAACACGAACGGCACGTTGAGCGCCGCGGCGAGCCCGAGCGACGCGAACAGCGCGAGCACCAGCCCGATCAGCCCGCCCAGGCACGACAGCACCACCGCCTCGACCAGGAACTGCAGCATCACCTCGCGCGCGACCGCGCCGATCGCGAGGCGGATGCCGATCTCGCGCGTGCGCTCGGTGACCGAGACCAGCATGATGTTCATGATCCCGATCCCGCCGACAAGCAGCGAGATCGCCGCCACCGCGCCAACGATCCCGGTCAGGATGTTGGTGATCCCCGACAGCGTGTCGGCGATCTGGCGGCTGTCGAAGATGGTGAAGTCGTCGAGCTTGCCCCCCGAGATATTGCGCCGCTCGCGCAGCAGCTTGGCAATTGATTCCTGGACGTCGGCGCTGTCATAGGCAGGATCGGCCGAGACGATGATCGCGCGGATGTCGCGATTGCCCGTGAAGCGGCGCTGCACCGCCTTGATCGGCATCAGCACGGTATCGTCATTGTCCTGCCCGAAACCGCCCGCGCCGCGCGTCGCGAGCGTGCCGATCACGGTGCACGAGACATTGCCGAGGCGGAGCGTGCTGCCGACCGGCGCCTCGCCCGGATAAAGATTCTGCTTCACCGTGCTGCCCATCAGGCAGACTGACTTGCCCGCCTGCTCCTCGGCGTCGGTAAAACGACGACCGTCCTCGATCTTCCAGTCCTGCGCGTCGAGATAGGAGTCGGTGGTGCCGTTGACCGTCGTCGACCAGTTTGCGGCATTGTGGACAGCCGTCGCGGACGATTGCGCTTGCGGCGCGACCGCGGTGACGCCGGCGACCTGGTCGCGGATCGCATCGAGATCCTCGAACTTGAACGGCGGCGGCGTCTCGCCCCCGCCACCGCGCCCCGCCGCCTGGCCGGGCAGCACGGTCAGGATGTTGGCGCCGAGGCTGGAGATCTGCTGGCGCGTCGATTCGGTGGCACCCTTGCCCAACGTGACGATCGTCACCACCGCGAACACGCCGATGACGATGCCGAGCACGGTCAGGATCGAGCGCAGCAGGTGGCGGCGGATGGCGCGGAGCGCGAGGAGGACGGTGGTGCCGACCAGGCGTGTCGTCGACGCGCGGCCGGGGGGCGGGGGGGCGTCGGCCTCAGTCACGATACCCTTCCCCCCGTTCGTCCCGAGCGAAGTCGAGGGACCGATAGCAAGCGCGGCGCCTGGGGCCGGTGCCTCGACTTCGCTCGGCACGAACGGGTAGGGGGGATGCGGAGCGGGTCACGCCGCCAACGCCCCCGTTGTCACCCGCTCGACCAGCCCGTCCCTGAAATGCACAACGGTGCGCGCGAACGCCGCCATCTCGGCCTCGTGCGTCACCATCAGAACGGTGATCCCGCGGTCGCGGTTGAGCCGCGTGAGCAGCTCCATGATCTCGAGCGAGCGCTCGCTGTCGAGATTGCCGGTCGGCTCGTCCGCGAGCAGCACGTCGGGGTGGGTGACGATCGCGCGCGCGATCGCGACGCGTTGCTGCTGCCCGCCCGACAGCTCGGACGGCGTGTGGCTTGCCCAGTCGACCAACCCGACCTGATCGAGCGCGGCGAGCGCGGCGGCCCGGCGCGCGCGCTTGTCGTCGCCGCGATAGAGCAGGGGCAGCTCGACATTTTCGAGCGCCGAGGTCCGCGCGAGCAGGTTGAAGCCCTGGAAGACGAAGCCGAGATAGCGGCGGCGGAGCAGCGCGCGCTGGTCGCGGCCGAGGCTCTCGATATGATGGCCGCGGAACAGGAAGCTGCCCGTCGTCGGCACGTCGAGGCAGCCCAATATGTTCATCGTCGTCGACTTGCCCGATCCCGACGGGCCCATCACCGCCATGAAATCGCCGGCCATGATGTCGAGGTCGACTCCCTTGAGCGCCTGGAACGCGGCGTCGCCGCTGCCGAAGCGCTTGGTGACGCCGATCAGCCGGATCAGCGGTTCGGACCCCGCCTCGGGCATGGCCGCGGTCACTTGCCCTTTTGCGCCAGCTTGCCGGTCGCGACCTGCATGCCCGGCTTGAGATCGTCGCCGGCAACGCTGGTCAGCGAGCCGTTGGTGTCGCCGACGCTGACCTTGACGGGGCGGGGATCGCCCTTGCCCTCGATGACATAGACCGTCTGCAGGCTGCCGCGGCCGATCGTCGCGGTCTTGTCCTGCCCGGCGACGCCGAAGCCGCCGCTTCCCTTCTTGGGCGGCCCGAAGATGCCGCCGCTCGCCGGCTTGACCACGCCTTCGGGGACAAAGCGCAGCGCCGCATTGGGGATCAGCAGCGTATTGCGGCGGACTGCGGTCAGGATGCTCGCGGTCGCGGTCATCCCAGGGCGCAGCACGGTGTCCGGGTTCGCCACCGCGAGCGAGGCGGTGTAGGCGACGACGGTGCTCGTCGAATTGGTCGTGGTGCCCGCGCTATTGACCGTCGGGGTCGCGTTGGCGCCGAGATCGATCCGCACCACCTGCCCGGTGAAGCTGCGATTGGGGAAGGCGTCGACGCTGAACGTCGCGCGGTCGCCCACGCGCACCCCGCCGACATCGGCCTCGTCGACCTTCACGTCGAGCTTCATCTGGGTCAGATCCTCGGCGATGGTGAACAATGTCGCGACGTTGAACGAGGCGGCGACCGTCTGCCCAGGCTCGACCTGTCGCGACAGCACGACGCCGTCGACGGGCGAATAGATCGTCGCCTTGAACAGGTTGGTCTGGTTGGTGGAGACCGCGGCCTTCATCTCGGCGACGTTGGCCTGCGCCGACTTGAGGTTGGCGACGGCGCGCTCGGCGTCGCCGCGCGCGGTGTCGAGCTCGGTCGCCGAGGGTACCTTGCCGCCCGACAGCCGCGCGACCTCCTGATAGCGCCGCAGCGTGGCGCTCGACTGGTCGACCGTCGCCTTGTTCTGCAGCACCGCCGCCTGGGCTGCGAGCAGCTGCGCCTGGCTCTGCGCGAGCGCATCCCTGAGCCGCGAGGTATCGAGCCGCGCCAAGGGCTGGCCCTTGGTGACGTGATCATTATTCTGGACGAACACGTCGGTGACGATCCCCGACTCCTCCGAGCCGACATTGATCTGCTTGGTCGGCGTCAGATTGCCCGTCGCCGACACAGAGACCGCAAGATCGCCGCGCCTGACCTCGGCGGTGGCATAATGCGGGCGCTCGTGCGCGCCGGTGACGCAGCGCACGACGAGCAGCAGCACCAGCACGACCGCGACGACGATCGCGACGCGCCGCGCGATGCGGCGGCCGTGATGCTGGCTCTCGACGCCGAGGAAGCTGTCGAGATCGGAATCGGGATTGTGGCCGGGTTGGTCCAAGTCAGGGCCTTTCGGTCGTGGCGGCGGTCGGGATGGGTGACGACAGCGCGGAAAGATCGGGGTTCTCCATCGCCGCCGGCATATGGGGCAATGCGCTCGCCGGCATCGGCGCCGCCTGCCAGCCGCCGCCGAGCGCCTTGTAGAGCTGGATCAGCCCGGTCGCGCGATCCGCGCGCGCCTGCGCGAGGCTGTCCTGGCTGGTGAGCAGCGTGCGCTGCGAATCGAGCAGCGTCTGGAAATCGATCAGCCCGGCGCGATACTGGCTCTGCGCGAAGATCAGCGCATCGCGCGAATCGCTGGTCGCCGCGGTCAGCGTCACCACCTGCCGGCGGCTGTTGGCAAGCGCGACGAGCGCGTTCTCGACGTCGGAGAGCGCGGTCAGCACCGCCGAGCGATATTGCGCGAGCGCGAGATCGGCGCCGCCGCGCGCATTCTCGATCTGCGCGCGGATCGCGCCGCCATCGAAGATTGGCGCGGTTACCGCCGCGATCAGCGTGCCGGTGGCGAAGCGGCTGATGTCGCCCACCGTCGTGCCATTGCCCGCCAGCGTGCCCGTCAGCCGCAGCACCGGGTAGAGCTGCGCCTTGGCGACGCCGATCCGCGCGGTCGCGGCCGCCAGCGCACGCTCGGCGGCGCGGACGTCGGGGCGCTCGGCGAGCATCGCGGCGGGGACGTCGGCGCCGAGCGCGCGATCGGCGATCGGCACCGGGCGCGGCGGATCGAACGAGGGCGTCAACGATCCGGGCGCACGGCCCGTCAGGATCGCCACCGCGTTGACCGACTGCGCGAAGCTCGTCTCGAGCGCGGGGATGGTGGCCGCGGTCTGCTCGCGCTGCGCTTTGGCCTGCGCGAGATCGAGGCTCGAGACCAGCCCCGCCTTGACCCGCCAGCCGACCAGCTGCAGCGTCTGGTCTTCGGACGCAAGGTTGGCGCGCGCGATCGCCAGCCGCTCCTGGGCCGAGCGCGCGTCGACATAATCGAGCGCGACCTCGGCGACGACCGTGCGCTGCGTGTCGCGCAGCGACTCGGCGGAGCTCGCATAATCGCCGCGCGCCGCTTCGACCGAGCGGCGCACGCCGCCGAACAGATCGACCTCATAGGCGGCGTCGAGCCCGGCATCGAACTGGTTGTAGCTGCCGCTGGTCGCGAACGACGTCGCGCCGACGCTGCTGCCGGTGCCCAGCCCCGGCGTCGCGACGGTGACCGACGAGCCCTTGCCGATCTGCGCGGTGCGCCCCGCCGATGCGTTGGCGCTCAGCGTCGGGAACAGCGACGCGCGGGCGCCCTTGTAGGTCGCGCGTGCCTGCCGCAGTCGCGCACCGGCCGCGTCGATGTCGGGATTGGCGGCCAGCGCCATCGTCACCAGCCGGTCGAGCAGCGGATCGCCGAGCGCTGCCCACCACGTCGCCAGCTCCGCCTCGTCGGGCGCGGCGGCACCGGGGGCGATATCGGCATAATATTGATCCGGCACGCCGATCGTCGCGGCGGGGGGCTGGCGATAGTCGGGGCCGACCGTGCATCCCGTCAGTGCGAGCGCGATCGCCGCGAGGATCGCCGCGTCGCGTCGTGCCATATATGCCAAGCGCCCCATACCCATCCGCTCCTGATAGCGTCGCCCGCCGCAGATGCGAAAGCCCAAACGAATCAGCGCGTCGCTTCCCGTACGCAGCGCTGGACGCGACGCCCGCACACGCGCAGGATCGGCGGCGTATCGGGCCGCTTCCTCCCTAATATTCGCCGCGTACACGCTTCGTTAGAGACATTGGCGCCATGGTGACGCGCATTTGCCGTTCCGCGACCTCGAAAATGGATCTGCCGCCAATGGACTTGCCCCTGATCAGGCCCAATCCGCCCAAGCTGAGCGCGCTCGTCGAAGGGCTCGCGGCGATCGAATCGTCGGGGGTGTTCAGCAATTACGGCCCGGTCGCGCGGCGCTTCGAGAAGGCGGCGACGGAGCAGCTGTTCGGCGGCCGCGGCGCCTGCCTGGCGGTCGCCAACGCGACGCTGGGGCTGATGATCGCGATCAAGCACGCGACGCTCGGCAATGAGCCCGGCCGTCATCTCGCGCTGATGCCGTCCTTCACCTTCGCCGCCACCGCGCAGGCCGCCGCCTGGGCCGGGCTGACGCCGCTGCTCGCCGACTGCGATCCGGACGACTGGGCGCTGTGTCGCAAGGCCGAGGAGCGGCTGCTCGCCGAACATGGCCGCCGGATCGCGGCGATCGTGCCCTATGCGACCTTCGGCAACAGCATCGATCTCGATCACTATGCCTGGCTCGCGCGCCGCTATGACGTCGCCGTCGTCGTCGATGCCGCGGCCTCGCTCGGGTCGCTCGACGCCGAGGGACGTGGCTTCGGGACGGGCAGTCCCTTCCCGGTGGTCTATTCGATGCACGCGACCAAGACCTTCGCGACCTCCGAGGGCGGTCTCGTTCACTGCGCCGACGTGGCGGTGATCGAGCGGCTGCGCGCCATGGCCAATTTCGGATTCGAGAGCGGCCGCTCGGCGACGCTGCCCGGGCTCAACGCCAAGCTCGCCGAGGTGCCCTCGCTGATCGCCGAGGCCAAGCTCGCCGAGATCGGCGCGATCGCCGCGCACCGCGAGGCGCTTGCCCAGCATTATCGCGCGCGTCTCGCCGCCTTCTCGCTACAGAAGCCGGGCGGCCATGCGCAGGCGATGCAGTTCATGGCGGTGCTGCTGCCGCGCGCGCTCGCCGATCACCGGGCTACGATCGTCGACCGGCTCGGTGCGGCCGGTATCGGCGCGGGCACCTATTTCAGCCCGCATCTCGCCGAACAGCCCTGGTTCCGCGAGACCTGCGTGATCGACGCGCTGCCCGTCACCGACGACATCGCCGCGCGGATGCTCACGCTGCCGCTGACCGACGACATGACGACCGCGCATGTCGACCGGGTCGCCGATGCGCTGATCGCGATCTGCGGCGCGTTGCCGCGTACGCGCCAGGTCGCGGCGGCACCGCGCGACCGCGTGCTCGGTGCGGTCGTCGTCGGCGGCGGACCGGGTGGTGGCGCGCTGCTGTGCGCGGCGGGCAAGACCGGTCGTCTCGATGCGCTCGCGCGCGCCGGAATCGCGATTATCGATCGCGGCGAGGCGATCGGGGCGGGGCGTCTCGGCGACTATGAGATCACCTCCGACAGTTCGGCGGAGACCTTCCTGACCGCCGATGGCGCGCTGCCCGCCGGCCTCGGCATCGCCGACGAGCCCGCCGGCCTCGCCATCGCCGAGCATAAGGGCGCGCTCGGTGTGCCGCTGCCCAAGGTCGGCGCCTATCTCGATCGGCTTGGCGACGTGCTCGGCCAGCGGCTCAAGACTTTGGGCGGCTCCGTGCTCAACGGCCACGAGGTGGTCTCGGCGCAGCGCACCACGGACGGGCTGTGGCGGACGCGCGCGCGCAGCCTCGCCGACGGGAGCTCGATCGAATTGCTGTCGCACAGCCTCGTCATCGCGACCGGCGGCCACCAGCCGGCGATCCGCCTCGCCGAGGAGAAGGTCGCGGGCGCCTCGCTGGTCGAGCGTTGCGGCAACCGCCTGATGCAGTCGGATACCGCGCTCGCGCAGGGCGGGATCGAATCGATCCGCGAACGGCTGCCCGAAGGCCGCCCCGCGCGGATCGCGATCGTCGGCGGTTCGACCAGCGCGGTCACCGCCGCGGTGCGGCTGCTCAAGGCATCGCCCGCGCTCGCGCTCGAGCCCGGCGGGATCGCGCTGCTTCACCGCCGCCCGCTGCGTCCCTTCTATCCGTCGGCGGACGCCGCCCGCGCCGATGGCTATCATGCGTTCGGTCCTGACGACATCTGCCCGGTCTCCGGCTTCGTCTATCGGCTCGGCGGTTTCCGGCTCGAGGCGCGCGAGCTCGTCATCCACGCGCTCGGCATTGGAGGCCGCGTCGGCGATCCGCGTCTGCAACTGCACCAGATTGCCGGCGAGACGGACGAGCGCGCCGCCGAACTGCTCGATCGCGCCGATCTCGTCATCGCCGCCTTCGGCTACCAGCCGCACGCGCTGCCGCTGGTCGACGCGCGCGGCCGCGCGATCCGGTTGCGCTGCGAGGGGCCGGCGCGCGGCCGCATGGTCGACGATCTTTGCCGCGTCGTCGATACCGACAGCATCGCGGTGCCGGGCGTCTATGGCATCGGCCTCGCCGCCGGATTCGTTCCGCACGGCAAGCTCGGCGGCGAAGCCAGCTTCCGCGGGCAGGCAAATGGTCTGTGGCTGTGGCAGAATGATGTCGGCCAGCTGATCGTCGAGCAGCTGCTGGCCGCCTCCGCCGCGGCGCACGGCGCACAGCGCGCGGTGGCATGACCGGGCGCACGCCGACGGTCAGCGTCGTGATGGCGGCCTATAATGGCGCTGCCTTCATCCGCGACACGATCGACAGCGTGCTCGCGCAGACGATGGACGATTTCGAGATCGTCGTCGCGGATGATTGCTCGAAGGACGACACGCTCGGCGTTCTGGCGACGATCGACGACCCGCGGCTGCGCGTGGTGCGCGCGCGCCGCAACGGCGGGCCGGCGGCGGCGCGCACGCTGGCGATGGCGCATGCCCGCGGCCGCTATGTCGCCGGGCTCGACCAGGACGACATTTGCCGCCCCGAACGCCTTGCCAAGCAGCTCGCCTATCTCGATTCGCATCCCGATGTGGTGCTCGTCGCCACGACGATCGAGATGTTCGAGGGCGAGACGACCCGCCGCGATCCCTATCCCGATCTCGTCGATCCCGGCGAGATCGACTGGACGATGTGGCTGCTCAATCCGCTCGCCTGGTCGACCGTGCTCATGCGCGGCGCGGCGGCGCGCGCGCTCGTCCCGTTCGAACGCGACGATTATCGTTTCGCCGAGGATTTCGATCTCTATGCGCGAATCCGCGCCCATGGCCGGATCGGGCGGATCGCCGAGCCATTGGTGCGGTATCGGATGCATGCGGGCGGCGCGAGCCAGGCCTATGAGGAGGGCATGATCGCGTCGGCGGCGCGGGTACTTGCCGACCGCTACGCGCCGCTGTTCGGTATCGAGGCGATGCCGGCCGCGGTGCTGATGAGCCGCCACGCCGCCTCGGGCTACGCGCCGCCCGACGCGGCGACGCTCGCGCGCTGCGGCGAGATCATCGCCACGCTGCTCGCGGCGCATGCTGGTCTGGCACCCGGTTTCGCCGAGCGAAGCGCGTCGCGCCTATGGTGGCGGATGGCGCGATCGGGCCTGCGGACGGGGCGTTACGGCGTCGCCGCGACGTTGCGCGCGCGCCCCGCTTTCGCGCGGGCGAGCGATGCGATCCGGCCGACGATGCTGCGCGACATGTTGATCGGCGCGGCCCGCCGCGGCGGCATCCGCCGCTGATCGCCGAAGCGGCGATCGCAAAAGACTGGTGCGGTCGAGAAGACTCGAACTTCCACGGCCTTTCGGCCACAGCGACCTCAACGCTGCGCGTCTACCAATTCCGCCACGACCGCACGTCGATTTGCCCGCCTTGTCTCTTCGCAAGAAGAGCCCCCGGCGGCCGGTAGGGGCGTGCCTCTAGCAAAGCCGCCCCCCCCACGCAATGCGCTTTCGCGCGGCGAGCGGATCAATGTGCGTCGGTGCCCGCAAAGCTGAGGTTGAGCGCCTTCGATCCCTGCGGCACGTCGACCTCGGCGCTGTCGAAATCGGCCGAGCCCTTCGGCGGCAGCGCATGGACCGGCGCGCTGATCGTCCAGCCATAGACGACCCGACCATGCGCGTCCTGCAACTCGGCGCGGATGTCGGGCACCGGCTGCGCGACCGCGGTCGGATTGACGATCCGGCCCGATACCGCGAACAGCTCGTTGCCCGTCGCCAGGGTCCGGCGTTCCGGCTTGCGGATCACCTGCAGCATCAGCGGGCTGGTCGCGCTGTCGCTGCCCATCCAGCCGGCGAAGGCCTTGGGGCCGAACCAGGCGACCGTCGCTGCCGCGACCAGGATCAGCAGTGCCGCAAGCGCCGCCAGAACGGTCATCACCGTGTTGCGATTGCGGCGCGCGCGGAACGGCGGCGTGGCGCCGTAGGGATCGATCGACGGCGGCGCCGGGCTGAGATCGTCGAAACCGTCGTCGGGCCGCCGCGTCGCGATCCCGGTCGGCGGCGGGCCGAGCGCCCGCCCGCCTTCGGGCGCGGCACGTGCCTGCGGAATTGGCGGCGGCGGTGGCGGCGGCGCGAAACTTTCGGGCGTTGCGAGATCGGTGGCGCCGGGCTCCTGGAACCAGCTGTGGCGGCACGAGGCGCACCGCACCTGGCGTCCGCTCAGGCCCACCGCGCTATCGGGCACCAGATAGCGCGTGCTGCACGCCGGGCAGGTCAATATCATGCCTTTGTCGTCCCGGCCTTTCCACGCGCCAACGATTGTCCGATCCGGTCTAGGACGCCGGGCGTGCGGCTGGCAAGCGCCGCGCTTGCCCCGGGCTCGCGGCTTGTGCGAAAGCGCGATCAAGAGGTCCGGGTGAAAGGTCAGGGCGGCGGATGGCCGGTATCGTGCAGTTCGAGAATGTCGGCCTGCGCTATGGCACCGGGGCGGAGACGCTGTCGGACCTGAGCTTCAGCCTGGCGCAAGGCAGCTTCTATTTCCTCACCGGGCCATCGGGCGCGGGCAAGACGTCGCTGCTGCGCATGCTGTACCTGTCGCAGCGCCCGTCGCGCGGCAGCATCCGGCTATTCGGCGAGGATGTCGTGCAACTCCGCCGCGCCCGGCTGCCCGGATTCCGGCGGCGGATCGGCGTCGTGTTCCAGGATTTCCGGCTGATCCCGCATCTCTCCGCATTCGACAATATCGCGCTTCCGCTGCGCATCGCGGGTGTCGACGAGCGCGACCTGGTGACGCCGGTGCGCGAGATGCTCGCCTGGGTCGGGCTCGCCGACCGCGCCTCGGCGCGCCCGCCGACGCTGTCGGGCGGCGAGCAGCAGCGGGTCGCGATCGCGCGCGCGGTGATCGGGCGCCCCGAGATCCTCGTCGCCGACGAGCCGACCGGCAATGTCGATCCCGAAATGGCGGCGCGGCTGCTCCATCTGTTCGACGCGCTCAACACGCTGGGCACCACGATCGTCGTCGCGACGCACGACATCCATCTGCTCAGCCGTGTCGCATCGGCCAATGTCATGCGGCTCGAGCACGGCCAGTTGCAGGATCCGACCGGCGCGCTGCGCTATCCGCCGCGCGCCGATGCAGAGGGGCACGGCTGATGCTCGGCGCGTCGCAGGCGGATCGCAGGCTGCTGCCCGAGGGGCGGCTGGCGGGGCCGATGCCCTGGGTGATCGCGATCATGATGTTCCTGACCGCGCTCGCCGCCGCCGCCGGGCTGGCGATGGGCGACGCCGCGCACCGGCTGGGCGGCGATCTCGGCCGCCAGGTGACCGTGCAGATCGTCGCGGCCGATCCCGGCGTGCGCGACCGCGAGGCGGATGCCGCGCAGCATGTGCTGGCGAATCAGGACGGCGTCTCGGGCCTCCACAAGCTCGGCGGCGACGAGATGCAGGCGCTGCTCCAGCCGTGGCTGGGCGATGCCGGGCTCGACCGCGATCTGCCGTTGCCGGCGATGATCGACGTCGATCTGACCGACGCGGGTCGCGCGCGGCTCGATCGTATCGCCGCGGCGCTGGTGGTGGCGGCGCCGCACGCGCGGATCGACGATCATGCCAGCTGGCTGGCGCCGCTGGTGGCGCTGATCCGCTCGCTCGGGCTGCTCGCCGGCGGGATCGTCGCGATGATGGTCGGCGCGACGGCGGCGGCGGTGGTGCTTGCCGCGCGCTCCGCGCTCAATACGCACCGCCAGACGATCGACGTGATGCATATGATGGGATCGACCGACGCCCAGGTCGCGCGGCTGTTCCAGCGCCGGCTCGCGCTCGACGCGCTGTTCGGCGCGGTCGTCGGCCTGGTCGGCGCGATCGTCGTGATCCTCGGCATCGGGCGGCGGCTCGGCGAGATCGGATCGGGTCTGGTCGGATCGATCACACTGCCATGGACGGCGTGGGCGGCGCTGCTGGCGCTACCCATCCTCGCCGGGCTGCTCGCGCTCGCGGTCGCGCGGATCACCGTGCAGCGCGCGCTGGCGAGAACCTTATGATCGCGCGCCTGCTCGCCTTCCTCGTCGTGCTGTGGGCGCTCGGATTCGCGCTGTTCGCGCTGACGCTGCCACGTCCCGCCGACGACCGACCGACCGATGCGATCGTCGTGCTGACCGGCGGCGCGGGGCGGCTCGATCGCGGGCTCGATCTGCTCGCGCGGCATCGCGCGCAGCGGCTGTTCGTGTCGGGCACCGATCGCACCGTGCGCAAGAGCGAATTGGCGCTGCGCACGCACCGGCCCGCCGCGCTGTTCGATTGCTGCGTCGATCTCGGCCAGGAGTCGGTCGACACGCGCTCCAACGCGATCGAGACGACACGCTGGCTGCGTGCGCATCATTATGCGACCGTCCGGCTGATCACGACCGACTGGCACATGCCGCGCGCGCATGCCGATCTGGCGCGCGAACTCGGGCGCGATCCGGTCGTCATCATCCCCGATGCGGTGCGCAGCCACCCGAGCCTGCTCACGCTGTTCACCGAATATCACAAATATGTGCTGCGTCGCATCGCAGCGCCGTTCGGCTACTAAGCAGCTTCGATGACCGTGATTCGCTCGCTCCTCTTCCTGCTGCTCGCCTATACGGTGACGCTGGCCACGATGCTGATCGGCATCCCCGTCGCGATCGCGAGCCGGCGCGGCTTCTCGCGCTTCGCGCGCGGCTGGGCGCGGACGCTGATATGGCTCGCCCGCCTTTTGCTGGGGGTGCGCGCGCAGATCGAAGGGCGGCTGCCCGACGGGCCTACGCTGGTCGCCGCCAAGCATGAATCGGCCTATGAGACGCTGTTGCTGATGGCGCTGCTCGACGATCCGGTGATCGTGCTCAAGCGCGAGCTCGCCGACGTGCCGCTGTTCGGTCGGCTGACGCGCCGCCACGGCGTCATACCGGTCGATCGCACCGCCAATGCCGCGGCGCTGCGGCTGATGCTGCACGCGGCGGATCTTGCCAGGGAGCAACGGCGCACGGTGCTGATCTTCCCCGAGGGCACGCGCGTACCGCATGGCGAGGCGCCCAAGCTCCAGGCCGGCTTCGCGGGGCTGTACGGGCGGCTGGAGATGCCCGTCGTGCCGGTCGCGACCGATGCCGGGCGGCTATGGCCGCGCGGCATCCGCAAGGTGCCGGGCGTCATCCGCTTCCGCTTCGGCGCGCCGATCCCTGCAGGCCTGCCGCGCAAGGCGATCGAGGCCGAGGTCCATCGCGCGATCAACGCGCTTAACGATTAGCGCCTGGCGGCCGCGATCGAGCCGCCACGCCGGCGCCGGCTCAGCCCTCGTCGCCCATCCTGAGCGCCGCGATGAACGCCTCCTGCGGGATCTGCACGCTGCCATATTCGCGCATCCGCTTCTTGCCCTCCTTCTGCTTCTCGAGCAGCTTCTTCTTGCGCGTCGCGTCGCCGCCATAGCATTTGGCGGTGACGTCCTTGCGCATCGCCGCGATGGTCTCGCGCGCGATCACCTTGCCGCCGATCGCCGCCTGTACCGGGATCTTGAACAGATGGCGCGGGATCAGATCCTTCAGCCGCTCGCACATGCCGCGCCCGCGCGCCTCCGCGGTGCCGCGGTGGACGATCATCGACAGCGCGTCGACCGGCTCGGCGTTGACCATGATCGACATCTTGACCAGATCGCCCTCGCGGTAGCCGATCTGGTGATAGTCGAACGAGGCATAGCCGCGCGAGATGCTCTTCAAGCGGTCGTAGAAGTCGAACACCACCTCGTTGAGCGGCAATTCGTAGGTGATCTGCGCGCGGCCGCCCACATAGGTCAGGTTCTTCTGGATGCCGCGGCGATCCTGGCAGAGCTTGAGCAGCGAACCCAGATATTCGTCGGGAACGTAGATCACCGCCTCGATCCACGGCTCCTCGATGCTCGCGATCTGCATCACGTCGGGCATGTCGGCGGGGTTGTGCAGCTCGATCTCGCCCTTGTCGTGCGCGAGCTGGATCTTGTAGACCACCGAGGGCGCGGTGGTGATCAGGTCGAGATCATATTCGCGCGTCAACCGCTCCTGGATGATCTCCAGATGCAGCAGCCCCAGGAAGCCGCAGCGGAAGCCGAAGCCCAGCGCCGCCGAGCTTTCCGCCTCGAAGCTGAACGAGGCGTCGTTGAGCCGCAGCTTGTAGAGGCTGTCGCGCAGCTTCTCGAAATCGGCGGCGTCGACGGGGAACAGCCCGCAGAACACGACGGGCTGGACCTCCTTGAAGCCGGGCAGCGCCTCGGCGGTGGGCTTCTTGGCGTCGGTGATCGTGTCGCCGACCGCGGTCTGCGACACTTCCTTGATCTGCGCGGTGATGATGCCGATCTCGCCCGCGGCCAGTTCGGTCAGCTGCTCGAGCTTGGGGCGCATGCACGCGACACGGTCGACCAGGTGCAGCGTGCCGTGCTGCATGAACTTGATCTGCTGGCCCTTCTTGAGCACGCCCTCGACGACGCGCACCAGGATGACGACGCCGAGATAGGGGTCGTACCAGCTGTCGACGAGCATCGCCTTCAAGGGCGCGTCGCGGTCGCCCTTGGGGGGCGGGATGCGCGTGACGATCGCCTCGAGCACCTCGGCGATGCCGATTCCCGATTTGGCCGAGGTGAGGATCGCGTCGTCGGCGGGGATGCCGATGATGTCCTCGATCTCGGCCTTGACCTTGTCGACCTCGGCCGCCGGCAGATCGATCTTGTTGATGACGGGGACGATCTCGTGATCATGCTCGATCGACTGATAGACGTTGGCGAGCGTCTGCGCCTCGACGCCCTGCGCCGCATCGACGACGAGCAGCGCGCCTTCGCAGGCCGCCAGGGAGCGCGACACCTCATAGGCGAAGTCGACGTGACCAGGGGTGTCCATCAGGCTGAGCTGATATTCGAGCCCGTCCTTGGCGGTGTAGTTGAGGCGCACGGTCTGCGCCTTGATGGTGATCCCGCGCTCCTTCTCGATATCCATATTGTCGAGCACCTGCGCGGACATCTCGCGCTCGGTGAGGCCACCGGTGGTCTGGATGAGGCGGTCGGCGAGCGTCGACTTGCCATGGTCGATATGCGCGATGATCGAGAAGTTGCGGATACGGTCGAGCGGTGTGGACACGGTGGGAAATCGTCCTCGGGCGGATGGCGTGCGGAGAGATTGGCCCGCCCGATAGCACCGCGCGACGCAGACCCCAAGCGACGCTTCCATGGGCGCGACGCGCGCGCTACACTGGGACGTCCGAGCCCGTTTGCGGCTGTAGCGCTGCTTTCCCGTCCGTCGTCCGCGACACCGTCTTCTGGGAGAGCCTCATGCGCAACCGCGCCGTCACTGCATGTTTGTCCTTGATCGTCGCTGTTTCGGGCGCGATGCCCGCCGCCGCCGATCCATCCTCGGGCCGCCAGGCGCAGTCGCGCGGGATGCAGGACATCCCGCATTGCACGCGCAAGCTCGGCTCGGTCGCGATCGTCGAGCCCGACAATCAATGGTGGACCGCGCTTGGCCTCGGCAGCCCTCAGGCGATCCTCAAGGTGTTCATCCAGCAATCGGGCTGCTTCACGCTGGTCAATCGCGGCGCGGCGATGCAGAGCCGCAGCATGGAGCGCGCGATGGCCGACAGCGGCGAGTTGCAGAGCGGTTCCAATCTCGGCCGCGGCCAGGTCCGTGCCGCCGACTATTTCATGCAGCCCGATATCGTCACCTCGAACGATCATTCGGGCGGCAATGCGCTCGGCGGCGCGCTGGGCGGGCTGATCGGCCACGGTTTCGGCGCGGTCGCGGGCGGCATCTCGGTCAACAAGAAGGAGGCCAACGTCACGCTCAGCCTGGTCAACGCGCGCACCACCGAGGAAGAGGCGCTGACCGAGGGCTATTATCGCAAGTCCGATCTCAGCTTCGGCGCGGGCGGCGGCGGCGGCTGGTGGGGCGGCTTCGCGGCGGTAGGCGGCAGCGGCTATCAGGATACCGCGATCGGCCAGGTGATCGTGCTCGCCTATCTCGATGCCTATACCAAGCTGGTGTCGCAACTCGGCGGGCTGCCGGCGAATGCCGCGGCGGCCGCGCCGGTCGCCCATTAGGGCGATCGATCGCTTGGCGCCCGGGACGGGGCGGACTAGCGTGATCCTCCAACGACAAGGAGGATGGCATGCGGCACGTCGCGGTGATCGGGTCGGGGCCGGCAGGCTTCTACACGGCGGAAGCCTGCCTCAAGACCTTCGGTGACGACGTTCGCGTCGACCTGATCGACCGCCTGCCCGTGCCCTACGGGCTGATCCGCTCGGGTGTCGCGCCCGATCACCAGTCGATCAAGGCGGTGACGCGCCGCTACGAGGGGGTCGCGAGCGAAGAGCCGGTGCGTTTCTTCGGCAACGTCACCGTCGGGCAGGACGTCGCGATCGACGAGCTGCGCGGGCTGTACGACGCGGTGGTGGTCGCCACCGGCGCGCCCGCCGACCGCCCGCTCGGCATCCCCGGCGCGGATCTTCCCGGCGTGATCGGATCGGCGGCGTTCGTCGGCTGGTATAACGGCCATTTCGATCACGCCGCGCTCGCGCCGCCGCTCGCCGGCGACACCGTCGCGATCATCGGCCATGGCAATGTCGCGCTCGACGTCGCGCGAATCCTCGCCAAGACCGCCGAAGAGCTCAGCGGATCGGACATCGTCGGCCACGCGCTCGGCGCGCTGGAGGGATCGGGGGTGCGGCGCATCCTGCTCTGCGGGCGGCGTGGCCCGCACCAGATCGCGATGACCCCCAAGGAACTCGGCGAGCTCGGCCATCTCGCGCGTGCGACGCCGCAGGTCGATCCCGCCGATCTGCCGCCCGAGGCGGACGACGCGATGCTCGATCCGGGCCAGCGCAAGTCGGTCGCGCTGCTGCGCGGGTTCGCCGCGGCGGGGCGCGATGCGACCAAGCCGGTGACGATCGACTTCCGTTTCTTCGCCTCGCCGCAGGCGATACTGGGTCAGTCGCATGTCGAGGCGATCCGGCTCGAACGCACGTGGCTCGACGCCGCGGGCGGCGCGCACGGCACCGGCGAGACGGTCGACATGCCCTGCGCGATGGTGGTGAGCTGCATCGGCTATCGCAGCATCACCATTCCGGGATTGCCCTATGACGAGAAGCTCGGCCGCTTCGCCAACGACGCCGGGCGGATCGGCGGCGTCGGATCGGGGCTCTATTGCGCCGGCTGGGCACGCCGGGGGCCCAGCGGGACGATCGGCACCAACCGGCCCGACGGCTTCCAGATCGTCGAGGAGATCGCGCTCGACCTGCCGCGGGCGCGCGGCGTCGAAGGCGGCGCCGGCCTCGCCCGCCTGCTCGCCGCGCGCGGCGTCGACGCGATCAGCTTCGACGACTGGCGCCGGATCGAGGCGGCCGAGCAGGGCCGGGCGCGCGATGGCTCTCCCCGCGAGAAGTTCGTCGATCTCGCCGAGATGATCGCGGCCGGGCATGCGCCGGTTGCGTGACGGTCATGGCAAAAGAGACGCTTGCCGATCCTGCCGGGCCTGCCTATAGGGCACCCCGCTTGGCACCGCCGGTCGGCTCCCGAGTAGTTTGAAAACGACCGGTGCTCCGTCGGGGAGTAGCTCAGCCTGGTAGAGCACTGTCTTCGGGAGGCAGGGGCCGGAGGTTCGAATCCTCTCTCCCCGACCACGCTTTTCCGCGGTTTTCTGCGGAAAAAGTCATTATTACGCCGCGGCTTCGATCATCGATGTCGCTTGGGCAATCACCAGGCAATCACGCACCGGGCAACTATGGGCAACCATCAGGCGGTCGCCCTTTGGATGCCCAGCTGGCCGCCGAGCCTTCGAATCTCAGTGATGGCGGTCAGCGGATCTATCTGTGGGATGGAAGCGACGATCGGTGTTGTCATGTCGCAAGCGATTCTTGGCAGGCGAACCTTGTCGCCGTTCGGTAGGACGCAGAAGCCGTTCGTCCTGACGATCTCCAGGCTTTGCGTGAGCGATACAGTCCCATTGACGTAATCAACGAACGAACGAGGCAGCACCCCGGCAACTCTCGGATCGAGATCCGTCCGTGCCATGAACATGCGACAGTGATCCGGATCCGACGGATCGGTCACCGCGAGCTCGGACCAGGGGGTTCGGAGATGGAGGAAGGCGTCGGTGCATTGAATGCTGTTCGCGCATAGCAAGGCTGCGGCGCTCTTTGCAGCGTCGGCGATCTGCCGGCGATGTCGGGCGTAGGCCACATCGTCGGTCCGTGTCGCGATGCACCGCGTCCATCGGTCGATCCAGCCGGGAACTGCCGCCTCCCCGGCTTGGCGGCCCCATGCGACGTCCGCGGGGGCAAGCTGCTGAACGAAGGTCGCGAGCGGCCGTCGCGATAGCGCGGGCGCCCGCACGGCGAGACGGACGCTTTCGCAGCGAAGCGAAGCGGTCACGGCAATCGTCGTCGGCTCTCCGTGCGCGACGTCGGGAAGCGACGCATCGTCGATCTCCCATTCGTATTTCGAAGCGCCGCCGCCGAAAGAAGTTCGCCGCGGCGGTTTCCGGACTGCCAGCTCGGCAAGAGCGAGATGGCGCGCAGCCGAGGAGACGGACTCATCGGTCGAGCGGTTGACGGCGCTATTGAGCCTGCGTCCCATCTTTTCCTCAGGTCTGTCCAATGTCTGGACGAGCAACGCTCCGATGACCGACGCGGACGCGTCGCGATCGCGCCCGCCTGCCTTGTTCTGCCCGAGACGGGAATGCTGGGATTGGAGACAAATGCCAGATGGGAGTCGTTCGGGAGCTATTTCGCAATGGCGGTCGCTGCATGATCCTCTCGTTTGACTGGCGCGCCGGCCTCCTTGCGCTCCGAGTAGCGATCGACGAGCTGATCCGAATGGGCGCGCATCAGCACTGTGATCCGCACCAGCTCCTCCATCACGTCGACGATCCGGTCGTAATAGCTGGACGGCCGCATGCGGTCGTCGTCGCCGAACTCCTTGTATGCCATCGCGACCGACGACTGGTTCGGGATCGTGAACATCCGCATCCACCGGCCCAGAAGCCGGAGCGTATTGACGCTGTTGAACGACTGCGATCCCGCCGAAACCTGCATGACCGCGAGCGTGCGCCCCTGCGTGGGACGCATGCCACCCATGGAAAGCGGCAGGTGATCGATCTGCGTCTTCATCACCCCGGTGATCTGGCCGTGCCGCTCCGGGCTGCACCAGACATGCCCCTCGGACCACATCGACAGCTCGCGCAGCTCATGGACGGCGGGATGGTCGTCGCCGGCCGCCTGATCGGGTAGCGGCAAGTCGGACGGGTCGAAGATGCGCGTTTCCGCGCCGAACAGCTGGAGCAGCCGGGCCGCCTCCTCGACGCACAGACGGGAGAAGGACCGCTCGCGCAGCGATCCGTAGAGCAGCAGGATGCGGGGCGGCGGCTGGTCGGCGCCGATTCCGAGTGCGGGCCGGTCGATGACGAACGATCGGTCGAGCGCTGGGAGAAGGTCGGGATCGGCAAGCGGACGCAGGCGGGACAAGGTGATCCTCTCAGGCAAGGGTTAGGCGGATGGCGAGCGCCGCGAGCGTGACGAGCAGCACGGGCACGGTCAGCGTCACCCCGACCTTGAGGTAGTAGCCCCAGCCGATCCGCACGCCCTTCTGGTCGAGCACGTGCAGCCAGAGCAGGGTCGCCAGCGATCCGATCGGTGTGAGCTTTGGCCCGAGATCGCAGCCGATGACGTTGGCGTAGACCATCGCCTCTCGGACCGCGCCGCTAGCGTGGGTGGCATCGATGGAAAGGGCGCCGACGAGCACGGTCGGCATGTTGTTCATGACCGACGAAAGAACCGCGGCGATGATCCCGGTGCCGAACGCCGCGCCCCAAACGCTCCAGGCCGCGGCGCGGTCGAGCAGCGTGGCGAGATGCTCGGTCAGCCCCGCGTTCCGAAGGCCATAGACCACCAGATACATGCCGAGCGAGAAGATCACGACCTGCCAAGGCGCGCCGCGCAACACCTTGCTGGTCTCGATGACGTGGCCGCGACCGGCCACGGCGAGCAACAGGACCGCGCCGGCCGCCGCGACCGCGCTGACCGGCACGCCGAGCGGGTCAAGGACGAAGAAGCCGGCCAGCAGCAGCACGAGGACGATCCAGCCAGTGCGGAAGGTCGCACGGTCGTGGATCGCGTCGGCCGGCAGTCGAAGTTGCGCGACATCGAAGCCGACGGGAATGTCGCGGCGGAAATTGATCATCAGCACGAGAAGCGTCGCTGCGATCGACGCTAAGTCGACCGGCACCATGACGAGCGCGTAGCGGCTGAATTCCAGACGGAAGAAGTCGGCCGACACGATATTGACGAGATTAGAGACGATCAGCGGCAGGCTGGCAGTGTCCGCGATAAATCCGGCGGCCATGACGAAGGCGAGCGTAGATTTCGGACCGTAGCCGAGCGCGCGCAGCATCGCGATCACGATCGGTGTCAGGATCAGCGCCGCGCCGTCGTTGGCGAACAGAGCGGAGACGGCCGCGCCCAGCAGGACGATCATCGCGAACAGGCGAAGGCCATGACCTCGGCTCCAGCGAGCGACGTGCAGGGCCGACCATTCGAAGAAGCCCGCCTCGTCTAGGAGAAGGCTAACGATGATGATCGCGACGAAGGTCGCTGTGGCATTCCAGACGATGTGCCAGACGACAGGGATGTCCGCGAGCGTGACGACGCCGGCGAGCAGCGCGACGATCGCTCCCGCCATTGCGCTCCAGCCGATGCCCAGACCTTTGGGCTGCCAGATGACAAGCGTAATGGTGCCGAGGAAGATCAGCAGGGCGACGAGCATCAGGAGATGCGCTGGCCGGCCGCATCGACGATCTGCTCGCCGTCCTCCTTGGCAAAAGCTCCTCGCTGCGCGTCGGGCAGAATCTCGAGCACCGCTTCTGAAGGTCGGCAGAGCTTCACGCCGAGCGTGGTCACGACCAAGGGGCGGTTGATCAGGATCGGATGGGCCAGCATCGCGTCGATCAGCGCCTCGTCGGACAGGGTCTCGTCGGCAAGGCCAAGCTCGACGTAGGGCGTGCCCTTTTCGCGCAGCAGCGCGCGGGGCGTGATGCCGGAACGACCGATCATCTCGACGAGCAGTGAGCGGGACGGCGGCGTCTTCAGATACTCGATCACGTGCGGCTCGACGCCCGAGTTGCGGATCAGCTCGAGCACGTTGCGGGACGTTCCGCAGGCGGGATTGTGGTAGATGACGATGTCGGTCACGATCGGCCTTTCAGCAGCAGGTGAGTTCGGCAAGCAGGGGTTCGCACAGTTCGGCGCGCCCGCCGCAGCAGTCCTTGGCCAGGAAGAGCATGAGCGCGCTCAGCGCGCCGATCTCGGCTCGCTGGATCTGGTTGCGGCCCTGCTTTTCAGAGCGGACGAGTCCCGCCTTGGCGAGCACGGCAAGGTGTGTTGAAAAGGTGCTCTGCGTCAGTCCGGAGTGCTCGACGAGCTCCCCCGTCGTCAAGCCATCAGGCTCGTGTCGCACTAGGAGCCGAAACGCGGCCAGCCTGGTCGGGTGAGCGAGCGCGGCAAGCGCGGACAAGGCTTCGTCGGTCATCATCCATCGGTAATAACCGATAGGTGTGACCGGGTCAAATCCCATCGGTAAAATTCGATGGGTTGAAACGGCGGGAGCGGTGCGAGCCAGCTGGCCGCCACAGCGCAAGGCAATAGCTGGTTCGCTTCTGCGGCCGGACGATGTGACGCTGACTCACGATGGGACGTCTGCGACAAGACAGGTTGCGAGTTCTTGGTTTGTTCGCGCCGCTGTTCCGGACTATGTCGGTAGGCCACGATCTCGAACCGTTCGGAAACGCCATGCCGCCCCTTCGCCTCCATGACGTGCCGTTCGAGATGGTGCCGCACCAGGCGCAGCTGCTCCTCTATTCGACGCCCGCCGGATTTCCGTCGCCGGCGCAGGACGATATGGACGAGCCTATCGATCTCGCTGGTTGGCTGATCGAGCATCCGGCCGCGAGCTATCTGATGCGCGTCTCGGGGCATTCGATGACGGCGGCCGGCATCGTGGACGGCGACATGGTCGTCGTCAGCCGGGCGGTCGAGGCTAGGCCTGGCGACATCGTCGTGGCGCTGGTCCACGGCGATCGCACGATGAAGCGGCTGCGGCGGTCGGGAGATCGGCTGTGGCTGGTCCCCGAGGCCGAGGGCTACGAGCGCATCATCGTCGACGAGCACGTCGAGATCTGGGGCGTGGTCGTGGCGCTAGCCCGGCGCTACCGGACATGAGCACCATCGCCCTGATCGACTGCAACAACTTCTATGTCAGCTGCGAGCGGGCGTTCGACGCCGCCCTCGTCGGCGTGCCAGTGGTCGTGGCGAGCAACAACGACGGCTGCGCGATCGCGAGATCGAACGAGGCCAAGGCGCTGGGCGTCAAGATGGGCGACCCCATCCACCTAATCCGCGATCGACTGGACAAGCACGGCGTCGTGGTGCGCTCATCGAACTACACGCTCTACGGCGACATGCAGCGTCGCGTGGTGGCCGCCGTCGAGCAGTTCGCCAGCGAGGTCGAGATCTACTCCATTGACGAGAGCTTCCTCGACCTCGAGCCGTTCAAGGACCGCGATCTGGTCGTCCACGCCAACGCCATGCGTGCGCAGGTCCAGCGGTGGACCACGATCCCGACGTGCGTGGGAATTGGCCCGACGAAGACGCTGGCGAAGCTAGGCAACGCCGCCGCGAAGAAGAACCCGCTGTTCGATGGCGTGGGCGATCTGCGCGACGCCGCCGTCCGCGCCTGGGTGCTCGATCGCTTCCCGGCCGGCGACGTCTGGGGCGTTGGCCGCGCTACCGCTGCGAAGCTGGCTGCGCTTGGCATCGTGACGGCCGGCCAGATCCGCGACATGCAGGTCAAGCAGGCGCGCGCCCTCGGCACCGTCGTCCTCGAGCGTCTCGTCGCCGAGCTCCAAGGCGTGCCCGCGAGCGCGGTCGAGATGATCGAGCCGCAGCGCAAGGGCATGGCGGTGACGCGCAGCTTCGGCACGCCGGTGCGGGACCTCGACGCCCTCATGGGCGCCGTCGCTCAGTATGCGATGCGAGCGGGCGAGAAGCTCCGATCGCACGGCCTGGTCGCAGGCCAGCTGACGGTCTTCTTCCACACGAACCGCTTCAAGAAGGATGCGGGGCAGTATCAGGGGATGCGCAGGATCGCGCTCCACCCGATGACGGCGGACTCGCTCGAGCTGCTGGCGGCGGCGCGGCGGGGCGTGGAAGGCGCCTGGCGCGACGGCTACGCCTACACGAAGGCCGGCATCATGCTCGACGACCTAGTGGCGTCCGAGCTGCGGCCCCGCACGTTGTTCGAAGGCGATAGCGATCGTCGAGAACGGCTCATGTCGGCGATGGACGAGGTGAACGCACGATTTGGCCGCTTCACGGCCGTCCCTGCGGCCCAAGGATTTAAGCGCGACTGGAGGATGCGGGCGGAGAACCGTTCGCCTGCCTGGACGACGCGTATCGACGAGGTGCCGGTGGTGCGGGCATAGCTCCACGTCGGAGCGTGGGCGCGCGCACGAAGGCCTGTTGAACAACGTCAGGCCGTTCCTAAAGCCGCTTCGCGACCGTCTTCAGCGCCTTGCGGCCGTCAGATCTCGATGATGACGAGGCGGTTCCCGCCGCGCTGGAGGAGACCGCGAAGACGATCATGTTGTGAGGTGCCGCGCGGCCGTCGGCGTCGATCAGGGTCATCGTGCTAGGGTCGAGCGCCCAGTCGGCCCACCGCCACGTGCTGGTGCCTGGAACCTGCACCACCACGTATGATCCACGCCTCAATCGGGCCGACGTGCGCCCGTCGCTGAAGTCGAGCCCCAGGTCGAACAGCTGGATCTGCTTGTTGCGGGGCCGTTTCATGAGGTTCCGGGCGATGCCGCCGGCCATGGCGACGAGCTGGGGCAGCGCGGGCTGCACCATGCCCAGCAGCTTCAGCCCGTCCTTGAACGCGGAGCTTTGGAGGACCTCGAGGATCACGTCGTCGCCCGTGTTTCCGATGAGCACGGTCCGAGCCTTGAAGGAGAGGCCGTCCCGCGGGACGGTGAGCCCGGTGAAGATCGGAAGGCCGCTCACGGCCGCCGCCTCGCCGTCGCCGGCGCTCAGGACGCTGGCGAATTGCAGGTCCTGCGCTTCCGGGCCGGCCTGATCGCGACCGGCGAAGTCGAACAGCACCGTATGACGTCCGAAGCCGGGGTAGTCGTGGATGCGGAACGCGTCCAACGTGACCTTGATCTGTTGCCCGACGAGCGACCCGTCGGGCTCGCTTTCGACGGCCGGCGCGATTCTGATCGGCTTTCCGTCGTTGCGGCCCTCCTCGATGAAGCCGTAGACGTGCGTCGCCTGTCTCCAAGGCGGCGACATGAAGCCGCTCAGGCCCTGCCCGCGGGCTCCCGCTTCGCGAAGCGCGCGGGCGGCGTCATGGTCGCCAAGCAGCTCGAGGAAGTCCGCCACGTCCGCGTCGCTCTGGTGGCAGAGGCTGAGCTGTTCGTCGAAATCGATCATGTCCTGCTCCTGTTTCGCTGACGCAGACGGTCGCGGATCGCGTCCCTCACGTCGGTCTGCACCGAGGCCGCCACTTCTACCGTGACGGCGAGGGCGTAGGGGACGTCGATGGAGGTCATCTTCGGCATCTTGGAGTTCGCCTGGACGTTTATGACGAAGTCGCCGTCCTCGTCGAAGGGAATCGCCTTCCGGTTCCCCTCGTAGACCGCGTGGATCAAGGTGCCGCGTTTGGCGAAGCCGATCGCAGGCTGGTGGCCGATCCGATCGACTCCCTCCCAGATCCGGGTCTTGCCGGTTCCGCCGAGCAGTTCGAGGCCGACCGCCCGATATTGAGAGCTGTTCGGGAAGACGGGCGTGAGCCAGGCGAGGGTGACCACGACGCGACGGAACTCGGTCGAGGACCGGAACTCGTCCGGCAGGGGGACGCGCCATTCGTGGCGCTGCTTCGAACGGATCATGTCCTCGCCGAGAAGGGTCACTCGCCGACGCTCGCCGCTGGCGACACGATCGCCGTCGACCGGTCCATAGCCCATGGCTCGGGAGACCGCCTCCTTTCGCCTCGGCAGGGGGCTCCCTGGCAGATGCATGTCGGTCATCTCCCGTCCGAGGTCGCCCCAGCCGGCTCCGTGCGCGATCAGCGCCTTGAGCACGCAGGGGGCGGTCGGTCTGCGATGCCATGGGCCTTCCGCGTTGATCGGCGATCCGTCGAGGACGTCGGAGATCAGAAGCCCGGTCCTCGTCGCGAGAGCGGCTGCGTTGCTCGTGCCCGACGAAAGCCGGGTCATGGAGAGGTTGCCGCGATGTGGGTCGGGAGTCGCCACGCTTTGCCCGAAGCGGTCCGCGTGCTCTCGACCATGAACGCGCAGCATCGGGCCCTCGGTGGGATGCGCGATCTGGCGACCGCCCGGAAGCATCACGTCGGGCTTGACCGAACGGTTAAAGCCGTGGCCGAGGCCGGACCCGAGGCTGGGCGCAGCGAACAGCCCGAATGGATCCGTCGCGTTGCCGCTCGGAGGAAGGGGCGATCCGTCGCTGTGCGAGGCCGCCACGGTGAGCGCGTTCACCGATTCCGCCGGGGCGAACATGGTTCGCTGCGCCTTCGCCGCGTCGATCGCGCGGATCAGTTCGGCGCGACGGTGCTCGGGCGTCGCCGATCGCATGTCTCGTCCGGACGGATACCCGGGCACGTCGAACGTGTCGCGGATGTTGCCGGCGCTGACGACGAACAAAACCTTGTGCTTCCACGCGAGATGGTCAAGCAGGCGCGCCCAGGGACTGACGACGCCGGCAAATCCGAACGCCTCGTCGCAGATCGAATGGTTGATGATCACGACGTCGGGGCCGCTCGGAGGCTGGCCGCCCGTGCCCTCCTTCAGATCTGTCACGGCGCGATTGATCACGCCGAGCGCGAGCTTGTCCTTCGGCGGCGTCTCGTAGGGACCATCGGGCATTAGCACGGGCACGACCACGAGGCGGCGATCGAGAGGGCCCGCGTCATCGTGGAGATCGCCGCGCAGGATGAGCGAGGCCATGGCCGTCCCGTGGAATCGCATGTTCACGGGCGCCATGGAGTCCGCGACGTCCAGGGCGACGATGTCCAGCCTGTTGCGGAGCTTCTCGTGCTGAGCGACCGGCCAGCCGTCGATCAGCGCTCCGATCGAGGCGCTCTCGGGATCGGCTGGCTCTTCGCCGTCCGGCTCGGCGTCGGAGGACACAAGCTCGTCGATGCTGAAGCGGAAGCCGCTCTGCGGCCTGATCGACATGATGTCGTCGTCCAGCGCCAGCGGCCCGGAGCGGTCGAGGATCGCGTCGAGCGCCGCCCCGGGCAGATGCACGAGGGCGGAATGGTAGCGGATCTCGTCGATGCGCAGCTCGTCCAGTATCTCGCCGCCGATGGCCGCCACTGTCGCGCGCAGTTCGTCCACCGCGCGCGCACGGTCCAGAGCGTCTCCGCGATACCATAGATCGACCTCGACCTTGAGGTCCTCGCCCGGGCGCCGCGTCTTCTCCTTCTTCAGGTGCAGACGGGCAGCCTCGCCGATGCGGTCTTCGGGCCCCCACGGCCGCAGCCTGTGCAGGAGGCCGAACAGCTTCCACCAGTCTCCGTGCTTAGCGGGTGGCGACTTGCCCGCCTTGAACGCGTCCCAGAGATCGCGCAGACGCTCGAAGGTCGCCTTGGTCGGCATGCCGAGATAGATGGCGCCCGCCGTTTCGTCCGTCGGCGCGTCCTCGTTCGCCAGAAGATAGTCGAGGGTCTCCTCCTGCCGTTCCCAGTCGTCGAGTTCGACGTCGCCATCTTCCAGATCGAGTCTCGGCGCATCTTCTTCGTCCGAGTTCGACGGATCGAAGTAGGAGCGCACCCCGTGGAGGATCGCGACCTCCTCGGCGAGCCATTCGAGTCCCACCTTCGCCGCGGCGTTCACGAACCGCTCCGGGGAGCCTGCGATCTCGAGGACGAGGGCGCGCTCGGGAGCGAGCGACGACGGATCGTCCATGACCTTGATGTCGTCGCGGTCCAGTATGTTTGCGAAGCTCAGGTCGAGGGCGCCGCCGAGGCGCTCGGCTTGGATGGCCGCGGGTATCGAACGCCGTCTGCGCTTGTCCTGCACGCCCGGAAGGCGTTGAAGCCTATCCTCCCTGTTCCGCGTGAGCGGCAGGATCTGGTTCTTCTCCGCCATTCTCGATCGTCACTCCCGGCTTCGGCCCGAAGCGCTTCTTCCACGTCTTGAGCTGCTGCGCCACGGTAGCTTTCGGCGCCCCGCCGGACAGGACCAGCTTGCGCTTGACGTCCATGAGGAACTCCTCCGCTTCGGCGAAGCTGCCTCCGACGAGATCCCGCGCCAGGGCGGCGGGTTCGAAGCCGAGGGATCTGCGGTCCGCGCCGACGCGATCGAGCCAGCGCCGGAAGGCGGCGCGGTCGGGCATGGGCAGCTCGAGCCGCAGCTGGAAGCGGCGCCACACCGCGCGGTCGAGCAGTTCGGGATGGTTCGAGGCGCAGACGATCACGGTGTAGGACGGCAGGTCGTCCATCTGGAGCAGGAGGGACGAGACCACCCGCTTGATCTCGCCGGTCTCATGGACGTCGCCGCGCTCCTTGCCGAGGGCGTCGAACTCGTCGAGGAAGAGCACGCAAGGCGTCGCGCGGGCGAAGTCGAAGACGCGGCGCAGGCGGGCGGCGGTCTCGCCGAGGTAGCTGTCGATCACCGCGTCGTAGCGGATCGTGAGGAACGGAACGCCGAGCGAAAAGGCGATGGCTTCCGCCAAGGTGGTCTTGCCATTGCCCGGAGGACCCGCGAGCATGACGCGGTGGCGGGGATCGAGCGAGTTCGCGCGCAGCACGTCTGCCCGCTGCTGCTCGTCGATTAGGTCGCGTATCTGCGCTTCAACCTCGGCGGTGAGCGTGAGATCGTCCAGGGTGCGCCGGGCGGGCCGCTCCACCAGCAGGTCCCTGACCTTCTCGGGCAGGAACGATCCTCCGACCGACCGGGGCGCCTGGCGCTCCCGGGGTGCGATCGAGCCGAGCGCCTTTGAAAGGCGATCGGCCAGCTGGTCGTGCTTCTTGGCGCGCGCTTCGGCGACGAGCGCCGCGACGGTGCGCTCGAGCTTGACGTGATCGTTCTGCGCGCCGGCCTCGGCCAGCTGAACGACGAGTTCCATTCTGCTCATAGGGTCACCGTGCCGGCCGAATCCATCCGATCAGCCGTCCTCCTGTAGTGTGCCGCCACGCACCGGCTCGTCAAGGTCGAGCAGCGTCATCAATTCTACGAGCAGCTGTCGCATTCTCAAAGCCCTTTCGGGATGAAATGCGACACTCGAAGGTGGCGCCTCGTCTTGTCCTTGCCGCATGCGCCTGATCATCGCGTCCCGCCGCTCCATGCGGGGCGTTACGGAGCCACTGACGTATTTGTAGACCTGCTGCCGGCCGACTTGCAGTCTTCGCGCCGCGTCCGACTTATTGGGGGCGGCTTGCCAGTAGGCTCCCAGCTCCGCCTTGAATTGCTCTGCTTCGCTCATTGCTCTCGTCTGCCGTTCAGGGCGGGGAGTGGCAACTAGAATGCGACAGCAGGTGTCGCATTCCGATTATCGAAAAGCTCGTCTTTGTGTCTTGCCGGTCCGTCGGCCAGCCTGCCGGTTGTCTGGAGCGATCTGCCGCGCTCCAAGGATGCGGCCGGTGAGAAGGGAGTTGTCGAGCACACGGGTATCCCCGGAGTGCTGATGACGTATCAGCGTGCTTCCTCGACCGACGCCGGCCGCCTGAAGCGGACCGCGTGACTTGCGAGGTCGGCAGCGAGCAGCGAGAGCAGGCGGCCGGTGAGCTCGTCCTGACCGCCCCGCCAGGCGTCTCCAATCCAGTCGGGCCAGCGGTGCAGGCGCAGGCAGAGCCAGTGATGGAACGTGTCGCGACTATCGGCGTCGCCGAAGGTCTGGCTCCACAAGGTGCGGCGGAGCTTCATGCGCTCGCCGACGCCGTCCGCCATGGCGACGATCGTCGGTCGGCCGCCGACGTCCCGTCGAGTAAACCGCCCCGGCATCTTCGCGGCGAGATCGGCGATCTCCGCGAACCAGGCCTCGCGGCCGGTACTGTCGTCGGTAGCGGGAGCAGCGGGCACCGCATCGTCGCCGACCAGTAGAGGCCCCTTCTGGAAGGGGCGCGTCGCGGCGAGCATGAGAAGGATCGAGCGTCCTTCGTCGGTCAGCCGGTCGTTCGCCCCGCCGTCTTCGGCGAGAAGCCGCTGTCCTGTGAGCCAGCGGCGGTAGAACCGATAGTAATCCCTGCTGCCGCCGAACAGGTCGAGGATCTCGACGAGCTTCGCTTCGACGCCCCGGCTTACTGCGAGAAGGAATGCGGTTAGCAGTTCGAACTGCTCGTCGTCGCGCGTGCCGCTTAGCTGGAGACGCCCAATGATCAACGCGTCCCTGACGGAATTCCAGCGGTTGCCGTCGCCGTCGTGGACGCCGTCCTCGTCGAGGGTGAGCCACGAGCCCCAAGGAAGTGAGAAGTCGCGATGGTCGTGGAAGTTGCCCATCTCAGCGCTCGTCCTTGCGATCGAGTCCGATGGGCGGCGGCGGGAACGCGATGCCCGGCATCTCGTCGCCGTCGCCGAGGGCCTTGAGCTGCGCCGCAAGCTGGACGACCTGAGTGTAAACGTAGCCTTCGTCGCGGTAGGTCTGCGCCACGTCGTGTCCGTGGACGACCCTGAGGCCGGCGCCGGGACGGGTGACGGGATCCGGCACGAAGTCGTAGCCGTGGTCGCAGGAGAAGCCGAACCACCAGAGCTCGTCATCGGCGCCAAGCCGCGACCCGGTGATCTGCTCTGCGACGCGCGCCCGGAAACGTGGGACGTGGCAGACCGACACAGTCTCCAGCTCGTTCTCGTTGCACGGCTCGGAATAGTTGATGCCGCCGTGCACGACGATGCCGAGCGGACGCGTCGCGACGTGGCTGAAGCCGAACAGGTCGTGGCCGCGCGGAACCGCGACGAAGCCCGAGAGGGAGCCGTCCTTGGAACGGCGGATGATGCAGGCCAGACCCGTCTTCTCGTCCCACCAGGCGGTCTTGTCAGCTTCCTCGCTCCAGGGGCCGTCGCTGCGGGGGTGACGGTCGTCGACGTGGTAGACGGAGACGCCCTCCACGAGGGCGGGTCCGAAGTCGTAGGTCGCCGGGACGTTGATCGGGACGAGGTGTCGTCCAGCCGTCGCTTTCTTCGCGGGCTTCTTCTTGTCGGTCATCGCGTTGGTCCTTTCGAATGACGGTGTGGGGATTGCGGTCGAGATCAGGCGTGGAGGATGAGCCATTCCTCGTTGAAGTCCTTCGCGCCCGATCCCGGCATGACGGTCTCGACCGACAGGCCTCGGGCCTGGAAGGCGTCGCTCGCGGCTTCCGCGGCGGCTAGCCCGGGCGGATCGGCGTCCGCGGCGACGACGACGTGGCGGACGATGGGCGGCAGCTGGACGTGGGGAAGGTTGCCGGCGCCGAGCGCGACCCAGATCGTCGTGCCGGGATGCATCCTCGTGAGGGTGAGCCCGTCCTCGACGCCTTCGGTGAGCATGACGGTGCGCGCCTCCGGCCCGAGGCGGAGCGCCCCGCCGCGGATCTGACCCAGGCTCAGGCGGGGAGACGACCCGAAGCGCTTCCGGCCTTCGCGGTCGAGATACAGGCGCTGGAGTCCGGTGATCCTGCCGTCGACGTCCTGGCAGGCCGAGAGCATGGCGGACAGGCGCGGACCTTCGCGGTTCTTCTCGTGGTCATACCATCGGGGAACGTGCCCGAAGCGGATCGACGCCGGAACGCTGCCCGCGATCCCCCTCGATGCCAGATACAGCGAAGCGACGGTGCCGGCGACGGGCACTGCCGCACGCCACTCGCTCCTGGCGATGTCGCGGTTGCGCAGACGCCGCGCGGCGGCCTCGACCGTCGTGTCCTGAACCTCCTGCGGGCAGGTGAAGTTGCCGCCCACCAGCCACTCGCATGCGTCGGCGAAGCCGACCCTCGACACCATCATCACGAAGTCGATGACGTCGCCGCCGACCTGGCAGGCGTGGCAGTAGAAGAGACCTGCCGAAGGCGTGACCGCGAGACTCGGGCTGTGGTCCTCGTGGAAGGGGCAGATCGCCGCGAGCACGTCGCCGCTGCCGGTCATCTTCCGCGTCGCGATCCTGACGACGTCCGCGATGGGCACGTGGGCCTTGATCGCGGCGGTGTCTATCTGGCCGTCGGCCAACCGGTATCTGTCTGGCACTCTGATCTGGTGCATCTGCTGTCTCCTCGGCTTGTCGGCGTCGCTCGACGCCTGCGGTGAAGCGGGGCGGGTTTTCCTTCCGCCCACGTCTTCCACCCCGGTCCTCTTCCCCGTGCAGCGCCGTCAGGCGCCCGGCGTCAGCTCGTCGTGTCCGCGAGGGCTCGCGCCCAGTCGTCGAGAGCGCTGCGGAGGGCGCGCCGCGTCCATCGTGGATCCTCTCGCGCCAGCGTGCGGCGCCCCGCGATCTCGCCGACGATCTCAAACGACAGTCCGGCATCGACCATGGCTGCCAGCACCGAGCGCCTGAGTTCCGGGTGCGACCAGTCGACCAGTCCGGCTGGCAGGCGGCCTTCCAACCACTTGCGGCAGCGCGTGAGATCGATCGGCCGGCCTCCTCGCAGCAGCACAGCCCCGTCCGGACGCACGCCGCCGGATGCGGCGAGCATGAGCGAGAAGCCGATCGTCGGGATCGGCAACCTCCAAGGAGCGGCTCCCTTGCGAGGCATTCTCCATTCGCGTCGGTCGAGATCGATCGACTTCCAGTCCATGCTCGCGATGCTTCCTGCGCGCTGACCAGTCAGGACGACGAGGGCGGCCAGAGAGGCTTCGACGCCGTCCGTCGTCAGAAGCGCGGCGAGCAGCGCTCGCAGCTGATCGAGGTTCAGCACGCGTCGCGGCCGGCCGACAGACGTCGCCATTTCTCATCTCCCGGGGATCGTGGTGGAGATCGCCGCACCGGAGGCGCGGCGATCTTCGCGGTGAACCGAATCAGTTCGGGAGGGGCTCGCTCGTCGACCAGACGAGATGGCGGTCCATCCACTCGCTCAGGTCCACGATCCGGTAGCGGATCGCACGCCGACCGTAGCGGACGAATCGCGGACCGGTCCCTTCGACGCGCTTTTTCTCGAGGGCGCTTTCGGACAGTCCGGTGAAACGTGCGGCGGCGGCGGTGGTGACGGCGGCGGGTTCGATCGTGGTGGGGGGCTGGTAGCTGAACAGATCGGTCACTTGGGGGCTCCTGATGTCGATGGCGGGGTTGCGGCGACGAGGAGCAAGATGGCGGGAGTTTAGGTCGGAGAATAACCGGCATGAATTGGTCAAGCCGGTTTGGCGGATCGATCCGGGTTAGCTGCGGGATCGTTTCAGGTTCGATGCGCCCGCCTGTTTATCACTACCGTCCATCGATCCGTCCGACCGCGATTGGCGGAGCTGCGGCGGAGGATAGTGATCGGAACCCAGCGCCCGTCAGGGACCCGGCTTTGTCCTGGCAGCGTATCGGGGATTTTCGGTGACCGCGGCCCACGCTCGGTCGAAGCCGCGACCCGAAAGCCGATCGACCCTTTGGAGCGCCAGCTGCTTGAACTCCGCACGTCGCGTCTTCTCGGTGGCAGGGTCCTCGAACCGGTTCGCGAGCCAGGCGCGGCATTCAGCTTCGGCGCGCCCGGTCGAAGCGGGCGGCGGGGTCCTTTCATCCGAAGGGGCTGTCGCGTCTATTACGACCTCATATTGCTCACGCTCCGCCGCGCGAAGCCGATCGATGGCTTCGTCGAGTTGGCGTTCGTTCACGAAGATCCAATGGTCGACGGGGGCCATGGGGTCCATGCGCGAGGCGAGATTGAGCCCGCCGAGAGCCAGCCGCGGCATCAGGTCGTCGACCTCCCAGTCGTCGCGCGTCAGACGAACCGCCCCGCCCCCTCCTACGGGTCTGGCCACCGTGTCGATCTCCCCCGCCTGGAACAGCTCGAGCAGCTTGTCGGCCACCAAGGGCAGAGCGGTTTCGGCCCCGCCGCGGAGATGGATCCGATCCTGGGAGAGCTCGTATGCGGCGGACCAGTGATCGACGGTGATCGGATCGTTCATGTCTTCGCCGACGAGCGCCCGCGCGAGATGACGGTCGATGGGCGATCCGTCGATCGGACTAGGAACCAGATCGCCGAGCAGCGCTTCCGTTCTTTTGTCGATCGCTTGGATCAGGCCGTCTCCCGGTTCCGGCTCGCGGTTCAGCAGCTCGGACAGGAAACGTCCCGGCGAAAGCGTGCGCCTGACTGAGTCGGCGAAGAGGATGTGGATCTGCTCGCGAGGCGCTCCGTTGACGTCGAACGCGAAGATCGCTTCGGGGAACGGTTCGGCGATCGGCGCCATGGTGCCTTCCATGGTGTCGCTGTGCCAGTGGTCGGTGCAGACGGGGCCGATGCGTTCCGCGGCGGCAGGGAGGAACAGCGATCCGAAGGATCTCGGCCATCGGTCGCGCCGCTCCAGGTGGCTCCACGCGCCAGGCAGTTCAGCGGCGAGCATGCAGGTCGTTCCTCTTTCCCTTTTGGGTCGCGAGGCGTCCCAAGTCGCGGCCGCCGGGGAATGCGTCTGGCCCTGCGGCGGCTTCGCGGATCAGGTCGGCATACTTCTCCAGCGCCTGACGGCGTTCGTCGAAGTATTCCCACTGGTCGTAGTTACCAGCGAGTCCTTTCTGTTTCCCTGATCCGTGGGAGAGTAGCGACTCTCGGACTACCTGCGACACGCGGTGCTTCGCCAGGGTGGTCGACAGTGTCCGGCGCAGGTCATGAAACACCCAGTGCCCCATCGGCTCGTAGGGGATCTCTTCGCGGTCGCATGCGAGCGCGACCCGGCGCGCGACGTATTTGTCGATCTTGCCCTTTGCGGCGCTCTTGCCGACGAGTCCGACCTCCCCATCGGTCGTCGTGAAGACGAAGCCCCGATGGTTCGTCTGCCGCCGCAGCCCTTCCAAGACTTCGATCGCGAGGGACGAGAGGGGAAGCATGTGCGGCACTCTCATCTTCGTGCGCGAGGCACCGAGCGCGATGCGTCGTTCGGAGAAGTCGATCTCCGTCCATTTGAGACCCGCCATCTCCTCGTTCCGCTTACCCGTGAGGATGACGATCTTGAGGAAGGCCCCGGCCATGTCGCCGATCGCCTCGAGATCGCATGCGGCCTCCCATATGCGGAGCAATTCGGTCATCTCGTGGAAGCGTGTCCGCTGCCCGGTCGGCACCGGCGCCTTCATGCCGGCGATGGGCGACGTCTCCAATATGCCTTTGTCGACTGCCCAGTTGAGCAGCTGCCGCATGTATTTGTGCGCATTGGCGGCCGGTCCGTTATCCGCCTTCATCTCCTCCAGCCAACTGGATATCTCGCGGCGGGTCAGGGCGGTGACCGGCTTTCGATCGAAGCGTGACACCAGCAGGCGCTCGACGCCGTTGCGTATGTCGCGCGCCATGGCTAGGCGGCCGTCGACGGCGTTGCGCAGATAGCGCTCGGCGACTTCGGCGAAGGCGAGTTCGTTCTCCTCGGCCTCCTTGGCGCGCTTGGACGCGTCGGCGGCCTTCTCCTGCTCGATAGGATCGATGCCACGCCCGACAAGGCTGTAGAGCTCCTCCGCCCGCTTGCGTGCGGCCGCAGGCGTCCAAGGTCTGCCGTGTTCGCCGATGGTGTAGGTCTTGGTGGTGCCGCCGCGCCCTCCGATGCGGTATTGGAGCGAGTACGTCTTCACGCCGGCGGCAGTGCATCGCACGGTGAAGCCGGGTATCGAGGTGTCTCGGATGAACGCGCGGGTCGGCCCGTCGCGGGGCTCGAGCGCATCGACGGTCTGCTTGGTGATCTGACGCGTATTCTTTGGATCGCGCTTGCCCATCGACGCCCCCGTGCCTTTCTTTCCGGCAATCACCGGGCAATCACGGTAGTCGAAGTGTTATCACCCGTCCAGCAACCAGGTGCTACGTAAGCTCGCCCTTAGAGTGGCTTCCTGCGGGCATGTGCTACAACTGACGATTAAAAGAGGTGGACGACACAGTCTTCGGGAGGCAGGGGCCGGAGGTTCGAATCCTCTCTCCCCGACCATTTTCTGCTCCGGCACGACGGCAGCCGCGGCGCGCGCGCCGAGCGGGATGCGCTGTGATCGGGCGGGGCTCTCGCGCATCACGTCTTCAATCGCCGCGCATTTGCCGCTAGAGGTGCGCGCATGGCGCGACCGACCCGCACGCCGCGGCCCTTCTTCGACGACAAGAATCGGGCGTTCTGGCTGATCCAGTCGGCCGGCTGGGCAGGCTATTTCGTGCTGCGCGCATTGGGCGGCGTCGCCAATAATATGGGTTTGCTTTTCGTCGTGCCGACCGCGCTGGCGACCGCGACGGGCTATTCGTTGACGCTGCTGATGGGCGCGTCCTTCCGTCGGCTGATGACCGCCAAGCCGTTCTGGACGTGGACGATGTCGATCCTCATCCTCGTCGTCGCATCGGCCGCCTTCTCGACGATCGAGGTCTGGGCCAACGCCACCTTCTATCATCCCGGGTCGAGGCCCGAGGGCGCGCAGTTCCTCGGCGCGATCCTGCTCGATTTTGCGGTATTGGGGGCCTGGTCCGCGCTCTATTACGCGATCAATTTCTTTCTCAAGCTGCAGCTGCAGACAGGCCAGCTGGAGCGGCTCGAGGGGCAGGCGTCGGCGGCGCAGCTGGCGATGCTGCGCTACCAGCTCAACCCGCATTTCCTGTTCAACACGCTCAATTCGATCTCGACTTTGGTGCTGCTCAAGCAGACCGATCGCGCCAATCTCATGTTAAGCCGGCTGTCAGGCTTCCTGCGCTATACGCTGATCAACGAGCCCACCGCGCAGGTGACTCTGGCGCAGGAGGTCGAGACGCTCAAACTCTATCTCGAGATCGAGAAGATGCGCTTCGAGGATCGGCTGCGGCCGCGTTTCGATATCGAGGCGGCGGCGGCGGGAACGCGCATTCCCTCGCTGTTGCTCCAGCCGCTGGTCGAGAATGCGATCAAATATGCGGTGACGCCGCAGGAAGAGGGCGCCGAGATCGCGGTCGTCGCTCGGCTGGTCGGGGATCATGTGCAGATCAGCGTGACCGACACCGGGCCGGGGTTGAACGACATCCAGCCTAAGACCACTTCATCCACGGGTGTGGGCCACGCGAACATCCGCGACCGGCTGGTGCAGGCCTTCGGCACGCGCCAGCGCTTCGATGCCCAGTCGGGACCGGCTGGCGGTTTTGCGGTGACGATCGAAGTCCCCTATGAGACCGAACTCAAGGAGCTTGCATGACGATACGGACGATCCTGGTGGACGACGAGCCGCTGGCGATCCAGGGCTTGCAATTGCGGCTGGACAAGCATGACGACGTCGAGATCGTCGATACCTGCCTCAACGGTCGCGAGGCGATCCGCGCGATCAAGACGCACAAGCCCGACCTCGTCTTCCTCGACATCCAGATGCCGGGATTCGACGGCTTCTCGGTGATCAACGGGCTGATGGAGATCGAGCCGCCCTTGTTCGTGTTCGTCACCGCCTATCAGGATCACGCGATCCGCGCGTTCGAGGCGCAGGCGATGGATTATCTGATGAAGCCCGTCGAGGAGGACCGGCTCGCCGACACGCTCGACCGCGTCCGCAACCGGCTGTCCGAGCGCAAGGGCGCGGAAGAGGCGGGTCGGCTCAAGGAAGCGCTGGTCGAGCACGCCCCCGAGGCGGCCGAGGCGCTCGACGACGGTGCGGTCGTCGATGGGCCGTCCGCGAGCCGCTACGAAAAGCTGATCAACATCAAGGATCGCGGCCAGATCTTTCGCGTCGACGTCGACACGATCGAGCGTATCGATGCGGCGGGCGACTATATGTGCATCTATACGGGCGACAATACGCTGATCCTGCGCGAGACGATGAAGTTCCTCGAAAAGCGCCTCGACCCGCGTCGTTTCCAGCGCGTCCATCGCTCGACGATCGTCAATCTGGATCTGGTCAAGCAGGTCAAGCCGCACACCAATGGCGAATGCTTCCTGGTGCTCGAAAGCGGCGCACAGGTGAAGGTTTCGCGCTCCTACAAGGATGTTGTGGCGCGCTTCGTCCACTGACGGCGGGGCGGACGGCCCCAAAGTCGGTCCGCCTTCTCCGGCTGGACGATCTCGATCGCATCGACGAACGCCAGCCTATAGACGACCGCGCGTCCGAGCTCCTCGATCTCGAACCGCTGTGACGGATCCAGGCGCCGTTCGAGCGCCTCGGCGCCGATCCGTGCTCGCGCTTCCCTGATCGCCGCGGCTTCGCTCTCGGCGGCATCGACCAGATCGTGCCCCTGATGGTCGAGCAACGCATCGCGATCATCGAACCAGTGCAAGAAACAGGCCGTCACGCCAAGCTTTCCGCAACTGGCGGGGAGCACGGGTCGTCTCTGAGACGGCGAGGCCCATAGCGTCTCGAGGATGTCAGAGCTTCATCAGCCGGCGCTGATCCAGTTTAAATTCGGACGACCAACATAGATAAGGATATTCGTGCCGGCTTATGTTACGGTGCAGAAATTGTCGGCCTTTATTAAGGGCGCTGGCGACCGAGAGAGACTTACGTGCTCCCGCCCATCGTTCGCGGGAGTCTCTCATGGCCGCTCTGCCCTCGCCGCTCGCCTTGCTCGTGCGCAAATTGTCGCGCCATGTCCCGCTCGAACCCGAGGATCGCGCGGCGCTGCTCGCGCTGCCGGCCACGCTGCGCACGCTCGATCCATCGACCTATCTGCTGCGCGAGGGCGACCCGCCGCAATATTGCGCGGTGCTGGCCTCGGGTTTCGCCTACCGTCAGAAGCTGACGGGCGAGGGCGCGCGGCAAATCGTCTCGTTGCACATCCCCGGCGAGGCGCTCGACCTGCAGAGCCTCTATCTCGATGTCGCGGATCACAATATCCAGACGCTGACGCGTGCCGAGGTTGCGCTGGTGCCGCGCGCCGCAATGCGCGACCTCGTCCAGACGCGGCCGGCGATCGCGCACGCGGTGATGGTCGAGATACTCGTCGAGGGATCGATCTCGCGCGAATGGACGCTCAACATCGGGCGGCGCGATGCGCAGACCCGGCTCGCGCATCTGCTCTGCGAGGTCGCGGTGCGGCTCGACGCGCAGGGCTTGTCGGGCGGCGAAGGCTATGAGCTGCCGATGACGCAGGAGCAGCTCGGCGACGCGCTCGGACTGACCGCGGTGCATGTCAACCGCACGCTCAAGGCGCTCGAGGCGCAGGGACTGATCGTTCGCAATCGCCGGCACGTCGGCATTCCCCAGTGGACCCCGCTGCGCGACGTCGGCGATTTCACCAGCCGCTATCTCCATTTCGGTCGCCAGCCGTCTTGAACGGCTGCCATGTCAGACGCTAATGGTCTTGAATCGCGACTCTTTCGGACGGATGGGAGGTGCGTCGTGCCTCGTTTCTTCTTCCATATCGACGATCATGTTCACGAGATTGACGAGGACGGCCAGGAACTGGTCAGCGCGGCCGAGGCGCGCGTCCAGGCGATCATCTTCGCGGGGGCGCTGCTGCGCGACGATCCCAATCTGATCTGGGACGGCGAGGGCTTCGAGGTGCGCGTCACCGATGAAGCGGGCAAGCCGGTGACCACCGTCCATGTCAGCGCGACCGACGCCGAACCGGGCAGCTGATCATGCGTCAGGCGCGCGGCACGAAGCGCATCGCGACGCCGTTCATGCAGTAGCGCAGCCCGGTCGGCTTTGGGCCATCGTCGAACACATGGCCGAGATGACCCGCGCAGCGCGCGCAATGCACCTCGGTCCGCTCCTCTCCGAGCGACGTGTCGACGCGCTCGCCGATCGCGTGCGGCAGATGGTCGGTGAAGCTCGGCCAGCCCGTGCCGCTGTCGAATTTGGTCGTGCTGGCGAACAGCGGCAGCGCGCACCCGCCGCAGACGAACAACCCACGGCGATGCTCGCTGTTGAGCGGGCTCGAGAAAGGCGGTTCGGTCGCCGCCTGGCGGAGCACCGCATAGGCCTGGGGCGCGAGCCGCTTGCGCCATTCGGCGTCGGACAATCTGAAGCCAGGCGTCGCGGCGCGCGCGGTATCGTCATCGGCGGGGAGCAGCCGCCAGGCGACCGCCGCGACCGCGACCGAGGCGAACAGGCTGAGGAAGACTCGGCGATCGAAGGCGGTTGGCTGTGTCATCACCGCATATACGTTCGGCGACGGCCTTCGGATTACACATTAGGCACTTTTGTTTTTGCGGGCCTCGGCGCGGTGAGACGTCGCCTCAGAAAGCGAGGCACGCCTGGCGCGGGCCGGGCGCGGGCTCGCCGCCGCGCTCGAGCGCGAGCAGATATCGTTTCGCCGCGATCCCGCCCGCAAAACCCGTCAGCGCGCCCGTGCTGCCGACGACCCGGTGACAGGGCGCAACGATCGAGATCGGGTTGCGGCCGTTGGCGGCGCCCACCGCCCGACAGGCGTCGGGCCGGCCGATCTGTCGCGCGATCTCGGCATAGCTGCGCGTTTCGCCGAACGGGATCGTCAGTAGCGCCTGCCACACCTGCTGCTGGAAGACGGTGCCGTTGAATGCGAGCGGCAGGTCGAAGGCCGTCAGCCGACCCGCGAAATAGGCATCGAGCTGGCGCGCCGTCTCGACCAGCAGCGGATGGTCGGGCGCCTCGATCCGTGCGCCGTGCGGGACGCGCGCGGGATCGTCATCCTCCCACAGGATCGCGGTCAGCGCCTCGTCGTCGGCGACCAAGGTGAGCGCGCCGACCGGCGAGGCGATCGTCTTGAAGCAGGCGGGCATGGCGTCATGCTACAGCATGGCACAGGCCTTGCCTACGGGCGTTGGGCGGACACGCGGCAGGGAGCTTGTCGGATGGCGGACGAGAATAGGGCATATCGGCTGCGCGACGTGCCGATCGGCATCGCCGCTGCCGGCTTGCGCGAGGAATATGATTCGATGGGCGCGTCGCAGGTGCCCGCAGAGCGCTATTGGGGCTCGCAGACGCAGCGCTCGCTCCACCATTTCGCGATCGGCGAGGATCGGATGCCCAAGCCGCTCTACCACGCCTACGCGATCGTCAAGAAGGCGGCGGCGATCGTCAATACGCGGGGCGGGCGGCTCGATGCCGTGCTCGCGCAGGCGATCATCCAGGCGTGCGACGAGGCGATCGCGGGCGCGCTCGACGATCATTTCCCGCTCTATGTCTGGCAGACGGGATCCGGCACGCAATCCAACATGAACCTCAACGAGGTGATCTCGAACCGCGCGATTCAGTTGCTCGGCGGCGCGATCGGCAGCCAGACTCCCGTTCATCCCAATGATCACGTCAATATGGGCCAGTCCTCCAACGACAGTTTCCCGACCGCGATGCACATCGCGACTCTGTCGGCGATCGACGAGGGGCTGGTGCCGCGCGCGGACGCGCTGGCGTGCGCGATCGAGGCAAAGGCCGCGCAGTGGATGGACGTGGTCAAGACCGGGCGCACGCACCTCCAGGATGCGGTGCCGCTGACCGTCGGGCAGGAATGGTCGGGCTGGGCACATCAGATCCGCGACGCGATCCGCCGCATCGAGGAATCGCGCGCCGGGCTTTATGAACTCGCGGCGGGCGGCACCGCGGTCGGCACCGGGATCAACGCGCCGCCGGGCTTTTCGCGCGCGATCGCCGAGGAGATCGCCGCGCTCACCGGCAAGCCCTTTGTCACCGCGCCCAACAAGTTCGCCGCGCAAGGCTCGCTCGATGCGTCGGTCGCGACGATGGCGGCGATCCGCGGACTGGCGGTCGCGTGCATGAAGATCGCCAACGACATGCGCTGGCTCGCCTCCGGTCCGCGCTGCGGAATCGGCGAACTCAAGCTTCCGCCCAACGAGCCGGGTTCGTCGATCATGCCCGGCAAGGTCAATCCGACGCAATGCGAGGCGATGGTGATGGTCTGCATACAGGTGATCGGCGAGGATGCCGCGGTCGCCTTCGCGGGGAGCCAGGGCAATTTCGAGCTGAACGCGATGCGGCCGATCATCATCGCCAATCTGCTCCATTCGGCGCGCATCCTCGGCGATTCGTGCGAGATGCTGCGGCTGCATTCGGTCGAAGGCACCGCGCTCAACCGCGCGCGGATCGACGAGACGGTGTCCCAGTCGCTGATGCTGGTGACCGCGCTCTCGCCCGCGATCGGCTATGACAGCGCGGCGCATATCGCCGAGGCGGCCGATGCCAACGGCACGACGTTGCGCGAAGAGGCGATCAGATCGGGGAAGATCGATGCCGCGACATTCGACCGGCTTGCCGATCCGCGTGCGTTGGTCGGCAAGGGGCTCGCCGGCGCCTGAACGCCGCGCCGGCGTTGCACGCCGTCGTTTCGGGCGATATCTTGATGCAGATCAGTGCGCCATGCATGACGGTTTCTGGTGCGAGGATATGCGTACAGCGGATGGTGCAACACAGACGGCCGGCCAATCGGCCGCGCCGCTTGACGGACCAGCGGATGTCGTCGACGTGATCGCGGCCATGCTGCGCGCGCGGTTCGGCGATGCCTGCGTGAAGGTCGCAAGGACGCAGCTCGCCCGCGCCCCGGCCGATTGTGCGGCTAGGTGGAGCGCGGTTCTGGCGCGTCTCGATCGCTGACCAATCCACCGGAGACCACAGCGACGGAGATTTCGAGCCGGCCGTCGCAGTAAATCTCGACCGATCTGGGCCGGTCGCCGCCATCGGACGCCGAGCCGAGCCGGTCCGCCAGTTCGAGCACATAGGCGCATGCCTCGCCGAGATCGGCGATCTGGCTTTGCATCGGCGATCTGCGTCCATCGGCGTGATGGACCATGATATCGTACATGGCGAGCCCACCTCGATCTCGTTCTACGACCGAAACAAGCCGCGGTTCCGGTCGCAATACGTAAAATGACGAGCGTCGGGCGCGGGCCGCGCCGCGATGCTCAGCGCAGCGTCGCCTCGATCGCGGTGCGACGCTGGCGGACCCAGGTCTCGCGGCCGGAGAGGAAGGCGATCCACCCCCAGATCGCGCCGGCATGGCGGAGCAGCTGGAAGCTGAACGGCTCGGCGATCGCCGCGATCAGCGCGGGGCCTATCGCGAGGCCCTCGCGCTGCCCCGTCCAGCGGCTGTAGAGCCCGAGCGACCAGAGGTGGAAGGTGAGGTCGATCGCGATCTTGGCGATCATGATCAGCAGGATCGGCCAGGCGAGCGTGAAGCGACCGGTGACGATCAGCCCGATCAGGATCGCAAAGGCGGTGAGGCCATAGACGGGCTGCAGCGTATCGAGTGCCTTGACCGGCATCATCGCGAGCCCGAGCGTTCCGAAACGGCGATTGCCGACCATGTCGCGGTTCCAGTGCTGTGTCTGGAGGAAGCCACCGAACCAGCGCCGCCGCTGGCGCAGGAAGGCGAGCGGGCTGGCCGGCGCATCGGTGCTGGCGAGCGCGCCGCCGACGACGCGCACGGTCCAGTCGAGGCCGGCGTCGGTTGCGTGGCGGTGCAGCCGGTGGATCAGCTCATAATCCTCGACCATGCTCTCGGGATCGAAGCCGCCGACCGTGATCACCGCCTCGCGCCGGAAGCCGGCGAACGCGCCCGAGATCAGCAGCAGGCTGTCCAGCCGCATCCAGGCGTAGCGCGACAGGAAGTTGCGGACATATTCATAGGTCTGGAACCAGGCGAACAGACGCCCCGACAGATGCGGCCCACAGATCGGCGCGAGCACCCCGGTCGCGGCGACCAATGCGGGCTCGCGCGCGAAGGCGTCGCGCATCGCCGCCAGCGCGCCGGGCGCGAGCAGCGTGTCGGCATCGACGGTGAGCACGATCTCGGTGTCGACGAGCTGGATCGCCGCGTTGAGCGCGCGCGCCTTGCCGCCGTGGCGAAGCCGCAGCCAGCGCAGCGCGGGCAGGCCGGGGGCGGGGGCGCTGATCTCGCCGAGCGCGGGCATCGTCAGCCCGTACAGCCGTTCCAGCACCGCGGCGCTGTCGTCGTCCGATCCGTCGTCGGCGAGCAGGATCAGCTCGGGCGGGTCACGCTGCGCGGCGAGCGTGTCGATCGTGATGCCGAGCACGCCGGCCTCGTTATGCGCGGCGACGATCACCCCCAGCGTCGGGCGCGAGGCGGGCGGCGCGAGCGGCGGCAGCGCATGGCGCAGCGGCCAGATCTGCCACGCGGTGAAGCCGAGCAGCGCGGTATCGTAGAGAATATAGGCGATGCCGACCGACCAGATGCCGACCCCCTGGCGCCAGAAGGCCTGTACGACGAGCACCGCGAACAGCAGCAGCGCGGCGATCGTGATCAGCGTGCTGACAAGCGGCACCGGCCGCGCGACGAGCCGCGGCGATTGCGCGCGGAAGGTCTCGGCGAGCGTTGGCGTCTTTGTGGGCGAGGACATTGGCGAAGCGCTTAGCAATCCGGGATGAACGCGGTATGGCTCGCTCTAGCCGCGGTGCGGCACCGGCGCCAGCGCCATTTGCGAATCAGTCGCAGGAGACTCGATGCCCCGCTATTCCGGCCCCGCGATCATACTGCACTGGCTGGTCGCGCTGGGCATCGTCGCCAATGTCGCGCTCGCCTGGATCTGGCCGCATCTCGCCGATGCGCGCGTGCGGCCGGCGATCGACATGCACAAGTCGATCGGCATCACCGTGCTCGGCCTCGCGATCATGCGGCTGCTCTGGCGGCTGACGCACCGCCCGCCGCCGCTGCCGGCGAGCTATCGGCGCTGGGAGGTGGGCGCCGCGCATGCGGTGCACGGGCTGCTTTACCTGCTGATCTTCGCGATGCCGCTGACTGGCTGGATCATGGATTCGGCCTATAAGAATGCCGCGACAACGCCGATGTACTGGTTCGGCCTGTTCGAATGGCCGCGGATCGCGGCGATCCTGCACATGGCGCCGGGGCCGCGCGATCGCATCCATGACGGCTTTGGCGCCGCGCACGTCTGGCTGTCCTACGCGGTCTATGCGCTGGTCGCGCTGCACATTGCGGGTGCGCTCAAGCACCAATGGTGGGACAAGCACCGCGAGCTGCAGCGGATGCTGCCCTGAATGCCCCTTATGGCCTCGTGGGAGCGGGCTCAGGGCGGACAGGCTAGGACGCGCCGCTCTCGGCCAGCCAGCGGTGGATCGACTGGACGACGACCGATCCCTCGCCGACCCCCGAGGCGACTCGCTTGACCGAGCCCGCGCGGACGTCGCCCACAGCGTAGATGCCCGGCCGGCTCGTCGCATAGGGTGCGACCGGCGCGCGGCCGTCGGGGGCGTGGCCGGTGACGACGAAGCCTTTGTCATCGAGCGCGATGCAGCCGCCCAGCCAGTCGGTATTGGGCACCGCGCCGATCATCAGGAAGAGATTGCCGCAGTCATGCGTCTGTTCCGCCCCGCTGCGGCGGTCGCGCCAGCTCACGCGCTCGAGATAGGTGTCGCCCGCCAGCGCCGAGATCTCGCTGTGCGGATGGAGCGTGATCCGGTCCGAATCGTCGATCCGCTGGACCAGATAGGCGGACATCGTCTCGGCGAGCCCCGGCCCGCGCACGACGATATGGACGTGGCGCGCCTTGCCCGACAGGAACATCGCGGCCTGCCCCGCCGAATTGCCGCCCCCGACGATCACCACCTCGCCGCCGATGCACAGCTTCCCCTCGAGCGCGGTGGCCGCGTAGTGGATGCCCTGGCCCTCGAACCGCTCATGGCCGGCGACGTCGAGCGTGCGGTAGCGCGCGCCGGTGGCGACCACGACACAGCGCGCGGCCACGCCGTCGCCGCCGTCGAGCGCCAGCCGGAAGGGCTGGCCGCTGCAATCGAGCCCGATCGCGGGGCGCGCGACCGCGAGCCGTGCGCCGAATTTCTGCGCCTGCACCTGCGCGCGTCCGGCCAGCGCCTGGCCCGAGATCCCGGTCGGAAAGCCCAGATAATTTTCGATCCGGCTGCTCGTGCCCGCTTGTCCGCCTGGCGCTGTCCCTTCGATCACGATCGTGTCGAGCCCTTCTGACGCGGCATAGACCGCCGCGGCGAGCCCCGCCGGCCCCGCACCGACCACCGCGACGTCGTAGATCCGGTCCGGATCGAACCCTTCGGTCAGCCCCAGCGCATCGGCGAGCGTGCTGTTGTCGGGCCGACGCAGCACGTCGTGGCCGTGCGTCACGACGACGGGCAGCGCGTCGTCGCCGATCTGGAAACAGTCGAGCGCCGAGCGGGCGTCGGGATCGCTGTCCGTGTCGAGCATGCGATGCGGATAGCCGTTGCGCGTGAGGAAGCTCTGGATGCGCAGCGTGTCGGCGGCATGCATGCTGCCGATCAGGATCGCGCCGCCGCCGGCGTGCTGGATCATGCCGACGCGGCGCAGGATGAACGCGCGCAGGATGATCTCGCCGATATCGGGTTCGGCGCTGACCATCCGGCGGAAAGCGGCGCGCGGTACGCGGATCGCAGCGCCCGCTTCCGTCGCGCGCGCCCCGACCAGCACCTCGCGCTCGTTGAACAGGTCGAGCTCGCCGGTGAACTGGTGCGGGCCGTGCGTGGTGACGACGACCTCGTCGCCATGCGCGTCGGTCTGCACCATCGCCACCGCGCCGTCGGTCAGCAGGAAGAAGTCGACCCCGCGATCGCCCTCGCGAAACAGCGTGTCGCCCGCCGCGAATCGCTCCTCGCGGCCATAGTGGCGGATCCGCTCGGCCATGTCGGTATTGAGATGCGGAAAGGTCTGCGCCGGGCGCGCATAAGGATCGCTGCTATCGTCGTCGCCAGCCGCGGGCGGATCGGGCAGGTCGGCCATCAATAATAACGCGGGATCGGGCCGCGCTGCGGCGTCCGGTCGGGCAGATCCAGGAAGGTCTCGTCGACATAGCACCAGCCCCAGCCCTCGGGCGGGTCATAGCCCTCGATGATCGGATGCGCGGTTGCGTGGAAGTGCGCGGTCGCATGGCGGTTGGGCGAGTCGTCACAACAGCCGACATGCCCGCACGTCCGGCAGAGCCGCAGGTGCAGCCAGATGCTGCCCGACCGCAGGCACTCCTCGCATCCGAGCGTGCCCGGCGTCACCGTCTCGATCGTCGCCAAGTGGTTGCATTCGTCCGGCATCGTGTTCGATCCTCCCGCTGCGGGACGTGTCAGCCTAGCATGCGACCAAACGACCGGCAAAAATTGGTTTCATGCGAGCCATTGTCCCTATACAGCGCTGTGCTGCAATGCATCATTCAGCCCCGACCTCCGATCAGGCGGCGATCGCCGACCTCACTGACACCAATCGCGTCATCGTCTTCGAAGCGATCGCGCGACGGATGTGCGTCGATGCCGTCTATAACCGCATGGCGATGCGGCTCGCGCCGCACATCCTCTATACGCGCCACGACGATCTGTTCGTCGATGCGGTGACGCTCAGCCGCGATGGCCAGCCGCCGCGCGAGATCAAGATCGGCGCCTTCAAGCTTTCGGGGCTGCGCGACATGGCGATCTCGACGACATCGTTCGTGCCGCAGCGCGTGTTCGACGCCAACGACGTCAAATATCGCGACGTAACGCTCTTCACCGTCTGAGCCCTGTCGTATCGCGGCGCTTGTGCCCGCGGTCCGCGCCCGGCAGTCTGCTTCCGACAGCAGAGGACGATCGCGATGCGCAGGACGATATTGGCTTTGGGTTCGGCGCTGGCGCTGGCGTGCGCCACCCCGATCGCGGCGGCCGCGCCGACGTTGCCGCAATTCCTGTCCTATCGGTTCGTCAGCCAGCTCGCAGCGCCACAGCACGGCGATCGCATCGCCTGGATCGAGGACATCAAAGGCGTCCGCAACGTCTGGGCTGCCTCCGGGCCGGGCTATGCGCCGCGCCAGCTGACACACTATGCCGAGGATGATGGGCAGGAGCTGACCCAGCTCGCCTTCGATCCGAGCGGCGAGCATCTCGTCTATGTTCGCGGTGGCGACCATGACGGCAATTGGCCCGCTGAGGGCAATCTCGCGCCCGATCCCGCCGCCGCCACCGATCAGCCGATGGTGACGATCTGGACGCTATCCTTCGCGGGCGGCGCGCCGCTCAAGCTCGCCGAGGGCGATTCGCCCACGGTCTCGCCGAAGGGCGAGGTCGCCTACATCAAGGACGATCAGGTCTGGGCGACCTCGCTTGACGCCAAGGCGAAGCCTGCCAGGCTGCTCTTCGATCGCGGCAAGGATCGCGCGCCCGTCTGGTCGCCCGACGGGCGCAGGCTCGCCTTCGTCTCGGGACGCGGCGACCATGCTTTCATCACCGTCTATACGCCCGGCGTCGCCGATCTCACCTATGTCGCGCCTTCGACCGGTCGCGACGACGATCCGGTCTGGTCGCCCGACGGCACGCGCATCGCCTTCACGCGCCAGCCGGGCGACGGCGGCGCGCCGGAGCCGCTGCTCGTCACCACGGCCAAGCCGTTCGCGATCTGGACCGCCGACGCGACCAGCGGCGTCGCGCAGCCGGTCTGGCGCAGCCCGGTGACGCTCGACGGCTCCTATCCGCAGGATGGCGACGGCGTCGATCTGCGCTGGATGGCGGGCGACCGGCTGGCCTTCGTCGCCACGCTCGACGGCTGGGAGCATCTCTACGCGCTGCCCGCCGCCGGCGGCACGCCCATGCTGCTCACCCCCGGCACGTTCATGGTAGAGCATGTCGCGGTCACGCAGGACAAGACCGCGCTGCTCTATGCCGCCAATACCGGCGGCACGCCCGGCGACGATGATCGCCGCCACGCCTATCGCGTCGCGCTCGACGGCAGCGCGCCCGTCGCGCTGAGCGGCGGCACGGGTTTGCAATGGTCGCCCGTGCCGGCCGGCAGGGGCGTCGCGCTGGTTGCGTCCGATCCGCAGCACCCCGCCGCCGTCGCGCTGGTCGAGGGCAAGGCGCTTCGCGCGCTCGAGGCAAGCGACTATCCCAGCGACGCCCTGGTCACACCCACGCTGGTCCATTTCTCCGCGCCCGACGGCCTGCCGATCGAGGGACAATTGTTCACGCCCTCGGGCAAGGGGCCGCATCCCGCGCTGATCTTCGTCCATGGCGGCCCGCCACGGCAGATGCTGCTCGGTTGGCACTATATGGATTATTATGCGCACGCCTATGCGGTGAACCAATATTGGGCGAGCCGGGGCTTCGTCGTGCTTTCGGTCAACTACCGGCTCGGCATCGGCTATGGTCGCGCGTTCGAGCAACCCGATCATGCCGGCCCGGCCGGCGGCGCGGAATATCAGGACGTGCTCGCCGGCGCACGCTGGTTGCAGGCCGCGCCCGGCGTCGACCCCAAACGCATCGGTATCTGGGGCGGCTCCTATGGCGGCTATCTCACCGGCATGGCGCTGTCGCGCAATTCCGACGTGTTCGCAGCGGGGACCGACTGGCACGGCGTCCACGACTGGTCGCGGACCCTGGGCGAGGAGATCGGCGCGCCGCTCAAACGCTATGAGCAGGGCGATTGGGCGCAGCTGATGAAGACCGCGTTCGAATCCTCGCCCGATGCCATGATCGACAGGTGGCGCTCGCCAGTGCTGCTGATCCAGGGCGACGACGATCGCAACGTGCGCTTCAACCAGACCGTCGATCTCGCCGGGCGGCTGACCAAGGCGGGCGTGCCGTTCGAGGAACTGGTGATCCCCAACGAGATCCACTTCTTCCTGCGGTACCGCGATCTGCTTGCCGCGGACACGGCGATGGCGCGTTTCATGACGACGCAGTTAAAGCCCTGAAAGGAACGCGTTGCCGCGCAACTTCTCGCGCTCCCCGACCGTTGCGTGCGGCAAGAGGGGGATCGATCGATGCCGACCGGATCGCCGCAGACCGCGGCTCGTTCAATATGCCTTAACGATTGCGCGCTAGCTTTTGGGCATGCGCTCCTCCGTCTTCGCCCGAGCCGACGAACTTGAGCACGGTTACGCCGAAGGCGCCGTGGACGAGGGAATATTGCGGACCGAGGACGCGATCGCGCGCACGCTCGTCAAGGATGCCCAGCTCTGGCTGTCGGCGATCTTCCTCATCGTCCGCCGCACGCGCGCCCGCGCTCCGCAGCGCTGACCGCTATTTTTCGCAGGCGGTGACCCTATGACCGCGACCATTGCGGTCGCGGATCGCGCGCCTGTCCTTGCGCGCACGCGTGCAACCAAGATGGCGCGTTCGGCGCATGCCTATGTCCGCGGCAGCACCAAGCAGTTCTACGAATGGCTTGCCGCGTCTCCGGCCGCCGCACGCGTGCCGCAGGGGCCGCAGATCTGGATTTGCGGCGACTGCCATATCGGCAATCTCGGCCCGCTCGCCGACGCCGACGGCCATGTCGACGTCCAGATCCGCGATCTCGACCAGACGGTGATCGGAAACCCGGCGCACGACCTGATCCGGCTGGCGCTTTCGCTTGAGACCGCCGCGCGCGGTGCCGACCTTCCCGGCGTGATGACGGCGCGGATGATCGAGGCGATGATCGAGGGCTATGCGCTCGCGCTCGCCGATCCCGACGACCGCATGCTTGCCCCCGAGCCGCAGGCGGTCCGTACCGTGCGCCGCAATGCGATGGGCAGGCGGTGGCGCCATTTGTCGCGCGAACGGATTGCCGGCGAGGACAGCTGCATCCCGCTGGGCCGCAAATTCTGGCCGCTGTCGGCGCGCGAGCGCAGCGCGATCGAGGCGCTGTTCGGCCGATCGAGCATCCGCAAGGCGACGTTGAACCTTTTCGATCACGAGCCCGGTGGCCAGCTGCGCGTCGTCGATGCCGCCTATTGGCGGAAGGGCTGCAGCTCGCTCGGCTCGCTGCGCTATGCGGTGATCGTCGACGTGGGCGACGCGGGCAAGCCGGGCGATCTGGCGCTGATCGATATCAAGGAGGCGGTGCGGACGGTCGTCCCTGTCGCGCAGGGGGCAGCGATGCCCCGCGACCGCGCGGAGCGCGTGGTGACTGGCGCGCGCGCGCTTTCGCCCAACCTCGGCGACCGCATGATCGCGACCAGGCTGCTCGGCAAGCCCGTCGTGCTGCGCGAACTCGCGCCGCAGGATCTCAAGCTCGAGGTCAGTCAATTCTCGCGTGACGAGGCGGTCGAGGCGGCACGCTATCTCGCCTATGTCGTCGGCGTCGCGCATGCCCGGCAGATGGACGCGGTCACGCGCGATTCCTGGCGCTGCGAGCTTCAGCGCCGCCACGACGCCCAGCTCGACGCGCCCTCATGGCTGTGGGACAGCGTGGTAAGCCTCGCTGCGCGTCATGAGGCCGGTTATCTCGATTTCTGCCGGACCTATGCGTTGTCCGATCCCGGCTAGTCCCGGCTGATCCCGGCTGATCGCGGCGCGCGCGCCGACCTTCGCCGACGCAAAAAGGCCCGACCGACAGGCCGGGCCTTCCCGCGTGACGCCGCAGCGCCGTCAGTAGGTGCCGGAAAAGCTCCGGTTGAGATTGGCGGCGCCGCGATCCGCATTGCGGTCGTCGTCGCGTCCGCCGAACAGCCCGCTATTATTCTCCTCGTCGCGCCAAGCCTGCTGCGCCTGTTCCGCGGTCCGCGCCAGGTGGACCTTGTCGTCGACCGATTGGATCCACGACGACGGGATGGAATGGTGGTGACCGCCGGCATCCTTGTCGGTCTTGGTCAGCAGGATACGGTCACCGCGGACGTGATCGACCGTGCCGACATGGACGCCGTCGGAGCCGACCACCTCCTGCTGCTCGCGGGCCTGCCGCATCGCGTTGCGCTGCGTCTGCCGGTTCTCGCGCCATGCCGAGAATTCGCTGGCGAAGCGCGAATGGTTCTCGCGGCGATATTCGTCATAGTCGCGATCGAACGCGCTGATCTGCTGCTCGCGCCAGCTATGGTAGCCGTGCGGATCGTCCTGTCGATCGGCGCGGCCGGAGTCGCCGTAGAGTCCGCGATATTCGCGGTCGCGCCAGCCGTCGTCCGAGCGGTAGGGCGCACCGGCGCCCGCGCGGTCCAGTGCGGTGCCGCTTTCCGGGTAGCGCGATGCGTAACGGTCGCGCGCAAAATAGCCGCGATCCGCGTCGGCGCGGTTCGAGCGATCGTAGCGCGGATAGCCATCGGTCTGATAGCCGCCGGATGCGCCGCGCGCATAGCGGCCGTCGTCGTGGTCGCGGTCGTAGCGCTGATCGAAACGCTCGTCGTAGCGGCGGCGGCGCTCGGCCTCTTCGTCGCCGAACCAGGACCGGACCTCGTCGCCGGCGCGCTCGAAGAAGCCGCGGTCCTGCGGTTGCCCGCGGCCGTAGCGATCATAGTCGCGATCGGCGCCGAAGCGATCGGACGCGCGGGGGGCGTCTCGGTCGGTGCGTTCATAGCCCATGATGAAAATCCTTTCTCCTCGGGATCCTGCCATCCGGTGTCGCGAGACGCGCCCGGATGATGGACGCATAAACGGAGGAGGAGAGGCGCCGTTCCGCCGGCCGGCGCGCGGGCGATGCCGGCTGCGGCTGGCCGGCGCGCGGCTGCGACGGGCTGCGCGCGGATGCTCTGCCGACGGGCGATTTTGCGCGTTGCAAGCCACCGTCGACGCCGCTACAGGGGGCCTCCGGCGGGCGCGGGGCTGTAGCTCAGATGGGAGAGCGCTGCAATCGCACTGCAGAGGCCAGCGGTTCGATTCCGCTCAGCTCCACCACGCTCGCCGGACGATCCCAACATGCCGAGCCCTATCGGGGGTCGACGCAGAGGCAGGCCAGATCGCGACCGGCCGCGCGGGCATGGCGCTATGGGCGGGCCGCGCGTTCCGGCGAACCCGGCGGCGCGTCCCTTGCGATATCGAAGGGACGCCAGCCTCCGTCGATATCGCGTACCAGCGGGATTCCGCACCGCGTGCAGGGGGCGCGATAATCGACCCCGTCGTGCCACACCTTGTGTCGCTCGCGCCGATGTCCGAAGAACCTACACAGCAACCCGCCCACGGCCATGTCCAACGCCTTCTCACTATGAATCCGTCGACCGGCTGACACATATCACGGATTTATTTCAATAATGAATAGGTTGCGAAATATTAACTGGCGCCGCGCGTGATGGCTTCGCCCGGCGCGCAGCCCGCCGCCTCGCTGATCCTGATGCGTGAGCGACGCGCGGCGCCACCGGAGATTCTCGTTGTGCGCCGCAGCGAGTCCCTGGTCTTCGCGGCCGGGGCCTATGTATTTCCTGGCGGGCGGGTCGATCCCGGCGATGTCGCTGCGGCATCGGCACGATACGGTGCGGGCGCCGACGCCGTCGCCGACGCGGCGGCGCGGATCGCGGCGCTACGCGAGACGCACGAGGAGACCGGTATCGCGGCCGCCGCGCGTGTCGCGGATCTCATTCCCTTTGCGCGGTGGCGCGCGCCGGCCGAGGCGCCGCGTCGCTTCGACACGCGGTTTTTCCTCGCCCCGGCGGTCGACGATGCGGCCGACCCCGTCGCCGACGGGATCGAGAGCAGCGCGGCATTCTGGGCAAGCGCGCAGGCTGTGCTCGACGATTGCGCGACGGGGCGGGGCCATGCGATCTTCCCGACGCGGCGGCTGCTCGAGCGGCTGGCCCAATTCGGCAGCTTCGCCGAAGCGCGCGACCAGGCCTTGCGCCTGCCCGGGCGGATCATCGAGCCTTGGATCGAACAGCGGCAGGACGGCGCATGGCTGTGCATCCCGCCCGACGCCGGCTATCCGGTCACAGCCGAACTGTTGGCACGCACCGCCCGCTTCTGATCGGCGGTCCTGGCGCGATCGGTCGGTCCGCACGGGCGGGTCGGCTTGGGCGCCAGACTAGCGATCCAGCGGCATCAGCGCAGCGACGATCTCGCGACCCTCGGCACGCAAGACGCCCCATGCGCGCGCGGCGGCGCGGCTATCCATCACCTCGAGGCCGAGGCCCTTCGCGTCGACCGCCCTGGCGAAGTCCGGCGAGGGTCGGCGCAGCGCCGGACCGGTGCCGAGCAGCAGAAATTCCGGGGCGGGATGGCGATCGAGCAGACTACCCAGCGCCGCAAGCTCGAGCGCCTCGATCGACGGCGCGGACCAGGGCTCCGCCGCCTCCGGGGTCAGCAACGCACCATCGGGATAGACCGCGGCATCGATCAGGAAGCCGCCGCCCGAAATCCCGCGGATGGCCGGCCCCGATGCGACCGGATCGGGCGAGAATTTCGCCATTTACGCGCGCCGCCTCACGGCCTCGGCGCGATCCGCTCGGCGCGCTCGCGTGCGGCCTTCTTCTTGTCGACGGCCTGGTTCATCTGCTTGAAGCGCGACTTGTCGATGCCCAGCGTGATCAGCAGCGAGGAGGAGACGTAGATCGACGAATAGGTGCCGACGATCACACCCAGGATCATCGCCGCGGTGAAGCCGCGCAGCACATGCCCGCCGAAGATCAGCAGCGAGGCGAGCGCGAGGATGATCGTGAGAGACGTCATCACGGTGCGCGGCAGCGTCTCGTTGACCGACAGGTCGATCAGCTCGCCGATCGGCATCTGGCGATATTTGCGCAGATTCTCGCGGATGCGGTCGTCGATCACGATCTTGTCGTTGATCGAATAGCCGATGATCGTCAGCACCGCCGCGACGATGTTGAGATCGAATTCGAGATAGTTTCGGAACAGCGCGAAGAAGCCGAAGGTCATCAGCACGTCGTGCAGGATCGACACGAAGGTCGCGACGCCGAACTGCCATTCGAAGCGGAAGATGCCGAACAGCGCGATGCCGAAGATCGCGAGGAACACCGCGATCGCGCCGTTGCGGATCAGCTCGTTCGAGACCTTGCCGCCGACCGCCTGGACCTGGTTGAACACCACGCTCGGATACTGCGCCTTGAGCGCACCCTCGACCTTGTTGACGAGCGCATTGGTGGCGCCCTCGTCGGTCGATCTGGGCAGCGGAAGGCGGATCGAGACGGTCTGCGCGTCGCCGAACTGCTGCAGCTGCGCCTCGCCGACGTCGAGCGAATCGAGCTTGCCGCGCACCGCGTCGAGCGGGGCCTGGTGGTCGAATTTGGCCTCGATCATCAGCCCGCCGACGAAGTCCACGCCGAAGTTCAATCCGCGCACGCCGACCAGCACGATCGCGCCGATCGACAGGAACAGGGTGAGGCCGAACGCCCAGCGGCGCAGCGCGACGAAGCCGATATTGGTGTTGTCGGGTACGATCTTGAGCAGGCGCATGGTCAGACTCCGGCGGCGCTTCGGGCCTGTGCCCCCGCGCAGGCGGGGGTCCAGAGCCACAGGCGCCGCGCTTGCAGCCCTGGGCCCCCGCCTGCGCGGGGGAACAGCGGAAAGAGAGATGCGGTCGTCATCAGATGTGGATCGCCTGCGGGCGCGCGCGGCGCAGCCACAGCGCGACCATCATCCGCGTGAACAGCACCGCGGTGAACACCGAGGTGGCGATGCCGAGCAGCAGCACCACGGCAAAGCCCTTGACCGGGCCCGAGCCCAGGATGAGCATGATGAAGGCGGCGATCGCGTGCGTCACATTCGCCTCGAAGATCGTCCGGCTGGCTTCCTTGTAGCCGAGCTCGACCGACTGGATCACGCCGCGTCCCCGACGCCGTTCCTCGCGGATGCGCTCGTTGATCAGCACGTTGGCGTCGACCGCGGTGCCGATCGTCAGCACGAAGCCGGCGATGCCAGGCAAGGTGAGCGTCGCGTTGAGCAGCGCCATCGCGCCGAGGATCACGAACACGTTGATGATCACCGCCATGTTCGCATAGACGCCGAAGCGGCCGTAGGTGACGAACATGAATACGACCACCGCGACCACCGCGATCGTCGAGGCGATCACGCCGGCGTGGATCGAATCGGCGCCGAGGCCTGGCCCGACGGTGCGTTCCTCGACCGTCTTCAACGCGATCGGCAGCGCCCCCGATTGCAGCGAGATCGCCAGCGCCTGCGCCGATTGCGGCGTGAAGCTGCCGTTGATGATCGCGCTGCCGCCCAGGATCGGTTCGTCGATCCGCGGCGCGGACAGCACGACACCGTCGAGGATGATCGCGAACGGCTTGCCGACATTGGCCTGCGTCGTCTCGGCGAAGGAGCGCGAGCCGCGGCTGTTGAAGTCGATCGCGACCGCGGGAAGGTTGTTCTGGTCGTAGCTCTGCTGCGCGCGCTTGAGATCGGTGCCCGTGATGATCGCCTGGCTATTGACCGCGATCGGCGCACCGGTCTGCATCTTGAGGATCTGGTCGCCGATCGGCGGCTGGCCGGCGGCGATCTTGGCGGGATCGGCGGTGGTGTCGACCAGCTTGAACTCGAGCTTGGCGGTCTTGCCGATCAGCGCCTTCAGCTCGGCGGGATCCGAAAAGCCGGGCACCTCGACGAGGATGCGATCGGTGCCCTGGCGGACGATCGTCGGCTCCTTGGTACCGAGCGCGTCGATGCGCTTGCGGACGATGTCGACCGCGCCGGTCATCGCCTGATCGACGAACTGGTCGATCCCGCCCTGCGTCTGCGTCATCACGATGCGCGTCGAATCGACGACGGCGACGTTCCAGTCGCGCTGCCCGGTCGAGCCGACCGGCTGGGTGAGCGTGCGCGCCAGATCGACGGCGGCGTCGAGCTGGCCCGAATCGCGCACGAAGAAGGTCAGCGCGTTGTTGGCGGTCGAGATGTCGCCGATCGCGATCGGGGCCGGCGTCGCCTTGCGCATCGCGGCGCGGACGGTGTCCTCCATCGCGGAGAGCCGCGTCTTGCTGACGTCGGCGGTGTCCGCCTCGAGCAGGATGTGGCTGCCGCCGGCGAGATCGAGCCCGAGATTGATCTTCGGCGCCCAGCCGAGCCCGAGCGACCTGGCGGTCGATTCGGGCATCAGGCTCGGGATCGCGAGCAGGATGCCGATGAACAGCACGCCTATGATCGAGGCGATCTTCCAGCGCGGGAAATCGAGCATGGCCCTCTCGTCCCGTTCAGTCGTTCGCGGGTTTCGAGGTGGTGCGCACCTCGGTCAGCGTGCCCTTGACGACGCGGACGCGCACCGTCGGCGCGATCTCGACCTCGACCTCTTCGCCATCGACCTTGGTGACGCGCCCGATCGTGCCGCCGCCCGTCACGACGACGTCGCCCTTCTTGACCGCGTCGATCATCGCCTTGTGCTGCTTGGCGCGCGTCTGTTGCGGGCGGATCAGCAGGAAGTAGAAGATCACCACCATCAGCACGATCGGGATGAACCCCGAATAGGCGGCGAGCGGCGAGGCGCCTGCTGGCGCGCCGGCGGTCTGGGCAAAGGCGGGGGACGAGAACATGGAGCGGTTCGGCCTGGCTGGGGCGCGCTTCGTCGCGTGACGGCGGCCCTGGTGAAGCGCGGGCGCCTACCATGGTGGCGCGCTTGCTTGCAAGGCGCTGCGCACGCCGATCATCCGCAGGCGGCCGCTCCCGGCTTGCCAAGCGGTCGGGGCTCGCCTAATGGCCGCCGCCTAGGTCGGGGCGTGGCGCAGCCCGGTAGCGCATTAGACTGGGGGTCTAAGGGTCGCAGGTTCGAATCCTGTCGCCCCGACCAGAGGAAACCACCGGAGGTTTCCACCAAAAGCCGGGTCAGCGATGGCCCGGCTTTTTCGTGTCCGGGATCACCGGCCGGGCCGGGCCGGCGATCGTCGGTCGCTCAATCCAGGCGTGTCAGGCCGCGGGCAAAGCGGCGCGCACGCGCGACATAGTGCGCCGCGCCGATGCGGAGCATGGCGATCTCCTCGGGGGTGAGCGGCCGCGCCGCCTTGGCGGGTGCGCCGACGATCAGGCTGCCCGGCGCGAAGCTTTTGCCCTCGGTCACCAGTGCGCCCGCGCCGACGAGGCAATCGTCGGCGATCACCGCGTCGTTGAGCACGCGCGCGCCCATGCCGATCAGCACGCGGTCGCCGAGCGTGCAGCCGTGGAGGATCGCATGATGCCCGATCGTGCAGTCTGCGCCGATCGTCAGCGGGCTGCCGGGGTCCGAATGCAGCATCGCGCCCTCCTGGATGTTGGTGCCGCGGCCGACGATGATGGGCGTGTTGTCGGCGCGCACCACCGCGCCGAACCAGATGCTGGCATCCTCGCCCAGCCGGGCGTCGCCGATCAGTTCGGCCGATGGCGCGATCCAGGCCGAGCCGTCGGCGGGGAGCGTCGGGGCGAGATCGTCGAGCGCGTAGACCGGCATGGGCATCCTTTCGTATCCTGCCCGACATCGGCGCCGCCGGCGCGATCCGCAAGCGTGCGCGGAACCCGCAGCCGCCGCCATTGGTACAGGCGCAATGATCCGCGCGCTCTTCCTCGCCTTCGACGATCTCGGCGATCGGCGCATCCTTGCGATTCTCGCGCGGTCGCTGCTGGTGACGCTGCTGATCTTCTCGCTGCTCGGCGTCGCGCTCGGCTTCCTGCTCAACGGCTTCGATCCGTGCGGCCTGCTCTCGGCGGACGACAGCTGCCCGCTGGGCGGATCGGCGAGCGGGCTCGGCGCCGTCCTGCTGACCGCGGTGCTGGGCTGGTTGCTGTTCCCGGCGATCGCGATCGGGGTGATCTCGGCGTATATGGACCGCATCGTCGCGGCGGTCGAAGCGCGCCACTATCCGCAAGCATTGGCGAGCGCGACGCCGCTGGGCTGGGCGCGCGGCGCGTGGCTCGGCGCGCGCTCGTCGCTGCGCGTGATCCTCTACAATCTGATCGCCTCGCCCTTCTACCTGCTGCTGCTGGTGACCGCGGTCGGCACGCTCATCCTGTTCGTCGCGGTCAACGGCGTCGCCTTCGGGCGCGATCTCGGCGACATGGTCGCCAGCCGGCATGGCGACCGCGCGTCGCGCAAGGCATGGCTGGCGGCGACGCGGTGGCAGCGCGCGGGCGTCGGCGCCATCGTGACAGGCGCGTTTCTCGTGCCCGTCGTCAACCTGATCGCGCCCGTGCTCGGTGCCGCGATGGCGACGCACCTCTATCACGGCGCGCGACGGGATTAATCAGTCGGCCGGGTCGTCGGCGTGCGTGGTATCGAAGCGCGCCTCGCCGATGGCGCCGGGATGGGCGCGGACGAAGCGCGCGAGCGCGATGCCGCCGCCGATCGTCGTGACGAGCACGAAGCCGAGCAGCACCCAGTCGATCGCCTCCATGCGGAAGCCGTAGCTGGCCGCGAGCAGCAGCACCGCGGCGGCGGCGATCGCGAACACGCCGGTGACGAAGATCACGCCGACCCCGCCGAGCGTTGCCGAGCGGCTGGTCGGACGGGTGCGGATCGGTTCGCTCATGCCACCGGCTCCTCGGCGATCGCTGTGGCAAGCCATGTGGGGACGATCGGGTGGCCGTCGACCGCGCCCAGCTTGACCGGTCCGCCGTCGCGCAAAGCCGCGACGCGCTCCGGCGCCACCGCCAGCCCGAGCGCGGGATACCAGGCGCGCGCGGCCTCGCCCGGATCGGCGTCGACCGCGCAGACGACCAGCCGCCGGTTGACCTTCTGCCGCCAGTTCATCCGTGCGGTGTTCTCCTGGCCGACATAGCAGCCCTTGGTAAAGCTGACGCCGCCCAATTCGACCGCGTTGGTCTCGAGCCACAACGTCTTGTCCTGGCCGAGTTCGGCGACGCCTTCGACGACGCCGAGGTGGAGGCGATGCGCGCGATAGGCGTCGTCGGCGGGCGTGCCGGTTGGCGAACCGAGCCAGCGATGGCCGAGTTGGGGCAGGCGGGGATCGTCGTCGCCTGCGGCCGACCAATGCACGCCGAGCGTCTCGTCGCGCGCGATCGCGATCGGCCGGCGCAGCCGGTACATGGACAGCCGCTTGGCCAGCGCGTCGGCTTGCGTCGCTTCGCAGTCGACCAGCACGTCGGCGCCGTCCGGCCAGAGCAGGAAGTCCCACTGTGCCTTGCCCTGCGCGCTGAGCAGCCCCGCCCAGATCGGCTGGCCGGTCGCGAGGCGGCCGGTGTCGTTGGTGACGAGGCCTTGCAGGAAACCCGCGACGTCCGCGCCCGAAAGCCGGATCAGCGCGCGCGTGGCGAGGAGGGTGGCGGTGGTCATGCGCGCAACGTAGGGGGTCCCGCGCGATTTTTCATCCGTCGGCGTCGCGTGATCGGGGCGCCGCCGTCGGTCCTCCGCGCCAATGCCCTGTATCGTCGCACGACGCATCTTGACGCGCGCCGCGGCTGTGCGATTCTGCTGGCCGCGACGGGCTGGGGGGCTCTGGCATGCGGATGGGTCGCTTCGTTTCTGTGCTGGCGCTGCTCGGGGCGACGCAGGGTGGGGCGCGTGCGGCCGATCTGCCCGGCGAGGCGCGACGGATGCTGGCGATGACGCCGCAGGATTTCGAGCGGTCCGCCACGGTCAAGGACGACGGGCTGGAGCTTGTCGCCACCATCACCACCGAGCCCGGATATCAGGAGCGGCACGGGCTGCTGCGCCTGGTGTGGAGCGACAATTTCCTGCGCGCCTTCGTCAACAAGACCAGCGGCGCCGTCACCTATCAACTGTATCAGCGCATCGTGTACCAGGGGCGGCTCTACAAATATTTCTGGACGGTCAACTACGAGACGCCGAGCGGCCCGCGTGCGGTCGAGACGCTCAACCTGGGGCGGACCGCGCAATGTTCGCGGTCGCAGCTGTACGGCGGCTGCACGCGCACCGAGAATCTCGCGGTACCGATCGACGAGCCGCTGCTCAGGACGATCGCCGCGCGCTATGTGCCGGGTGTCGATGCCGGCTGGCATTTCCGTTTCAAGGCGCAGACGGGCGACGATTATGACGGCGTGATGGCGCCGGCCGAGGTGGCCGGTTTGCTCGCCGCGGTCGCGGACTACAAGCGTCAGCACGGGCTGGCGCAGCGTGCCGGCTGAGCCGTTCGGTCAGCCGGGCGGATAAGTGCCGTCGAACGGGATGATCGTCGCCACCAGCGGGTGGCCCTCGTCCAGGCAATGCCAGTTGATGCTGATCCCATCGGGATGCGAGCGCGGGCGGTAGAAGCTCTTGATGCCGCATTGATTGCAGAAGATGTGTCGCGCGCGGCCGGTGCCGAAGCGATAGGTCGTCGTGTCGCGCTGTCCCTCGGTCAGGCGGAAGCGGCTCTCCGGGATGATCAGATGGAGATAGCCGGTCATCCGGCAGATCGAGCAGTCGCAGGCCAGCAGCTCGACCGCGGGCCCGTCGATCGAGGCCTCGAATCGGACGAGGCCGCAGTGGCAGCCGCCTTCGACGATCATCGCTACGCCACCTCGAACTGCAGCTTCGCGAGGCGCGCATACAGCCCGCTGCCCGCGAACAGCGCGTCGTGCGTGCCCTGCTCGACGATGCGGCCATCCTCCATCACGACGATGCGGTCGGCCTTGCGCACGGTCGCGAGGCGGTGCGCGATCACCATCGTGGTGCGGCCCTGCATCAGCCGGTCGAGCGCATCCTGGACGAGCCGCTCGCTCTCGGCGTCGAGCGCCGAGGTCGCTTCGTCGAGCAGCAGCAGCGGGGCATCGCGGAGCAGCGCGCGCGCGATCGCCAAGCGCTGGCGCTGCCCGCCCGACAGCCGCGCGCCGCCCTCGCCGAGATAGGTATCGAGCCCGTCGGGAAGAGCCCGGAGGAAGGTCGCGGCGTTGGCGGCTTCTGCCGCCGCCCACAGCGCCGCGTCATCGGCGTCCCACGCGCCGTAGCGAAGGTTGTCGCGTGCCGACGCGCCGAAGATCACCGTATCCTGCGGCACCATCGCGATTCGCTTGCGGACGAGCGCGGGATCGGCATCCGCCAGCGCCACGCCGTCGAGCAGCACGCGCCCGGCCTGCGGGTCGTAGAAGCGCTGCGCGAGTTGGAGCAGCGTCGATTTGCCCGCACCCGACGGGCCGACCACCGCGACGGTCTGTCCCGCGCCGATGTCGAGCGTGAAGTCGTCGAGCGCCGCAACTTCGGGGCGGCTCGGATAGTGGAAGGTGACGCGTTCGAAGGTCAGCCGTCCGGTGGCGGTCTCCGGAAGCGCGACCGGTCGGGCGGGCGCCCTGATCTCGGGCCGTTCGGCGAGCAGTTCGCCCAGCCGGCTCGCCGCGCCCGCGCCGCGCAGCAGATCGCCATAGACTTCAGCAAGCGCGCCCAGCGCGCCCGCGACCAGCCCGCCGGTCAGCACGAAGGCGGCGATCGAGCCGCCCGTCATGCGCCCCGCCGCGACATCGAGCGCACCCTGCTGCAGCACCAGCACGATCGCGCCGAAGACCAGCCCGATCACCAGTGCGGTCATCAGCGCGCGGACGCCGATCCGACGCTTGGCGGCGCTGAACACCGCGGCGACCGCGTCTTGGAAGCGCCGCGCCTCGCGCGCTTCCTGCCCGAATGCCTGGACGATCTTCATCGCACCCAGCACCTCGGTGGCCAGCCCGCCGATCGCGGCGATGCGATCCTGCGACGATCGCGAGAAGCTGCGGATCCGCCGGCCGAGCAGGATCAGCGGCGCCATCACCAGCATGATGCCGACAAGCAGCAACCCGGCAAGCTTGGGGCTGAGCACCAGCAGATAGGCGACGCCGCCGATCGTGGTGAACAGGTTGCGCAGCGCGATCGAAACCGTCGACCCCACGACCTGCTCGATCAGCGTCGTGTCCGACGTCAGCCGCGAGGCGATTTCGGAGGGGCGATTCTCCTCGAAGAAGCGCGGCGCGAGCGTCAGCAGATTGGCCTGCACCTCGATCCTGAGATCGGCGACGACGCGCTCGCCCAGCCATGACACGAACCAGAAGCGCGCCGCGGTCGCCAGCGCGAGCACGACGACGATCATCAGCAGATAGTGGAAGGACGTGGTCACCGCATGCGGATCGACGCCGGTGGAAAAGCCGCGATCGATGATCCGCTTGAAGCCGTAGGGGATGCCCAGCGTCGCCGCCGAGGACACGCACAGCGCAACGAATGCGGCGAGGATCTGCCACGGGTAGCGCAGCGCATGGCGCCAGACGAGCCGGAGATTGCCGATGCGCCGCTGGCGCGGGTCGGTCGGCACGTCGGGCTGCGGAGAACTGGCCATGTCGCGCGCCTAGCACCGTGCGCCACCCGGCTCAATCGCGGGCGCCGCCCGTGCCGGGACACCCCTCTTATTTTGCAAGTGCGAAGACGCCATATAGGAGTAGAAGGCGGTCAGCCTGGTCTGTGCTACGGATGATGCGCGCCGCCGCGGGAGATGGATTTGCTCTACGATGCCTATGAATTCCAGCGCAACTGGCTGAGCGGCGCGAGCCTGCTTGCCGACATGGGCAAGGGCTGGCTGCAAAATCCCGCCAATCCGCTGGGGCGGACCAGCTTCGGGCCGATGATCGCCTCGGGGCTCGACGTGTTCTCGCATGCGTCGCAACCGCGCGGAAAGCCGGAATTCGGCTTCGAGAGCACCGTCGTCGACGGCAAGACCGTCACCGTCTTCGAGGAGATCGTGCTGCGCAAGCCGTTCGGCCAGCTCAAGCACTTCACGCGCGAGGGGGTAACGGGTCAGCAGAAGCTGCTGATCGTCGCACCGATGTCGGGCCATTATGCGACGCTTCTGCGCGGCACGGTCGAGCGCATGCTGCCCGGCCATGATGTCTATATCACCGATTGGCGCGACGCGAAGCAGGTCTCGCTCGACGCCGGGCGTTTCGATCTCGACGACTATATCGACTATGTCACCGAGTTCCTGGCGCATATCGGGCCAGGCACGCATGTGCTCGCCGTCTGCCAGCCGTCCGTGCCGGTCTATGCCGCGACGTGCCTGATGAACGAGGACAAGCATCCCTGCCGGCCGGCGACGCTCACCATGATGGGCGGGCCGATCGACACGCGCGAGGCGCCCACCGCGGTCAACACGGTGGCGACGCAGCGCCCGCTTGCCTGGTTCGAGCATAATGTGATCGCGACCGTGCCGTTCAACTATGCCGGCGCGGGGCGGAAGGTCTATCCGGGCTTCCTCCAGCTTGCCGGGTTCATGGCGATGAACCTCGGCAACCACATGATGAGCCATTACCGCATGTACCAGCATCTGGTCGACGGCGACGGCGAGAGCGCGGATGCGACCAAGGCGTTTTACGAGGAATATCGCTCGGTTTGCGACATGACTGCCGAATTCTACCTCCAGACGATCGAGGACGTGTTCCAAGCGCACAAGCTGCCCCGCGGCGAGCTCACCTATCGCGGCCGCAAGGTCGATCCGTCCGCGATCGTCGATACCGCCATCCTCGCGATCGAGGGCGGAAAGGACGATATTTCGGGTGTCGGCCAGACCAGGGCCGCGCTGACGCTGGCGAACAAGCTCGCCGCCGGGAAGAAGAAATATCACCTCGCCGAGACCGTCGGTCATTACGGCATCTTCAACGGTCGCCGCTGGCGCGAGGAGATCGCCCCCGTGCTCGAGCAGTGGATCGCGGAGCATGCACAAGGCTGATCGGATGCGGGTGTCGCTGGTCCTGGGCCTCGCGCTCGCGGCAGGGCTGCCGTCGTGGGCGACAGCGGCGATCCCGGCATCCGCGGCCGGGGTGACCGCCGCGGTCCGGTCGCCGGATGCGATCGACGCTGCGCTGAACAAGGCGCTGCCGCTCGCCAAGGCGAATGACTGCAAAGGCGTGCTGGCGGTGCTCGATCCGGCGGTTGCGGGCCGCGCGGGCGCAGGGACGGTCGCGCGTTTCTCCGCGCAGCTGCTCCGGCTGCCGTGCCTGCCGGCTGCGGGTCGCGTCGGCGAGGTCGCGCCCCTGCTCGCCGAATTGCGCGCGCAGGCGCCCGACAACGCGCTGATCCGCGGCTATCAGATCCTCGACGATGCGGATACGCAGCATTATGCGCAGGCCGCCGACGATCTCGCCGCCGCCGCCGACCAGCGCTCGCGTGCGCTGGCGATGATCCCGGGCGATCTCTGGCGGCAGGTGGCGCAGGCGCTGACGCTGGGCAACGACACCGCACGGCGCGACCGGACCGCCCTGGCGCTGGCGCTCGCCGACTGGGACCCTGCCGATCGCCCCGAGCTCGCCGAGACGCTCGCCGCCGACGGGATCGGATCGCTGCTCGATCGGCATGCGCTCGACGACGCACGCGGGCTGCTCAATCGCATCCATCGCCCGCCCACCTTGTGGGAAATGGCGGTCGAGCGGCGCTATGCCGCGCTATGGCCCGAGATTGGCAAGATGATCGGGCCCGCAGGGGGCGTCGCGATCGACGGCTTCGCGCGCACCGCGCTCGATGCCTATGCCGATGCGCCGCAGGATCAGCACGCGACGCTCGATGCGACGATGGCGTTTTCCTATCTCGGCCGATACGACGACGTGACGACGATCGCGGCGGCGACCCGGATCGCACCGGGAATGAGCGAGCAGCAGGTCGACATCGTGCTCGCCGACGCCGATGCGCAGGCGGCCTCGGGTCATCGCGACGCGGCGCTTGCCCGATTGCGCCCCTTCGCCAGCGCCGACCTGTCGACCACGCCCGAGGCCGCCGGCGCGCTGATCAGCTTTGCCGAGCAGCTCGAGGATGCGGGTCGCTACGACGAGGAGCTCGGCGTCGCCGACGCCGGCTTGGGAAGCAAGGCGGGATATTTCTCGAGCTACGGGCTCGCCTGGCTCAGGCGCAACCGGGTCTGCGCGCTGACCGGCCTGCGACGCTCGGCGGAGGCCAGGGCGGCGGGCGACGCGCTCAAGGCGGCGGCGGCGGACAATCAGGCGGCCGCGGTCGAGGGGCTGCTCTGTGCCGGGCGCGACGACGAGGCGGCGACGATCGCGATCGCGGCGCTTGGCACATCCGAAGGCGCCGACCGGCTCGCCGACCAGTTCCAGCCCGATGGCGCGCTGCTTCCGCATGCGCCGTCGCATCTGCGCGGATTGTGGGGCAGGCTGCTGGCCCGTCCCGACGTGAAGGCGGCGTTCGAGCGTTCCGCGCGCATTCTTCCCAAGCCCTATTGGCCGCTCGCCACGCCGCGCGCATTGCCGGCGCCTGTGGATGGCGCCGGCTCCACCACCACCTGACAGGATCATCATGACCGGAACGCGCCTTGCCGCGCGCATCGAACGCTGGCCCGTCGCGGGCGCGTTCGTGATCGCCCGCGGCGCCAAGACCGAGGTCGACGTCGTCGTCGCGACGCTCGCCGATGGCGAGGCGAGGGGGCGGGGCGAGGCGACCGCGATCTATTATCATGGCGAGACCGCCGAGCGTGTGCGCGATCAGATCCTCGCGATCGCGGGACCGATCGGGGAGGGGGCGTCGCGCGCCGAGCTCGCCGCGCTGCTGCCGCGCGGTGCGGCGCGCAACGCGGTCGACGCGGCGCTGTGGGAACTCGATTCGCGGCGGTGCGGCGTGCCGGTGTGGCGGCTGGCGGGGCTTGCCGAGCCCAAACCGATCGTCACCGCCTTCACCATCTCGCTCGGCGAGCCCGCCAAGATGGAAGCCGATGCCAAGGCGGTCGCGGGCAAATATCCGCTGCTCAAGCTCAAGCTGGCGGGCGAGGGCGATGTCGAGCGCGTCGCCGCGGTCCATCGCGGCGCACCCGATGCGCGGCTGATCGTCGATGCCAACGAGGCATGGACGGGGCGTGACATCGCCGCCGAGGCGGCGGCGCTGCTGCCCTTCCGCGTCGAGCTGATCGAGCAGCCGGTGCGCGCCGGCGAGGATCATCTGCTCGACGGCGTCCGATCGCCGATCCCGCTGTGCGCCGACGAGAGCTGCCAGGATCGCGCCGATCTGGCGCGCTGCCTGGGACGCTATCAGGCGGTCAACATCAAGCTCGACAAGGCGGGTGGCCTCACCGAGGCGCTGGCTTTGGGCCGAGAGGCCCGCGCGGCGAAGCTGAAGATCATGGTGGGCTGCATGCTGTCGACCTCGCTCGGCATCGCGCCGGCCTTCCTCGTGGCGCAGGGCGCGGAGTGGGCCGATCTCGACGGCCCGCTGCTGCTCGCGCGCGACCGGCCCGATGGCTTCGCGTTCGAGCGCGGACGCATGCTGAATGCGCAGGGGACGCTGTGGGGGTGAGTGGAGCGGGATGCGACTGACCCATCGTCACCCCGGCCTTGAGCCGGGGTCCCGCTTTCGTGGCTAAGGAATAGCAGGACTCTACAACCCGGTGACGGCGAGCTGATGTAGCGCGGTCACTCTCGTCCCCCTGAAAGGGGAAAGAACTACGGCGCCGTCTCGTCCGAGACCTCATGCTCGACGGGCGTCGCGGCGCTGTTCGCGTCGCCATGCCGCACCTCGGGATAGGGCATGATACCGCGGCCCGATGGATCGGCGGTGATCGTTGTCTGCGTCGGGAAGGCGAACTCGATCCCGGCCTGGTTGAACGCGCGCAGGATCGCGAGGCAGACCTGGCTGCGCGCGTCAAACACCTCGTTGTAGTTGGACGAGGCGACATCGAACTGCAGCTCATAGTCGAGGCTCGAATCGCCGAACCCCGTCATCCCGACGCGCACCACCTTGCACCGGGGCACGCCGGCGACGAGCGTGCGCAGCATGTCCGGAATGCGCTCGCAGACGTCCTCTGAGGTATAATAGGTGACGCCGATCGACAGGATCATCCGCCGCCGATCGAGCCGCGCGAGGTTGTACAGCTCCTTTTCGAGCATGTGCGCATTGCCGACGACAACCTGCTCGCCGGTGACCGAGCGGATCCGCGTCGTCTTGAGCCCGATCGCCTCGATGCTGCCCGAAATGCCGTTCCACTTGATGCTGTCGCCCTTGCGGAAGGGGCGGTCGAAGATGATCGCCAGCGCCGCGAACAGATCCTTGAAGATGCCCTGCGCGGCGAGCCCGATCGCGATGCCGCCGACGCCCAGCCCCGCGATCAGGCCGGTCACGTTGACGCCGAGATTGCCCAGCACGAGCACCAGCGCGAGCGAGAACAAGGTGAACGAGACGAGGAAGCGGATGATCCCCGTCGCCGATGCCAGCGCGCCATGATCCTGATCGGTCATTCCGGCGCGGTGCTCGACGAAGCCTAGCACCAGTTCGCGTACCCAGATCGCCGCCTGGAATGTCAGTGCGACGGTGAACAGGAAGCCGATCGTCTTGTCGAGCAGCGGCGGCGCGTCGGCATAGCCGTCGACGAGGCGCGCGGCGACGATCACCAGGAACCAGAAGCTGGTCCTCGCGGCGATGCGGCCGACGATCGTCCGCCAGTCGACCAGCGCGGCGTCGTCGCGACACAGGCGCTCGGCGAGCTTCTGGAGGAAGAGCAGCGCGGCGACGAGCAGGATTCCGGCCGCCAGCGCTATCGCGATATGCAGCCCGTTGGCGGCGAACCATTGCGCCGTCTCGGCGACGAACGCGCGGCCCTGGTCGACAAGGCCGATCGGTGGCGTGAAGACGTGCGGGGGGAGCGCGGTCTTCGCGGCGGCCGACGGCATCAGGCGGCCTTGCTCGCGGGGGACTGTGCCAGCGCGTCGAGAAAGCCGATCAGCCCGCGCTCGGCGGACGAGAGCCAGCGCGTCGCGCGCGGCAGCCTGGCCGGCGCCTCGCCCTTGAGCCCGCCCGCCTTGGCGAGATCGATCAGCGCGGGGTGGACATAGCTTTTGCGGCTGATCGCCGGCGTGTTGCCCAGCGCCTCGGCGACCGGAGCCAGCACCGCCTTCAACCCGATGCCGTCGGCACCCGCTTCGACAATCGTGCGGAAGGCGATCACGCTCGCCCCCCAAGTGCGGAAATGCTTGGCGGTGAAGGGGCCGCCCGAGGCCTCGCGCAGATAGTCGTTGACGTCGCTCGAGGTGACGTTGTGCCGCTCGCCGGCCTCGTCGAGATATTGGAAAAGCCGCTGCCCGGGCAGGTCCTGCACGCGCTTGACCACGCGCGACAGCCGTTTGTCCTCGATCGTCAGCGTCTGCGTCTTGCCCGATTTGCCGAGATAGCAGAGCTTGAGCTTGCTGCCGGTCACCTTGGCATGGCGGTTGCGCAGCGTGGTCGCGCCGAAACTGCCATTGTCGCGCTGATAGGCGTCGTTGCCGACGCGAACATGGCCGAGATCGAGCAAGCGCACGACGGCGGCGACCGCGGTGCGCTTGTCGACGCCGCGCGCCGCGAGGTCGCTGTCGACCTGGCGGCGGATCAGCGGCAGCGCATAGCCGAAGTCGACGCAATGCTCGTATTTCGCGGCATCCTGCGCGGCGCGGAAATCGAGATGGTAACGATATTGCTTGCGGCCCTTGTCGTCATAGCCGATCGCCTGGATGTGGCCGTGCGGGCTCGGGCAGAACCAGCAGTCCTTGTAGGCGGGCGGCATGCCGATCGCGTTTAACCGGTCGATCTCGTCGCGATCGGTGATGCGCGTGCCGTGCGCGTCGAAATAGGCCCAGCCGCGGCCGGCCTTGCGGCGCAGCAGGCCCGGCAGGTCGTCGTCGACATAGACCAGCTTGGGGTTCGTCATCCGCTCCTCGGCGTTTTTCGTTCAGCCGGGCCAACGCGATCGGGCGCGCGATCGTTCCGGCGATCGTTCCGGCGGGATGCCGGGCGGCGCGGAACGCGGGCGAGGGGCCGTCCGTTTGATGGTCCGAACGCAAGCCTCGCCGGGAGACGCACGATGCCCATGATCGACAAGTCGAAGATCCTCATCCTCGCAACCGATGGCTTCGAGCAATCCGAGCTGTTCAAGCCGCGCGAAAGCCTGCTTGATCTCGGCGCCGAGGTGACGCTCGCCTCGATCAAGACCGATCCGATCCAGGGGATGGAGCACGATACCGAGAAGGCCGCGACGATCACGCCCGACCTCGTGCTCGCCGACGTCGATGCCGCAGACTATGATGCGCTGCTGATCCCGGGCGGGACGACCAATCCCGACAAGATGCGGCTCGAAAGCGAGGCACTGCGCATCGTCCGCGATTTCTTCGCCGCCGACAAGACGGTGGCGGCGATCTGCCACGGCCCGTGGTTGCTGGCCGAGGCCGACGTGATCGACGGGCGTACGCTGACCAGCTGGCCGTCGGTGCGTACCGATCTGAAAAATGCTGGCGCGACCGTCGTCGACGAGCAGGTCCATATCGACGGCCGGCTAATCACCAGCCGCAAACCCGACGACATCCCCGCCTTCACCGAGGCGCTGATCAAGTCGATCGAGCGCGACTGACGCCTGCCCGTTCGCCGGCGCTTCCGTGCCCGGCGAAGCCCGGGGCAGAGCCTCACGCGCTGTGTTCGCAGCTCTGGGCCCCGGCTTTCGCGGGGCAAGGGTCTGCCGACCGGTCCCTTGCCTGTTTCCAGACGCGCAGGATCGTCCGCTGCGCCGGGCGCTCGACGCCGTGATAGAGCAAGGCCGAGCCAAGCAGCACGAGCAGCAGATAGGCTGTGATCAGCGCTGGCGGGGCATCGTAGGCGTCGCGGACGAAAGCGAGCTTGACCGCGAAGAACAGCAGGAAATGCGACAGATAGGTCGCATAGCTGATCTCGCCGAGCCAGTGGATCCAGCGTCCGGCCAGCGGATGGCGCGGTCGTTCGGCGCCCAATGCCAGACCGAGCAGCATCGCGGCGAAGGCGAAGGGCAGCGCGAGCGTCTCGGGGAGGCCGGCCCACCAGGCGGCCAGCCAGACCAGACCCACCGCCCAGCATCCCGCCTCGATCCGTGCATCGCCTCGCCAGCGACGCCATAGTTCGGAGAGCATCGTCCCGCAGGCGAATTCGGCAAGGCAGCGCGGCAAGCCGAATTCCGAGATTGAACGGCCGAGTCCGCCATGCCCCGCCCAGAGCAGTGCAAACAGCAGGAGCAGCGGCAGCGCCGCCGCGATCATCAGCACGGGGCTCGGCCAGCGGCGCTTCGGCAGCATCAGCACCGCCAGCGGGGTCAGCAGATAAGCGGCCCATTCGCCGCTGATCGACCAGGCGGGATCGTTCCACAGCAAGGCGTTGGACCAGCCCCAATCCTGCATCATCGCGAGATGAAGCGGCAGCAGCGCGAACGGAAAATGATCGGCCTGGCGGCCGGTCGCGCGCAGCAGCAGCGCCAGCGCCGCGCCGAATATCAGCATCGCGACGTGCAGCGGCCATACCCGCGCGATCCGACGGACGAGGAAGTCGGCCGCGGCGCCCGGCGCGCGCAGCCGCTCGCCATAGTTGAGCCAGATCACGAAACCCGAGAGCAGGAAGAAGACGTCGACCGCGAGATAGCCCTTGGCGAGCAGCTGGACGACGCCGATCGGCAGCCAGCCCAGGCAGGCAAGGCGAATATGGTAGAGCACCACCGCCCAGGCGAACAGCCCGCGCACCGAGGTGAGCGGCCGCAATTCGGGTCGCGTCATGCCGCCAGCACCGCCGGCTGGCGCGCGGCGGCCCCCATCGCGACGCGCGGCCGCTCGGGGCGCGTGCGGCGCACGTAGGAATCGAGCCCGATCTCGCACGCGATCATCATATAGACGAAGGGCTGGAAGGCGATGCCGATGAACAACGAGCCGACCAGATAGATGATGTGGCCGTGCTGCAGCGCGGTGGCGAGCGGCGCGATCCATTGCTCGCTCTCGCCGGCGGCGCGGCGGAAGCGGCGGCGCAGCAGCTCGAGCCGGAACAGGCTGGTCAGGTGCAGCAGCGCCCACAGCCCGAAGCCAGGGAAGCCCTGTTCGCCGAGCATCTCGAAATAGGCCGAATGGAAGGCGCGCGCCTTGTCATATTCGACCGCATTGTTGATCGGCTGCCCGCGCGCATCCTTGAGGTTGATGACGATGTGATTGCCGAGATAGGCGGCGAAGCCGCCGCCGGCGGGGTGGTCCTGCACGTAGTTCCATGTCCAGCCCCACACCGCGACGCGTGTCGAGGCCGATTCATCGGCCTGATAGCCCTGGATGGTATGCATCCGCGCGGTGTAGGTCTTCGGCAGGAACGGCACCGCGACCATCACCGCGATCGCCATTGCGCTCATGTAGAGGATGCGCCGCTTTGAATCGCGCAGCCCCATGATCGCGACCAGCCCGATGCAGATCAGCCCGGTGCGCGTCGCGGTGCCGATCGGGATCAGCAGGCAGGAGAAGGTCAGCGCCAGGCTGTAGAGTCGCACCATCCAGCCGCGCGGGAAGATCGTGCCATATTTGGCGAGGAACAGGATCGTCGGGATGATCGCGATCGCGACCGTCGAGATCGTCGAGCCTTCGTAGAGCCCCGAATTGTCGCTGATGCCGAGGTTGAGCGTGCCGTAGCCGCCGCCGCCGAGCATCGTCTTGATCCCGCCGACGACGATGATCGACGAGACCGACAGCACCATGAACAGCAGCAGCCCCTCGAGCCGCAGCCGCGTGCGCAGCGTGAAGGGAAGGAAGATCGCGAACACCAGCGCCTTCCACACCCAGCCCCATTTCTCGAGCGCGGCGGCGGGGAAATCGGCGGTGAAGGTCGTGTAGCCGCACCACAGCAGCAACAGGATCAGGATGATCTGCCGGGCAGACAGCCGCGTCCCCGTCTTGTCGTCGACGGCGAGGTATCCGCCGACCGCGAGCACGAAGAAGATCAGCGACACGGGCACCGCGTTGAGCAGATAATAAGAGAGGCGCTGCGGCGAGACGATGTCGACATAGGCATAGCCGAGCACGAACATGAACGGCTTCCGCGTGCCGAGCGCGATCAGCGCGACGATGAAGCCGACCAGCGCGAGATCATGCATCGGGGCGGCGCCCCCATGTCGTCCTGACGCTCACGCCGTCGTCCGAATCGAGATCGGGGCGGCGGAACAGCCGCCATGCGGTCAGCGCGAGCAGGCCGTGGGCGAGCGCGAGCGCGAAAGTGTCGATCATCGCCGCATCCCGTCGCTTCTGTCCCGTGGCCCGTATCCCGCCATCCCCCGCGTAGTGCGGTCCGGTTGACGGCGCGTTAAGGCTTGCCATGGCAGGAGCGCGCAAGGAAAGTCCCGCTGCGGGACGGACGATGCGGGACCACTGCCCAAGCCATGCGGATCCTTCACATCCTCGATCACTCGCTGCCGCTCCACAGCGGCTATACCTTTCGCACGCGCGCCATCCTGAAGGCGCAGCAGGGGCTCGGCCTGCAGGTCGCGGGCGTCACCGGCGCGCGCCACGCCGCGGAGGCGGCGATCGACGAGGGCGCGTGGGAAACGCACGACGGACTGCGCTTCTTCCGCGGCGGGGCGGGGCGGGGCGGGCCGCCGGTCGTCTCCGAAATCCGCGAGGTTCGCAGCTTCACCCAGGCGATCCTGCGCGCGGCGGAGGCGTTCCGGCCCGACATTCTCCATGCCCATTCGCCCGTCATCACCGCGCTCGCCGCGCGGTCCGCCGCGCGGACGCTCGGTCTCCCCCTGCTGTATGAGATCCGCGCCTTCTGGGAGGATGCGGCGGTCGGCAACGGCACCTCGACCGAGGGCTCGCTGCGCTACCGTGCGACACGCGCGCTCGAGACGTGGGCGGTCGGCCAGGCCGATGCGGTGGCGGTGATCTGCGAGGGATTGCGCGGCGATCTCGTCTCGCGCGGCATACCGGCGGCCAAGATCATGGTCTCGCCCAACGGCGTCGATCTCGCATTGTTCGGTGATCCGTCCGCGCCCGACGAGGCCCTGCGCGCCGAACTCGGGCTCGATGGTGCCGAGGTCGTCGGCTTCATCGGATCGCTTTACGACTATGAGGGGATCGACGACCTGATCGCCGCGATGTCCGCGCTCGTCGCGCTGCGTCCGCAGGCGCATCTTCTGCTCGTCGGGGGCGGGCCGATGGCCGACGCGCTCAAGCGTCAGGCGCTCGCCTCGCCTGTCGCGGACCGCATCCGCTTCGTCGGGCGCGTCCCGCACGACCAGGTCGAGCGCTATTACGGACTGATCGACATCCTCTGCTATCCCCGCAAGAAGATGCGGCTGACCGATCTGGTGACGCCGCTCAAGCCGCTCGAGGCGATGGCACAGCGCCGGCTGGTCGCCGCGTCCGACATTGGCGGCCACCGCGAGCTGATCCGCGACGGCGAGACCGGCACGCTGTTCGCGCCCGACGATCCGCACGCGATCGCCACCGCATTGGCGGCGATGTTCGCCGAGCGCGGAAGCTGGGAGCAGCGTCGCGAGGCGGGGCGGCTGTTCGTCGAGGCAGAACGCGACTGGGCGCTCAACGCCAAACGTTATCTTCCCGTTTACCAAGTTCTGGCACAAAAAAGTCCGACATCGCGCGCCATGCTGGCCGCGGGGCTTTGAGCTGGTACGAACGGGACGACGGAATCATGGCGACGCAGATCCTCAGGACGGTCGACCGCTGGCGGTTCGAGACGCCGCTGGCGCTGGTGCTCGCCGCCGCGACGGGGTTCGCCGGGATGGCGATGCCCCGCGCCCTGTTCGCGCGCCTGCCCGGCGTCGGCCATTTCGGCATGGCGGGCCAGATCCTGCTCGCGTCGTTGCTCGCGATCGTCTGCGGCGTGCTGGCCTATCGCGCGATGCGGCGCCCGGCGACGCCGGTCCCGGTCGACGAGGATGCCGAGCTGATCGACGATATCGACACGCCGTCGGGATTGTCCGAAGATCGCTTGCATCGCCTGCGCCGCGCCGATCGCCATCCCGATGCGCCACCGCGCGCACCGATCCGCGCCAGCCGCGATCTCGGCGAACCGTTCATGGAAGTCGGCGCGTTCGTTGCGCCGTCGGCGGTCGAGGCCGAGCCGGCCGAGCCGATCGCGGCGGAGCCTGCGATCATCGAGGGCGATTTTGTCGAGGTCGAGGCGAGCGTTGCGCAGACGGTCGACGGCGATCCGGCGCCGGGCCTCGCGGCCGATGTCGCGCCCGTCGCCGAAGCGATCATTCCGGCGACGCCCGATCCGGTGTCGGCACCCGACGAGGCCGCCGCACCGCGGCCCGCACCCTTCGCGCCTCGTGCGGCCGGCCCCGCGCCGCGGCAGGACGACAGCATCGCTGCGATGATGGAGCGGCTGTCGGCAGGGATGGAACGCCGCGCGGGCCGCCCCGCCGCGCCGATGCGCGACATGCGGCCGGCGCTGCGCGACGCGCTGGACGAGCTCAACCGGCTCGCCGCACATCGCGGCTGACGCACAGCGTCTCCGCCTCCTCGATCGTCAGCGCCTCGATCCCGAGCACCGGCCGATCGCCGAGCCAGGTGACGATCGCCTCGAGATCCGCGACGAAGCCGCCGCGCAGGTCGAGCTCGGTCTCGGGAAGCGCGGCGCGCAACCGTTCGGCGCGCTCCGCGGCGGCGTCGCCATCGAGCGCCAGCGCGAGGCGATGCCGCGCGCCGACGAACAGCGCACTCGCCCAGTCGCGGCTCGCGCCACTCAGCACCGTGAACGGCGCGGCATGACGCTCGAGCGCGCGGAGCAATTCGGCGCGCGACCGATCCGCGGGCCAGCGGCTCATCGGCTACCGCCGTTCTGGCCGTCGAGCCAGGCGTGGACGCGCCTGACGGTATCCTCGCGCGGTTCGCGGCCGTTGCGCAGATCGAGCACGAAGCGCGGGTCGCCGACTACCTCGCGACCAAATCGCGTGGCAGGCGTACCCGTTCGGCGCAGATGCCGCTGGATTCGCATGAGCAGATGCATGGGGACTCGACCTCCTGGGACTCGGACCGCCTCGATTGACGGACCTGTTTTGTTCTTCATTTCCAACTTGTCTAGGATTTTTCCTATCGGTATGACGAAAGCGTGGATAGCGGCGATCCTCGCGTCGTCCTCGGACGGCTGATCGAGCAACGCGGCGAGGACTGCGCCTCGCTTTCGCGGCTGATCGGGCGCAACCCGGCCTATATCCAGCAATATCTCAAACGCGGCTCACCGAGACGACTGGCCGAGCCCGACCGGCAGCGGCTGGCGCGTTATTTCGGCGTGCCCGAGGCATGGCTCGGCGCCGCCGCGCCGCCCGAGCCGTCGCCGCTGCTCACCGTCCCCGTGCTCGATACCGCAGCGTCGGCGGGCCCGGGGGCGGTCGGCGAGGATCGGATGTCTGCGACGGGCATGGGCTTTTCCGAGCAGTGGCTGCGCCGGCTGCGGCCGCGCGGCGGGCGCGACGGCCTCTCGGTGATCGCGGTGCGCGGCGATTCGATGCTGCCGACGCTCGCCGACGGAGACGAGATCCTCGTCGATCGCCACGATGCGGGCGCGGCACTGCGCGACGGAATCTACGTGCTGCGCGTCGATGGCGCGCTGCTCGTCAAGCGGCTGGTGCGCGAGCGCGACGGGCTGGCGGTGCGGAGCGACAATCCGCAGGCGGGCCCGGTGGATCTGGCGGGTGGCGTCGAGGTTGTCGGGCGCGTATTGTGGGCGGGGCGCAGGCTGTAGAAGGCCGCCGCCTCAGCGCGGCCCTTGTGCGCGGTCCTTGAGCCACAGCGCGACCGCCACCGCGATGCCGACCCCGATGCCGGCGATCACGCCGACGCTGGGCTGCCCCCGAACGGTGCCGATCACGGCGCCGACGAGAATGCAGAGTGCGAGGAGGAAGCCGCCTGCCTGCGGCCCGTTGCGATCAGCCATGCGCTCCCCCTGGCATGATCCGCAGGCCGGCGCCAGCACCGTGGCGCGCGACGCCGATGGTGTCGCACGCATTTACCCTTTTCCTGCGGCTGCTGCTTAACCCGCGCCGGCCTAGGGCAGGGCCTCGCTATTCGGGGGTCGCGTTGCTGGACCAGTCACTCTTCGTCGTCGACCGCGAGGCCTATGACGGCGCATCGGAATTACTCGATTCGTTTGGGGAGCGGGCGCTTGCCGAGGCCGCGATCCGCGCCGAACGCAGTCGCGACGTCGGCAACCACATCCATTATACGCGCTGGTGTCGCGTCGGCCGCGCGATCCTCGTTCTCGGCGATCCGGCGCCGGGCGGGCCGCTCCACTGAGGCGCTGACGTCCTAACGCCCGGCTGTCGCGACGGATCGAAGCTGGCGGAGCCGCCGGAGCCGCGCTAGGGTCTCGCCATGTCGCCTGCCGCCTCGTGGTGCCGCGCCCGATGCGCCTGCGCCGCGATTGTCATCGTCGCCTGTCCCTACGCGGCCCGCGGGCAGACGCAGGCGCCCCCGGCCACGCCCGTCCCTGGCCCCATCCCCGTCCCTGCCGCACCGCGCGCCGCCACGCCGGCCGGTGACATGACGCTCGACCCCAACTCGCCGATGGCGGCCTTGCCGGGTCTCGGCGTCGACTGGCCCGACCTTGCCAAGCCCGATGCCGCGCTCGGTATGCCGGCCCGAGACCAGAGCCTGCCGTCCACGACGACCGCCGCGCCCCCGCCCCCGCCGCTGCCGCTTCCGACGCCGGTCGCCGGAGGCGAGGCGGCGAGCGAGGCCGCGGGCGACCGGCGCTATGTCGTGACGCTCGAGGGGATTGACGGGATCGCCGCGGCAGGATTGCGCGACCGGTTCGACGCGGCGTCGTCGCTGCACCAGGACGCGGGCAAGCCCGCCAACGTCGCGCAGATCGAGCGCCGCGCCCGCGAGGATGCCGACCTTCTGCGCGATCTGCTGCGCGCCTATGGCTATTATGATGCCGACGTCGACACGCGCGTCGGCGCGCAGACCGGGCCTGCGACCGCTGCGCCCAGGCTTCAGGTCACGCTCGCCGCGACGCCCGGGGCGCTCTATAGCTTCGCCAGCGTCGCGCTCCCCGGGCTCGCCGCGGCCGGGCCCGACGATGCCGCGCTGGCCAAGGCGTTCGGCGTCAAACCGGGCGACGCCGTCGATGCGGACAAGGTGACGGACGGTATCGCAGCGCTCAAGGCGGCGCTCGGCGCGAAGGGCTATGCGTTCGCGACCGTCGCCGACCCCGCCATCGAGGTCGACCATGAGAGCCATCGCGCGACGCTGTCGCTCGCCGTCGATCCCGGTCGGCAGATGCGCTTCGGCGGCTTCCACCTGAGCGGCGCCAGGCATGTCTTCGGCCCGCGGCACGTCCAGCTGATCTCGCGGCTGCATCCGGGCGATCGCTATGATGCGGCGTTGATCGAGGATCTGCGCCGGGCGCTGATCCAGACCGGCCTCGTCTCGGTCGCGCAGGTCACGCCGGTCCGGACGGCGGATCCCGGGATATTCGATCTCGACGTGCATCTCGAGCCCGCGCCCCCGCGCACGATCGCCGCGTCGCTGGGCTATGTGACGGGGCCGCGGACGACCAACGGCACGCTCGGCTATCTGACCACCGCGACGGTCAGCACGCTCGGCTACGGCAGCGGCCAGGGGGTCACCGCCGAGGTCGACTGGACGCACCGCAACCTGTTCCCGCCCGAAGGCAGCCTGACGCTACGCGGCGTGCTTGGCACGCAGGAGCAGCTCGCCTCGGCGATCTTCCGCCGCAATGATTTCCGCGTGCGCGACCAGGCGCTGGTCGCGCAGCTCACCGTCGATCACCTCAACGTTCCGGCATTCAATGCCAAGACCATCGATCTCGCCGCCGATATCGAGCGCCAGACCAACATCATCTGGCAGAAGCTATGGGCCTATTCCTACGGCGTCGAACTCGCCGCATCGGACGAGCGCGACGTGATCCAGGCGACCGGCGAGCCGCGTCGCCGCACCTATTACGTCGCCGCGATCCCGCTCAGCCTCAGCTATGACGGATCGGACGATCTGCTCAATCCGACCAAGGGCTATCGTCTGTCGGCGCACGTCTCGCCGGAGATCTCGTTCCGCGGCTCGCCGTTCGAATATGTCCGAATCCAGCTCGACGGCTCGGTCTATCAGCCGATCGGCGACCGCATCGTGCTGGCGGGGCGGGTGCGGCTCGGTTCGATCCAGGGCGCCAACAGCGACAATATCGCGCCGAGCCGACGCTTCTATTCGGGCGGCGGCGGATCGGTGCGCGGCTTCGGCTATCAGGAAATCGGCCCGCGCGACGTCGACAACAATCCCGTCGGCGGATCGAGCCTCGCGGAATTCGGGCTCGAGGCGCGAATTCGCTTCGGCAATTTCGGCGTCGTGCCTTTCCTCGACGGCGGCAATCTCTACAGCCAGTCGCTGCCCAAGTTCACCGGGCTGCGTTACGGAACGGGTCTCGGCTTCCGCTATTATACGAGCTTCGGCCCGGTGCGCGTCGATGTCGGCACGCCGATCAACCGGCAGCCGGGCGACAGCCGGGTCGCGGTCTATGTCTCGCTGGGCCAGGCCTTCTGATGGCCGGTACGGAGACCGTGCCCGCAGCGGCGGTTCCGTCGCGCGCGCGACGCCGGCGCGCGCCGCTGCGCTGGCTGGGCGGGATCGTCGCGCTGCTGCTGATCGTCGCCGCGACCATCGGCTTCGGCATCGATACCGACGCCGGACACCGTTTCATCGTCGACCGGATCGACGAACTGACGCCGTCGAGCGGCCTTCGCATCCATATCGGCCGGATCGACGGGTCGATCTGGCGTCATGCGCGGATCCGCGATCTCCGCCTCTCCGACCCGCAGGGGCTGTTCCTCGAGGCGCCGAGCGTCCAGCTCGACTGGCGGCCGGGCCGCTGGCTCGCCAACCGCCTGCACGTCGATCGGCTCGCCTCCGATCTGGTGATCCTCCACCGTCTGCCGCGACTCCGTCCGGCGCGCGAGGGTCAGCCGATCATCCCCGATTACCGCATCCATATCGGCGCGCTCGACCTCAGGCTGCGGCTGGAACCCGGCGTCGCGGGAGCGCAGCGGCGGCTGGTGCGGATCGTCGGCCAGGCGGATACCGGCGGCGGTCGCGCGGTGATCGGCGTCAAGGCCCGGTCGTCGGCGGGAGACCAGCTCGCGCTGGCGCTCGACACCGAACCGGACCGCGACGTGTTCGACCTCGACGCGCGGCTGCTCTCGCCCGCCGATGGCGTCGTCCCCGCTCTGTTCGGATCGCGGCGCCCGATCGCGATGGTGGCCGACGGGCAGGGCGTCTGGACGGGGTGGCACGGCCGAGCGCGCGTCGCGGTCGCCGGGCGACGGATTGCGGATCTCGCGCTGACCGAGGCGCGCGACCATTATGCGCTCGCCGGCCGGATCGCGCCCGCATCGATCACCCAGGGCAAGCTGCAGCGGCTGGCCGGGCCGCTCGTCCGCGTGGCGGGTGCGGCGCATTATGCCGATCGCCGCCTCGACGGCACGCTCGCGCTCGCGTCGCCGGCGCTGACGCTCAAGGCGAAGGGCGTGATCGATCTCGCGCACGGCAGCTTCGATCCGCTCCGGCTCGATGCCGCGCTGCTCCAGCCGCCTGCGCTCTTCCCCAACATGACCGGGCGCGAAGTGCGTCTTCATGTCGAGCTGAGCGGCGCCTTTCGCCGCGCCGCGTTCCGCTATGCGCTGACATCGCCGCAATTCGCCTTCGACAAGACCGGCTTCGAGGATGTGAAGGCCTCCGGCGCCGGGCATGTTGGCGGGCCCGCACTGATCCTGCCGATCAGCCTGACGGCGCGCCGCGTCACCGGGGTCGGCGACGTCGCGGGCGGCATTCTCGCCAATCTCTCGGTGACGGGCACGCTCAAGGTGACGTCCAAGCTGCTCACCGGCGACGGTCTGGCGCTCAAATCGGACAAGCTCTCGGGCCGGCTGGCGCTGCTCGTCGATCTCGTCACGGGGGGCTATGCGGTCGATCTGTCGGGCGGCTTGCAGCGCTATCTGATCCCGGGCCTGGGCATCGTCGACGTGCTTACCGAGCTCAAGGTGCTGCCCGGCGCGGGCGGCCGGGGGACGGTGGTGCAAGGCCATGGCAAGGCCTGGGTGCGGCGCTTCGACAATCCCTTCCTGAACGGTCTTGCAGGCGGGCTGCCGACGCTCGACACCGATCTGACGCGCACCCCCGACGGCATTCTCCACTTCGTCAACCTCAGGCTCTCCGCGCCGGCGATCGCGATCGCGGGCACCGGCACGCGGTCGAAGGACGGCAGCATCCAGTTCAGCGGCGCGGGCAGGCAGTCCGCCTACGGCCCGTTCAAGCTGACGCTCGACGGGATGATCGATCATCCCAAGATCGGCCTGCTGCTCGATCATCCCGTCGATGCGCTGGGGCTTGCGGCGGTGAGGCTCGATCTCGATCCGATCCCGGGCGGTTTCGCGATGCGGGCGGCGGGGGCGTCGACGCTCGGCGCGTTCACGGGCAATGGCGCGATCCTCACGCCGCCCGGCGCGCCGACGACGATCCGGGTCGACGCGCTCAATGTCAGCGGCACGACCGGCAAGGGGCAGCTGCGCTCCGATCCCGGCGGCTTTTCCGGGCAGCTGGCGCTCGCCGGAGGCGGCATCGCCGGAACGCTCGACTTCGCGCCGCAGCAGGCACTGCAGCACATCGCGGTCCACCTCGCGGCCGATCATGCCAATCTCGCTGGCGATCTCGGTGCGAGCGTCAGGCGCGGCAAGGTCGATGCCAGTCTGTTGCTCGATCCTGCCGGCACGCATGTCGATGCGACGGTCGCGGCGCAGGGGCTCCACCGCGGCTCGATCGCGCTCGCGCAATTAGCGGCGCATGCCAGGCTGGTCGGTGGCAGGGGCGAATTGCTCGCGTCGGTGTCGGGCTCGCGCGGCCGCGCCTTCGCCTTGCAGACCGACACGCTGATCTCCGCCGACGGCTATGCGGTGCGCGGTCAGGGCACGATCGACGGTCGCCCCGTCGCGCTCGCCGCGCCCGCGCTGCTCCGCCGTGTCGGCGAGAGCTGGAACCTCAGCCCCGCCAGTCTCACCTTCGCGGGCGGCAGCGCCACGATCGCGGGACATTTCGGCAATGCCGCCACCGCGTTCGAAGCCAGTCTCGATGCGATGCCGCTATCGGTGCTCGACATCCTCAAGCCCGGACTGGGCTTGAGCGGCGAGGCGACCGGGCGGCTCGACTATGGAATTGCCGCGCCCGGCGCGCTGCCGACCGGACGCGCCGACCTGCGCATCCGGGGATTGAGCCGCGCCGGGCTGATCCTCTCCTCGCGTCCCGTCGATCTCGGACTGACGGCGGTGCTGACCGGAACGGGCGCCGGGCTGCGCGCGATCGCGCAGAGCGGCGGGCAGGTGATCGGGCGCGCACAGGCCCGGATCGCGCCGGTGGCCAGCGGCGGGACGCTTGCGGAGCGGTTGCTGGCCGCGCCCCTATTCGGGCAGCTCCGCTATAATGGCCCGATCGACACGCTGTGGCGGCTGACCGGCATCGAGACGATCGACCTATCCGGCCCCGTGGCGATCGGCGCGGACATCGGCGGCACGTTGCGCAACCCGATGATCCGCGGATCGCTCGCGACCAATGCGGCGCGGATCGAGAGCGGGACCACCGGCACCGTGATCGACGGCATCAAGGCCGCGGGCAGGTTCGATGGATCGCGATTGCTGATCGACCAGTTCACCGGCGTTACCAAGGACGATGGCAGCGTGACGGGGCACGCTGCGTTCGACTTCGCCGGCGCACACGGGCTCGGCATGGACATCGCGATCGATGCGCATCACGCGTTGCTGCTCGCCCGCGACGATGTCGGCGCGACGGTGACCGGCCCGCTGCGGATCACGTCCGATGGCCGCGGCGGCACGATCGCCGGCAAGCTGACGCTCGACAAATCGAGCTATCGGTTCGGCAAGGCGGCGGCGCAGGGCGTGCCGCGCCTTGCGGTGCACGAGATCAACCGTCTCGACGACGACGACGAATCGGCACCGACGACGCCCTGGACGCTCGATCTCGTCACCGACGCGCACAACCAGCTGTTCGTGCGCGGGCTTGGGCTCGACAGCGAATGGCATGCCAAGCTCGCGATCAAGGGCAGCGTCGACAATCCGGCGATCACCGGTCGTGCCGATCTGGTCCGCGGCAATTACGAGTTTGCCGGCCGCCGCTTCGATCTCGATCGCGGGATCATCCGCTTTTCCGGCGCGGTGCCTGTCGATCCCGCGCTCGACATCGTCGCCAAGGCGAGCGTGCAGGGGGTCAATGCCTCGATCCAGGTCTCGGGCACGGGCGCCAAGCCCCAGATCGCGTTCACCAGCACGCCCGCGCTGCCCGAGGACGAACTGCTGTCGCGTCTGCTGTTCGGCACCTCGATCGCCAATCTGTCCGCGCCCGAGGCGTTGCAGCTGGCGGCGGCGGTCAACGGCCTCAGAAATGGCGGCAGCGGCAGCCTCGATCCGATCAACGCGGTGCGCCGGGTCGTCCACCTCGATCGGCTGCGTGTCGAGCCGGCCGACGTCACCACCGGCCAGAAAACCTCGATCGCGGCGGGCAAATATATCGGCAAGAAAATCTATGTCGAACTGGTCACCGACGGGCAGGGCTATTCGGCGACGCGCGCCGAATTCCAAGCGACGCGCTGGCTGACATTGCTCTCGACGATCTCGACGATCAACCGCCAGAGCGTCAATGTGAGGATATCGAAGGACTATTGACCGGGCTGGGGTCCGCCTACTGCCTGTCGCCAGGCCGAGACGCGGGGCGTCCCCAGCAGTGCCAGCCGATCATCGCCAGCAGCCCGAGCGCAACCAGCGGCATCAGGTCGATCGTCCGGTTGAAGCCCCAATTCTGCGCGACGCTGACGATCGGCAGCAACCAGAGCAGCGCCAGAAGGCGCCGGTCGGCGCGCTGCGTCGCCAGCCAGAAGAACGGCACGACCAGTGCCACCGTGTCATAGACATAGAGATAGGGGCTGATCAGCATCGACGCGGCGACGGCGGCCGCCATCTTCGCTGCGCTGTCGCGGCGCCCGCGCCAGATCGTCGCGACCACCGCCGTGGCGGCAAGCGCTACCGCGCCGTGAATGGCCCACGCTACCGACGATGGGAATCCGGCGAGACGCGCCGATGTGTAGATGCTCGCCATCTTGTACCACCCGCTCGCGCCGTCCGCCACGACCGGCGCCAACAGCGGAATGGCGTGCAGGAAACCGGCATAGACCGCGGACCCGAAACACAGCAGCGCGAGTGCCGACAGTCCCAGCGCCGAGAGCGCCGCGCCGGCAAAGGCGCGCCACTGCCCGCCCGCAGCCAGCGCCAAGGGGAAGATGATGGCGAGCTGCGGCTTGATGACGAGGCATCCGATCAGCAATCCCGCGAGCAGCGGCCGTCGCGGCAGCGCGATCGTGGTGCCGATCATCAGCGCTGCGGTGAGCAAACCGTTCTGCCCGATCATGGCGTTGACCGCGATCGGCGGGAAGCCGAGCGCCAGCCATGCGGCGCCCGGCAACAGCTTGCGCGCGGCCGCGAGATAGGCGGTAGCGGTCGCAACGATCCATCCGGCCGCCGCCAGCGTATAGGGGAGCAGCCCGAAGGGCAGAACGACGAGCAGGAAGGCGGGCGGATAGCCGAACGGCATTTTGCCCGAAGCCGCGGCGAGATTCTCAATCGCCGCGAGCGCTGCGGGGTCGTAGGCCGCCGGCGCCCGCGCGTGCAGTGCCAGCACCGCCGCGGACCAGTAGGCGATGAAGTCGGTTTGGCGCGGATCGGCGATGTTCGAGGCGATCGCGAGCACGGCCACGAACAATATCGTCAGCCCCAGCAGCCGCTGTGCGCGCGGATAGGGGGGCGCCGTAACCGCCACGTTCACGCCTTCCTCCAAGATCGGGCTCGCGCCACCGATAGCGGGATTTGGTAAACGCGCGGTGCAGGATCCCGGGCCGCTGCGTCCCCCAACGCGAAGCGCCCCGGAGTTTCCCCCGGGGCGCCCGTATCGCATCGAACCGCCCGGGGGCGGGTGTGGCAATCAGCTCGAGAAATACATGTCGAACTCGACCGGCGCGGGGGTCATTTCCCAGCGCGCGACCTCGGGCCATTTGAGCTCGAGATAGGCCTCGATCTGGTCCTCGGTGAACACGCCGCCCTTGATCAGGAAGGCATGGTCCGCGATCAGGCTGTCGAGCGCCTCGCGCAGCGAACCGCACACCGTCGGGATTTCCTTCAGCTCCTCGGGCGGCAGGTCGTAGAGGTTCTTGTCCATCGACGCGCCGGGGTGGATCTTGTTCTCGATCCCGTCGAGCCCCGCCATCAGCAGCGCGGCGTAGCAGAGATACGGGTTCGCCATCGCGTCGGGGAAGCGGAACTCGACGCGCTTGGCCTTGGCGCCGGCACCATAGGGGATGCGGCACGAGGCCGAGCGGTTGCGCGCCGAGTAAGCGAGCAGCACGGGCGCCTCATAGCCCGGCACCAGTCGCTTGTAGCTGTTGGTGGTCGGGTTGGTGAAGGCGTTGAGCGCCTTGGCGTGCTTGATCACGCCGCCGATGAAATAGAGGCAGGTGTCGGAGAGACCGGCATAGCCGTCGCCCGCGAACAGCGGCGTGCCGCCGTCCCAGATCGACATGTGCGTGTGCATGCCCGAGCCATTGTCCTTGGCGATCGGCTTGGGCATGAAGGTCACGGTCTTGCCGTAGGCCTGCGCGACCTGCCAGCAGACATATTTGTAGATCTGCATGCGGTCGGCGGTCGTCACCAGCGTGCCGAAGGTCAGGCCCAGCTCGTGCTGCGAGGCGGCGACCTCGTGGTGATGCTTGTCGCAGGGCAGGCCCATCTCAAGCATCGTCGAGACCATCTCGGCGCGGATGTCGACGGCGGAGTCGACGGGCGCGACGGGGAAATAGCCGCCCTTGGCGCGCGGACGATGGCCGAGATTGCCGCCCTCATACTCCTTGCCGGTGTTGGTCGGCAGCTCGATGTCGTCGATCTTGTAGTAGGATTCGTTGTAGGTCGTGTCGAACTGGACGTTGTCGAACATGAAGAACTCGGCCTCGGGGCCGACGTACACCGTGTCGCCGATGCCCAGCGTCTTGACATAGGCCTCGGCGCGCTTGGCGGTCGAGCGCGGGTCGCGGCTGTAGAGCTCGCCGGTCGAGGGCTCGACGATGTCGCAGACCAGGATCAGCATCGGCGTCGCCGAGAAGGGATCGATCCACACCGCGTCGAGATCGGGCTTGAGGATCATGTCGGACTCGTTGATCGCCTTCCAGCCCTCGATCGAGCTGCCGTCGAACATGAAACCGTCGTTGAGCTCGTCGTCGCCGACCACGCCCGCGACCATGGTCAGGTGCTGCCACTTGCCCTTGGGATCGGTGAAACGAAGATCGACCCATTCGATCTCCTTGTCCTTGATCATCTTGAGAACGTCGGAGGCCTTGTTCGCCATGGTGCTGTTTCCCTCGCTCGAGCCGGCTGGGCCGGCCCCTTTGTTCACACGGATTATAAGATCGTGACGCCTAGCCGCCCCTCTCCGAGCAAGCCTGCCACCAGTCGTGTCGTGCCGGTGGTCTCATATCGACGCGCTCGTCATCCTCAGATGGCATCGCCGTCGCGTTCGCCGGTGCGGATCCGGATGACGGTGTCGACGGGGAGCACGAAGATCTTGCCGTCGCCGATGCGACCGGTCTGCGCGGCGTTCTGGATCGCCTCGACGACGCGCTCGGCGAGCGCATCCTCGACCACGACCTCGAGCTTCACCTTGGGCAGGAAGTCGACGACATATTCGGCGCCGCGATAGAGTTCGGTATGGCCCTTCTGGCGGCCGAACCCCTTGGCTTCGGTGACGGTGATGCCAGAGACGCCGACCTCGTGCAGCGCCTCCTTCACCTCGTCCAGTTTGAAGGGTTTTATGATCGCTTCGATCTTCTTCATGCGAATGCGCTCCCTCCCCAGACGTTACGGCTGAGGTCCAATAAGCGTGCCACGCGATCCGCTGCAAGCGGGCCGCGGCGCGCAGGTGCAGCAAACGCCGATTCTGCCTGATGCGCGAGCAAAAAGATGAAGGATTGCCCGGAAAACGGGCAGGGCGATGGCGTCATATCGCGCCGGTCGCACGTTGTGCGCGCAATCATGCGCGAATCCGACCCATACCCCGCCGGCATGCCGAGAGACTCGGATCGCATCGATCGGGCGGCGCTGCGGTGAATCGCGACTGGCTCGACCCGGCGACCCTGGCTGCCGCCACGATCGCGCAGCGCGAGATCGCCGCCGCCTGCGAATCGCGCGACCGGATCGGCGCGGTATCGCTGATCGCGGGTGCCGATACCTCGATGAAGTGGCGTGACAGCCGGGGGCCGATCCACGCCGCGATCGCGCCGCTCGGCTGGCCGGATCGGACCGTTCGGCCCGCCGGGCTCGCGACGCGCATCCCGCCTTTCGCCTATGTGCCCGGCTATCTCGGTTTTCGCGAGGCGCCTGCGTTGGTCGCGGCGTGGGCGGCGCTCGACGAAAAGCCGGATCTGCTGCTCGTCGACGGTCATGGACGCGCGCATCCGCGGCGCTGCGGCATTGCCACGCATTTGGGGGTGCTGCTCGATACGCCGACGATCGGGGTGGCGAAATCGATCCTGTGCGGGCGGGTCGAGGGCGTGCTCGGCGAGGCGCCGGGATCGCAGGCGCCGCTGGTCGATCGCGGCGAGGTGGTGGCGATGGCGATCAGGACGCGTGCGCGGTCGCTGCCAATCTATGTGGGAACGGGGCACCGCGTCTCGCTCGAGACCGCGGTGGCGTGGGTGATGTCGCTCACCGAGGGACGGCGGCTGCCGCTGACCACGCGGCTGGCGCACGATGCCGCCAATGCGGCGCGGGTCGCTTACGCATCCTCCCCATCGGAGATGGGGAGGGGGACCGCCGGCGAAGCCGGTGGTGGCGGGGTATAGGCGCTGCGCATCTCCCCTCCACCACGCGCTGCGCGAGCGGTCCCCCTCCCCATGCTTTGCGCAGGGAGGACGGAGGGCCTCACCCCTTCTTGTGGCTCGCCTTCCAAGCCTTGACCGCATCCATCGTCTTCTCGACGTGCCCCGCCGGGTCCATCGCCGAGTAAGCGAAGATCACCTTGCCGTCGGGCGCGATCACATAGGAGGTGCGGTTGGCGCGCGTCGTGGTCGCGAGCTTGACGTCGTAATCGGCGATCATCTGCGGCGTGGCGGAGGCCACCGCGAACTTGTTGCGGCACTCGCTCACCGAGAATTTGTCGAGCACGTCGATCGGATCGGCGGAGACGCCGACCACGGTCGCGCCGAGCTTCTTGAAGCTGTCGCTCGCTTCGGCGAAATCATGCGCCTCGACCGTGCAGCCCGAGGTGAAGGCGGCGGGGTAGAAATAGAGCACCACCGGCCCCTTCTTGAGCGCCTTGGCGAGATCGAACGGCATCTCCTTGCCGCCGAGGCTCGCCTGCGTCGTGAAAGTCGGCGCCGCGGCCCCGACCGGCAGCGCGGCCAGCGCGGGCGCGGTACAGAGCGCGAGGGCGGCGAGGCCGCAGAGGGGACGCAGCATCATGATCGTGGCTCCTGGGAACGATAAACGCGCTGAAGGTCAGGCGTAGGGCGGCTTGTCCAGCCCCGCCGGACTCTTCGTGAAAATCTCGCATCCGGTTTCAGTGATGCCGATCGAATGTTCGAATTGCGCCGAGAGCGAGCGGTCGCGCGTCACCGCGGTCCAGCCGTCGTCGAGCATCTTCACGTCGGCGCGGCCGATGTTGATCATCGGCTCGATCGTGAAGATCATCCCCGGCTTGAGCTCGGGGCCCGTGCCCGGCCTGCCGACATGCACCACCTCGGGCGCGTCGTGGAAGACGCGGCCGACGCCGTGCCCGCAGAAATCGCGGACCACGCCGTAGCGATGCTTCTCGGCATGCGTCTGGATCGCATGGCTGATGTCGCCGAGCCGGTTGCCGGGCTTCGCCTGCGCGATGCCGAGCATCAGGCATTCATGCGTCACCTCGACCAGCCGCCTGGCCTTGAGCGCCACGTCGCCGACGAGGAACATCCGGCTGGTGTCGCCGTGCCAGCCGCCCAGCACCGGCGTCACGTCGATGTTGACGATGTCGCCATCCTTGAGCGGCTTGGAGCCCGGGATGCCGTGGCAGACGACATGGTTGATCGAGATGCAGCAGCTCTTGGTGTAGCCGCGATAGCCGAGCGTCCCCGGCACGCCGCCGGCATCGAGCGTCATGCGCCGCACGATGTCGTCGAGCGCCTCGGTGGTGACGCCCGGCACGACGTGCGGCACCAGTGCGTCGAGGATCAAGGCGGCGAGCCGCCCGGCCTTGTGCATCCCCTCGAACGCCTCTGCGTCGTACAGTTTGATCGCGCCGTCGCGTTCGATGACGTCGTCGGCGGTGACGGTGATGTAGCTGGTCATGCCGCCCATATAGCGTCTGGCGCGGCTGCGCGCTATGGCGGGCGATGATGACCCCCGACCGTATCTGGACAGCCGCCCTCGTCGTCATCGGCGACGAGATTCTTTCCGGCCGCACGCAGGACAAGAACATCGCGCAGCTCGCATCCTGGCTGAACGTCCAGGGAATAAGGCTGGTCGAGGTCCGTGTCGTCGCGGACGACATGGCGGCGATCGCGGAAGCCGTGACCGCGCTCGATTCGCGCAACGACTATGTCTTCACCACCGGCGGCATCGGGCCGACGCACGACGATATCACGGTCGATGCGATCGCCGCTGCCTTCGGTCTCGCGGTCGAGGTGCATCCCAAGGCGCGCGCGATCCTCGATCAATATTATGCCAGCCGCGGCGGCCTCAACGAGGCACGGCTGCGCATGGCGCGGGTTCCCGCCGGTGCCGATCTGATCGAGAACCGAATCTCGGGGGCGCCGGGGATCAGGCTCGGCAACATCTTCATCATGGCGGGCGTCCCCCATATCGCGGCGCAGATGCTGGATGCGCTGACCGGCACGCTCGAGGGTGGCCTGCCCGTGCTGTCCCGGACGATCGGCTGCTGGGTGGCCGAAAGCGAGGTCGCCGGCCTGTTGCACGAAGCGGAGCGGTCGCACGAGGGCTGCCAGATCGGCAGCTACCCGTTCTTCCGCGAAGGCAGGGTCGGCGCCAATTTCGTCGTGCGCTCGACCGACCGCGACAAGCTCGATGGCTGCGTCGTCGCGTTGACCGCCGATCTCGAGCGCGCCGGCCTTACGACGGTGGCGGGCGGAATCTAGGCGGGCTCGAGCCGCGGCGTCGCGATCAGCACCAGCAACGCCGCGACGGTCGCGGCCGCCGAGATCAGGAACGCCGCGCCGGGGAAGAAGAACGGCGCATGCGGGCTGGTGAAATAGGCGAGCGGCTGCGTCAGCACCAGCGGCGCGAGGATCGCCGCCAGCGCCGCGACGCTGCCGTTGAGCCCCTGCAACTCACCCTGCTGGGTCTCCGCGACGCGTCGCGACATCATGGCCATCACCGACGGCTGGACGATGCTCTGCAGCCCGGTGAAGGTCAGCAGTATGAACACCAGCGTGCCGTTGGTCGCGAAGGCGTAACCGAGGAAGCCTATCGTCGCTGCGACCATGCCGAGCATCGCGGCGCGTCGCTCGCCCAGTCGCGCGACCACCCGGCCGACCAGAAGCATCTGCACCGTCGCCATCACCACGCCCGACCAGGCGAGCGATGCGCCGATCATCGCGCTCGACCAGCGGAAGCTCGCAATCGCATAATAGGCCCAGGTGACGGGATAGACGAGCATCGCCACCTGCCAGAAAAAATAGATGGCGAGCAGCGGCAGCACCGGACCGGCACGCCGGATCGCGAGCAGCGCGCCGAGCGGGTTGAGCCGTCGCGGATCAAGCGGGCGGCGTTTGGCGGCAGCGAGCGTCTCGGGGAAGCGCAGCAGCCCATAGGTGAAGTTGCACGCCGCGAGCGTCGCGGCGGCATAAAAGGGCGCGCGCGGCCCGACCGTGCCGAGCAGCCCGCCGATCGCCGGCCCGACGACGAAGCCGATCCCGAATGCGGCCGAGATCAGTCCGAAGGTCTTGGCGCGGTCTGCGGGCGTGCTGACGTCGGCGAGCGCCGCCATCGCCGGGCCGTAAGAGGCACCGAACACGCCGGCGAGCGCGCGACCGACGAACAGCCAGCCGATGCTCGGCGAAAAGCCCATCAGCAAATAGTCGATCGCAAAGCCGCCGAGCGCGCCGACCAGCACCGGGCGCCGCCCGAAGCGGTCGCCCAGGCCGCCGGCGAGCGGGCCGAGCAGGAACTGCATCGCCGCGTAGATCAGCGCCAGCCAGCCTCCGGTCCGCGTCGCCTGGGCCAGCGTGCCATGCTCGAGCGTCATCACCAGTGCGGGAACGACGGGCAGCACGATGCCGAAGCCGATCGCATCGATGAAGATCGTCGCGACGACGAAGCGGACGGCGGTGCGGTGGTCGGGAGGTTCGGTGTCTGGCATCATCCGGGATGTCTGCCCGTAAGCTCGGCCTGCGGGAAGAGCCGTCGGCGATTAAGTTCGCAAGCGCGCCCGTGGCTCGGGGATCGGCGCGCGCCGCGCCGATGCGGGGAGCTTGCGGCGCGCTCATGCGTAGGACGTGCGGCGGTACGATGGCTCAGCGGGCGTTCAGCCGGCGTGGCTATCCTTTTCTCGTCGGTTCGCAAAAGTGGATATGTCGCATGACCAATACGCAGCTTACTCGAAGCTTGATCTTGGCTGCCGGACTTGCGGTCTCGGGTTCGCCGCTGCTCGCGTCCGCTGCGGCGGCGCAGGGCCAGCCCTATCCTCAGGACCAGGGCTATGATCAGGACCAGGGCTATCCGCCGGCGCAAGCCGGTGACCAGCAGCAGGATTATGGGCAGCCGCCGCAGGGCTATGACCAGTCCCCGCCCGGCTATGCGCAGCCGCCGCAGGGCGAGGACCGGACGCCACAGCCCTATGGCAATGCGCCGCCGCCGCCTCCGGGCCGCTACGACAACGGCCCGCCGCCCGGCTATGACGGCTATGGTGCAGGCGCGCCACAGTCGAGCTATGACCGTGGTCCACCGCCGGGCTATGACGGCACGCGGCCGCCGCCGCCGCCGCCTGGTTATCAGGGTGATCCGAACGCGGCACAGCAGCAGGCGCAGGACCAGCAATATGCGGCCTATGCTCAGCAGTGGGCGCAGGCCTATTGCGTCAGGGCGCACGGCAATGCCGGCGAGGGTGCACTGATCGGCGGCATCGCGGGCGCCTTGCTCGGGGCGGGTGCGGCGGGGCGTCACGACAGCGGCGCCGGCGCGCTGATCGGCGGCGGGATCGGCGCGATCGGCGGCGCGGCGATCGGCGACGCGGCGGGAAGCAACGCGACCAGCCCCGGTTGTCCGCCGGGCTATGTCACCCGCGGCGGCGCTCCCGGCTTCGCCTATGGCGGCTATGGCGGATCGCCCTATGTCTATGCAGCGCCGGCCTGGTATCGTCCGTGGGTATTCTATGGCGGGGCCTGGGTCTATCGGCCCTATCCCTATCATGTCTGGTATTACGGCCATTACCGGGGCGGCTATCGCGGCAGGCCCTATGGTGGCTATCGTCGCCATTATTGAGCAGCAAGAGGAGAAACGCGTGGGTCACGAGCAGGTCACCATCCAGACCAAGGACGGCGCATGCGCGACCCACGTCCTCACGCCAGATGGTTCCGGGCCGTGGCCCGCCGTGATCATCTACATGGACGCGCTCGCGATCCGGCCGACGCTGGTCGAGATGGCGGCGCGACTGTCGCGGGGCGGCTATGTCGTGCTGCTGCCCGATCTCTTCTATCGCTTCGGCCGCTACGCGCCGCTCGATCCCAAGGTGGTGTTCGCGGGGGACTTCCGCGCCGTCGTCGGCCCGATGATGGCCAGCACGGACAACCACAAGGCGGCCGAGGACAGCGAGGCGCTGCTCGCCTATCTCGATAGCCGGAGCGACGTCGCGGGGCCGAAGATCGGCGTCGTCGGCTTCTGCATGGGCGGCGGCATGGCGCTGACCGTCGCGGGGACATTCCCCGACCGGGTCGCGGCGGTCGCGAGTTTCCACGGCGGCAACCTCGCAACCGACGCGAAGACCAGTCCGCATCTGCTCGCATCGACGATCGAGGCGGAGGTCTATGTCGCGGCCGCCGACCAGGACGGCAGCTATCCGCCCGAGATGGCGGCGCGCTTCGAGGAAGCGCTGGACGAGGCCGGCGTCACATACCGCGCCGAGACCTACGAGGGTTCGGCGCATGGCTGGATGAAGCCCGATTTCGCGATCTACGACGAGGCCGCGGCCGAGCGCGGCTGGCGCGAGATGTTGGCGCTGTTCGATCGCACGCTTCGATAGCGAGCCCGCGGCCGCCACGACGCCGGCTTGATCTTGTCGCATGCGCCGCCACCTCCGCGAATTCGGGCGAGCCGATCGTCACGCGTGCCGGCGGCGTCGTCTGACGGGCCCGTTTCCCGGCATCGGCTCCCCCTCGATGCGTGCGACCGCGATCGGCCGCGACCCGTGCGATCCGGCGGCAATCCCGCCGGCCGCCGCTGTGCGGAACCGGTCTGCTACGGTTGGGCGAGCCGTTCAAGCGTCCGTTCGTGGACGCCCGATCGGATCGCGCGAGCCGCCTATGTCGCGACGGCTGCCAGCGGCTTGCGCTCGATCCGCATCGAGAGAGCCATGCTCTCGCCCGGCGCCAGAATGCGAAGTCCGGTGCGATCGCGTGGCTCCTGCCGGTTGACCGCATCGGGCATGGCAGTGACAGGCTCGATGCCGACGAAATCGCGCCCGGGTGGTGCGTGTACGTGCAGAAAGGTGGCGCCGCGCGCGGTCATCCGCGTCGCTTGGCCATGATGCGTGACGGTCGCTTCGCCCGTCCAGCCCGCATGGCAATGGTCGACCAGCACCGGGCCCGTCGCCGGCGCGCCCGCGCGCCACCGGTCAAGCCCGCCACCGCGCTCGGCATGCGTGGGAAGCTGACCGTCGTCGGTGTGCCACGTCTCGGCCGCATCGAAGCGGAGCCGGGAGGTCTCGTCGACGGGAAAATAGGGATGGAGACCGAGGCTCGCGGGCATCGCCGCGTCGTCCTCGTTGACGAGCTGCAGGAGGATCGTGAGCCCGTCGCCGTCGAGGTCGATCGCCTGCGTCGCCGCGTAGCGCCATGGCCATGCGGCTCCGCCCGGATGGCGGTGCGCCAGCGTTGCCGACGAGGCGGTGCACGCCGCGACTTCCCACGCGGTCTTCCACCCGACGCCGTGCAGGCTGTGCGGATGGTCGCCGAAATTGCGCGGCAGCGCGACGTCGCGCGCCTCGAACCGGAAGCGGCCCAAGGCGATGCGGTTGGCGTAGGGAAGCAGCGGCCAGCAGGCGGTCTGCAGCACGTCGGCGGCCCCCGGCGCCGTCGGCCGCAGCACGTCGTCGTCGTCCTGCCGCAAGGCGAGCAGTGCGCCGCCGAGCGCGGGCGCGACGTCGGTCTGCCATCCGGCGGCGCGGAGGCGGATGGTGGATGTCAGCCTTGCCTCCCAATCGGCCGGTGGTGGTGATAGCGCTATCGAGGCAGGACGAGCATCGCGTCAAGTCGTGCGTCGATCGGGGGGAGAGCGGGATGGACAGGAGCAGGTTGCGGCGTCGCGGCGGCGCTGGCCGGGCGCCGACGATCAGCGACGTCGCCGCGCGCGCCGGGGTTTCGGTGATGACCGTGTCGCGCGTCATCAACGGCGAGGACAAGGTCAGGCCCGCGACGCGCGATGCGGTCGATATCGCGATCGCCGCGCTGAATTACGCGCCCAATCGCGCGGCCCAGTCGCTGGCGGGCGCCGGCCAGATCCGGATCGCGCTGCTCTATAGCAATCCGAGCGCCGCCTATCTGAGCGAGTTCCTCGTCGGCGGGCTCGATCAGGCCAGCCGCGGCGCCGTGCAGCTGGTGGTCGAGAAATGCGAGCCCGACGACCATGAAGCCGACGTCGCGCGCCGGCTGGTGGCGAGCGGCATCGACGGGTTCGTGCTGCCGCCGCCGCTCTGCGACAATCGCGCGGTGCTCGCGGCGCTGGTCGACAGCGGCACGCCCGTCGTCGCGGTTGCGACCGGGCGCGTCGCCGCGCGTGTCTCGGCGGTCAGCATCGACGATCGCCGCGCCGCGTTCGAGATGACGATGCACATCGCGGCATTGGGGCACACGCGCATCGGCTTCATCGCGGGCCACCCCAATCAGACGACGAGCGCGCTCCGGCTGCAAGGGTATCGCGACGCGCTGGTGGCGTGCGCGCTGCCGGTCGACGAGGCGCTGATCGTGCCGGGGCTGTTCACCTATCGCTCGGGCCTTGATGCCGCCGAGCAGCTTCTCGATCTGGCCGACGCACCCTCGGCGATCTTTGCGAGCAACGACGACATGGCGGCGGCGACGGTCGCGGTGGCGCACCGGCGAGGCCTCGAGGTTCCCGATCAGCTGACGGTCTGTGGTTTCGACGACACCGCGCTCGCCACCACGATCTGGCCCGAGCTGACCACCATCCGCCAGCCGATCACCGACATGTCGCGCGCCGCGATCGACATGCTGCTCGACGCGGTGCGGCGACGGCGGTCGGGCGAGGCGCCGCAGCATCGCTCTGTGGTGCTCGACTTCGCCATGATCCGCCGCCAGTCCGATGCCCCGCCGCGGCGCCAGGCGGCGGACACGGACTAGCGCCGCCTGGCGCCGCTCAGCTCAGCCGAGCATCGCCTCCAGTTCGCGACCGCGGGTCTCGCGCACGACGGCGCGGACGAAGAAGAACGAGACCGCCGCACTCAGCGCATAGAAGCCGTAGGTCGTCGGCAGCCCGAGCCCTGCCGCCATCGCGGGGAAGCTCACCGATATGCCGAAATTCGCGATCCACTGCGCGAACCCCGAGACCGCGAGCCCCGAGCCGCGGATCTGGTTGGGGAACATCTCGCCGAGCATCACCCACATCACCGGGCCCCAGCTGGCGTTGAAGAAGATGACGTAGAGATTGGCCGCGATCAGCGCGATCGTGCCGGTATGCCCCGGCAGCTGGAGCGATCCGCCGATCAGGCTGCCGCGCGCAAAGCAGGTCGCGACGACGGCGAGCGTTACCGCCATCCCGGCCGAGCCGATCAGCAGCAGCGGCTTGCGGCCGATCCGATCGACGGTAAACACGGTGAACAGGCACGCCAATATCGAGAGCGTGCCCGACAGGATGTTGATCTTGAGCGAGTCCGCCTCGCTGAAGCCGACCGACTGCCACAGCACCGCGCCATAATAGAAGACGATGTTGATCCCGACCAATTGCTGGAAGATCGCGATGCCGATCCCCGCCCACACGATCGTGCGGACCTTGCCCGTCGTCGGGTCGCGCAGGTCTGCCAGCCGGGGTCGGTGATCGGCGATCAGGCTGCCGCGAATCTCGACCGCCTTGCGCGCCGCCTCGGCCGCACCGAACAGCCGCGTCAACACGGTGCGCGCCTCGTCGTCGCGGCGCTTGACGACGAGAAAGCGCGGACTTTCCGGAATGGCGAGCAGGGCCACGAAATAGACGCCCGCGGGGATCACCTGCATCCAGAACATCCATCGCCAGGCTGCATAGCCGAGCCAGAGCGGATCGACCGACGTGCCCGCGGCCTTGGCCAGCGCGTAATTGGCGACGAACGCGCCGGTCAGGCCGGTGATGATCATGATCTGCTGCAGGCTGGAGAGCCGCCCGCGGATCGCGGCGGGGGTGACCTCGCTGATATAGACGGGGGAGAGCACGCTGGCGGCGCCGACGCCGAGACCGCCCAGCAGCCGCGCAAGGATGAACAGCGTCGCCGACGACGCGGCGCCCGCGCCCAGCGCGCTGACCAGGAAGAGCAGCGCCGCAATCATCATCACCTTGCGACGGCCGATTCGGTCGGCGAGCCGCCCGGCGGAGAACGCGCCCACCGCGCAGCCGATCAGGATGGCGCCGACGGTGAAGCCCGTGCCCAGCTTGGACAAGCCGAAGGCCAGCTCGAGCCCCTGCTGCGTGCCGTTGATCACGCCGCTGTCATAGCCGAACATGAAGCCGCCGATCGTCGCGACGGCGACGATCGCGGCGATGAAGCCGATATTCGCCTGATCGGCGCGGTGCCTGTCCATTTCCATCTCCTATTTTTTGTTATCGCGACATCGCGTCGGAGCCGCCAACGTTGTCAGCGCCAGCCTGCGTCGACGAAATAATCATGCCCGGTGCACATTCGCGCATCGTCGGATGCGAGGAACAGCGTGAGCGCCGCGACGTCGGCGGGCTGGACGCGCTGCTTGAGACATTGCGCACCGATGATCTCGGCCTCGCCCTCGGGCGTGTACCATTGCAGCTGGCGTGGCGTCTCGACATTGCCGGGGACGATCGTGTTGACGCGGATGCCGTGGCCGCCGAGGTCGCGCGCCATCGCGCGCGTCATGCCCTCGATCGCGGCCTTGGCGGTCTGATAGAGCACGAGATCGGGCAGCGCCAAATGCCAGCTGATCGATCCGAAATTGAGGATGACGCCGCGCCCCGCCTGCTTCATCCCGGGGATCACCGCCTGAGCGGCGAAGAACAAATGGCGCAGATTGACCGCCATCCGATTGTCCCAATAGGCGGGCGTCACGTCCTCGATCTCGTGGCGGTCGTCGTTGGCGGCGTTGTTGACGAGGATGTCGATCCCGCCGCCGAGCGCATGCGTGAGACGCGCGATGGTGGCACCGAGCGCATCGAGATCGGTCAGGTCGCAGCGTTCGAAGATCGGCTGGTGCGCCGCGCCGGCCGAAAGCTGGTCGACGAGCGCGCGCGAAGCCTCCAGCGCGATATCGACGAAGGCGACCTTCGCGCCCTGTGCGACGAAGCCCTCGACCAGCGCCGCGCCGATCCCGCTGCCGCCACCGGTGACGAGTACGCGCGCGTCGCGAAGACTCGGGTAGATCGCGCCGGACCCGACGGGCGTAGCCGTGCCTCCGCCCATCACGCCACCCGCCCCGGCGCGAGCAGGCCCCGCTCGGCGAGATTGCTCATCAGTGCGCCGATGCCCATCGACCAGGGCGCCGCTGCCGCCGAGGTGGTGACGCGATTGACCAGCCGCCCGAGGCGATCGGACGAGATCGTCACGACGTCGCCGGGTTTGTGGGTGAAGCCGCGGCCGGGCTCGTCGCGGTCCTCGGTCGGTGCGAACAGCGTCCCCAGGAAGAGCGCGAAGCCGTCGGGATATTGATGCTCGCTGAGCGTCTGGCGGACGAGATCGTCGGGATCGCGGCTGATCTGGTCCATCGAGCTCGAGCCCGTCAGGCGATAGCCGTCCTCGCCCTCGATCACCAGATCGACATGCGCCGAGCGGACGTCGTCCATGCCGAACCCGTCGTCGAACAGCCGGATCAGCGGGCCGAGCGAGCAGGACGCATTATTGTCCTTCGCCTTGCCCAGAAGCAGCGCCGAGCGCCCTTCGAAATCGCGGAGATTGACGTCGTTGCCGAGCGTCGCGCCGACCACCGCGCCCGTCGCATCGACGATCAGCACGACCTCCGGCTCGGGATTGTTCCAGGTCGAGTCCGAGCGGACGCCGATTTCGGCGCCCCAGCCGACCGTCGCGAGCACCGGCGACTTGGTGAAGATCTCGGCATCCGGGCCGATCGCGACCTCGAGATATTGCGACCACATGCCGTCGTCGATCAGCGCCGCCTTGAGCGCTGCCGCCTCCGAGCTTCCCGGCACGACGCGGCGGATGCTCCCGCCGATCCGCTCCTCGAGTCGGCCGCGGACGGCGGCTGCCGCCTGCGCGTCGCCGCGCGCGCGTTCCTCGATGACGCGTTCGATCGCCGAGACGGCGAAGGTCACACCCGACGCCTTGACGCACTGCAGATCGATCGGGCTGAGCAGATCGAGCGAGTCGGGCGATCCGAGCGACCGACCGGCGGCCGGATCGAAGGCGCGCGCCTGGATCAGCGCGGACACCGTCGGCGCGACACCGCTCATGTCGAAGGCTTCGCCATGCCGGACGAGGATCGGGCTCGGCCCCTGGGCCATTGCTGCGCGCCCGAGGAACGTGCCCTGCAGCCAGTCCGCAGGCATCGCGCCGGCCGCGGTGAAGCCTTGCCTTTCCATAATCCTCTCGATCGCTCTCTTGATTTGATAGCGCTACCATCGCCGTGTTGCGTCAACGCTGTCAAGATGCGCTGCGCGCAGGGACGGGCCTGGCTAGCGCAGGCCTTACGGTGGGTGCGGCGCGCTCTGCTCGGTTACGGCCCAACCCCGCGCGCGGGGCGACCGCTGATCCGGGCCGGTCGATCGGGGCCGCACAGCTTGCCATGGGCGAGCGTGGGGTGACGGGCGCGTCGGTCTCAGCTCGTCGGGTCTAGCGCGCTTCGAGCCCGATATTGCCGTTGTGCAGCCGCAGGCGGAGCGTGTTCTGATAATAGGCGACGGTCTGATATTGGCCGACGAGGATGGGCAGCTCGATCAGCTGCCTGTCGTCGAGCGTGGCGGCGAGCGTTTGCCATGTCTCATCGCTGATCATCGCATCGTCATGCAGCTCTTCGGTGGCGCGCAGAATGGCACGGTCATGGTCGCTCCACCCGGGTTCCTCGGAGCCCCGAGTGATCCGATCGATCTCCACCACATCGATCCCAACCTTTTTCGCCACCATCACATGCTCGCCCCATTCGTACGGCGCCTGGCACAGCCAGCCGATGCGGAGCACCGCAAGCTCGCGGTCGCGCGGCGAAAGCGTGCCGCGGGCGAGCAATTGTATGCCGATGTCGGTCTGCGCCGCGAACAGATCGGGGTGGCGCAGCATCGTCAACACAATCTCTGACAAGCGCCCGGACTTGGCGGCATCGCCGTCGGAGTCGCTCGCGCCGTCGCCCTCGAGATATTGCGTGACGATCGCCTTCTCACGCGAATCGAGCGCCGTGTTGACCTCGGCCATACGGATCAGGATCGATTGCAGGCCTTGCGACGGCCCGTCGATCTCGAGCGGCGACAATCGCGGGCCGTCGCCAAGGATCGACGCGGTGCGCTGTGCGGCGCTTGGCGGGGCGGGGCGTTTCGCGCCGTTGCGGCCCATTCGGTCCGTCTTGGCTGTTGTCATGCCGAGTTTTCCGTTCAAACGCTGCGTATTGGGCGCCCCCGATTGCCATCGTGCGCGCGGCGCGGCCACCCATGGTGCACCGCGCCGCATGCTGTTCGCACGTGCGATGAATGCGGGCGGACGGCAGTTTGCCGGAATCGCGCCTGCCGATGCGCCGGCGGGCGCCGATCATCCCCTCGGGAGGAGCAGCCCGACCTCGAGCCCGCCGAGCTCCGACGCGCCGAGATCGAGCGATCCGCCGTGCAGTTCGGCCAGCTCGCGACTGATCGGGAGGCCGAAGCCGTGGCCGCTGGGCTGCTCGTCGAGCCGTCGGCCCTTGGTGAGCACCGCGCTAATATGCGCCTCGCTCATGCCCGGGCCGTCGTCGGCGATCGTGACGCGGACCTCGCCGCCGATCTCGCGCGCGCGGATCAGGACGCGCGAGCGCGCCATGCGCCAGCCATTGTCGAGCAGATTGCCGAGCAGTTCGTCGAGATCCTGTGGATCGCAACGAACCCGCAGCGGGGCCGCAACGTCGATCTCGGCGCGGATGCCGCGGTCGGCATGGATGCGGCGCATCGCCTCGACCAGATCCGCGATGCAGCCGCGCAGCGAGACGATGGCGCTTGCGGCCGCGCCGGGTTCGGCGGCGCGCGCCCGCCCGAGATGGTGGCGTATCTGTCCCTCCATCCGCGCGACCTGCGCGCTCAGATGGCCATCGGGATCCGCCGAGGCACGATCGAGATCGAGCCGCAGCGTCGCCAGCGGGGTCTTCAGCCCATGCGCGAGGTTGGCGACATGGCCGCGCGCGCGCGCCAGCGCCTGCTCGTTGGCGATGATGAGCGCGTTGAGTTGCTCGACCAGCGGCAGCAATTCGGTCGGCTCGTCGACTTCGACATGCCGCAACCGCCCCAGGCGGACGTCGCCGAGCAGGCCGGTTAGTCGCGAGAGCGGGCGCAGCCCGATCCGTAGCTGCACGACGAGCGCGAGCGCCAGGAAGCTGCCCAGTAGCAGCAGCGAGACGAGCAGCGGTAGCATCGCCGCGCGCCACGGCCGCTCGACGATGTCGCGCGGGGCGGCCGCGACGACGAGCACCGCGCCGCGCGGCGTCGCCAGCTCGACGATCCGGTAATGGAGTGGCCGGCCGGTCGCATCGATGCCGTCGAGCGGGTGGGGGCGCGCGGGATCGCCCCACGGCCGGTGGCGCGCGGATCTCTGATCGAAGGGATGCGCCCAGTGCCGGTCCGGCGGCAGCGGCAGCTCGGCCGATCCGAGCGAGGCCGAGCGCAGCATGCGATCCGGCGCGACAACCTCCCATGCCCAGCCCGATCCCGGCGCATCATAGGGCGGCAGGTCGATCGCGCGCCGGGGGTCGAGCGTGCCGTCGGGCCTCGCCGCGCGGGCGACCACCGCGATCTGCGCGTCGAGCCGCTCGTCGAGCCCGTGCATGACGAAATGCTCGAGCACCGCGCCGATCGCCAGGCCGGCAAGGACCAGCGCGACGATCGTCGCCACGCCCGCGGTGACCAGCAGGCGCCCCGTCAGCGATCGCGGCAGCACGCGCATCAGCCCCCCGTCAGCCGATAGCCGAGCCCGCGCACCGTCTCGATCAGCGACGTGCCGATCTTGCGCCGCAGCCGCCCGATGATGACCTCGAGCGAATTGGAATCGACGTCGGCATCGCCCTCATAGACACGTTCGAGCAGATCGAGCCGCTCGACGACGGCCTCCTTGCGCAGCATCAGGCACGACAGGACGCGCCACTCAAACGCGGTAAGACGGAGCGGCAAGCCGTCGAGCTGGAACTGCCCGGTCTGCGCCTCGAAGCTGAGCGGGCCGCAGTGAAGCACGCTCGCGGCATGGCCGGCGGCGCGGCGGACCAGCGCGCGCAGCCGCATCACCAGTTCCTCGACGCGAAACGGCTTGACCATATAGTCGTCCGCGCCGGCCTTGAACCCCTGCACCTTGTCCGACCAGGCATCGCGTGCGGTCAGGATCAGCACGGGAAGGGTTCGGCCCGCCGCACGCCATTGCGCCAATACAGATAGGCCGTCACCGCGCGGCAGGCCGAGATCGAGAATGGCGACGTCATAGGCTTCGGTCTCGCCGAGATGGCCGCCATCCTCGCCATTGTCCGCGATATCGACCGCGAAGGATTCGGCGCGCAGTGCGCGCGCGATCGAGCTTGCGAGCACGGCATCGTCTTCGACCATCAGCACGCGCATCGTCACCTCTCCCGCGGCGCTACGCCACCGCGCTAAACCGAAACTGAACGAGCCCATTCAGCGCCGGTCGGGCGGCAGCGGGTAGCAAGGGCACCTTCCTCAAGGAGATCCCGATGTCCACGTTCGAATCCCACCCCCTCGCCTCGCAGCGGCTCAAACTCGGTCTCGCCGCGGTCGGCCTGCTGGCGATAGGCGGCGTCGCCGGCGGCGCGATCAGTCATGAATTCCGCCCGCCGATCGAGATGGCGCCGACGCACATCGTCGCGATCCGCAATCTCGCAGCATCTGCCGGGATCGTCACCATCAAGGGCCGCGTCGCCGAAAGCTTCGGCAGCCGCCTGGTGATCGACGACGGCACCGGCAGGACGCTGGTCGATGGCGGCCCGCGTAGCGAGACCGATGGCTTGGCGCCGGTGGGTGCGATCGTCTCGGTGCAGGGGCGGTTCGATCGAAGCAGCTTCCATCCATCCTTCCTGGTCGATGCGTCGGGCACGGTGACGCCGCTCGGCCACCCTCGCCACCATGGTCCGCACGATGAGGATGCGGGCGGGCCCGATCGTGGCCCGCCGCCGCCCCCGGCTTCGACGCCGCCGACACCGCCTGCGCCGGCCACGGCAGGCTGAGCGCGGCCGATCGGATACCGACATCCCGATCCGCCTTTGGCAGGATGGCCGCGCGGCAGGATGGCTGTGCATTGCGGTCATCCTGCATCGGACGGCCACGACGGTGCCACCGTGTGATCGGATCGGAGCGCGATCGGCATCCGATCGTGCGGCGGCATCGGAGGAGGCCGTCTGCTTGTCGTCGCGTCTCGGCGTCTTCGGTCGCGCGCCTGCGCGGAGCCGTAATGGCGCTTCGGCATGCGGAACGCCCGATCATGCTCTCCGACGGAGCGAGCCGCAGGCCGCCGCCCCCAAAAAAACCGCACGCCTTCGGGCAAGCGCACCGGAATAACGCCCGTCGTCCGGGCTATCGATCGGCTGGCGACCCCGCCCCGCGGCGGGCGCCACCGCCAATAGCCGTCAGCCGACCGCCAATAGGTCGCGGAGCCTCTCTTGCTGGACCGGCCGGCCTGCCAGAATGGTAAGAGCTCCGATCGGCTGACCGCCTTGATCGACACAGGGCATCGCGGCAAGATGCTGGCTGATCCAGTCGGCGGCACTGGAATAGCGATCCGCGGTTTCTTTGAAACCGGCGATGAAATCTTCCATCTTGCTTCCCCTCGTTTGCCGATTCGTAGCAGGAGCGCGATTCGGAGGGAATCCCATAAATTGCCCGCCAGCCAGGTTGCGCCGGATGATCGGCGCCGCGGCCGACGGCAGCTTTGCGATGCCGCTTTCGCGCAACCTGCTACAGCGCGCATCCGAAACGCCGAGCCCGCAGAGAGACCCGTATATGATGATGCACGTCCCCGATGCATGGCGGCTTCGGCGCGCGTCGCTGATCGTCGCCGCCATCGTCGCGACGCTGGCGATCGTCGCGGTGGCGTGGCGGCCGGCGAACAGGACGATATCGGCGACTCGACCTCGGGTGCCGCATGCCTCGCCGGTGCTGCCCGTCGCGCCCAGGCCGATCCCCGAGCCGATGAAGGTCGCGGCGCTGACGCCCGATCAAGCGCGCGCGTCGAACGCGGCCGTGCCACTCGCTCCCCACCGCGACGTTTTCGCAACGCCATTCGTGTACGGCGGCAGCGGGCAGGATCGCGCCGCAGCCCGATCATGCCTCGCCGCCGCGGTCTATTACGAGGCGGGCGACGATGCCGTGGGCGAGCAGGCCGTGGCGCAGGTCATCCTCAATCGCCTCCGCCATCCGGCATTTCCCAAGACGATCTGCGGCGTCGTCTTTCAAGGCTCGGCGCGGGACAGCGGATGCCAGTTCACGTTCAGCTGCGACGGGTCGCTCGCGCGCACCCCGCCCGCCGCGGCCTGGGCGCGTGCGCGCGCCATAGCGGATGCGGCGCTGACGGGATTCGTCGCCCGGGGCATCGGATGGGCGACCTATTATCATGCCGATTGGGTCGTCCCCTATTGGCGCGATACGCTCGACAAGATTGCGGTCGTGCATGGTCAGATCTTCTATCGCTGGCGCGGTCCATGGGGACGCTCCGCCGCATTCTCCGGCCGCGCCTTGTCGCCCGAATGGCTCGATCCGAAGATCGCCGCGCTGGCCGATCCCGCAGCCGCGGCCGAGGCGGCAGCGTCCGATGACGACGCGGGCCCCGCGCGCACCTCATTGTCGGTCGCCGGCGTATCGCGCGCCGCGCTCAAGGGCGCGATCGTCCGCCTCAAGGACGATGATGCCGGCCAATATGTGCTGCAATTGGCGCCGAATGCGCCCGCGGGCACATTTGCCGTCACGGCCTTCACGATCTGCGCGGACAGGCCCGACTGCCTGATATTGGCATGGGCCGACGAACGCGATGTTCCGCGCACATTGCCGGTGTTGCCGATCGCGATGCGCACGATGGCGTTCATGTACCGCAAGAGCAGCCTGCTGGGCGACGCGCGCCCCTATTGGGACTGCCGTCGTTATCCCCGCTCGGTCAGGGGGCAGTGTCTTCCGGGCAGCGCGCCGTTGGCCGTTCGCGCAGCGGCGGGGTCAGATCGACGCGACCGCCGATGACAGACGGATGGCGTCCGACGTCGGGTGCCTCCGGCACCATGCGCGAGCGGATAGGCCGATGGCGCTGCGTCGCGCAATTCGTGCCGTCGGCGCCACGCGGTCGCGATCACGCGACATGCGTCCTCCATATCGCGGCCGGCAGATAGAGCGGCATCGAATCCTCCCACTGGCTGTCGGTGAGCAGCCGCTTGTCCGAACCGTCGGCGTTCATGCTGAAGATTTGCCCGTAGGGCTGGAAGGTATTGTCGTAGAGCGCGGCCTCGTCGCGGAAGCCGTACATGCCGCTCGAATAGAGGATCCGGCCATCCTGGCCCCATACCGCGTGGCCGTCATTGGCGCCGCTCGAGGTCAGCACGCGCAGATCGGAGCCGTCGGGCCGGATCGTGCAGACGTCGAAATTGGTCGGGGCGGTTTTGCGCGTGAACACGATCAGCGCTCCGTCGGCGGACCAGTCGGGCAGGTTGTCGGACGCGGTGGTCAGCACGCGCGTCGTTCGCGTCTCGAGATCGAGGATGCGCATCCCCATATTGTCCTCGCCCCAGACGCGGTAGACGAGCCTCTTGCCGTCGGCCGAATAGCTCGGGAACCCGGAGTGGACGCTGCCGTCGGTAAGCGCTTCGTATCGCGAGCCGTCGGCGCGGACGCGCATGATCGTCGCCTTGCCGTGCGTGCGCTCCTGGAACCAGGTGCCCATGCCGAACGCGATCCAATGGCCGTCGGGCGACCAGGCCGGCTGGAAGGCGCCGCCGAGCCCCTTCTTGATCAGCATCGGATCGACGCCCTTGCCCTCGGTGTCGAACACCACGCGGCGATCGCTTCCGTCCGGATTGAAGGTGACGATCGACGAGGTGCCGAGCTGCTTTTCGGTGATCGCCAGCCGGCCCTGGCGCGAGAGCGCGGGGAAGACGTCGCAGTGGCGATAGTCCCAGTCGGGATCCCAGCTGTAGAGCGGCGTATCCATCTTGCGCGGTGTGAAGTCGACCTTCTCGTAGATCACCGAGCGGCCGTCGGGCGACCAGCATGGCGAGCGCAGCGGCCGCTTGAGCGGCACCAGCGCGCCCGATGTATAGGCGAGCCCCTCGTCGGGGCCGCCCTTGATCTGATAGCCGATTTGGCTGGCGGTCAGGAACTGCGGTGCGACCTTGAGCCCCGGGCCGCTGCTGTGCTCGACGCGGTCGCCGCTGGCGATGTCGGTCGAGACGATCTGCGAGCCGACCCGGCCGATCCATTCGGGGCGATGCGCGCCCCAGGTGCCTTCGGTGGTGATCTCGTAATAGACGATCCGGCGGCCGTCGGGCGACCATTTTGGGGATCCCAGGCAATAGCCGGGTTTGGCGGCGACCCGGCGGAAGCCGGTGCCGTCGGGCCGGATGACGTAGATGCTGAGTTCCTGCGTATGCTCCCAGCCGTGCCCGCCGTCATGGCCGCGCCACGGCGTGTTGCGGTCGCTGGAAAATGCGATCCAGGCGCCGTCGGGCGACCAGGACGGGCGGAAATAGCAGTCCGGGCCGTCGGCGGCGCCGGCGATATCCTTGCCGCCGGTCAGGTTGTGCAGCCGGTGCGTCGCGAGGTCGAGCAGCCAGATGTGCGCCCTGTGATCGCCACGCGTCGAGACGAACGCCATTTTGGAGCCGTCGGGCGACAGCACCGCGGAATCGTCCATCGCCGGGCCGACGACGAGCGGCTGGACGCCGCTGCCGTCGAGCCGCGCGCGGTACAGGCAGCTATTGCCGTCGCCGGTGCGCTCGGAGGTGAAATAGACCGACCGACCGTCGGAGGCGAAGCTCGCATGATAATCGAAGGTCGCAGGCAGCGAGAAGGGCCGTTCGCCGGTGCCGTCGATGTTGGAGACATAGAGCTGCGAGGAGGAGGGGCCGATCCGGTTCATCAGCATCACGCCCTTCTTGCCGGGACGGGCGGCAGCGGCGAACGCCGGCCTGGCAAGAAGCGCGGCGGTGGGGGCTGCTGCCAAGAAATCGCGACGCTTCATTCAACTCTCCCCGTGGCGGCCGTCTTGTCGATGATCGACACCCGTCCAGATCTGGCTCGATATGCAGCGCTTACATGTCCCGCACACGGCCAATGGCGAGCGTGTCGTGCATCGCGGGACGCGAAGCACCGGACCAGCCCGGCCGACGTCGGGTTCGATCCGACCAGCTAGGCGATCGCCGCGATCTTTCGCCCATAACAAGTGCGCAGAGGCCGATCGTTTTCGCCATCGGGCGGTTGTTCGCGCGCGCGCCGTGCGGCACGGCGCCAGTGCTTCGTGTCTCCCGCCGGCGAACCGGAGCGTCGACCTCACGCCGCCGCTTCCGCCACGAGATAGGCGATCAGCCTGGCCAGCGTCTCGCGCAGTGGAGGCCGTGCGCCATCATGTCGGTCGACGCGCTATCGTCGGCGTCCGGCGATGGCATCGCGCCTTGGATGTGCAAGGCGCCGCGCGGGACGGTCACCTGTCCCGTCGGACGCCCGGGCGTGGAAGTGGAGCGGGTGAAGGGAATCGAACCCTCGTCGTAAGCTTGGGAAGCTTCTGCTCTACCATTGAGCTACACCCGCGACGGCCCGGAATGGTCGATGCGTGCCGATAGGCACGGACATTCCGTGGCGTGCCTTGCCGGACCCGCCAAGGCGGCGTCGCTCTGCCATAGGATTCAAGGGTGGTCAACGCGCGCCGCCGGCGCATCCGCGCGAACCGGCGGCGACGGCGTCGCTGATCAATACCGATAGCGCAGCGTGCCGCCGAACGTCCGCGGTGCGCCGAGGAAGGCGTCGAGGACCCCGGTCGCGTTGGTCGGGACATTCTGGAAACCCGAATCGAACGCCACCTGCTTGTAATGCGTGTCGAGGATGTTCTCCGACCAGATCTCGACCGCCCAGCGATCATTCTTCGGGCCGAAGCCGATCCGGGCATTGGCGACGACATAGCCCTTCTGCGTCTTGCCCGGATCGAGATCCGATCCGGTGTTGTAATGCGACGAATATTTGGCGCCGGCATTGAAGCGCAGCTTGTAGTCGTCGCCGATCGGCTGCGTATAGCTGCCCGACAGCGATGCCGAATAGAGCGGGGCGAGCGACAGGCGCGAATGACGGCCGCCCTGGAATTCGGTCTTGTGGACAAGATCGGCAAGTTGCGCCTCGGACAGATGGTAGCGCGTGTCGGCGACGGTGATGCCGCCCTGGAAGGTCAGCCGCGGCGTGGCGAACCAGACGAAATCGGCATCGACGCCCTTGCTGATCACCTTGGGGATCGAATCGACGACGAAGACGAGGCCGTTGAACGTGTTGAGCTGGAAGTGGCTGTAGGTCTGGTAGAAGGCGGCGACGTTGAACAGCAGGGTGCGATCGAACAGCGTCGCCTTCTCGCCGATCTCGAATGCGTTGTTGGTCTCGTCCTTGAAGCGCGTGTCGCGGATCGGGGTGATCACGGCCGCGGTGCCGGGTGCGCAGCCGGCGTCGCCGACCTGGCACTGGACCCGGTCGAGGTTGAATCCGCCGGCCTTGTAGCCGCGCGCATAGGAGGCATAGAGCAGCAGCTGCGGATTGACCCGGTACACCAGCTTGGCGGTGCCGGTCGGCGCGTGCTCGGCTTCATGCTGGCGGTTGGTGAAATTATTATAGCCTGGGCTGAGGAACGGCAGGCATTCGGTGGCGTCGATCTTCTCGAGCAATCCGGCGAGGAAGGGCCCGATCGCGGCGAACCCCCCATTGGCCGCCGCGCACGCCGCGCCGCCGCCGATATTGCTGCTGAACTGGTCGAGAGTCTTGACGTCGATCGAGTAGCGGAAGCCCCCGTTGAGGCTTAGCCTGTCGGTGATGTGCAGCGTCTCGTTGGTGAACAGCGCATAGGTGTTGTCGGTCTGCCGATAGCGGTCGACCTGGCCCGATCCCGGCACGTAATCGATCGCGCCGCCGGCTGCGGGGAAGATCGGCAGGCCGTAAAGGAAGGAGGGCACGAGCGCCTTGAAGAGACCGTTGAGATAGGGGTTGAAGTCGTTGCCGACGAGGATGCTCGTATTCTGGTCGAGCTTTTCGTGCGAAAAGAAGCCGCCGACGACGAAATCGAGCCTGCCGGTGGTGCCGCCGTAGCGCAGCTCCTGGCTGAGCGTGCGGAACCGCGTCAGATTGCGGTCGTCGTCGGGCAGATAGTCGATGTCGGCGGTCGAGAAATCGGCATCGAAGCCGCCCACCGTCTTCCAGTCGCGATAGGCGGTGATCGAGGTCAGCGTGCCCGGGCCGGTGTCCCAATCGGCCTGGACCGACACGCCCTTGTCGTGGATGTGCTGCGTGTCGGGGCGGTTCGCATAGGCGTTGCGGTCATAGGGGTGCGCGGGGTCGCCGTCATTGCCGCCGAGCGCGGCGACGATGCCGTTGGCGAGATTGCCTTCGCTCGCGCGGGTGATCACCGCGATGCAGCAATTCTCCTTGCGCCGCGAATAGTCGGCGATGGCGCGGATCCGCAGCGTATCGCTCGGGCGCAACAGCAATTGGCCGCGGATCGTATAGAAATCGCGATTGGTGTCGTGGCGTGCGGTGCGCGGGCCCGGGCCGGTATCGACGTCGAAAAAGCCGCCGCGCTGCCGATCGGCGACGTAGAGGCTGGCGGCCACCCCGTCGGTCAGCGGCCCGGTCACCTCCGCCGATCCGCCGACCGCGCCGTAATTGCCGGCCTCGACATCGGCATTGAAGCCGAACTTGTCCTTGGGGGCGGCGGTGATGATGTTGATCACGCCCGCGGTCGCCGATTTGCCGAACAAGGTGCCTTGCGGGCCTTTCAGCACCTCGATCCGCTCGACATCGCCCAGATCGCCGAAGCCGACGCCGTTGCGTGGTCGGTAGACGCCGTCGATCACCACGCCGACCGAGGATTCGAGCCCGGCATTGTCGCCGACCGTGCCGATGCCGCGGATGCGCGCGGTGGTCGAGGCCTCGCTGCTCGTCGAGGTGACGAGCAGGCCGGGCGCGAGCAGCGCCAGATCCTTGATGTCCTTGACGCCGGTGTCCTGAAGCAGCTGGCGGCCGACAGTGGTCACCACGATCGGGACATTCTGGAGATTTTCGGTGCGTTTCTGCGCGGTGACGATGATCTCGTCGACGCTGCGCGGCGCATCGGACGCCGCGGCGGTGGGCGAGGGCGATGCGCCCGGCGTCGGTGCGGCCGCAGATTGCGCAAGACCCGGCGCCGCCTGGATCGCGAACGCCAGCGCCGCGCCGGATGCGATCAGGCGCAAATGTGTCTTGGATTGCATCGGACATCCCTCCTGTTGTCAGGTCGAGATGGCTGGCCGGACAGCATCCCTCCCTGCCGCGCCCGAGTTTTCGGTGCGCCTTTTCCCGTGTCGCAGAATGCGCACAGCCGGTCGCGGCGTCAAGCGCAATTGAAGACACGGTATGGACGAACTGTTGCCGGCTCAAGCCGGCGCTGGCTTGCCGCCTATGCCGTCTTGCAACATGCGCCGTGCCTGTTCGCCGCGATCGCGCAGGCATCGACCTCGCTGGAAGTGGATTATTCGAATGGGCGGTCAGCCAGTCGAGGAGGCGCGGCGGCCCGCGTATCTCGATCGCGGAGGCGCGAGCGGCGCCGATCCGATCCGCGGAAAGCGCCGCGGCTGGCGCCATGCTCGGCGGCTTGCCGCCTATGGCGCATAGGGCCGAGCGGTCAGCTGGATTCTAAGCTTGGTCCGAAGCTTCGATTCCGCCTCGCGCAGGTCGCCGGCGACGACCATGAAGATGCTCCGATCGAGTGATCTACCCATTTCCGAGGCGACCGCCTCGATCTGGCCGGCCGCCTTGTCGAGCGCGATGATCGCGTCGGCGGCGATCATCTCCATTCCGCTCGTCGTCATTGGGACGTGTCGCTTCCTGCGAAACGACGAAGCTCCCTGATCGCCATGCGATAGATCCTGCGACGGCGGCTCGAACGCGACCGGATCGCCTTCGAACGCAGCCGCTCTTCCGCTCTTTCGGCATAGGCCGCATGGGCATAGCGGGCCTCTTCCTTGGCCAGCAAGCGATCGGCCTTGGTCATCAGAAGTCGCGACACAATCATGACCGGGTCTCCCTAGGGCGAAACCTCGAAGCCATCCTCTCGACCAGCAATGTTGTAGATCAGCGCGGCAAGCGATGCCCGATCGGCGGCCCGCTACGCGCACCGTCATGACAGGTTAAGCGACTGAGAACAGTGGAAAACCCAGTGGTCAGATTGTCGTCCGCAAAGGTTAACAAAGGATTAATCGATAGCGTGAAAACGATAATATGGGTCAATATTCCAGGAGGAAATGCCGTGTAATTCGCGCGATGATATCGATGGCGGCGTACCGGCTTGGCCATTGAGGCGTGACATCGATCGGCGCTCCACGACGCGCGCTTGCAGCGCCCTTCGCCGTCCGCCTCGGGTGCGAGCAGCGACGCCAAGCGTTTGACAAGGATAATGGCGGAGACGGACTCTTTCGAACGACCGAAATTTAATGAGACCTCATGACGCCGGATGAAGCGCTAATATCATCTGATATACAAAGGTTTCACGAGGTTATCCGCAATCCAAGGCGGTCTGCGACAGACCAGAAGATACCACCGAAGCGCATCTCAAAGTGGGCATAGAAGTGGGCACAGATTTGAGCTAAAAGGGGTTCGACGGAGAAGGAGGCGTGGATGTCCAGAGCGCTCAACCGAATGACCGTTCGCAAGGTCGCTTCGCTCAGCGAGCCAGGGCGCCATGCCGATGGCGGAGGCCTGTATCTCCGGATTACTCCGGCCGGAGCGAAGTCGTGGGTCTTCATGACGGCAAGTGCCGGGAAGAGAGCCGAGATCGGACTGGGTTCCGAATCGGCCGTCTCGCTGGCCACGGCTCGCAAGCTGGCGTCCGATATGCGCGAAGCCGTCGCCACCGGCGCTGATCCCCGTGCGATCGTTGCACCAAAACCGGCCGTTGCAGCGCCCGAACTGATCACTTTCGGGGCGTTTGCCGAGACGTACATCTCGAGCGTCGAGGCGGGGTGGCGGAATGACCTCCACCGCAAGCAGTGGCGCAGTTCGCTCCGTGATCATGCCGCCGCTCTGACAACCAAGCCCATCAAGGATATCGGCACCGAGGACGTGTTGGCGGTGCTCCAGCCAATCTGGCTAACGAAATCCGAGACCGCCAGCCGGGTTCGGGGCCGGATCGAGAAGATCTTGGCTGCCGCCAAGGCGAGAGGACTGCGTCCACTCGATGCCGCTAACCCGGCTCAGTGGAAGGGGCATCTGGATGTCCTGCTTCCCCGCCGTTTCAAGCTCACCCGCGGGCATCATGAGGCGCTGCCTTGGCAAGACGCCCCGGCGTTCATGGTAAAGCTTCGCAAGCGCGAGGCGCTCGCCGCCAGGGCGCTGGAGTTCACGATCCTGACGGCAGCACGCTCCGGCGAGACTCTGGGCACGACCTGGGGCGAGATTGATCTCGATCGTAAGCTCTGGACGATCCCCGCTCATCGCATGAAGGCGGGCGCCGAGCACGTGGTTCCGCTATCCGAAGCGACCGTCACGCTTCTGCAGGGATTGAAACCGGAAGCGCCTGCAGCGGCCGGCCTCGTCTTCGCCGTCGGGGGTGCAGCACGCTCGAACATGGCGATGGCGATGCTGCTGCGCCGGATGGATTACGGCGTCACGACCCACGGCATGCGCAGCACCTTCCGGGACTGGGCCGGTGATGCGACTGAGTTTCCGCGGGAATTGATCGAGCAGGCGCTGGCGCACATGATCAGCAACAAGGCGGAACGGACGTACAGGCGCGGAACGGCGATCGAGCGGCGGCGCACATTGATGGAAGAGTGGGCGAAATACCTTGGCGGCCCGACGGACTGATGAAGCAGCCGGTCCCCTGTCGCCCAATCCAAGTCGTTCAAGCGGCCGGGACGCAGGCTTGAAACCAGTCGTTCAGACCACACGTCGCCTCGCCATCTCTGTATTCGCAAGGTCGTTTCGTGAAAGTATGGTCCGGCAAGAACGCCCGAGACGGAGCGTGGCGAGCACCCGGGAAGGCTTGAATGATGGAACTAACGCCTGAACAATTAGCGATCGGCACTATCTTGATGCCCTACGCCATGGGCAAACAACAGCATGTGCGAAGTTCGAAGCAGCGTTTCGTGCATTACACCTCAGCGGATGTAGCTATGAGCATCTTGACCAAGGGATTGGTTTGGATGCGAAACGCCGTTTCGATGAACGATTTTTCGGAAATGCAGCACGGCAAGGCTTGCCTCATTCAAGCTTATTCCGGGGAGCCGGGCGCGCGCTTCAAAGTGGCGCTCGATCATCTACACGAGGGCTTCTCGGCGGACCTTGCGGGCCGTTTCAATAGCTGGATGCCGCACTTCGAACGCGGCACTTACATGACGTGCCTATCCGAGCATGATGATATGGAAGACGATCTTGGGCGGCTATCGATGTGGCGTGCGTATGGCAAGCGGAACGGTATCGGCCTAGTTATGAACTGTGACCCTTTCGTATCCCAATCGGATGTCTTGAAAGCCTATACTAGTCCAGTCTCCTATCTAACTCCAAATGAATTTTCGGAAGAATTTATGGCGATTTGTGAAAACCTCGAAAAGAGCACCGATTTATTGAAACTTATGAGTTATGAAGCTCTGATGGGAACCATATTCAATATGTTTCGATTTGCGATGCTCTGCACGAAGCATCCGGGCTTTCACGAAGAACGCGAGTGGCGAATTGTTTATAACCCAACATTCGACAGTTCGGAACATATCGTTAAATCAATGGAAGTCGTTAACGGCGTTCCACAGATGGTTTATAAAATACCGATGAAGAGTATTCCCGATGAAGGGCTTGTGGGGGCGGATCCGAAGGAATTGCTGGATCGGGTTATTATCGGTCCGACACAAGACAGCTTGGTTCTATACGAAGCGTTTGTAACGGCGTTGGCCGATCTCGGAATTGAAGATCCGATATCGAAGGTAGTGGTATCTGGAATACCTCTTCGGACGTAACGGTAAACTTTCTTTCCGCGACTGATTGAGAAAGCAGACTGTCGACAAGCCTCCATCCCATGCCGTTCCCGCGCCTCTGGCGCATCGAACCGCCCCCAAAGCCGCCTGACGGGTCTCGGGTGGAAAATCTGCTGGTCGGCAACCGCCCAAACACGGTCATAAACGGGCGTCGCGGCCGGTCCCAATTACCGTCAGTCCGCTTCGCGCGGGTTGGAGCATCGTCCGCCGCGACGGAATGGCCGTGCCTGGTGGATTTGCGACGGGCAGCTTTCAGGCCATAATAAAACGAATCTGCCGCTGACTTCGCTAGCTCAATAGGCGAGTAAACTCCGTCTGCTGCTGCGGATCGATTTGACCGAGCCAGTAGTGCATGCAGTTCGGATCATGGGCCGCATTCGCACCAGCGTGCGTTGGGAAAGGTAAATAACCATCATCATAATCTCGCATTACTGCCAACCAAGCACCAATGTCACGCCCTGCGGCCTCGCCCAGATCGACAGTCTGACCGCCATCGGCGCCGCCATGCACCTTAAAGATGATTTCGTGATGCGTGCTGTTTTTGCTGTGCCAGAGATGGCAACCTCTTGCTGTAACCGTAGCGTCCGCAAGTGCAAAGCGAACATCGTGGTTCCAAGGTAGCGCAGGATGGATTAGAACCTGATCATTCATTACCATCACATAGCTACGCATGGCCGTCGCGGATGCCCCTATCAGCACAGCAAGTAAAAAAGCGAGGGCTGTCAACTTGGCGATCTGCCGGACATTAAGGATCAGCACGATCAGGCCAAGCATCATGGGGACGAGAAAGGCGGTTTCTATCCAACGATCTGGTTGGAACCATAGGCTCGTCATTGGCGTGCTGAAGCGCGCTTGATCCAACCATTTATCGTTCGGTCCCGACAAAAAGACCATTGCCGCCCCACAGGCAACGATCCACGCAAAGATGCTGCCCGCCTGTATGGCCTTCTGCCATTTCGTCAGCGATCGCTGGTCGAGAAAAAGCCTCCGTGATCTCGGCCTATCTGGCCATGCTGAACCCGGCAAATCGCGATAACCGGCCATATTACTGGTGCCCTCGTCCCCTGTAGAAGGGGGTTAGATCATGGTCATGAACAAGACCAGTGCATCACGTTATTTTTGAGGCAGGCGGGGGCAGCTTTCAGGGACATCACTTGTCGCCATGAGCGTCCGAGAGTGGGGCGGCAGCAGCTGTTAGTTTTGGGGCGCGTTCCGCTCCCAGGTGGTCGTGAAGTCTGGATCGATGACAACCGCACCAGTGCCCCGAAGGCGGTAGGAGCCGGGCTTAGCTGGGTAGAACGCTCTCAGGTCTGGGGGAAGTCGGAAAGTCTCCCCAGACCGGCTCCCGTCCAGCGACAGCGTCACGCCCTCAGCTTCATCGGTGGCAATCACCGTTCCGAAGAACTGCTCGACGCGCTGACCATCGGGCTCGTTGTAGGTCATCCCGACAAGCACGACCGCTCCATCCAGTTGGTCCGCAATCCGTTGGTCCCATAGCGGTCGATCGTCATCCATGGCTTGATAGTAGGCGGGAAGCCCCGCTGATCGCAACGACAGGTTACGGGATCAGCGTCAAACGGTAGGAACGGCAAATACTGGGCGCTTGCCGACCGGCCGCTGTGCGAATGCGACCAACCTGCGGGGCGCGCACATGCCATCGCCCCGCCTGTGCGCAGTTACTTGCCTGTCCACATTATTCCGCTATATTGAGACACATGAACAAGCCAATGACCCTCAATGTCCGCATCGGCGGCGCGTTGGGCGATTTTGTCGCTGCCAATGTGGGTGACCAGGGTGCCTATGAGAATGTTAGCGAATATGTCCGCGACCTGATCCGACGCGACAAGGAGCGAACCGAAACCGAGCAGTTCGACCGGCTTAAGGCCGAGCTGAATCGGGCCTTCGCCGCGCCCCAATCCAGCTATGCGCCGCTCGATGCGGACGCGGTGATCGCACGCAACCGTCGGAGCTGACATGACTGGCTTCACGGTCTCGGCGATCGCCGGGCAACGTCTCGACGATATCTACGTCTATACCCGCGACACCTGGGGCGAAGCGCAGGCGGAAACCTACGTGCGCGAGTTCTTTGGGTGCTTCGACCGTATCGCTCGGCGCGATCAGCTCTGGCGCGCGGTGCCGGCCGAGTTCGGCGTGGACGGTTTCTACTGCCGGCACGCGCATCATTACATCTATTGGCGGCAGTTCGCCGATAGCACGGTCGGCATCGTGACGATTCTGCATGAGCGGATGCACCAGATGGATCGTTTCCGCGAAGACAGCGCGCCCTGACTATCCGCCGGGTGGCACGGTTATGGCACGTGTATGAGACCGGAGCGTCGACGACGAAATCGCTTTTCAGACATGGTTGGCACGCCAAGGGATCGTCTCAGAGAGCGCGAATATGAACTGCCGGGCCAATGACCGGTACTGGGATCGATCGAAATTGACTGAATGGCTGTATTTGGATCGTTAGTCGCCGAAAACGCGAGCATGGGCTTCACGGGCCAATATCTCCAACTCACCCGAGCGGAACGGCCATCGCCCATCGGTCTGGGGTCCGCTTATTTCGATGACATAGTGGTTGCCGCGAGGGCCAGCCTCGCCGCTCTGGTGCTGAACCGTCACCTTGTGATCGGGAACGGTCGCAGCAACGTCGGTCAGTTTCAGAACGTCAGGATGCAAGCGCTTGCCATCCGCGAAGATCGGGTGGAGGTAAACCGGCCAGTGCGCGACGTCCGTATTCCGCTTCATCGGAACAAATTGATGCGCGAAACCCTCATCGTCAACGGCAGGTAATGCGGTGCGTCTGCGATCCGTCGAACGGCAGGAGTTGGGGCGATTTGCGACCGTCCGCTGCGGGGGTCCGCTTTCCAACTCTGAAACGGCAAGCGATGGTGGCTAACGGAACAGCGGATTTTGGCTCAAGGTCGCACCAAATCGGACTTTCAACCCTGCCAACCCAAATAGAACATTTCGCAGGCTATGCCGCCCGCTGCTCCCGTGATTAGCCAGAATACTAAGGGATCAGCGTCGCGCAACAGGCCTTTGCCGTCAGCACTCGCGCTGCCTGTTATCAGGTTTCGAGCAATCCCGATGCAGAGGATGAATCCCATAAATAGAGGGCCAATGTTCATCGGCGGATGCTTCGCAGGGAAGCCGAAGGTCTGCAATCGGAAGATCATCAATGCTCATCAGATCGCGCCATTTGCGGCGATGGCCGACCGACCGCGCGATTACCCATCGTCTCCAGATCGCGTCGCCCACCACGCTAACCGCCCCGCCAGCGCGAGGCAGATCGCCACGACGGCAATTATATACTTGACGTACCGAGGGTATGATGCGAATCGAGAACAGACAGGCCGGCGCATTTTTGGATAAGTGGATAAACGCGATAGAAAACTCGCCACGCGTGCGGGAAGAACTCGGACAGTCGCTATATGAGCGGTTCGAAAGTGCGGACCCGACGCCACTGGGTGAGGCTGGATGGTCGAAAGTGAATCCAAATGACCGCTACATGTTCGAGACGGTCGCCATTGGTCTGCTAGAGGACCTATCCATTAAGCTCTCCAATGACAGCCATGAACGGCATCTTAATATAGGGTAAAAGTACGCTTACGAATCCTATTATTACCTTTTTGTCTCCCATTGCACCTAGAGACAAGCCGACCCAGGATCTGCTTGAGCGAAGACCGTCCGTCGGGATCTCTACGCTAGATGCTCCGACATAATAAGCAGCCATCTCGTCGTCTTTGCCAAGAATAATATTTTGCAGATATGGTGTGAAGATTTTGCAGTTTGCGAACGCGTAGCCATGCAATATTTTCGCGATTAACCGCATCCATAATATTGGATGGATAGCCTGACCGAGACTAATCGCGTCAGCAAACGCTTTAACAGTCGCTTTGGCAAAACTGTCTAAAATAAATCCTTCGTCGAAGGATATTACGGTACAGGCTTTATACGACCCGTCTTTCGCCCATGGTCTGCCAGTTGATATCGCAGACGGCTCCAATATGGGTAAAGTTATACTAACTGGTATATCAGCGATGGGAAGCCTCAGCTTTTTGATCTGCTCTTTAATACAAAACTCTACATCAAAATCGGTTGGCTGTTCACCTGGTCGGCGCCCACTGTGGATCCCAAGTCGGACTCTAACAGGCCAAAGCGGGCCGCGTAGGAGTTTCCCCTCTAGTGAGCCGGTTAAAGCCGCGCATCTGAGGCAACTCGCTTTCGGCAACACGTGCTTGCCGCCAAGCCCCAGCGGGAAAACGTGCTCCTTTTTAAGGTCGCCGGCTTCGGCCTCGCTCCGGTTGCAATAGATGCAAACGTCGGCGGCTTCGTATATACGCTGTGCCTCGGGATCTTGAACCTGAAACTCGAAAGCCATCATGCTCGGATAATGCCCATGCCTAAAACAAGCGACACCTGCGCCAACTCCGACAATGAGATTGACGACATCATAAAGCGAGCCCTCGCGACTCCCCCGATCAGCAACGAGGATATCCTCAAGCGATCGAAGGAGTCACGCGCAACCAAGGGTCAATCGAAATAGCGCCTACGCCGCTCGCCTACGGGCGCTGGCGCCTCGTAAAGATCAGGCTGCGAGCGAACGAGGTTGCCGGTACGTGAGGCGCTTGCCACGGGCGCCCTTGACCGCGAGCGCGGTACGCTCGACATCATTGAAGCCCAGAGCGGCGCGGGTGTTGTAGCGGAAATCGAACTCGGCGCAGTAGCGGGCGAGGTGCGCCTCGCTCATGTGGTGATAGGTGCCGACCACGCCGCGCTTGAAGATCGAGAAGAAATTCTCGGCGGTGTTGCTGTGCTTGAAGCCGCCGAGCGCGACATACTCGCCTGCACTGTGGTTCACCGCATGGTGGCCGTTAAACTCGCGGCCTACGCGGGTATAGACAGGGCTCTCGTCCGTCATGAGCGTGGAAGCGCGATCGACGTTAGTAACGATCAGCGGACGCAGATTGTTGGCGGTGACGTTGCCGACGTGGAAGCTACGGGCCATGCCGTCACGCTCTACCAACGCCACAACCGCCTTCTTGGCAGCAGGCTTGCGAGTGGCGCGGTTCTTGGCCTTGCCGCCCACGTAGGTCTCGTCGGCTTCCACGACCATATCGGGGCCGCCCATCGGGCCGCCGTCGCTCTTCATAGCTTCACGGATGCGGTGCTCTAGGAACCATGCCGACTTGTAGGTGATGCCAAGCGCGCGGTGCAACTCGTAGGCGCTGAAACCCTTCTTGCCGCCAGCGAGAAGACGGAAAGCGAGAAGCCACTTATTCAGCGGAATTTTGCTGTCTTCCATGACGGTGCCGACGGTGACGGTGAAGGGCTTGGCGCACTCATTGCACTTGTGGACGCCGGGGCGCGTGGACTTACCTGCCAGCTTCGTGATGCGGTCCATGGAGCCGCAACGCGGGCAGACCGGCCCCTGTGGCCAATGCAGGGCTTCGAGATGCTCCCGAGCCTTGTTTGCATCGCTGTAGATGGGGTTCGTGATGTCGGTCATGGCGGCGGTCCCTGCTCGTGAGACCGAACTATGCCTACGCGGCTAGTACGTCAAGTATATAATTGCCGCGACTTCCGGAGATACTTTCGATAGATATTCAAAGCAGAGGCATTTCCTCATTTCTTAAAACGAGCTGATGTTTAAGAGTAGCCATCTGTCTACGGCTTTAAACTGCGCGATCGATCCCAATCCGCCTGCGCTTTGAAACTCTGTCTGTTTTAGGCTTTGCCGTTGCTTGTCGCTACGGCTTCAACTGGGCGATTCGAGACCGTCCGCTGCTGGGGTCCGCTTTCCGACTCGGGAACGGCGAGGATTGGTGGGAGAGCGGCCTGTCCGCTTCAGGGCGACGAGGCCAGCTAATTGCCCGTTCGTTCAGAATGCGACGTTCGGCAGCTCAGCGCCCAATGTTGGTCGTGAAACGGCATGGGGACGCTTCCCAATTACCGACCGTCCACTTGCCGGGGACCTCGGCAGCCGTGGCTTACCCCGATGTCGACGTCTGCGCTCTACGGTATCTCGCCGTTATTCGCAGGACGGCGGCCTACGTCGGAAGCGGACGTCTGCAGATCAGTCAACGGGATGTTCAAAACAAGCTGATCGAAACAGGTTGATGGTCTCGATTCCGAAGACGCGATGGCAACCACCGATCATGCCGTACCGTGACGATCGACATAGCGGTCAAGCTGCAGGCTTTCGATATGGCCCTGCGGGGCAGAAATGGTAATTGTCCAGCGAACGTCATCAGCCGCGCCGTCGCCTAAGTCGTATTGATGAATCAGGCATTTCTCAACACCGGTCCTTTTTCGAGGCCGCGTGCAGGTCGCGCCGTCGGCGATGAGCGCGGCGCGCGCCGTTTGAATTGAGGTTCCTGCCGGAAGCGCCGCGAGGATGCTTTGCTGGGCCATGCCGGTGCCATGGTCCTGTTGGTGATAGCTTTCCAACTGCTGCCAATCGGGCAACGGCGGCAGGGCCACTGCGATACTGGCAGAAAGGCACGCGAAGGCTGCGCCAACGATCAATATGCTTTTCTTCATGTCACCCCTTGCTCGCTGCGACGACAGGTTTCGGATTGTTCGTGTTCCAGCCGCCGCCGATCGCCTGGATCAGGGCGACGCTCGCTTGCAGACGCTGGGTATCGAGCGCGATCATCTGACGGCGGACGCGTAGCGCGGTGGTCTGCGCGGTCACGACGTCGAGATAGTTGACCGCCCCCTTCACATAGCGGTTGAGGGTGAGGCGCTCCGCCTGCGCGGCCTGATCGACCGCGCGATCCTCGGCCGCGCCTTCCGCGCCGAGATGATGGAGCTGCGACAGGCCGTCCTCGACATCCTGAAAAGCCTTGAGCACCTGCCCGCGATAATCGGCGGTCGCTTGGCGCCAACTCGCCCGTGCGACCGCGACCTGTGCGCGGCGGCGGCCGCCATCGAACAGATTGAGCACCGCGCTTGGGCCTACCGACCAGAAGATGTTGGGTGCGGTAAACAGGCTCGGCAGGCCGGTATTCTGGAAGCCGCCCTGGCCGCTTAGAGAGATGGAGGGAAAGAAAGCCGCCTTCGCCACCCCGATCTCGCGGTTGGCGGCGTACATGCGGCGCTCGGCGGCCGCGACGTCCGGCCGGCGCTGCAGCAGGGTGGAGGGGAGGCCGACCGGCACGTTTGGAATGGAGAGGTCGACCGATGCGGGCGCGATCGTGAAGATGGAGGCCGGCATGCCGACCAGGCTGGCAATAGCATGCTCGGTTCGCGCGCGTGCGTTGCGCACGTCTTCAAGCTGGGCCTGCGCCTCCGCAAGCTCGGCGCCGGACTGGCCGGTGGCGATTCCGTTGGCGATGCCGCCCTGAAAGCGCCGTCGCGTCATCGCGTCGGCCCTGGAGAAGGCATCGACCGTCTTCTGCAGCAGATCGATCTGCCGGTCATAGCCACGCAGCGCGAAATAGCTCGTTGCGAGTTTGGCCTGCAGGCTCAGGCGAAGCTCGACGAGATCGTCGCCGCTCGCCTGCGCCTCGGCCTTGCCGGCGGCGACCGAGTTGCGCACCCGGCCCCAGAGATCGAGCTCGTAGCCGATGTCCCCGTCAACCGTGTCGGCCGGATAGAGATCGGGCTGGTTGGCGCCGCGCAACGGGCGGTTGTCCGACTGGCGGTTGTCGGTGATGTCGGCCTCGACCCCGATATGCGGGAACAGGCCGGAGCGCGCCTCCGCCAGATAGGCACGCGCCTCGTCATAGCGGCCGAGTGCGCCGGCCAGCGTCGGGTTGTCGGTGCCGATCTTTGTAGCGAGCGCGTTCAGCGTCGGGTCGTTATAGAGTGTCCACCAATCGCCGGCGGCCGAGAGATCGGCAGGCGCGGCAGGCTGCCACGGACCAGCCTCCTTATAGGCGACGGGGGTGACGGCCGCGGGCGGGCGGTAGGTCGGTGCGAAGGAGCAGCCGGCCAGCGCCGTCAGCGCCGTCAGCTGCGCCAGCGCCAGCAGCCGGCGCGCCTCAGCCATGATCGTTGCCGACCCGCACCAATTCGCCCTGCGAGATAGAATCGGGCGGGTTGTCGACGATCTTCGCCTTGCGACCGAGGCCGGTCACCACCTCCACCGCGCCGCCAAGATCGCGGCCGAGCGTCACCGGCTGCATGTGGATGTGCGCGTTCGCATCGACCATCGCGACCTGCGTGCCTGCCGCGCGGAAGACGAGGCTGCTCGACGGGATCGTCACGGTGCCGGGTTGGCCGGGCACGGAGAACTTCACCTGCGCATAGCCGCCGGGCTTCAGCACCTCGCCGGGATTGTCGGCGACGAGCTGGACTTCCAGCGTGCCAGTCTGCGGGTTGATCGATCCCGAGGTGCCGATCACCCTGGCGTCGAAGGTGCGGCCAGGCTGGTCGGGCACGCTCAACGTCGCATCGAGGCCCGGGGTCATCGCCGCCGCATAGGTCTGCGGCACGCTGACGTAGAGGCGGATGCGGCGCACGTCGGCGACCGAGAACATCGGTTGCTGGGCGCTGGCGCCGGGGCCAACGAGATCGCCGATATCAACGGTGCGCTGGGTCACCACCCCCGCAAAGGGCGCACGCACGGTCGCGTAAGACTTGAGCGCCATCAGCCGGCCGAGATCCGCCTCCGCACCCTGCACGGCGGCATTTTTGGCGGCCAGGTCACCATTTTTCTCGTCCGCTTCCTGCGCGGAGACCGAGTGATCGGTGAGCAGGTCGTTCCAGCGTTCAGCAGTGGATTTGGCGAGCGAGGCGTCCGCCTTCGCCCTGGCCAGCGCGGCACGCGCCTGGATGATCTGCTGATCGAGTTCGGGTGTCTCGATCGTTCCGAGCGGCGTGCCGCCGCCGACCTGCGCGCCGATATCCTTTGACCAACCCTTCACATAGCCGCCGACGCGGGCGTAAAGCTTGGCGGCGGTCCATGCGGCCATGGTGCCGGGCAGTGTCAGGCCGTCGGTGGCGGCGGAATCCTTGACCGGAACCAAATGGACGGTCGGCACCGATCGCGCGTTCGACCAGCGTTGCGCCTCGTGCGTGTTGCCGGCGCGGCTCATCGTTCCGACGACCACCACGCCGACCGCGACGACGGCCGCGACGACGCCGGCGACCTTCAGCCCCTTGGGCGCGGGAGCCTCCGCCGCTTGGGCATCGGTCATGGTGTCACTCTGCATAGACCAGCTGTCCTTCGGGGAAATCGGGGGACGGATCGGCCTTCCGGCCGTCCTTGCGGTGCGCGATCGAGAAGACGACCGGCACGAAGACGAGCGTGGCGATGGTCGCGCAGATCAGCCCGCCGATAACGGCGCGGCCGAGGGGCGCGTTCTGCTCGCCGCCCTCGCCCAGGCCGAGCGCCATCGGCGCCATGCCGATGATCATCGCGAGCGCGGTCATCAACACCGGGCGGAAGCGCGTGGCGCCGGCCTCGGCCGCGGCGCGCGTCGCATCGCCCAACTCGGCCAGCCGATCGCGAGCGAAGCTCGTCACCAGGACGGAGTTGGCCGTGGCGACGCCCATGCACATGATCGCGCCGGTGAGCGCCGGAACCGAGAGCGGCGTGTCCGTCGCGAACAGCATCCACACGATCCCGGCGAGCGCGGCCGGCAGCGCCGAGACGATCACGGCCGGATCGACCCAGCTCTGGAAGTTCACGACGATCAGCAGGTAGATCAGCACGATCGCGCCAGCCAGGCCGAGGATGAGACCGGTGAAGGCGGTGTTCATCGTCTCGACCTGACCGCGCAGCTTGACAGTCGCGCCCTTGGGCAGGTCGCCCTTGGTATGATCGAGGATCTTCCGGATGTCGCCCGAGACGGCGCCGAGATCGCGGCCCTGCGTCGTCGCATAGACGTCGTAGGCGGGCTGCACCGCATAATGCGAGATCACCGCCGGCGACGGCTCGCGGTGCATCGTGCCCAGCGCGCCAAGCAGCTGGAAATCGCCCGGCTTGGCGCCGGTGACCGGAATGTTGGCCATGTCGGCCATGGAGTCGGTGCGGTATTGCGGCGTCTGCACGACGATCGGGTAGGAGACGCCGTTGCGCGGATTCAGCCAGAAGGCGGGGGCGACCTGGAAGCTGCCGGCGAGGTTGACCGCGAGGCTCCTGGTCACGTCGTTTTCTGTGATTCCGAGGCGATCGGCCTGGGTGCGGTCGACGTCGAAGCCCAGCTCCGGATAGTCGCTCGCCTGCTGGAGGCGCACGTCGGCGATGCCCGCGACATGGCCCAGCTTCTCGACCAGTTCGTGCGCGTAGGTCTCGTTGGCCTTTACGTCCGGCCCAGTGACCATCACGTCGATCGGGGCCGGCGCGCCGAAGTTCAGGATCTGGCTGATGATGTCGGCGGGCAGGAAGGAGAAGGTCGATCCCGGGAATGCATCGGGCAGCGCCTTACGCAGCGCCTTCACGTAGCCGGCGGTCGGCTTGTGATCCTTGCTGAGCGTGATCAGGATGTCGCCATCCTGCGGGCCGACGCCACCGGTGTTGGAGTAGGCGCGATTGATGCCCGAAACGGGAAGCCCGATATTGTCGACGATCGACACCAGTTCGTCGCGCGGGATCTGCCCGCGAATGCGATCCTCGATATGATCGAACAGGGCCGCGGTCTCCTCCAGGCGCGTGCCGACCGGCGCGCGGACGTGGAGGTTGATCTGGCCGGCATCGACCGTCGGGAAGAAGTTGCGGCCGAGCAGCGGGATCAGCGCGAAGGAGATCAGCACCACGCCGAGAAAGGCGGGGATGAAGACGCGGCGGCGGGCCAGCGCGAATTCGAGGATCGAGACATAATAGGTCCGCACCGTCTCGAAGCGATGTTCGAAGCCCTGCTGGAATCGCCGGAACGGGTTGCGGCTCTTGGGGCGGCCGGCCATCGCGTCGTGGCTCGACATGATGTCGACCGTGTGCTCGGTCGCGTGATCGCGCAGCAGGTAATTGCCCATCGTCGGCACCAAGGTGCGCGAGAGCACGAAGCTGGCGATCATCGCGAACACCACGGCCTTGGCCATCGGCGCGAACAGGAAGCCGGCGATACCCGGCAGGAAGAACATCGGCACGAAGGCTATGCAGATGCACAGCAGCGAGACGAAAGCCGGGCCGACGATCTGACGCGCACCGTCGAGGATCGCCTCACGGACTTGCTTGCCCTGCGCGAGGTGCCAGTTGATGTTCTCGATGGTCACGGTGGCGTCGTCGACGAGGATACCGACGGCAAGCGCGAGGCCGCCCAGCGTCATGATGTTGAGCGTCTCGCCCGTCGCGGACAGCATCGCCACGGCGGCAAGGATGGCGAGCGGGATCGAGGCGGCGATGATCACCGTCGACCGCCACGATCCCAGGAAGAGCAGGATCATCAGCGAGGTTAGCGTCGCGGCAATCACGCCTTCGCGCACCACGCCCGACACCGCCGCCTTCACGAATAGCGACTGGTCGGACAGCGGCTGGACGCTGAGGCTGGCGGGCAGCGTCTCCTTGAGCTTGGGCAGTAGCGCCTTAACCTGGTCGACGATCGCGATGGTCGAGGCGGAGCCGGACTTCAGCACCGTCATCAGCACCGCGCGGCGCCCGTCGACACGCACCTCGTTGCGCTGCGGCGGCGATCCGTCGCGGACGTGGGCGACGTCGCGCATGTAGACGGTGGTGCCGTCGACCGTCTTGATCGGAAGGTTGTTGAGCTGGTCGACCACCTCGGGCGAGTTGTTGAGGCGGACATTATATTCGTACTGGCCGATCTTGGTGGTGCCGGCCGGCACGATCTGGTTCTGCGCCGCCAGCGCCGCACCGACATCGGTGGCCGAAAGCTTGCGGGCCTGGAGGAGATCGGGATCGAGGTCGATCTGGATCTGCCGCTCCTTGCCGCCGTAGGGCGACGGGATCGCAGCGCCCTGTACCGAGGCGAGCGACGGGCGGATGAAATTCTGCCCGAGGTCGAAGATCTTTTGTTCGGAAAGATCCCCCGAGGACAGCGCCAGCTGCAGGATCGGCACCGTCGAGGCGTTGTAGTTCAGGATCAGCGGCGGTGTGATGCCCGGCGGCATCTGCTTCAGCACGGTCTGGCTGACAGAGGTGACCTGCGCGGTCGCGGTGCGGATGTCGACGCCCGGCCGGAAGAAGATCTTCACGATGCCGATGCCGTTCAGCGACTGGCTTTCGATATGATCGATATCGTTGACCGTCGTCGAGAGCTGGCGCTCGTAATAATAGACGACGCGCCCCGCCATGTCCTGCGGCGGCAGGCCGCGATAGGTCCACACCGCCGCGATCACCGGGATCTTGATGTCCGGGAAGATATCAGTTGCGGTGCCCTCCCAGGCGATCGAGCCCGACAGGAGGATCAGGATCGCGAGGACGACGAAGGTATATGGCTTGCTAAGCGCAAGCTTGACGAGCTGAAGCATGGCCATCCCGATGGCGGACACTGTGCCGGCGGCGCTGGCGCGAGGGGATGAGGCGCCTTGGCACCACCGACGCCGGCCTCATCGGCCGGGTGGCGCGCTCAGGCTAGTGAAATGAATTTCACGGCTGAATCGAGCGCTCGGCGTGGTCGGGCATGAGGATGCGGACGATCAGTCCCGGGTCCGCATCATCCAGTGTCAAAGTAAATTGATGGAGATGGACGATGGCGACCACGACGCTTAGCCCCAGTCCCGATCCGGGGATTTGCGACGACGCCTCGCCACGATCAAAACGACGGAGCACCGACTGGCGCTGGTCTTGCGCGATGCCAGGGCCATTGTCCCGCACCTCGACGACCACGCCTCGTTCGTCGCGCGACACGGCAAGATCGACCTCTCCGTTCTGGGGGACGAACTTGATGGCATTGTCGATCAGGTTGCTGAGTGCCTCGAACAGCAGGCTCTGATCGCCGAAAACCACGGCGTCGGGCAGCGCATGCGAAGCGAGGCGGATGCCGCGCTCCTCGGCGAGCGGCTGATAAAGATCGAAGACCGAGGCGAGCAGCGGATCGAGCGCCACCTCGGCGAACCCGGACCTGCGGCTGCCCGCCTCGATCTCCGAGATGCGGAGCAGCGCGGTGAAACGCTCGAGCACAGTGTCGAGGTCGGCGATCACGAGGTCCAGCCGCCCGGCCGTGGCGGGATCGACATCCTCCTGGCGTCGCGCGCGATCGAGGTGGCTGCGCATTCGGGTCAGTGGCGTGCGCAGGTCGTGCGCGATGGCGTCGGTGACCGACTTGACCTGTCCGATGACGCGCCCCACTTCGTCGACCATAGTGTTGACCGTGCCGGCCAGCAGATCGAGCTCGTCGCCGCGGCCGAGGATCGGCATGCGCTGCTCCAGATGCCCGGCGGCGATCTCCTGGGCCGTGCGTTGCAACTGCCCTACGCGCCGCAGCGGGGCGAGGCTGAGCGCGATCGCCGTCCCCACGATCAGCAGCCCGATCACGAGCGCACTAGCGATCAGCACGATCGTCACCCGCCAGCGCAGGTCGACCAGCGGGGTAATGTCCCGGCCGATCAGCAGCGTCTCGCCGGTCGGCAGGCGCTCGGCGAGCAGGCGGATCGGGCCGTGATGGCCTTGGCGCTCGGGTATCTCGCGCATGTGTCCCGGCGTGAACCCGGACGAGCCACGCAAATTGCCGGCGATCTGTTGACCCTTGGGATCGAGCAGGCCGTAATAGGTCAGCTCGCTGGTGTTGCGGGCCATGGCGAGATTTACCTCGTCGCGCAGCGAACGCGGCGGTTTAGCGATCAGCCGCGCAGCGTCGATGCGTAGGATGCGGTCGCTGCGCGCATTGAGCTCGCGCGCCGAGAGCGCGTAGATCAGCACCGTCAGCATCACCACGCCGATCAGTGCCACGCCGCCGAGCAGCAGGGTCAGGCGGAACGTGCTGGTGTTGCGGATGTCGCGCAGGCGCAAGCGCTCGGTGGTCGTTCGGAGAAGCGGCGAGGGGCGCATCCCGCCCCGTATAATCAAACCGCGTCGAGGCGGTAGCCTTCACCCTTCACGGTAACGATCGCCGAGGGCTTGCCGGGGCGGTCGAGCTTCTTGCGCAAGCGCGCAATGTGGACGTTGATCAAATTGGCGCCAGGATCGAAATAATAGCCCCACACCTTCTCGAAGATGATCTTGCGGCTGACGATGTCGCCGGCATGGCGCGCAAGGAATTCGAGCAGCCGCAATTCCATGTGAAGCAAGCGGATAGGCTCGCCGTCGACCTTCACTTTGCGGCGGATGAGGTCGATCTCGATCCCGCCGACCCGGAGGATCGCCTCGTCCGCCGGCTGCTGCGCCTGGCGGCGAAGCAGCACCTCCACACGCATCGCCATCTCGTTGGAGGCGAAGGGCTTGGTCATGTAATCGTCGCCGCCGGCCCGCAAGCCCGCGATGCGCTCGTCCACGTCCGAGAGCGCGCTGATCATCAGCACGGGGAGGTGGATACGCCGTTCGCGCAAACGCTCGACCAAGGCAAGGCCGTCGATGCCCGGCAGCATCCGGTCGAGCGTGATGAGATCGAAGGGTTCGCGCGTGGCCTCGTCGAGGCCCGTGTCGCCATTATCGGCGTGGACCGTCTCGTGGCCGTGCGCGCCCAATTCCGTGACGATCTCCTGCGCGGTGGCAGCGTCGTCCTCGATCACCAATATGCGAGCCATGATCGTTTCTTAGGCCCGGCCGCCGACACCGCAAGGGCGGCGGTCGGCATCCGATCAGCTCCGTACCCAACTCCGGTTGACCGCGAGGCTCTGCACCTGGTCGCCGGTGAGGTTCAGCCGCACGTTCCAGTGCACCGCATCGACATATTCGTCGCGCGTCTCGACATCGAAATAGGTGCAGCGCTCGGACACGGCATCACGCCGGCGGCAATGCGCGCCAGCACGGGCGAGAACCGCCTCGGCGTCCGCGCGGGATGTGCCGGCGGGGATCGCGGCGCTGATCGCGTCGACGGCCGGGGCAATGTCCGCCACCGAACTATGCTCGACGATGTCGGCGGACTGGTTCGACGGGAGGAGCGGATCTCGCGGCTGCTGATATTCGAGCGCCGCGAAGCTGAGGCCAGGCTGGGCAGCGGCGGCGATGCCGGCGCAAGCAATCACCGTCCCCACCGATGCGAGGGCAAGCAATACCTTCTTCATGTAAGAAGACTCCGAAAAATGGGTGCCGTCACCGGCAGTCGAGCGGACTGCCGGTGACGTATTTTCGTCGGCGAGCGGGCCGACGACCCAATTAAGGGGCCGGCTCGCAAGCGGTGGGCGGGGCTTAAACCGCTACCGCTTCCTGTCCGGCCCCATCCAGATGCGCTGCTGGGCTCGCCCCGGCTAGTGAAATGAATTTCACTGCTTCCTCGCTTCCATGGCCGTGACAGCGGACTTCCACCACCAGCCCCGGGAGCCCGTCGCGGAACCCCAACGTGAAGCCGTGCAGGTGCAGGATCGCGACGACGAGGCTCAGCCCCAACCCGTTGCCGGGCACCTCGGCGGCGTTGCTGCCGCGATGGAAGCGGCGGATCACGGCCTGGCGCTCGTCTGCGGCAATGCCAGTCCCGGTATCGCGCACCTCGATCACAGGGCCGTGCGCATCCGTCGCCAGAGCCAATGTCACCCGACCGCCCGGCGGGGTGAACTTGAGGGCATTGTCGACCAGATTGCTCAGCGCCTCGAACAGCAATTTCTCGTCACCGGGCGCGGTCCCACGCTCGGCTACATCCAGCATCAGGGTGATGCCCTGATCCTCGGCAAGCGGCTCGTACAGCTCCTGCATGCGGGCCAGCAGTGCAGCGAGATCGACCGGCTCGAAGCCCGCCCGGCGGCGTCCTGCCTCCAGCTCCGAGATTCGCAGAAGCGCCCCGAATCGCTCCAGCACGGTATCGAGATCGCTCGTCGCGGCGTCGATCATGCGGACGGCCGGGGCCTGCACCTCGCTCGATTGGCTCAGCCGGTAGAGCTGGCTGCGTACGCGGGTGAGCGGCGTGCGGAGGTCGTGCGCGATCGCATCGGTCACGCCCTTCACCTGCCCGATTGCGCGCTCGATCTCGTCGATCATCTGGTTGACCGTGCCGGCGAACAGGTCGAGCTCGTCGCCGCGCCCGGCAAGCGGCATGCGCGCCTCCAGGTCGCCGCCCGAGATCGTCTCGATCGCGCGCTGCAGATCGCGTACCCGCCGCAGCGGCGCGAGGCTGAGCAGGAAGCCGCAGAACAGCACCGCGATCACCGTGATCAGTCCGCTGGCGATCAGGATCATCAGCACCTGCCGCCGCAGGTCGACCACCGGCGAGATATCGCGTCCGATCAGCAGCGTCTCCTGCGACGGCGTCTCGACCGCGAGCAGCCGCATCGGTTTCCCATCGCCCGCCACGCGCTCAACGGGCGTGTCGTTTGGCGGCAGGTCGCCCACGCGGATGTCACCGGCGACATGATCGCCGTCGATCGAGCGCAACTCGAAATAGTTGAGCCCGCCGGCGCTGCGCGCGATCTCGCCGCGAATGCGATTGGGCAGCGTGTCGGCCGACGTCTGCTCCAGCATCGCTGCCTCAAGTCGCAGGATGCGATCGCTGCGCCGCGTGAGCTCGCGCGCCGACAGGCCGTAGATGAGCCCCAACAGGATGGTGACACCCAGCAGGAACACCACGCCGAACAGGAAGGTCAGCCGGAACGTGCTGGTGTTGCGGATATCGCGGACGCGCAGGCGATCAGCCAGCATCGGATTCGACAGGTATCATAGCAAACTCGGAGGGCTCTGCGCCTAGACGCAGTTCATCGCGCGCGAACCGCCCTCCCGCGTTTACAAATTCGATTAGGACTATTCAGGTATATGGCAAAGTGAAATAAATTTCACTCCCGGTTATCGCCTGTATTAGAATGTAGAACTAGAAGTGTAACATAACAGTCACGCGATCTTCCTAGCGGCGCTTGGCAGGTTCCAACCTACCAAGGGGCAAGACATCATGAAGATCCGGACTGCGCTGCTGGCGACCGCCGCGGCGAACATGCTCATCGCGGGAGCGGCCGATTCAGCCGCGCACAGGAAAGCGCATCACGCGGCGTCGGCCGGCAATGCCGCGCTGCTGGCGCAGGTGAAAACGCTACAGGCCGAGGTCGAGAGCCTGCGCGGCGAGGTTGAGACGCAGAAGACTGCGCAGACCGCGACAGCCGCGCGCGTCGACACTACCGAAAGCGCGCTCCAGACGACCCAGACCCAGGTCCAAGCGGTGCAGCAACAGGTTGCCACAACTCCGCCGGTCACCAAGGATCAGGTGAACACCCAGATTGCCTCGGCGATCGACAGGGAACATCACAACGACAAGTTCTATTTCAAGGGCATCACCATCACGCCGGGCGGCTTCCTCGAACTGTCGGACATCTATCGCAGCCGCTTCCAGGGCGACGACATCGCATCGAGTTTCAACATCCCCTTCCCGGGCCAGAGCCACGCATCCCACACGTCAGAGAACCGCTTCTCCGCCCGCCAGAGCCGCGTCTCGCTCCTCGCTCAAGGCGCGCCAAACGCCCACACCAAACTCGCCATGTACGGCGAGTTCGACTTCCAGGGCGGCGCGCAGACGTCCAACTCCAACCAGTCGAACAGCTATGTGCCGCGCATCCGCAACCTCTATGGCACGGTCGATTGGGATCAGGGCAGCTACGGCATCCACGTCCTCGCCGGCCAGAACTGGTCACTGCTGACGATGCAGAGCAAGGGGATCACGCCGCGTGCCGAAGTGACCCCGCCGCAGATCGACGCGCAGTATATCCCCGGCTTCGCCTGGGCGCGTCAGCCGGGTGTTCGCCTGGTCGGCGATTTCATCGATCACAAGCTGTGGCTCGGCGTCTCGGCCGAGAATCCGCAGACCACCTTCGGGGGCAGCGGCCTGCCGGGCACGGTGGTGTCCGTGATCAGCGGCCAGGGCAGCAGCCAGTCGACGTCCAATCAAGTCAACCCGGCCGGCGGATTTCAGCAATTCTACAACGGCGTCGGCTCATCGCTGTCGCTCAACCACACGCCGGACTTCATCGGCAAGGTGGCCTATGAGGACATGATCGCCGGCCACAGCTTCCACATCGAGGGCTTCGGCATCTACCGCACCTTCTCGACGCATCTCGACGGCACCTCAAGCAACCGCGACGCCCACGGTTTCGGTTATGGCGGCAGCATCGCGCTGAACGTCATTCCCAAGCTCCTCGATGTGCAATTCTCCGGCATCGGCGGTCGCGGCATCGGCCGCTATGGGTCGGCCGGCTTGCCGGACGTGACCTCGGACGCGGCGGGCGATCTGCATGCGCTAAAGGAGTTCATGCTGCTCGGCGGCGCGACCCTGCACGCCACGCCCAAGCTCGACATCTACGCCTTCGCCGGCGAGGAGCAGGAACAGCGCCAGCTCTATGATGGCGGCACCAAGGGCCTCGGCGTGCTGAACGCGGACAATTCGGGTTGCTTCGTCGAAGCGCCGAGCACTGCGTCCACCTTCGCCTGCGCCGGCAACACCCGCCGCATCCGCCAACTGACCGTCGGCGCCTGGGACAAGATCTATAATGGCTCGTTCGGCCGCATGCAGATCGGCTTCCAGTGGAGCTACACCCAGCGGCAGCTGTTCGACGGCACCGGCGCCAGTAATGGCCTCGCCGCTTATGCGGGTATGCCGCAGACCCGCAACAACATGGCGTTCCTGACCTTCCGTTACTATCCGTTCTGATCGGTCGTTGCCCGGGCGCATCGTGCGGCCGGGCAAAGCCTCCAGACGGGCGACCACGTGGCGGTGGGTGCGTTCGGATGCCCCTAAAATCCGATGCTCGGGTGATCGCTGACGTCCGGCTTTTGTGGATGAACGACCGCCCCTGGCGACAACGGACCTTGCTGCGCCGGCCGACGAATGCCCGACACTGGTCGGTAGGCGACACCCCCGGGCTGAGCCGTTTGCGCCGGGCGGGCTGCGATCGCATGAGCGCGTCCTGCGTTGCGTTACCCGCGAACGGTCAGTCGGCTAGCGGCCAGTTCGAGCCGTCGAGTAGCGGCTAAACCAGTGGCCGGTTCAGGGAAGCGCTCAGGCTACCGCTAACGTCGCCTTCTGGGTCGTCGCTACCGGGAAGCTGCCGACCGACCGCCCCCTTGCGGACCTTTCCCACCGGCGATTACAAGTCGCTATGGGAACTCAGGGAAGTTGTCACTGCGGCAATGTGCGGATCGAAGTGCCACGCCTTCCCGCATGGGTTGCGGATTGTAACTGCTCGCTATGTCGCCGGACTGCGTGGCGTGTCGCCTACTACGCTCCCGACGATGTCAGGGTTTCAGGCGAAACCAAAGCGTACGTTTGGGGCGATCGCTTGATCGGCATTCACCATTGTCCGGTCTGTGGGTGTGGCACGCACTGGCAAACCCTCGGCGAGGATTTTGGCAAGATGGGCATCAATGCCCGCCTACTCGACGGCTTTGACGAAGATATCGTCGAAGTCAGGAAGTTCGACAACGCGGGGTGACCGATCAGGTTCGACCCTAACCTCCGCGTTGCGTCACGCCGTATCAGTCAGTCGGAATGCCGGCCCGCTTAGAATTCTTACGGGCGAGATTAACAAAGGACTGGCTTTGTGAGACCGCTGATGTTGCGCGCACGGCCATTTGTGGGTCCTTCGGCCGCGGGCGCTTACGCGCCTCGCTTCGGTTTCCGCGGCTTGGGTGTCGGGAGCTCGGCCGCCGTGACGCGCAGCAGCTCGCCGAGCCATTCGGCATCATCCCATCGATCAGCTGCGATGAGCATCTGTGGTTTGGCACCTGGATACGGCGGCGCGTCCGATACCGGTTCGGCATGGGCTCGACCCGGTACCGTCGGCTTAACGAAGAGCTGATCTTCGCAGACCGCGCCGATCATCTTGCCGTCGAGGTAGACGCCGTACTCACCGAACATCGGCTTGGCCGCCACGGCGCCAGCGCCGGTCGCCTGTTCAAGCAGGAATTCGATTGTGCGTTGCTTCGTCGCCATACGCCGAACTTTAACAGACGAGCGTCGCCGTGTGCAACGGACCGACGACGGGCTGCTTAGCCGACCGACGTGAACGAGCGGCCGCTTTCGGGAACGGCAAAGTGCCGCTGAACGGCTGATCGCGGGTCACCTAGGACTCAATGCCTATGCTTTTGATGCGGTGGGGAGGATGCAGAAGGTCGGCTGATCTTCCTCACATGTCTTTGTTTGCACAAGTAGCTCGGGGGCTTCACCGAAGCTATCGAGCCCGAAGCGCATCTCGGAGGATCGTCAAGGCTTCCCCTTGGGTGTTCGCCATGATCTGCGCTTCCAGCGCGCGGTATGCAGCAAGCACATCCTTGCCTGCGTCAGTCAGCGCCGCGTGGCCTCCGCGCTTGCCGCCCGTCGATGCGTCCACCAGTTTGTTTCGGAAGCAGCGGTTCATGCTGTCGACGAGATTCCATGTGAAGCGATAGCTCATCCCTAGTGCGCGGCCGGCGGCGGTGATCGAGCCCTCCCGCTCGATCGCCGCGAGCACGTCGGCACGGCCGGGTCCGAACGCGCGCTCGTCGCCTGAGAAAAGCTGGATCTTAATGGCGAGTTGTCCCTCCCGAGGCATCGGCGTCTCCCTGATCTCCGCGCGCGATCCTATCGTTCGGCGTATCGTCCGCAACGAGGAGCGGAGCGGCCGTGGGCTTTCACGACGCCCTGCCGCGGACGAAATGCCTCGATGTCCTCGACCTGTCCTTTAGGATCGATCGGGCAGCGGCTGGTCCAGGAGCGGGATCAGTCCCGCCTTCCTCACCGCGGCCTGACCTTCCTGCGACAGGAGCAGCAAGGCGAACCGTGCGGCGGCCGGCCTGGCCGAGAGGAGGGCGAGACCGAACAGTGGGCGAGGCGCGAACCGGGCGGGCACGGGCAGGGCGACGAGATCCGTTCCGGCACGCACGATCGCCTCGCTGCCGCTGCAATAGGTGACGGCGACGTCGATCAAACCTGCTTCGAACAGCGCCGCCGTCGCATTGCCGCCGGGTGAGATGCTCGGCGCGGACATGTGCCAAAGACCGGAACTCTTCGCCCTGAGCGCCTGCGCGGCGCCGGGAGAGGCCCTGTCCATCAGGTCGAACATGGCCATGGCATAATCGCCCGACGGATCGGCGATCGGCTCTGATGTCTTGATGCGGATCGTCTTCTCGAGCAGCGTTTCGATCATGTTCGCAGGCGCCAGGCGGAGCGACTGCCGAGCGACCAGGCACATCCGATTGCGAGCGAACGCGATCGGCGGAAGGAGGGCGCGGCCGCTCGCGGCCAGCGCCGCCGGCGATGCCATGTCGGCAGAGAGCAGCAGATCGGCAGTCTCACCGTTCTCGATCCGGTCGCGGAGCGATCCCGAGCCGCCGAACGTCGCCTTCACGTCCATGCCCATCGCGGCCGCCCGGTCGTGCAGGGCCGCGACCAGTGTCCGCAGGCTTCCTGCCGCGTACACGTCGACCTCTTCCGCCACCGCCTCGCCCGGCGTGGCGAGGGTCAGCGCGGTTGCGGCAAGACAAGCGAGAGGTCGCCACGCTGGCAGCATTCATCGTCTCCGTCGCGGGCAACGCCCGCTCAAGTCGGCGCACGGCCGATCGCCGGCCGTTCCATTGTCCGCCGGAGCTTCTATAGGCAATCCGAAATGCACGGCTAAGCATAACGCCAAGGGGTTGATCCATGTCCAGTTCGTCGCGTGCCCGGGATTATCGCCTCGCTTGCATGTCTTCGGTCGCGATAGCGGCGACGGGCGGAGCCGCTCACGGCCAGGTCACCGCGCCGCATAGCAGCACCGGCGAGATCGTCGTGACGGCGCAGAAGGGCTACGCGGCGCAGCCCGATTATGCGGTGAAGAACGCCGATCTCGGGCCGCTCGGCGACAAGCCGGTCGCCGACGTGCCGGCCTCGGTCACGGTTGTGCCCGAGGATCTGATTGTCAACAACCAGGCGCGGACCGTCAACGACACGCTGCGCTACCTACCGTCGGTCGAGGTGCGCGATCAGCAGGGCTTCGAGGTCTCGCGCCCGCAGTCGCGCGGCTTCCAGGGCAGCATCGTGCAGGATACGCGGCTTGACGGGCTGAACATTGTCGGCACCACTGCGATCCCCGCCGAGAATCTCGCCGGCATCCAGGTGCTGAACGGTCTCACCGACGCGCTGTACGGCCCGCAATCGCCCGCCGGCGTCTTCGATTACGAATTGAAGCGGCCGACGCGCGACACGCTGTTCCGCGTCATCGGCAGCTTCGATTCAAAAGGTATCGGCACGGGCCAGGTCGACGCCAGCGCGACGAACGGGCCGATCGGCTACCGCTTCAACATCGTGCACGGCCAGGGCCAGGGATATGTCGACGGCAGCCATTTCAATCGCACGCTGTTCGCGGGCGATTTCGACATCCATCTCGACGATCGCACCGTGATCGAGGCGGACCTCAGCCACTACGAGACCAGAGGCTTCGGCCTGCCCGGCAGCATCGTCTATTTCGGCAAGAACACCAACATCCTGCTGCCGCGTGCGATCGACCCGACGCGCCCCGGCTACGGCCAGCCTTATGCCGGCGTCGACCTCAAGACCGACACCGGACTCGCCAAGCTGAAGCATGATTTCGGCGGCGGCTGGCAGCTCGAGATCGGCGGACTCTACCAGAATGCCGATCGCGGCCTCTACGGCATCACCGACACGCTGACCGACAATGCCGGTGACTACACCGTCACCAAGAACTTCACCGCCGTGCCGCGCTTCACCGTCGCCAGCAACACCGCCTCGCTGACCGGCACGGTGAGCCTGTTCGGCCTCGCCAACGATATCGCGATCGGCACCAACGGCTTCGTCAACGGGCAGTATAGCGCGCGCAACTCGATTGCGGTGTCACTCGGCACGGGTAACCTCGCACACCCGACGATCCTCCCCGACAAGCCGACGCCCGCGGACGGCGGCCAGTACAAGTCGGGGCGCCTGTTCGTGCAGTCGATCGTAACGAGCGACACGGTCCATCTGGACGACCGGCTTGCCGTGCAGGGCACACTCAGCACCTCCTTCCTGAGCTCCAGGAGCCTGTCGAGCGCCGGCGCCGTCACCAGCAAGGATACCGAGAACGGCGTGCTGAGCGGCACCGCCAGCCTGACCTACAAGCCCATCGAGCGGCTGACGCTGTACGCCACCTACTCCAACAGCGTCGAGCAGGGCGAGACCGCGCCGGCGGGCACCGCCAACGCCAACCAGATCCTCTCGCCCTATCGCGACCGCGAATACGAGGCGGGCGCCAAATATCAGGTCACGCCGGGCTTCCTGATCACCGCGGCGGGCTTCCGCATGACGCGGCCGCTCGCGACGACGAGCGCGACCACCAACCTCTTTGCGGTGGTCGGCACCCAGCGCAACTGGGGCGGCGAGCTGTTTGGGCAGGGCGCCGTCACGCCCGCGCTCAGCCTGTTCGGCGGCGTCACCTACATCGACGCGCGGCTGGTCAACTCCGGCGTCGCCGCGACCAACGACAAGCTCGTTGTCGGCGTGCCGCACTTCAAGAGCGACGTCTCGGCCGATTACCACCCCGCCTTCGCCGGCGGTTTCGCGCTGACCGGCACCGTCCACACCGAGAGCGACCGCGCCGCCACCAACCTCAACAACAGCTTCGCGCCGGCCTATGCGACGGTCGATCTCGGCGCGCGCTACAACGCCGCCTGGTTTGGCCACCACGAGACGCTGCGGGTCAATGTCATCAACATCGGGGACAAGCGTTACTTCTCCTCGATCGCCGACGGCAACATCGTCGGCAGCCCGGGCGCCAACACCGCCTATTCGGGTGCGCCGAGGACGGTCCTGGCAAGCTTGGAGTTCGACCTTTGAGGGTCGATCTGCTCCCCCGGCGGGCATGTCATTCGCCGGGTGCTCCTATGCATGTGGCGTTTATTGACCACCTTGCTGCCGGCCTTTCGTGCGAGATCACGACCAGATGAACAGATGACCGGTTACGGAAAGCGCCAAAGTGGTCCGGAACGGCGGGATGTGGGTCAGACCCGCTGCGGCAGGCTTGTTGACACTGAACCGGAACGCATCCTCAGCCGACGCGCGAACGGCCCCTATCCCCAATCGAGCTCCGGGAAGCTGTAAGCCTTTAAAGGGTCAGATCACGGCGGCAATCACGAGGGCGTCCTGGCGACCGAAGGCGCGGTGCCGAGCTAGCTCGCAATCACGCGGGATGCCGAGAGGCCGGACTAGCAATAATCATCGACTGCGAACCCGCCAACCTTTAGGAGGGATGGGCGTTTTTCAACGCGCTGCCGACAACGTTGGTCATCGATCATACGGGCCTGCCCGACGTGTCGAAGCCGGTCGACGGCCCCGGGTTCCAAAAGTTCGTCCGGTTGATAGAGCGGGACAATATCTGGAGCAAGGTGACCTGCCCCGAACGGCTCTCGGTCGGCTGGCTGCCCGATTATGCGGACGTCGTCCCGCTTGCGCGCCACTTGGTCGAGCGCCTCCCGGATCGCTTGCTGTGGGGCACGGATCGGCCGCATCCCAATCTGAGGGCCGACATGCCCGACGACGGCAAGGCGGTCGATTTCACCCCAAGGATCGCGCCCGACGTCGATGCGCAGGCCAAGCTGCTCGTCGACAACCCGACACGGCCCTACCGGGGGCGTTAAACCGGCGAGCGGAAGAGTGTTTGAGGAAGGAAGATGCTTATAGCCGATCGAGACTAGCGGTCCCAGGCGCATCCTGAAGATGGCTCGCGGATCTTTCGCGCGTTGCCTTCCGAGAAGCGGTGGTCTGGCCTACGCTAACGGTCTCGCCAACCTCCGCAGGGGAACACCCACGTGTCCAAGCTTATCGAGCCGTCTGTTGGGAAGGACATACAATCGCCTCGCAGGCCGGCACGATCGATGGATCCGCGGTCGCTGCGATCGCGTGACCTGTTGAAGAAGGCATTGTTGCGCCTGATCGAATGCAATTCGTTCGACAAGATCACGTTGCGGGACATTACCGCCACCGCGGGCGTCAGCTATCCGACGATGTTCAACCATTATGTCGACAAGGACGATCTGTTCCAGGACATTGCGCGGCAGGAAGTGAAGGATCTGCTGATCAAGGGTTTCAGGCATGGCGTCGAGACGCCGGACTGGCGGCCAGGCGTGGGTGTCTGCGCGCATGTGATCAAACGGCGCAGCCTGTGGAGGACGTTGCTCACCACGGGCGCCAGCGACGCGATGCGATCCGAATTCATCCGAGGAGGACGCGATCTTGCCGGAGACCGTGACAGTCTCGGGCATGGCTTCCCCATGGATGTCGTCTCCGGCGTCATTGCCAGTGGGACCTTCGAAATCATCGCGTGGTGGCTTACGCAAGATGCCGATTATCCGATCGATATAGTCGCTAACATGCTTGAAACGCTGGTCATCGAGCCCGCGCTCGATCTCCCGCCGGGCTATTTCACCAGTCGGACGAGCGTCCACGCTTAAGCTGATACGAACGCCGGGACGATCACGTGCTGGTCATATTGACAGCGGCTCGAAACACTATCTAGTTTACTCCCTGTAAAAGAGATTCGCGACGCGGGCTTCCTGCTGAGGAGGACGACATAATCGCGGAGGGGAGGCAAAAATGGCGGCGAAGATCGGTTTCCTGTTATGCGCGGGGGCGTCGCTGGTCGCGGCTCCGCAGGTCGCCCGCGCCCAGGCGGCGCCATCGAAGACTTCGGCCCTGCCGCCATCTTCCGATGCGGCGAACGACATCATCGTCACCGCGCGCCGTATCGAAGAGCGGCTGCAGGACGTTCCTATCTCGATCACCGTGTTCAACCAGCAGCAGGTCTCCGATCGCAACATGGTGAACGCCACCGATCTCGCCACCTATACGCCGTCGCTGTCGGCCAACGGCAATTACGGCCCGGACAATACCAGCTTCGCGATCCGCGGCTTCGTCCAGGATTCGGGGACGGCGCCATCGGTCGGCGTCTATTTCGCTGATGTCGTGGCACTGCGCGGCCCGTCGGGCGCGGGGACGCAGGCGGGCGACACCGCCGGTCCCGGCGATTTCTTCGATCTCCGCAACATCCAGGTGCTGAAAGGACCGCAGGGCACGCTGCAGGGGCGGAACACGACCGGCGGCGCCGTTCTGTTCGTTCCCCAGAAGCCGACCAGCAAGCTGGAGGGCTATGTCGAGGGCAGCTACGGCAATTACAACATGAAGCGCATACAGGGCGTGCTCAACCTGCCGCTGAGCGACATCACCCGCTTCCGTATCGCCGTCGACCATGAGCAGCGCGACGGCTGGCTGCACAATATCTCCGGCATCGGGCCGAAGGATTTCAACGACATCGACTATACCGCGGTCCGCGCCAGCCTGGTCGTCGATCTGACGCCCGATCTCGAAAATTACATCATAGCCTCCTACAGCCGGTCCAACACCAACGGCAGCTTCACCAAGCAGATCGCCTGCAACGATACCGGCGCGAACGCGACCAGCTTTGCCGATCCGCGGTTCCTTGCAGGTGTCGCCAATTTCGGCGGGCTGCTGGCGTGCGGCCAGCTCGCGCGCGAGAAGGCGGCGGGTGCGGGCTTCTATGATGTCGAGCAGGCCTTTCCGAACCCGACGTCGCAGGTCACGCAGTGGCAGCTCATCGACACCGCCACATGGCACGCGTCCGACTCGCTGACGATCAAGAACATCGCAAGCTACGGTCAGTTCGTCGACAAGCAGCGCACCCCGCTGTTCGGCACCAATTGGCAGACGAGCGATCTACCGACGCTCTATCAGTTTCTCTTCTTCCGCGGCGTGCCGCCGATCTTCACCGATATCAATGCGGCACCGGACAGCTCCGATCAGGCGACGTTGACCGAGGAACTGCAGGCGCAAGGTTCCGCGCTTGACGACAAGCTGACCTATCAGGGCGGCATATACTACGAGCTCAGCCAGCCGCTGGCTGCGTCGGGCAGCGTGTCCAACCAGCTGCTCGCCTGCTCCGACATCGCTGCGGGGCAATGCACGGATCTTTTCGGTGAAGCCTTCGGCGGTATTCCGGTCGGCGCGCTGAACACCACCAGCGCGCGCACCAGCTTCCGCGACGTCGGTATCTACATGCAGGCGAATTATGCGCTCACCAGCACGCTCAAGCTGACCGGTGGAGTCCGCTATACCTGGGACCGCGAAAAGATCAGCGCGACCCGCTATTTCGAGAATTTCAACACCGGCGTGGCAGTCAGGAGCTGCACCAACCCGCTGCAGGCGCCGAGCTGCCGCGAATATCTCGAGCAGAAATCGAACAAGCCGACCTGGCTGGTCGATCTCGACTATACGCCGACCGAGAATATTCTCGCCTACGCCAAATATGCGCGCGGCTACCGCGCCGGCGGGGTCGCGCCCAACGCGCCGGCGGGCTTCCAGTCGTTTGGGCCCGAGAAGGTCGACAGCTATGAAGGCGGCATCAAGACGAGCTTCCACGGCGCGCTGCGGGGCACTTTCAACGTGTCGGGCTTCTACAATGATTTCAGCAACCAGCAGCTCCAGCTGGGCTTCAACACCAATCCCAATTATGGCGGGCCAGGCATCCCCGCGCCGGTGTCGCCGACGACCGCGATCGTCAACGCCGGCAAGTCGCGCATCTGGGGCATCGAGGTCGAGTCGACGATCACGCCCTTCGCCGGCTTCACCATCGACGCCGGCTACACCTATCTGAACGCGACGATCCGCAAGATCCGATCCTTCGGCAACAGCCCCACCCCCGACGGGCTGTTCGTGCCCTCGCAGGCCGAGATACCGCCAGGCACCCCGCTGGTGCTTTCGCCCAAGAACAAGGTTTCGGTCACCGGCACCTATACGCTGCCGCTCGATCGCCGCATCGGCAGGATTTCGGTGGGCGCGACCTTCACGCACACCGACAAGATGTTCACCGATTATGTCTATCTCGATCCGGCGGCGGTGGCGCTGTTTGGCGGGCATAATTACGACACGGTGGCGGCCACCAACCTGCTCAACCTCAATCTCAACTGGACCGGCATCGGCGGCACGCCGATCGACCTGTCGCTGTTCGCGACCAACGTCACGCAGAAACATTATTACACGTTCATCGCGGGGCTGGGCGGTCTGACCGGCTTCGGCAGCGAGTTCGCCTCGCTCGGCGAGCCGCGGATGTACGGGATGCGTCTGCGCTATCGGTTCGGCAGCTGACCCTCTTGCTGCCGGCTACCCGCCGCCGAGGAGATTCGGCGGCGGGCTTTTTTCTCGAAAGCAACGAGGTGCGCGTATGAACGGGATTGCCGAAGGTCTCCACATCGCGACCGGCGAGAAGGCCGGCACCGGATCGACGCTGGTCCGCCAGCGCGAACTCGATCTGACCGGCAAGGTCGTGGTCATCACCGGCGCCAGCCGGGGTGTCGGCAAGCAGACCGCGCTCGATTTCGCACGCCGCGGCGCGCACGTCGTTCTCGCGGCACGGACCGTCGATGAGGATCCGAACCTGCCGGGTACGATCGGCGAGACGCTCGGGCAGATCGAGCGGGGCGGCGGCCAGGCGATCGCAGTGGCGACCGATCTGTCGCGAGAGGCCGATCTCGTGGCGCTGGTCGATGCGGCGGTGGCGCGCTTCGGCGGCGTCGATATCTTGGTCAACAACGCGGCCGCGACGACCGGCGAGATCTGGGGGAAGGCTTTTCTGGACCTGACGCGCGAGGAATGGCTCTACCAATTCGCGGTCAACACGCACGCGCCGTTCACGCTCACCCAATTGGTCGTCCCGATCATGGAAAGCCACGGCGGCGGACGGATCATCAACCTCTCGACGGGAAGCGGCGAGGTGTTCCGCCAGCCCGAAGAACCCACCAAGCTCGGTGCGGTCGGCGGCTTCAGCCTCGCCGTGCCCGGCTATTATTCGAGCAAGCGCGCGCTCGACCGGTTCGGCAATTGCATGGCGCCCGAATTCTTCGCCAAGGGCATCGCGATCATCGGGATGCATCCCGGTCTGGTCGCCACCGAACTGGTCGCGATCCGGGTGAGGGAACGTGGCCTCGATGATAGCGTCGCGGTCCCGATGACCGTGCCCGCGCGGATGATCGTCTATTTCGCGGCCTGCGAAAATCCGTGGGAATATAGCGGCCGCATCTTCTGGGCCGAGCGCGAGATGGCGCAGATGGGCATCGAGATCGCGTAGCCGGCCGACGAGTGGGGACGGGGAAGCGTATGGAATATCTGCAAATCCCGTCACCCCGACTTCCGCATCTGCGGCCGATGCGGGGGGCATGATGACGAGGTTCGACGCGATCGAGCTGCTGTCCGCGTCGCGAGACGCGCTGCAATGCCGAGCTGGACGGCTGTCACCGGTCGCCGGCGGCTATCTGTGGACGGCGATCGATTATATCAGCGACGAGCTGGATCAGCTGGTGGCGCGCGATCTGACCGACGACGGCACTTATGATCCCACGACCGACGCCTTCAAAGCACGAACCGACCGGGGCAGCCGCTTCGTGGGCATCCTCGACGATATCCGATGTGGCCTGTCGACGGACGATCCCGTCGCGCGGTCCGTCGCGGCTCTCTTGAAGCTGATCCCGAAATCGGGCCATGTATTGGCGCTGCAGACCGCGCAGGCCTCGTTCTGGGACGAAAGATGAGCCCGGTCCTCTCCCCGTCGCCGCGGCAGGATGCCGCCCGCGCGCAATATCCGGATGGAGTGCCGGATGCGCCATCCCCGCAGGGCGCGTCCGCCGGATCGGACTGGCTGGCGCCGCTCCTGGCCCGTGCGCCGCATGTCATGTACGTCGCCAGCGCCGGCTCGATGGTCGAGCTGCTGCTGTGGGGTGAGCGCGGCCGCCCGGGCGTGTTCCTGCTTCACGGGGCCGGCGCGCACGCGCATTGGTGGGACGGTGTCGCGCCGCTGTTGGCCGAGACGCACCGTGTCGCCGCGATGACGCTGCCCGGCCATGGTGGATCGGGCTGGCGGGATCGCTATTCGAGCGCGGACATCGTCGAAGATGCGCGCGCCTGCATCGCCGCGGCGTCGCTCGGCGAGGCGGGGCCCCCCGTCTTCGTCGGCCATTCGATCGGCGGCGCGCATCTGATGCACGGCGCCGTTTACGCGCCCGACGCGATGCGCGGCCTGGTCCTGCTCGATACGAGCTTTCGCACGCCCGGCGGCGGCAAGCCCGTCGTGGGACGATCGGCGCGGCGCATCTTCGCCACCGAGGCGGAGGCGATCGCCCGCTTCCGCTTGGCGCCGCCGGGGCCGGCGCACGAACAGAGACTGGTCGAGCATGTCGCCCGTCATGCGCTCGTGCGGATAGCGGGCCATGGCGACGAGGCGGGGTGGTGCTGGCGCGCAGACCCCGCCTATTGGTTCAAGCTCGTGCCCGGAATCGAGCAGGGTCCCTATCCGGTGCCGCTGTGCCCGCGGGTTCCCACCGTGCAGATCATCGCCGCACGATCGCACGTCGCAGCGGTCGCCGCGACCCTGCCGCTCGACGACCGCGTGCGCCGCATCTTCCTGCCCGAATGCGGACACCACATCATGCTGGATCGCCCGCTCGCGCTCGCGGCGGCGCTCTCCACGCTGCTCGCGGTCTGGCCTTGAAATATGGCTTGATCCGGGGAGGCTTGCGTCAGTGCACGAGCCGCTAAGACAAGGAAGGCGCTATGGGTGACGATCGCGCGATCGATGTCGAGACCTATGGGCCGTGGGCGCTGATCGTCGGCGGATCGGAAGGCGTCGGCGCGGCCTGTGCGCGCCGGCTCGCCTCCCAAGGCTTCAATCTCGTGCTCACCGCGCGCAAGCCGGCACCACTCGAGGCGTTGGCGCGGGAACTGATCGCGACCGGGGTCGAGGTGCGCCATGGCTCGATCGACCTCAGCCGGCCCGACGCGCTCGAGCGGACCCGCGCGCTGACCGACGACATCGACGTCGGCCTGCTGCTCTACATCGCGGGTGCCAATCAGACGCGCGGCGAGTTCTTCGATCTGGATTCCGCCGTCTTCCGCTCGGTGATCGCCATCACGGTGACCGGCCAGACGGAGTTCGCCCATCATTATGGCGGGCTTATGCGCCAGCGTGGGCGCGGCGGCATCGTGCTCGCGGGATCGCTCTCGAGCTTCCTCGGCGCGGCGACGCTGGCGAGCTACACGGCGGCCAAGGCGTTCAGCCGCATCTTCAGCGAATCGCTCTGGGCCGAATGCCAGGCGATGAATATCGACGTGCTCCATGTCGTGGTGGGATATACCGATACGCCCGCGATGCGCCGGCTCGGGCTCGACACCCGCCGCGCGCAGAGCCCCGAGAGCGCGGCGGCGGAGATCGCCGCGTCGATCCGCGACGGACCGCTGCTGTTTCTGGGTGGCGAACCGAATCTCGCGATTGCCACCACGCGTTCGCGGCTGTCCGATCGGGGGACGCTGATCCGGACCGCGGCGACGCCGCGTCGCGAGGATATCTCGCAGGCGAGCGCGAACTGATCGAACCCATGTCCCATGTCGCTCCAAGCCCGCAGGACGCGTTCGATCCGATCCGCTCCGCCAGGACGTTCCCGCAACTGCTCCGCGCGGTCGCGGTGCGCTACGGCGAAGCCCCCGCGATCGCGCTTGGGGGGGACGGCGTCGAGGCGGAATCGCTGAGCTTCGCGGGGCTCGAGCGCGCGTCTGCCGAATTGGCGAGAGCGCTGCTCGCGCAGAGTGCGGGCAAGGGGACGCGGATCGGGATCATCGCGGGCAACGGGCCGTTTTTCGCCCTGACATTCGCCGCGGTCGCCCGGATGGGTGGTATCGTCGTGCCGATCAGCACGACGATGCGCGCCGACGAACTGGTGCGGGTGCTGCGGCGATCGGACGTGAGCGGACTGATCGTGCAGCGCCGCCTGCTGGGAACCGACTATGCGCAGCGGCTCGTCGAGGCATTGCCCGATCTCGGCATCGCGCAAGGCCCGGCGCTCCGCATCGCGGCCGTCCCCTATCTGCGTTGGATCGCATCAACGGATGCGGGCTTGCCGCCCGCCTTCGTCGACCTCGCGACGCTCGCCGCCAAGGCCGCCTCGCTGGACGACGCGCTGCTGGCCGGGATCGAGGACGAGCTGCACCCGTCCGACCCGATGATCGAGATCTACACGTCCGGGTCGACAGCGCTGCCCAAAGGGGTCGGGCACGCTCACGGCCCGGTGCTGTTCCGAACGCATTATCTCCGCGACAAGCTCGCTCCGCAGCAGGGTCAGACAATCGCCGCGGCGCTGCCGATGTTCTGGGTCGGCGGCCTGATGATGACGCTGCTGCCCAATCTGGCCGCCGGCGCGACCACGCTGTGCACCGAGAAGACGCTGCGCAACAGCCGCATGGCGATGGGAAGCGTGTTGTCCGACGAGGACATCGAGGCAATGGCCGGCGCCAGAATATATTGGGGGCTCGGGATGAGCGAGACGCTGGGTCCTTACGCCTATGGCGACGAGCTACGCGCGCCCGGCTTCCCGCTGTGCGCACCGATGGACCATATCGCCGAGGGCTTCGAGGTGCGTGTTGCCGACGAACATGGCGACACCGTCGCGAACGGCGAGGGCGGCGAGATACAGATCCGCGGCTATGCGGTGACGTCGGGCCTCCACAAGCAGCCGCGCGACCGCTCGTTCACGCCCGACGGCTACTATCGCACCGGCGACAGGGGGCTGTTCCAGGGCACGCGCCTGCTCTTCACCGGGCGCGAGGGCGATATGATCAAGACCGCCGGCGCGAACGTGTCGCCTGCCGAGGTCGAGTATGAGATGCAGCAGCTCGCTGGTATCGAGTCAGCCTATGTCGTGGGCCTTCCGGACGCGCAGCGCGGCCAGATCGTCGTTGCCGCCGTGGTGGCCGGGGGCGAGGCGATCGACTTCGCCGAGATCGAGCAGGCGCTGAAGCGGCGACTATCTGCCTACAAAGTGCCGCGCGCCTTCGTTGCGATCGACCGGGAAGACGTGCCGATGCTGCCGAGCAACAAGGTCGCGCGGCGCGAGATCGCCGCGCTGCTGGGGGCGAAGCTTGGATCACAGCATGAATCCAACGAGTCCCGACTTTGCTGAGCGGGCGCGGAACCTGCTGCGAGGTGTCGGAAAGAAATACACGAGGGGCACGTGGAGATGTTCGCGAGGTAGGCCGAAAATGCGGAGCGGATGCCTTAGGCGAGCGGAGTTTAATTAGTGTCCGAATTTGAGGAGGGGAATGGCCCCTGAATGTCGTTTTGCGGGTCATTCCGTCAGTAGCGCCCAGTATGGACGGCACCCGCATGATGCGTCCCGTCGGCCCATGAACGACCGCTATCCCGCGTCGCCGTCCTGGAAGCTGTCCGCCCCAACCGGCCAAATCTGGGCGTAGTCACGCGATTTCAGAATTGCCTTCTCTGACCTACGAGGCCCGCTTGAAATCGATGATGTGAAGACGGCGTCTCGCGAGAGCTGAGAAGCACCCTCTATAGCCCAACTCAAAGTGGGCATGCGGGTGGGCATCACTGGCGCTGCGGCCGCTAAGTCCATGCATCGATTGACATTTTGGCGGAGACGGACGGATTCGAACCGTCGGTACCCTTTAGGGGGTACGGCGGTTTAGCAAACCGCTGGTTTCAGCCACTCACCCACGTCTCCGGACCGGCAGCGGCCGATTTCCTAGGGATTTAGGTACCCCCCGTCAACGGGGGACGCGCAGAACGCGCAGAGCACCGCGGTTTGCGGTGGCACAGTCGACGGCACAATCTGTTCGCGCCCCGTTCCGGCAGCGCGCGCGCCCACCCCCACACGCTCCCTGAGCTGGTCGAGACCAGCACCGCGCTCATCTGAGCGTCTCCTCGCTGCACGCGCGCACGGCAACCGGATGCGGTTCAGCCGGCGCTTTCGTGCGTCCGTTCGATATCCGCCATGGGGGCCGGATCCATGTCAGCCGACACCGCCGACTCGCGCGCGATTGCGCGCGCTACTCGATCATTGCTGAAGGGGGCCGGCGCCCAACTCGCCGGCAAGGCACGCGGCCGCGACCATGGCGAGGGCCGTCGCGTCCCGCGCCGACATAGCTACGAGGTCAACGACCCCCGGGCCACGCCCTGGACCAAGGTCGGGGATGGCTCCTACGTTCAGGGCACCATGCATTGCGAGGCGCTGCTGAAGACGGCTGAGGAGCTGTATCATGTGGATTGGAAGGCGCTGCCGCTCAGGGCAGTGCGCGAGGCGCGCGAGCGGCATGCTGCCTGCTCGGCCGAGCTCAACGAGCTGTTGAGCCGCGACGATGCGCCTACAGGTCGGCCGGCTGCCATCAGGCAAGAGCTCGGCCGCCTCGGCGCGCTCCTGGAGCGCGCGGACCTCAGCTTGCGACGAGTCGACCTGTCGGTGCTGAAAGCATTGCTGAAGAGGATCGACTTTAGAACCGGGCGGCTAGACCCCGCGATCGAGACAATCGCCGACGATGCGGGATGTCACCGCAACAGCGTCGTAGGGGCGCTGCGCCGCCTGAAGGCGCATGGGCTCATCGATTGGGTGAGGCGCACGGTCCGCACCGGCAACGAGGGCGAGTTTGCGCCCCAGCTCGAGCAAACGTCAAACGCCTACCATTTCGACCACCGTCGGAAGATGGCGTCGCGCACTTGGCAGCGCTTCCTCCAGATCCTCACGTCGAAGCTGCGCAGGCTCGGTAGGATGGCAAAGGGCGTCGAGGTGCCCACAGAAGCCCCTAGCCGCCCCAAGAGCCCTGAGCTGGCCGCTGCGCTCGCCCGTATGGAGCTTACGCTCCAGAACGCGAGTACATGATATGTGCTCTATCCAGCCTTCAGGACTAAGGGGATGAGGAAGGGCTTCGCTTAGGCGAAGCCCTGCGTAGATTTGTTGTTCCCCCCATGCCGATACGGTCGGACCCGATCACCCTACAGCCCAGACGCGGCTGTCGGCGCGCGGCGGCTTGCGCCGCCACGGTGTGTCCAGGGGGGAAGAGCACGGACCGTGCCACTCCTCTTTCCCGCGGCGCTTGGACCGGCGTCAGGATGGCGGGAAAAGATCGTCAGCCCACGCCTGGAATAACTCGCGTCGGCCGCGGAGCAGCTGGCTCCGATTATATGCGCCCTCGACCTTCCGATTGATGCCCTCCTCAAGCACCCCCTTCCCGGCTACATGTCCCAGGGCGCGATCGATCTGTGCGCGATCCTCCGGACGCTGCTCATTGAGGATCGTCGAGAAGGTCGCGCGCCAGCCATGCGGCACGTGCCGGCCCGCAAAACCCGCGCGCGCATAGAGCGCGCCGATCGCCGCTTCACCAATCTGCCCGCCGGTGCCGGCGGCGAAGATCAGGGAAAGCGGATCCTGCCCGCCGCGCGCCGCGGCGCGCAGGACATCGACGGCCTGGACGGATAGCGGCACGAGGTGGTCATTCGCCGAATCCTTCTTCTTGGCTGCCGCAAGCTTCATGCGCGCGGCTGGGATGCGCCACAGCGGCGCTGCGCCATCGAGGTCCTCGATCTCCGACCAGCGCGCCCCGCGCAGCGCCGCGAGGCGGACCGCCGTCAGTGCGAGAAACCGCGACGCCAGTTTCACAACCGGCGCGACGTCGACCAACTCGGCCGCGGCGAGCAGCTCGCGCGCCTCGGCTATCTCGAGCACGGCTGGGTGATGGCGCGCCGGCGCCGGCGGCATCAATGCGCGACCGACGATCGCCGCAGGATCTGTCTCGACCAGGCCCTCAGCGATCGCGAACGAAAATATCGCCGAGATCCGCTGACGCACGCGGCGCGCGGTCTCGAGGCGGCCACGCTGCTCGACTGAACGCAAGGCGTTCAGCACGACGGGAACGGTGATCGCGCCGATCGGCATGGCGCCGATCGCGGGGAAGACGTCGCGCTCGAGGCTGGCGATAACGTCGCCGGCGTGCACGGCGGTCCAGCGCGGCAGCATATGCTCATGCCAGCGCCGGCCGATATCGTCGAACCTATGGACCTGCAGCGCTGCCGCTCCGACGATGCGCGGATCCTCGCCGCGATCGCGACGCTCCCGCGCGAGCTCGGCCCGGGCCCGGGCAGCATCGAGCGAGATCTCCGGCCACGCGCCGATCGTCAGCAGCTGCTCGCGGCCTGCCCATTGAAACCGCCAGCGGAAGGTCTTCCGGCCGTTGGGCGCGACGAAGAGGTGCAGGCCGCGCTCGTCGGATAGCTTGAAGGCGGCCGCACGCGGCCGCGCGGCTTTCACCGCGGCGTTGGTCAGCATAAGATCCTCGGACAGTCAGGGGATGCGGTTCGATGAGCGACGAGATCCGCGAGGGGGATGTGGTTGTGTGCGTCGACGCACGTACGCCCTTCGCGAATCCACGTTTCCCACCGCCGGGAACGATCCTGACGGAAGGACGCCTATACCGCGCGCGGGATGTTCGGCTGACCACGATGTTCGTCGACGGCGTTCGCTGGGCAGTGGAGATGCGGCGCTTTCGGAAGCTCCCGCCCGCCGATCAGGCATTCATCGAAGAGATGCGGGCGCTCAGACAGGTGCCGGCGAACACATAATTTAATGTGCGGGCGACCATTTTCTTGGCGTCAGGAATATGATCGTGGCGGACAATCCCTCCGCCGCGGCAACGCCCATCGGTCGGGTTTCCGGGCGCTCTTGGGAGCGCCTCGAGGGCCGGTACCCCAGCCGGTACCCTTACGGCAGGCGTTCGGTGGTATCGCTGTAGTTGCGCTCGGCGATCTTTGCTTCGTGCCCATTGGCATAGACGACGATGTCTTCCGGATGGAGCTCGCGGCGCATGCGCGTGTCGTTTCCCATATGGATGAAACCGGGGCTCCCCCAAATGCGCACCGCAGACCAATATTCCTCGCCGCGGAACCCGACGAAGTGAACCACCGGCTTCACCGTCCCGTCTACGAGGCGGTCTTTAGCCGCCGCTTGCATATTCGCCTCCCGCGCCTGATCTGTTGGCGATCGCTCGCCTCAGCTCGGACTGTATAGCACGAGAAGGTTGCCGGGCATTTTAGCGATGGAAGACCATTTATGGCGAACGAAGGCGCAGAAGTTGGCCCGGATGATTTCGAGCGAAAGCTCGCTGCCGCGAACGTGGCTAACCGTTCAAACCCGCGGATCGTCGATAACGGCGACGTCACCTACCACAATTTTGACGATGCTTCCGGCAAGGAGATTGGCTGGATCTCCTACCGCAGTGGTGAAGTCATGGGATACACCATCCGCTAACTGGCCCGTCTGGCGGAGATGCCCTCCGCCGCGGTCGCCGGATGCCTTGCCGGAGAACGGGCATGATACCCGTTCTCCGGCTCGCGGTACCGCAGATCAGCCGAAGTTGCGGACGACCAGCTCGACGACCTTTTTCGCCCCGCCGGCGCTCGCTGTGCTCAACGACCAGGTCGTGGGGACCTCATCGACACGGAAGCGGCCGAAGACCTCCCGCGCGCCCTCGGTATCGTTGATCGAGAGGATGAATTTGCCGGCGATGGCTGCGAGCTGGCGGGCGATGAGCTCGAAGTCGGCGCGCTCAAACACGCCGGCGCCGTAGTCGCCCTCCCCACCCCAGTATGGCGGATCGAGATAGAACAGCGTTTCCGCCGAATCGTAGCGCTCGATCAGGTTCGCGTAGGGCAGCTGCTCGATCGTAACCGCCGCCAGGCGATCGCCGATATCGGTGAGCATCGGTCCGAGCTCGGTAACATTGAAGCGCCCCGGCGTGCGTCGATCGACGCCAAAGTGTCGGCCGACAACCTTGCCGCCGAACGCCAGGCGCTGAAGATACAGGAACCGGACTGCGCGCTGCAGATCGGTCAGATGCTCAGGCGCAATAGCCTTCAGGCGGTCGAACTCATGCCGGCTCGTGAGCAGGAACCGCATCTGCTCCAAGAAATAGCCGTTGTGCTCGCGGAGGATCCGAAAGAGCGTCGCGACATCGCCGGAGATGTCGTTGATGACCTCCGCTCGCGCCGCCCTCGAGCGCTTGAAGAAAATCCCGCCCATGCCGACGAAGGGCTCGACATAGGTTCGGTGCGGCGTGGCGTCGATCAGGGCGCATAGGCGCTTCGACAGGTTGCGCTTGCCGCCCTGGTAGGGCGCGGGGGTACGAACAGCGATTGACGCGTGCATGCTTGGCTTGGTCCTTGCGGAAGAAGCACGTCGGCTAGCCGCGCTGGTGGTGCCGACCGGGATGATCGGCAATGCCTGGCCGCGATCGCGGCATCAGGATCTGGGAGGCCGCGGAGCCCGCGGCGAAGATGGGTGGATCTCTGCGCGGCCAGCACCAGGTCGGAACCGGGTGTTTAGCCGCGCAGGACCACGGGGGATAACTGCGCCCCGAGTATTTCCCCGAAGGGTATTCTATTTCACGGGACACCCGGCGAACCGGTACCCGTGGTCAAACCGCGCGCGCGGGCCACTCCTAACGGCTAAGCTCAGAGCAGCTCTGCGATCATGCCACGGCTGTCAGGATAAATTAAGCCCTGATCGGTATTCGAGGGACCTCGCCGCCTGGGCCCGGCCGGCTAAAATAGCCGGGCACCACCATCATGCATAATTATGCAGCAATATGCATAGCGGCGGAGGCGCCCTCCGCCGCGGTCAACAGCGTCAGCGCGATCGACGATCGCGATACCCGCTATTTCGATGACCAATACCGCATAGCGCCTAGGAAAGGCCCGGCTTTACGTGTATTGCAGTGCGGCAACTTCGCGGTGGGGATTCGCGATGAGCTTCCTGTGTTCGATCCGCGGCCATAAGCGCGATCGGCGTTCCGCTTGGCACGACACGCTGGACTGGCGGTCGAACTGTGCCCGCTGCGGTGCGCCAATGCTGAAGGACTCGATCTCGGGGGAGTGGCGGGTGTTCGATCCCGAGACCGACTTCTCGCTCGATCGTACGGGTAAGCCGACGAGCGGCTGATCCTCAGATGGCGCCCGCCGGATAGTCCGGCAGCGGTGTCTTTCCCCCCGTCCGCACCCATTCGCGATAGGCCTCGGCATAGCCGTTCGTCTCGAACGTCTCGCCGAGATAGTGCCGGCCGCCCATCTCCTGCCCGCTGGCGTCGACATA
>CAIQHF010000019.1 GCA_903871605.1 uncultured Sphingomonadaceae bacterium
CCGGGGCCCAGAGCCACGAGCGTGTCCGTTTGAAGCTCTGGGCCCCGGCTTTCGCCGGGGTACGGGTCTCAGCCGGCAACCGCATTCGCCAGCAGGCCGACCGAGAGCGCGTAGAAATTGGAGCAATTGTAATCGAGGATCGCCCGGTAGTTGCCGAAGGTCAGATAGGCGGTGGCGCCCGGGCCGTCGGGCTCGAGCAATGTCGCCAGCTCGTCGTCGGAGACCGATGGCCCCGCGATCTGCGTGACGCCGAGCGCACGCCATTCGCGCAGCGTCAGCCAGCGGCTGTGGCGCGCATGGACGCGGGCGCAGCGCGGCCCGACCATCCGCGTCGCGATTCCCGAGCGATCGAGCGACGACGGCACCGAGACCGCGATCCCCCAGGGCTCGCCCGCACGCCAGCCGGCATTGACCAGATAATTGCCGATCGAGGCGAGCGCGTCCGCCGGATCGGTCCAGATGTCGGCGCGCCCGTCGCCGTCGCCGTCGCGCGCGAGGCGGAGATAGGCGGACGGCATGAACTGCGGATAGCCGGTCGCCCCCGCCCAGCTGCCTTTCAGCTGGCTGCGCGGGATGCCGCGATCGATCAGCTGCAGCGTCGCGATCAGCTCGCTTTCGAACAGCTCGCGGCGCCGCCCCTCATAGGCGAGCGAGGCGAGCGAGCGCGGCAGGTCGAAATCGCCGGTATAGCCGCCATAATTGGTCTCCTGCCCCCAGATCGCGACCATGATCGATTCGGGGACGCCGGTCTCGGCCTCGACGCGACGGAGATTGGAGCGCTGCGCGGCATAGGCGGCGCGACCACGCGCGATCAGATCGGGGCCGACATGCTTGGCACGATAGGGCGCGAAATTGGGCGACGCCGAGGCGGGGCCGTTGACCGGACCGCCCGGCTGCGCCTGATCGAGCTCGATCACGCGCGGGTTGAAGCTCAGCGTCGGCAGCACCTGGTCGAGCGTCCGCTCCGATACGCCGCGCGCCAATGCACGACTGCGGAAACCGACGAGATAGGATTGGAACGCCGCCTCGTCGCCGCTGGACGCCTCCTGCGCACCGGCGAGCGATCCCCCGTCCAATGCACCGAACGGCGACAGCATGGCGATCGCCAGCGTCGCGGCCACGCCCCACATCCGTATCGCTGACTGCACTGCCACCTCCGTTGCACGCTTGTCGCATAGCCGGCGATGGCAGTCAGCCAATCTTTGCAGCCGTCCCGTCGCTCGACTTGCACTCTGCGGCGCGCGCGCGATAAGCGGGCGCACCGGGCGGGTGGCCGAGTGGTTTAAGGCAACGGTCTTGAAAACCGTCGTGGGTTCACGCTCACCGTGGGTTCGAATCCCACCCCGCCCGCCGCGCCTTAAGAGGCTGTTAGCTATCGCGTCGCTAGGATCGCCGCACCGGATCTTCCGGGGGAGCAGCGATGACGGCTATCATGGAGCGTGCATCCGGCCGCGAGCGTCGTGTCGACGATCGCCACGACGTCCGTGTCGACGCGACCGTGCGCGCCTATCGCATGCCCACGCTGACCGCGGCCTTGCTCGATGTCTCGGCCGGCGGTGCGATGCTCGCCGCCGATGCGCGCGACTACCGCGCCGGCGAGGAGATCGTGCTCAACGCGGGCAGGATCGAGGTGGTCGCGACGATCGCCTGGCTCAACGAGAAATTCTTCGGGCTCGCCTTCCATCGCCGGCTGGGGCCGCACGAACTCGGCTGGCTGCGCGAGGCGGGCCGCGCCTGAGGACCTCGGGGGGTTGCCAAGTCGCGCGATACGGTCTTTGCCCACGGCAAACGAACCGAGGATGTCATGGCCGAACCCACCATCACCCCGCTCGACTGGGCGGACCCCTTCGATCTCGACGACCAGCTGACCGACGAGGAGCGGCTCGTCCGCGACACCGCGCACGCCTATGCGCAGGACAAGCTGCTGCCGCGCGTAACGTCGGCCTATCTCGACGAACGCTTCGATCGCGAGATCATGACCGAGATGGGCGAACTCGGCCTGCTCGGCGCGACGATCCCGCCCGAATATGGCGGCGCCGGGCTCGGCTATGTCGCCTATGGGCTGATCGCGCGCGAGGTCGAGCGCGTCGATTCGGGCTATCGCTCGGCGATGAGCGTGCAGTCGAGCCTCGTGATGCACCCGATCTATGCCTATGGGTCGGAGGAGCAGCGTAGGAAATATCTGCCCCGGCTGGCGAGCGGCGCATGGGTCGGCTGCTTCGGGCTGACCGAGCCCGACGCCGGATCGGACCCTGCGGGGATGCGCACCAGGGCGACCAGGATCGACGGCGGCTACAAGCTCGACGGCGCCAAGATGTGGATCACCAACTCGCCGATCGCCGATCTCGCGGTCGTGTGGGCCAAGTCCGACGCGCATGAAGGCGCAATTCGCGGCTTCGTCGTCGAGCGCGGGATGAAAGGGTTTTCGACCCCCAAGATCGAGGGCAAGCTGTCGCTGCGCGCGTCGATCACCGGCGAGATCGTGCTCGACGGCGTCGAGGTTGGCGAGGATGCGCTGCTTCCCAATGTGCAGGGCCTCAAAGGCCCCTTCGGCTGCCTCAACCGCGCGCGCTACGGCATCGGCTGGGGTGCGATGGGTGCGGCGGAAGCGTGTCTGCACGCCGCGCGCGCCTACACGCTCGATCGCAAGCAGTTCGGCGTGCCGCTCGCCTCGAAGCAGCTCGTCCAATTGAAGCTCGCCGACATGCTGACCGAAATCGGGCTTGGGCTGCAGGCGTCGCTCAGGATCGGGCGCAGGATGGAGCAGGGCGTGCTCCAGCCCGACCTGATCTCGCTCGCCAAGCGCAACAATTGCGGCAAGGCGCTCGCGATCGCGCGGGTCGCGCGCGACATGCACGGCGGCAACGGCATCTCCGCCGAATTCCATGTCATCCGCCACGCCGCCAATCTCGAGACGGTCAACACCTATGAGGGCACGCACGACATCCACGGGCTGATTTTGGGACGCGCGATTACGGGGTTGTCGGCGTTTTGAAGAGGCACGGTTCCCCGGCGAAAGCCGGGGTCCAGAGCTGCAGAACGCGGCGCCCGTGGCCCTGGACCCCGGCTTCCGCCGGGGAACGGTCGCAATGACCGCCAAGCCCCTCGCCGGCATCCGCATCCTCGAGCTCGCGCGCATCCTCGCGGGGCCGTGGGCGGGGCAGCTTCTCGCCGATCTCGGCGCCGAGGTGGTCAAGGTCGAGCGGCCGCACGAGGGCGACGACACGCGGCATTGGGGGCCGCCCTTCCTCACCGACCCGCAAGGCGGCTCGCTCGATGCCGCCTATTTCCACGCATGCAACCGCGGCAAGCGCTCGATCGCGATCGACATCGCGACGCCCGAGGGCCAGGCGGAGGTGCGCGCGCTGGCGGCGACATCCGACGTCGTGATCGAGAATTTCAAGGTCGGCGCGCTCGCCAAATACGGGCTCGACCATGCCGCGCTGTCGGCGGTCAATCCGCGCCTCGTCACCTGCTCGATCACCGGCTTCGGCCAGACCGGCCCCTATGCCCCGCGCGCCGGCTACGACTTCATCATCCAGGCGATCGGCGGCGCGATGTCGCTCACCGGCGAGCCCGACGGTGCGCCGCAGAAGGCAGGTGTCGCCTATGCCGACATCTTCACCGGCCTTTATGCGAGCGTCGCGATCCTCGCCGCGCTGCGCCGCCGCGACCAGACCGGCATCGGCGCGCATATCGACATGGCACTGCTCGATTCGCAGGTCGGCGTGCTCGCCAACCAGGCGCTCAACTATATGGCGACCGGCGAGGCGCCCAAGCGGATGGGCAATGGCCACGCCAATCTCGTCCCCTATCAGGGCTTCGCCTGCGCCGACGGCGACATCATCGTCGCGGTGGGCAATGATCGCCAGTTCGCCAGGCTGTGCGCGATGCTCGGGCTCGACGCGCTCGCGACCGACGCGCGTTTCCGCACCAATCCCGGCCGCGTGACCAACCGCGCGGCATTGCTGCCGCTGCTCGCCGAGGCGATCGCGATCTGGCCGCGCGCGACGCTGGCGGCGCGGATGGAGGCGGCCGGCGTGCCGGGCGGGCCGATCAACCCGCTCGATGCGGTGTTCGCCGACCCACAGGTCGTCGCGCGCGGCATGGCGATCATGTCGCCGGGGCCGGACGGTCCGCTACCCGGCCTGGCCAGCCCGATCGTGATCGATGGCGAGCGCCAGAACGCACATCGCGCCGCACCGCGTCTGGACGCGGACGGCGCGACGATACGCGAAGCGCTGAACGCCGGCGGATAGCTCCGCCGGAAACGCCTACTTCTTGCCGAGGCTGCCGATGCTGCCGAAACGCTTGTTGAAGCGCGCGACCTGACCGCCGGCGTCGAGCATGTTGCCGCGCCCGCCGGTCCACGCCGGATGCGACAGCGGATCGATGTCGAGCAGCAGCGTGTCGCCTTCCTTGCCCCACGTCGAATGGGTCTTGTAGGTGGTGCCATCGGTCATCTGGACCGTGATCTCGTGATAGTCGGGGTGGGTATTCTTCTTCACCGGGCAAACTCCGTGAGCATGCTGGTTACCGACCAGCATCGCAAGGCGGCCCCGATAGGCGAAGCGACCGCAGGACGCAAGCCGTGAGGCTGCTCGGGGCGATCCTCGGCGGCGGCATGGCGCGGCGCTTCGGGAGCGACAAGGCGCTTGCCGCGATCGACGGGCGGCCGATGCTCGATCATGTCGTCGAGCGGTTGCGGCCGCAATGCGACGCGCTGAGCGTGGTCGGGCGCGACTGGCCGGGGCTGGCGCGGATCGACGACCTCCCCGCCCCCGGCCTCGGCCCGCTCGGCGGACTGGCCGGCGCACTCGCCGAAGCGCGTGCGCGCGGCTTCGACGCGGTGCTCACCGCGGGCTGCGATCTGCCCGGGCTCCCGCTCGACATCGGCGGGCGGCTGGGTTCGCCCAACGCGATACTGCGCGGCCAGCCGACGATCGGATTATGGGACGTCGTGCTCGCCGACCCGCTCGTCTCCTGGCTGGCGACGTCGGCGGACCGGTCGGTCCGCGCCTGGGCGATCGCCGCCGGCGCGCGCTGGGTCATCGGCGACGGCGACATCGCCAACGTCAACACGCCGGCCGATCTCGCCGCGTTCAGTCCGCCGGCGCGTCCGCGATCATCGCGGTGAAGCCGACCTCGGTGGCGAGCTTGCCGTTGACCGACGCCCGCCCCGCGAACTTGCAGACCTTGCCGCGCATCTGCACGACATCGACCTCGAGCACGAGCAGCACGCCGGGCTCGACGGGGACGCGGAACTTGGCGTTCTCGATCCCCATGAAATAGACGAGCTTGCCCGACGAGGCGACGCCGAAGCTCTCGATCGCGAGCACCGCGGCCGCCTGCGCCAGCGCCTCGATCACGAGCACGCCCGGCATGATCGGACGACCGGGGAAATGGCCCTGGAAGAAGGCCTCGTTGATCGACACCGCCTTGATCGCGCGGATCGACGTGTTGAGGACGATCTCCTCGACACGATCGACCAGCAGCATCGGGTAGCGATGCGGCAACGCCGCCATCACCCGCCGGATATCCAGCGGGCCGACGACGGCGTTGTCCGTTACGGGCGCTTCGCTCACCGGCCCTGCGTGGGCTTCGAGCTGGTCGAAGGCGCGGGCGTTGCGGCCGGCTGCGGCGGCGTGATGCTCGGCGTGGTGAACGAGGCGTCGAGGCGCTGAACCAGCGTGCTCGTGATGTCGTTGGCGGGATCCGACGCCAGCGTCGAATCCTTGGCGACGACCGCGGTCGCCTTGCGCTCGGCGCGGATCTGCTCGGCGACGGGCCGCGCATGATCGATGATCTGCGAACGGACATAGCCGGCGAGCTGGTTGACGCCCTGCTCGACCTCCTGGACCGCATCCTGCGCGGCCTGCACACGATCGCGCGCCTGCAGGAAGGCCGGGGTCGGCTGCGGCTGCGCGCCGGGCTTGGTCGCCGCCTTCAGCGCCGTGACCGCCGCATTATACGCGGTGATCGCGGTGTTGAGCTCGCTCTGGCGCTGCTGGAGCACGGGGTTGTACTTCGCGCTGAGCTGCTGGCTGCCGCTCTTTCCGGCTGCCGAATTCTGGAACATCTGGTCAACGTCGACGGTCAGCACCGCACCGGATTCGGCGGCCAGAACGGGCATGGCGGCAAAGGAAACGGCGGCCGTCGCGGCGAACAGGGCCGACTTGAAGATCTTGGTCATCAGAACTGCGTTCCTACATTGAAGGAGAAGAGCTTGGTTTCGTCGCCCTTTTGCTTGACCAGCGCCTTGGCGATGTCAATCCGCAGCGGGCCGAAGGGCGAATTCCACGAAACGCCGAAGCCGATCGAGACGCGCGGCTTCCAGCTGCCGCCGTAATAAACCTCCTGATACGGCGACAGCGACGTTGCATAAAGCGTCGTGCCGGACGGGCAGGTTGCGCCCTTGCTGATCGAACTCAGCGTCGTGCTGGTCGTACCGTCGGATGCGGTGGTGGTGGTCTGGCACTGGTTGAGCCCGTTGGCATCGGGGATCGGGCGGATCAGCGCGGTCGAGCCCGGTGCTGTCTCGCTATTGTCGAGCGTCGGCGCCTTGACGCCGAACACCGAGCCCATGTCCATGAAGATCGACGGCTTGAAGCCTGCCTCCTTGGCACCGGCACCGAGCGGGATCTGGACCTCGATATGGCCGAGATAATCGGCCCGGCCACCGAGCGCGTCATCCTGCAGGATGCCGCTCTTGGACAGGTTGACCGTGGTATTGTCGGAATTATACCCATAGCGGACGACGCGCGGGCCAATGCCGCGAATGTCGAAGCCGCGCAGCTGCGGCTCGCCGAGATAGAAGCGATCGGTCAGGCGGATGCGATCCACCTCGTTGCCCGTATCGTCGTAGCGCTTGGCGCCATAGGGCAGGATATAGCCGGCCTCGGCGTGCAGGTTGAGCACGAAACCGGACCCGAGGTCATGATATTTGTCGTTCGAGACCGTCGTGCGCAGATATTTGACGCTGCCGCCGAGACCCGCAATATCCTGGCTGAACACGAAGCGATTGCCCTTCGACGGGGTGATCCGGTTGTTCAGATTGTCATAGACGATGCTGTAGCCGGCCGACGATGTCGTGCGGTTCCCGACCGCGTCGCACAGATAACGCCCCGCGAGGATCGGATCGCAGACCAGCGGCCCGTTGTCGTCGACGGTGCCGTCGGGCAGCTGCTCGAAATTGCTGTAATAGGTGCTCTTGTCGAGCGTGACCTTGTCCTGGCTGAGCCCGTAGCGCGTCGCCAGCGACCAATATTCGGTCAGCTGGAAGCCGAAGCGCAGCTGGAAGCCCGTCGTCGTCTCGTTATAGGTCGTGTTGCGGTTGTCGGTCGCGGTCTGGTCGAACGAGCTGTAGTCGCGGCGGAAGATGTCGAAGCCGAACGCGACGTTCTTGTCGAACAGATAGGGCTCGGTGAAGCCCGCGCTGACCGACTTCGAATAGAGCGACCAGTCCGCGCTGGCGCGCACCGTCTGGCCCTTGCCGCGGAAATTGGCCTGCTCGATCGACAGGTTGACGATGAACTTCTCGAGGCTCGAATAGCCCGCCGAGACCTGCAGCTGGCCAGTCGACTTCTCCTGGACATTGGCCTCGAGAACGACCTTGTCGGGCGCCGAGCCCGGCTTCTGGTCGATTTCGAGCTTGTCCTGGAAATAGCCCAGCGAGCGGATGCGGTCGCGCGACCGCTTGACCTGGAAGCCGTTGAACGCATCGCCCTCGGCGAGGCGGAATTCGCGGCGGACGACCTTGTCCTGCGTCAGCGTGTTGCCGTTGATGTCGATCCGCTCGACATAGGCGCGCGGCGTCTGCTTGGCGTTGAAGGTGACGCCCATCGTCAGCTTGTCGCCGTCGCGGTGGAAATCGGGATCGATGTTGGCGAAGGCGTAACCCAGGATGCCGGCGGTCTCGGTCATCGAATCGACCGTGTCCTCGACCGTCTTGGCATTGTACCAATCGCCCGGCTTGACCTTGATCAGCGTACTCAGCACGTCGGGCTTCAGGTCGCGGATGTCGCTCTGGACGTCGATCTTGCCGAATTTGTAGCGTTTGCCCTCCTCCACCACATAGGTGATGATGAAGTCCTTCTTGTCGGGCGTGAGCTCGGCGACCGCGGAGACGACGCGGAAATCGGCATAGCCCTGCGTCAGGTAGAATTGGCGCAGCTTCTGCTGGTCGTAGGCGAGGCGATCGGGATCGTAGCTGGTGCCCGACGACAGGAAGTGGGTGAGCGTCGCTTCCTTGGTGGCCATCTGGCCCTTGAGCTCGCTGTCCGAGAAATGGTCGTTGCCGATGATGTTGATCCGCTTGACCTTGGACTTGTCGCCCTCGTGGATCTCGAACACGACGTCGACGCGGTTCTGGTCGAGCAGCACCATCTGCGGATCGACGGTCGCGGCATAGCGGCCCTGGCGGCGATACAGCTCGATGATCCGGCCGACATCGGCGCGCACCTTCGATCGCGTGAAGATCTCGCGCGCCGCCAGCTTGATCTCGGGCATGATCTTGTCGTTCTTGAGGCGCTTATTGCCCTCGAGCACGATACGATTGACCACCGGATTCTCGCGCACCGCGATCACGATGTCGCCCGAATTCTCGTCGCGGATCGTGACGTCGGCGAACAATTCGGTCGCATAGAGCGCCTTGAGCGCGGTATCGCCCGCCTCGCGGGTATAGCCGTCGCCGACATGGAGCGCGATGTAGGACAGCACCGTCTCGGGCTCGAGACGCTGATTGCCCGTCACCTTGATCGATCGGATCGTCTCGCTCGGCGAGGCGGCATCGGGCGCGGTGCTGACCGCCGGTGCGGCCCCCAGCGGCACGGGCACGCCGTGCGGATGACGCGGCGCCTTCTGCGCCTGCGCCGGAACTTCATATCCCGTCGCCAGGATCGTTCCGATCAGCAGCACGGATGCTATCCGGCTGTGCTTGCCATCCATTCTCACGCTTGTAATCGCCCTCACGCTTGCAAGGGCCGGCTTGCGCCATGCCCGCTGCTCCCACTCTTACGCCCTGCCCGATCAGCGCCCGGCGATCAACCCGGCATGAGCCGGAGCGGGGTCAGCTGATCAGGCTGGCGAGCCTCTGCCAGAGGCCGACGGTACCCAGATCATTGAACGTCACGAACAGCATCAGGCCAAGCAGCAGCGCCAGCCCCGATCGGAACGCCCACTCCTGCACCCGGGGCTCGACAGGGCGGCGACGCACCCCCTCGACCAGGTAGAAGAGCAGATGGCCACCATCGAGCATCGGGATTGGCAGGAGATTGATGAACCCCAGATTGATCGAAATGCCGGCCATCAGCAGCACGACCGCGAACCAGCCCAGCGTCGCCTGCTCGCCGGCGACGCGCGCGACCCCGACCGGACCCGACAATTCCTTCGCCGAACGCGTGCCGTCGATGATCTGGGTGATCGCGGTGAGCGTGGTGCCGACCGACCCCGCGACGAGCGCGGCCGAGCGCGCCGGCACCTCGATCAGCGGCACGCGCTCCATCGCGCCCCCGGATTGGGCGATGCCGAGCTGGCCGATCCGCGTCACGTTGCCGAACCGATCGGTCTCGTTCACCGCGCGGATATGCGCCGCGAGCGTCATCGGCCGTGACTGGCGGATCAGATCGATGCGCAGCGCGGTATCGGGATGGAGCTGCGTATAGAAGGCGATATCCTCGAAGCGCCGCACCGCGGCGCCGTTCATCGCGACGATTCGGTCGCCCGGCTGCAGGCCCGCAGCAGCGGCCGCCGATCGCGGCTGCACGCCCGCGACGACCGGCGGCGTAACCGGCTCGCCATAAGCGATCAGGATCGCCGCGATCACCCCGAAGGCGAACAGGAAATTGACCGCCGGCCCCGCGAACACGATCAGGAAGCGCTGCCACACGGGCTTTGCCTGGAAGGTCTGCGCACGCTCGGCGGCGGGGAGCGACAGCCATTCGGCATTGGCCTCGCTCACCGGGCTCATGTCGCCGGCGAAGCGGACATAGCCGCCAAGCGGAAGCGCGGCGACCTTCCAGCGCGTGCCGCGCCGGTCGGTCCAGCCGAGCAGCTCGCGGCCGAAGCCGATCGAGAAGGCCTCGGCCTTCACGCCGAACCAACGGCCGACAAAATAATGGCCGAGCTCATGGATGACGATCAGTGGCCCGATGACGAGCAGGAAACAGGCAACTGCCCAAACAAAGCCACTGATTGCCGTCACGCCGCTATCCTTCGCATAACCGAGACCGCCTTGTGGCGGGCTTCAGCATCGATCGCCACGACCTCGGCGAGCGTCAGCGGAGCATCTGGTTCATATTGTGCCAATACCTCCTCGACGGTCGCCGCAATGTCGAGGAAACCGATCTGTCCGGCGAGGAAGGCGGCGACCGCGGTCTCGTTGGCCGCGTTCAGGACGGCGGGGCGCGCGCCGCCGGCTGCGAGCGCGGCGCGGGCCAGCGCGAGCGCGGGGAAACGCATCTCGTCGGGCGCCTCGAAATCGAGCTGGCCGATCCTGGCGAGATCGAGCCGCGCGCACGGTGTCGTCATGCGATCGGGCCATGCCAGCGCGTGCGCGATCGGGATGCGCATGTCGGCGTCGCCAAGCTGCGCCAGAACCGAACCGTCGACATATTCGACCATCGAATGCACCACCGATTGCGGGTGGACGAGCACCTCGAGCTTGTCGGCGCCGACCGGGAAGAGATGATGCGCCTCGATCAGCTCGAGGCCCTTGTTCATCATCGTCGCCGAATCGACCGAGATCTTTGCGCCCATCGACCAGTTGGGATGCTTGACCGCCTGCGCCGGCGTCACGCCGCGCATCTGGTCGTGCGTCCAGGTGCGGAACGGGCCGCCGCTCGCGGTCAGGATGATCCGGCTGACCCGGCCGGGCGCGGGCTCATAGCATTGGAAGACCGCATTATGCTCCGAATCGACCGGAAGCAGCCGCGCACCCGCGTCTTCAGCGGCGCGGATCATGATCGCGCCAGCCGAGACCAGCGACTCCTTGTTGGCGAGCGCCACCGCCTTGCCGCACGACAAGGCCGCCATCACCGGCTCCAGACCCGCCAGGCCGACGATCGCCGCCATCGTCCAGTCCGCGCCGCGCCGCGCCGCATCGACGATCGCCTCCGGCCCGGCGGCGGCCTCGACGCCGCTACCCGCGAGCGCCGCCTTGAGCGCACCCAGCCTGGTCGCGTCGCCGATCACCGCGACCGCCGCCCTCGTCCGCTTCGCCGCGGCGGCGAGGCCATCGACGTCGCTATGCGCGGTCAGCGCCTCGACACGGAAGCGCGTTGGCTCGCGCTCGACCAGATCGAGCGTGGAGGTACCGACCGAACCCGTGGCGCCGAGGATGGTAACGCTTCGCATTTTTCTACAATATCCCAGAAACGACGATCAACGCCACGATGCACAGCACAGGGACGGCACCGTCGAGCCGATCCATCACCCCGCCATGGCCCGGCAGCATCCAGCCCGAGTCCTTCACGCCCGCACGGCGCTTCATCATGCTTTCGAACAGATCGCCCGTCTGCGCCGCCACCGCGAGCAGACCGCAAAACGCCGCAAGCCGCGGCTGGACGTGGAGCACGAGCGTCAGCGCGAAACCGACGGCCACCGCTGAGACGATGCCGCCGATCAGCCCCGCCCAGGTCTTGTTGGGGCTCCACACCGGCGCGAGCTTGGGGCCGCCGATGCTGCGCCCGGCGAAATAGGCGCCGATGTCGGTCGCCCAGACGATCGCCAGCGCCCAGAAGCTCAGGTCGATGCCGTCATATTGCTCGTGAATATAATGAAGCGAAAGCGTCGGCAGCGCGGCATACAACATGCCTGCCGCGAGCCTGGGATTGCGCGTGAAGGCGAACACCGCGAGCGTCGCGGCGAACAGCCCGTACCAGCATGCCGTGGCGGGCACGTCGACATGCGGCTGGATCAGGAACATCGGCAGCGTCAGCCCCAGCAGGGCAAGCCACATCTGCCAGCGTTGGGCGCCGATCAGCGATGCCCATTCGGCACTCATCACCAGCGTCGCGCCCGACAGCAGCACCCAGAACGGATTGCCCCCATAGACCAGGCAGAACATCGCGATCAGGATCAGCGCGATCCCGGTGACGCTGCGCAGCGCAAGATCCGATTTCTTCTTGGGCGCAGGGAGGGCGGCGGCGGTCATAGCCCGCCATAGCGTCGCTCACGCTGCCCAAAGACCGCGATCGCAGCGGCGAGATGCGCCCGATCGAAATCGGGCCACAGCGTATCGACGAAGACGAGCTCGGCATAGGCCGCCTGCCACAGCAGGAAATTGGACAGGCGCTGCTCGCCCGAGGTCCGGATCAGCAGGTCGAGCCGGGGCAGGCCCGACGTGTCGAGCCGCGCCTCGAATGCGGCATCGTCGAGCGCATCGGGGTCGAACTCGCCCGCGCGCGCCTCGCGCATCAGCCGCCGCGTCACGCGGAGAAGCTCGTCCTGCGCGCCGTAATTGAGCGCGATCGCCAGCGTCAGCCGGTCGTTGCCCGCGGTGCGCTCGATCGCATGGTCGAGCAGCGCGACCAGATCGGGCTCGAGCTTGCGATAGTCGCCGATGATCCGCAGCCTGACGCCCTCGCGCGCGAGCTCGTCGAGCTCGGCGCGGATATAATGGCGCAGCAGCCCCATCAGGTCGGCGATCTCGGCCGCCGGGCGCCGCCAATTCTCCGACGAGAAGGCATAAAGCGTCAGCACCTCGACACCGAGGTCGCCCGCCGCGCGGACCGTGCGGTTGACCGCCGCAATGCCCTGCTTGTGACCGGCGAAGCGCGGTAGCCGACGCTTCTTGGCCCAGCGGCCATTGCCGTCCATGATGATCGCGACATGACGCGGCACCGGCAGATCCGGCCCGCCGCCCCCCGCGGCCGACGCAGAACTGATCGGCGTCACGCTCACTTGCCGAGGATTTCCTTTTCCTTGGCGGCGGTCACCGCATCGATGTCGGCGATCGTCGCGTCGGTCAGCTTCTGGACCTCGCCCTCGTGGCGCTTGCGCTCGTCCTCGGGCAGGCCGTTCTTCTTCTCGTCGAGCTTGAGATTGTCCATCCCGTCGCGGCGCACGTTACGCACCGCGATCCGCGCCTTCTCGGCATATTGGCTGGCGAGCTTGGCGAGCTCCTTGCGGCGCTCCTCGGTCAGGTCGGGGATCGGCAGCCTGAGCGTGGTGCCATCGACGATCGGGTTGAGCCCGAGACCCGCCGAGCGGATCGCCTTGTCGACGGGACCGACGTTCGACTTGTCCCACACCTGCACCGACAGCAGCCGCGGCTCGGGCGCGGAGACGGTCGCGACCTGGTTGATCGGCATCTGCGCGCCGTAGACGGTGACGGTCACCGGATCGAGCAGCGAGGTCGACGCGCGGCCGGTGCGCAACCCCACCAGATCCTGCTTGAGCGATTCGAGCGCGCCCGCCATGCGACGCTCGAGATCGGACTTGTCATAGACGGGGCCTGCCATGTCACTCTCCGTTGCGAACGATCGTCGCGATGCCTTCGCCGGCGAGCACGCGGGCCAGATTGCCCTGCTCGCGGATGTTGAAGACGACGATCGGGATGTTGTTGTCGCGGCACAGCGCGATCGCGCTGGCGTCCATGATCTTGAGGTCGTTGCTCAAGACGGTCGAGAAATCGATCTCCTCGTAGCGCTTGGCGCCGGGCACCTTCTTGGGGTCGGCATCATAGACGCCGTCGACCGAGGTGCCCTTGAACAGCGCGTCGCACTTCATCTCGGCGGCGCGGAGCGCAGCGCCCGAATCGGTGGTGAAATAGGGGCTGCCGACGCCGGCGGCGAAGATCACGACGCGGCCCTTTTCGAGATGGCGCTCGGCACGCCTGCGGATGAACGGCTCGCACACCGACGCCATCGGGATCGCCGACTGGACGCGCGTCGCGACCCCGCGACGCTCGAGCGCGCTCTGCACCGCGAGCGCGTTCATCACGGTCGCGAGCATCCCCATATAGTCGCCGGTGGCGCGTTCGATGCCCTTGGCGGCACCCGCGAGGCCCCGGAAGATGTTGCCGCCGCCGACGACGATGCACAGCTCATAGCCGTCGCCATGGATCGCGACGATCTCCTCGGCGATGCGGTCGACGGTGTCGGGATCGATCCCGAACTGACCCGAACCCATCAGCACCTCGCCGGACAGCTTGAGAAGGATGCGGCGGAAGGTCGGGCGGGTCATGCGGGAAACGGGTCCGATCGGATCAATGTGGCGCGCACCTTAGGGGCGGGCCCGGTCGCTGCCAAGCGTGGTTAAGGGAGGAAGCGGGCGAAAGACCGACGCGGCTTCGCGGTGCCGCGCTCTCCCCTCCCCGTTCGCCCTGAGCGCAGTCGAAGGGCCGCCCGAGCGCAGCCGAGATCGCTTCGAGCGGCGTGGCTGTGCTTCGACGGCGCTCGGCACGAACGAGCCTTGGCGCATGAGCGGGATCGGGAAAGCGCCGCGCTCCAAAAAAAAGCCCGCCGACGCGCGCGTCCGTCTCCGGACCACGCGCGCCGGCGGGCGCCCGGGATGCGCGGGTTACGCCTTGACGCCGGCGGCGGCGGCCACTTCGGCGGCGAAGTCGCTGGTCTCGCGCTCGATGCCTTCGCCAAGCTGGAAGCGGACATAGTCCTTGAGCACGATCGACGTGCCGGCATCCTTGGCGGCCTTGGCGACGACGTCCTGCACGGGCGTCTTGTTGTCCATGACGAAGAGTTGCGACAGCAGCGCCGCCTCCTTCTTGAACTTGGCGACCGCACCCTCGACCATCTTCTCGATGATGTTCTCGGGCTTGCCGCTCTCGGCCGCCTTCTCGCGCGCGATCGCGCGCTCGCGCTCGACCGTGTCGGCGTCGAGATGGTCGGCGTGGAGCGCCTGCGGGAAGGACGCCGCGATGTGCATCGCGATCTGCTTGCCGAGCGGCTCGAGCACGTCGATGCCGGCGTCCGACTCGAGCGCGACGAGCACGCCGATCTTGCCCATGCCGGGTGCGATCTGGTTGTGGACATAGGGCACGACCGCGCCGTTCGAGACGGTCAGCACGCGCACGCGGCGCAGCGTCTGGTTCTCGCCGATCGTCGCGATATTCGCGGTGAGCGCGTCGCCCACGGTGCCGCCGCCCGGATAGGACGCGGCGCGCAGCGCCTCGATATCGTCGCCGGTCTCGAGCGCGATACCCGACACCGTCTTCACGAACGCCTGGAACTGGTCGTTCTTGGCGACGAAATCGGTCTCGGAGTTGACCTCGACCGCGGCACCCTTGGTGCCCGCGACCGCGACGCCGACCAGACCCTCGGCCGCGGTGCGGCTCGACTTCTTGGCAGCGGCGGCGAGGCCCTTGGAGCGCAGCCAGTCGACCGCGGCTTCCATGTCGCCGTTGGTCTCGCTCAGCGCCTTCTTGCAATCCATCATGCCGGCGCCCGAGCGCTCGCGCAGGTCCTTGACGGTGGCTGCGGTGATCTCCGCCATATCTCGATCCTTTCAGTCTAGAAGCGCGCGCCCCCGCGAAAGCGGGGGCCCAGTCGATCGGTGCGGACTGGGCTCCCGCCTACGCGGGAGCACGCGACAATATTGTTACGCGAGTGCGGCTTCGACCGGCGGCTCGTCCGACGCGCCGAAATCGGCTCCCGACTGGACGCGCGCGTTCTGGTTGCCCTTGGTCGCGGCCTCGGCGATCAGGTCGCAATAGAGGCGGATCGCGCGGGATGCGTCGTCGTTCGCCGGGATCGGGAAGGCGATGCCGTCGGGCGAGACGTTCGAATCGAGGATCGCGACGACCGGGATGCCGAGCGTGTTGGCTTCCTTGATCGCGAGCTCTTCCTTGTTGGCGTCGATCACGAACATCACGTCGGGGATGCCGCCCATGTCGCGGATGCCGCCGAGCGACAGCTCGAACTTGTCGCGCTCGCGGGTGAGCTGGAGGACTTCCTTCTTGGTGAGGCCCTGCGTGTCGCCCGAAAGCTGCTCCTCGAGCGCCTTGAAGCGCTTGATCGAGCCCGAGATCGTCTTCCAGTTGGTGAGCATGCCGCCCAGCCAGCGATGGTTGACATAATGCTGGCCCGACTGGCGCGCGGCCTCGGCGATCGGCTCCTGCGCCTGGCGCTTGGTGCCGACGAACAGGACCTTGCCGCCCGACTGGACGGTCTGGTTCACGAAGTCGAGCGCGCGCGTCATCAGCGGCACGGTCTGCGACAGGTCGATGATGTGGACGCCGTTGCGGTCGCCGAAGATGTAGGGCTTCATCTTCGGGTTCCAGCGGTGGGTCTGGTGGCCGAAGTGCGCGCCGACGTCGAGCAATTGGTGCATGGAAACGGACGGTGCCGCCATGAGAGTATCTCCTTCCGGTTGAACCTCTGCAGGACAGTGACCGAAACCATCGAGATGGCCGCGGCACCGGTATGTGCGCCCTGCATGTGGAATGCGGCGGCCCTTACCGAGAGCGGTCCGGAAAAGCAACTCTCGGCGATGTCTTGTTACAGTTCATCGCGCGCAAACCCTCGACTGGTCCGAAATGGGACGCTTGACAAGGAACATATGGAGAACATATGGAACTGTCAGTGCGGCAAGCCGTTCCTACCTGTCGAGAAACGGGTGGAACCGTTTCGGGAGATAGCATCATGGTTCATGTTCTTGCGTCGATCGGCTTTTCCCTCGTGGCGCTCGCCACCTTGTCGTTCATCGCGCTGATGCTCGCCGCATCGCGCGACTCGATCATACTGGCATTGGGCGTGGGTCGGGCGCCGGTGACGCATAGGCCGCGACACCCGGTTCGGATCAGGACGGCAGGTCGGTGGCAGGCGGTGCAGCCGGCGTCCGCGCAGCCGCAGCGCGCTGCCGCTTGATCCTGGCATAAGACCGGGCGCTGAACGGGATGGCGCCCAGATAGCCCAGGGTGAACAGCGACAATGTCGGCCAGGGCGCGCTGATCAACGCCCCGCCGGCGAGCGCGATCACCGCGATCGCTTCGAACCGCACGCCGCGGCGGAGGCGCAGCGAGCCCCAGCCGAAGGTCGCGACGCTCGACACCATCAGGATCGCCGCCATCGCCGTCCACGGTGCCACGATATAGGCCGAGCGGAAGATCGCGACCTGCTGGCCGAACGCCAACCAGATATAGAGCGGCAGCATCACCAGCCCCGCCCCCGCAGGCGCGGGAATGCCGGTGAAGAAGCCCGCCGCCTTGCGCGGCTGCTCGGTGGCATCGATCTGGGCGTTGAAACGCGCCAGCCGCAACGCGCAGCAGACCGCATGGCTGAGCGCGATCGTCCAGCCGAACTGCGGCATATATTGAAGCGACCAGAGATACATCACCACCGCAGGCGAGACGCCGAAGGCGATCACGTCGGACAGCGAATCGAGCTCTGCGCCGAATCGGCTCTCGCCCTTGAGCAAACGCGCGATCCGCCCGTCGAGCCCGTCGAGCACCGCCGCCAGGATGATCGTGCCGACCGCCAGCTCCCATTGCTCGGCGATCGCGAAGCGCACCGCGGAGAGGCCGAAGCACAGCGCGAGCGCGGTCACCGCATTGGGCGCGACCGCGCGGAGCGGAATGCCGCGCCGGGGGCGGTCGCGAAGGCGCGGGTTCAGGCGTGGCATGGTTCAGTTCCCCGGCGAAAGCCGGGGTCCAGAGTTGAGAGGCGCTGCGTATGAAGCTCTGGGCCCCGGCTTTCGCCAGCGACCCAAGGATAAGCCGCTTTCACTGCGCGACGCCGTCGATCCGCTCGTCGCGACCGGCGACCGCGAGCACCGTCTCGCCCGCGATCGTGCGCTGGCCGAGCAGCACCTGCGGGCTGGTGCCGGCGGGTAGATAGACGTCGACCCGGCTGCCGAAGCGGATCAGCCCGACGCGCTGCCCCGCCGCGATGATATCGCCCGGCTTGACGAACGGCACGATCCGCCTGGCGACCAGACCCGCGATTTGCGTGAAGCCGATCTTCATGCCGTGCCCGTCCTCGACGAGGATGTGCTGGCGCTCATTTTCCTCGCTCGCCTTGTCGAGATCGGCGTTGAGGAACTTGCCCGAAATATAGACGACGCGGCTGATCGTCCCGCCGATCGGCGAGCGGTTGATGTGGACGTCGAACACCGACATGAAGATCGAGACGCGCGTCACCGGATCGGGGGCGAGCGCGCCCTCGCCGATCAGCTCGCGCGGCGGCGGCACCTGGACGATCAGCGTGACCAGGCCATCGGCGGGCGCGACGATCATACCGGGTCCGCGCGGCGTGGTGCGGATCGGATCGCGGAAGAACAGCAGCACCCATGCGGTGATCGCCACCCCCAGCCAGCCGAACAGCTCGGGGAGGAAGAGGAAGAACAGCAGCGTGATCCCGGCCGCGATCGCGGCGAACTTATAGCCTTCGGGATGCACCGCGGGAAAGCGCCACTTGATCGTCGTGGTGCCGATGTCGGGTTTTTCGAGCGAGGTCATCGCGACGTCCTAAGCCGTCATATCCGCGCTGTCACGGTTGATCCGCAGCCACGCCCGGCCTAAGCGGCACGGCATTCCCTTCGAACCTATCGCCGGCGTGGCCGCCGGCCCCAGCAGCGGAGCGCTCCATGGCAGCCAAGATCAAGGTGAAGACCCCCGTCGTCGAGCTCGACGGCGACGAGATGACGCGCATCATCTGGCAGTGGATCCGCGAGAAGCTCATCCTCCCCTATCTCGACATCGATCTCAAATATTACGACCTCTCGGTCGAAAAGCGCGACGAGACCGACGACCAGATCACGATCGATTCCGCCAAGGCGATCCAGCAGTATGGCGTCGGCGTCAAATGCGCGACGATCACGCCGGACGAAGCGCGCGTCGAGGAGTTCAAGCTCAAGAAGATGTGGAAGTCGCCCAACGGCACGATCCGCAACATCCTGGGCGGCACGATCTTCCGCGAGCCGATCGTGATGCGCAACGTGCCCCGGCTGGTGCCGGGCTGGACCGACCCGATCGTCGTCGGCCGCCACGCCTTCGGCGACCAGTATCGCGCGACCGACTTCCGCGTCCCCGGCCCCGGCAAGCTCAAAATGACCTTCACCGGCGAAGACGGCAACGTGCTCGAATATGACGTGTTCGACTTCCCGTCGGCGGGCGTCGCGATGGGCATGTACAATCTCGACGATTCGATCCGCGATTTCGCGCGCTCGAGCATGATCTACGCGCTCGGCCGCAAGTGGCCGCTGTATCTCTCGACCAAGAACACGATCCTCAAGGCCTATGACGGCCGCTTCAAGGATCTGTTCCAGGAGGTGTTCGACGCCGAGTTCGCCGATCAGTTCAAGACCGCCGGCATCGTCTACGAGCATCGCCTGATCGACGACATGGTCGCCTCCGCGCTCAAGTGGAGCGGCAAGTTCGTCTGGGCGTGCAAGAATTACGACGGCGACGTCCAGTCGGACACGGTTGCGCAGGGCTTCGGCTCGCTCGGGCTGATGACCTCGGTGCTGATGACCCCCGACGGCAAGACCGTCGAGGCGGAGGCGGCGCACGGCACCGTCACGCGCCACTATCGCATGCACCAGCAGGGCAAGCAGACCTCGACCAACCCGATCGCCTCGATCTTCGCCTGGACGCAGGGCCTCATGTTCCGCGGCAAGTTCGACGAGACGCCCGACGTGGTGCGTTTCGCCGAGACGCTCGAGAAGGTCTGCGTCGACACCGTGCAGGGCGGGCAGATGACCAAGGATCTCGCGATCCTCGTCGGCCCCGACCAGAATTGGATGACGACCGAGCAGTTTTTCGACGCGATCGTGGCCAATCTCGAGACCGCGATGGCGGGCTGGGCGTAACGCCCCGTTCCCCCGCGAAGGCGGGGGCCCAGGGGCACCGCTTGTAACCCTGGGCTCCCGCCTGCGCGGGAGCACAGGCTCGTGGTTCGGCGCGATCGTCACCAACCTAGGGGCACCATGGCGGGCCGGGCGCAATGCCTCCCGTTTTCCCGCGAAGGCGGGGGCCCAGGGCCACACGCGCACCGCTTGTAACCCTGGGCTCCCGCCTGCGCGGGAGCACAGGCTCCTGGTTTGGCGCGATCGTCACCAACCGCGGGCCACCATGGCGGGCCGGGCGTGACACTATCCGTTCCCCCGCGCAGGCGGGGGCCCAGTGCCGCATGCGCACCGCTTGCTGCATTGGGCTCCCGTCCACGCGGGGGCGCAGGCTCGGTCGCGCATCTACCGCAGGCGCTGGTCAGCATCCCCGTGCCGGGTCCATAAGCGGGCATGGCTGGCTTCCCGACCCATTCGACCGGCTTCTCCGACGCGCTGGTGATCCTCGGCGCCGCCGGCATCGTGATCCCCGCCTTCGCGCGCGTGCGGGTCAATCCGGTGATCGGATTCATCCTCGTCGGCCTCGCACTCGGGCCGCACGGGCTCGGCGTGCTGGTGCCGCGCTGGCCGTGGCTCTTCTACCTGACGATCACCGATTCGCACGCTATCGAGCCCTATGCCGAGTTCGGCATCGTGCTGCTGCTGTTCGCGATCGGGCTCGAGCTGTCGTTCCGCCGGCTGTGGACGATGCGGCGGCAGGTGTTCGGCGTCGGCGCGGCTGAACTCTTCCTGTGCGCGGCGGCGATCGGCGGCGCGCTGATGCTGTTCGGCGAGAGCCCCAGCGGGTCGGTCGGCCTCGGCCTCGCGCTCGCGCTGTCGTCGACCGCGCTGGTGCTGCCGATGGTGGGGACCAGCGGTGCGGTCGGCGGCGGCGCATTCGCGATGCTGCTGTTCGAGGATCTCGCGCTGGTGCCGATCATCTTCGCGCTCTCGGCGCTCGGCCCCGATACCGGCGGCGGCTGGGGCGCAATGGGGCTGGTGCTGCTCAAGGGCGGCATCACCGTCGCGGTGCTGCTGGTCGGCGGCCGCTATGCGCTGCCACCGCTGTTCGCGCAGGCGGCGCGCACTAAAAGCCCCGAGCTGTTCCTCGCGATCAGCCTGCTCGTCGTCATCCTCGCCTCGATCGCGACCAGCGCGGCGGGGCTGTCGCCGATCGTCGGCGCGCTGCTCGCCGGGCTGCTCATCGCCGAGACCGACTATCACACCGAGGTCGAGGTGATCACCGCGCCGTTTCGCGGGCTCGCGCTCGGCGTGTTCCTGATCACCGTCGGGATGAGCATCGATCTCGCCGCGATCGGCGCGCAATGGGACGCGCTGCTGCTCGCCGTCGCCGGCGTGGTCGCCGCCAAGGCGATCGTGACCGCGCTGCTGCTCAAGCTGTCCGGGGCGCGCAGCGGCGTCGCCGCCGAGACCGGGCTGCTGATGGCGTCGCCCTCCGAGACGACGCTGATCGTGCTCGGTGCGGCGCAGGCGGCGGGGCTGGTGCTGCCGGCCACCGCCGCCTTCTGGCAGACGGTGACCGCGATCGGCCTGACGATCACGCCGCTGCTCGCGCAGCTGGGAAGCGACGTCTCGCGCCGGGTCGAGCGTCGTCAGGCCCGCATGCTGGACGCGGCCGACACGCCGGGCGATGTGCCGCGCGTATTGGTGATCGGCTTCGGACGCGTCGGCCGCCTGGTGGCGTCGATGCTCGCCACGCATCGCCGACCCTATCTCGCGGTCGACGCCGATGTGGACACGGTCTCGCAGGCGCGCCGCGATGGCTTTTCGGTGCTGTTCGGCGACGCCAGCCGGCCCGCACTGATCGCGCATCTCGATCTGGGCGGTGCCGCCGCGGTCGTGCTGACGATGGACGATCCGGTCGCGCAGCTGCGGCTGACGCGGAGCATCCGCGCCGACCATCCCGACCTGCCGATCATCGTCCGCGCGCGCGACGCGCGCGACGCTGCCGACCTCTACCGGGCGGGCGCGACCGATGCGGTGCCCGAGCAGCTTGAATCCTCGCTCCAGCTATCCGAGGCGGTGCTGACCGAAATCGGGCTGCCGGTCGGCCCGGTGATCGCCTCGATCCACGACAAGCGCGCCGAACAACGCACCGAGATCAAGGAGATGGGCGGCATGCGCGAGGCGCCCAAGGAGCGCGGCCTGCGGCTTCGCGACGTGTGACCGCGGCTCGCCCGAGCAATTAAGCGACGGTTCAGGCCGCCGCCCGCCTAATCGCCGCGACGAAGACAGGGGGGAGCCCGATTTCGCCATGCGCGTCGACCGTAACGCCATTCCACCGATGGGCCAGGGGCTGGCGGTGATCGCCTCGCTGGCGGCGATCGCGTTGGTGATGCTGTTCGGCGTCGGTGGCTATATGCTGTCGATGCGGATGCAGGCGCACCGCGTCGCGGTCGCGCATATCGACGACCGCGTCGCGCTCGCCCGCCGGCAGATCCGCCAGCTCCAATATGAGCTGGAATATCGCAGCCGCTTCACCCAGCTCGACCATTGGCGCGAACCGCTGGGCCTCGCGCCCGTCGGTATCGACCAGCGCGCCGCGGACCCGCGCGATCTCGCCTCGGCGGTCGCACGCCAGCGCGAGGCGGTGGCCGCGACGCGGGTGGATGCGGCGCCGAAGCGCGCGAGCTACACGCCCGATGCGCGCGAGCAGATGGACGATCTGGTTGCAGCGGTGGCGAAGTGAGCGGCCAATTTGGGCTCGCTGTCAGCCCTTTCCCGTGAGGGAGAGGGCTGGGTGAGGGTGGCCGACCTCGAAGGTGGGACGCGAGGCGTGCGCGTCGCTCCCCCTCACCCCGACCCTCTCCCAGACGGGCAGAGGGAGTAGTTTGCGCTCAAGCCGCCGCCTTCACCCCTTCAAGCGCCGAACGCACCGCCGCGATCGCGATCTCCGCCTGCGACCCGTCCGGTCCGCCGCCCTGCGCCATGTCGGGCCGGCCACCGCCGCCCTGCCCGCCGAGCGCCGCGACCGCGGTCTTGACCAGATCGACCGCGCTCAGCCCCGGCAGCAGATCGTCGGTGACGCCGACCGCGACCGAGGCGCGCCCCTCGTTGATCGCGAGCATCACCGCGACCCCCGAGCCCAGCGTCTTCTTGGCGTCATCGACCAGCCCGCGCAGCCCCTTGGGATCGAAGCCGTCGAGGATCTGCGCCACGAAGCCATAGCCGCCGACCTGCTCGACCGCCTGCGCCTCCTTGGCCGCGCCGCCGCCACCCAGCGCCAGCGCCTTCTTCGCCTCGGCGAGCTCGCGCTCCAGCCGGCGCCGCTCCTCGACGAGCTGGGCGATCCGCCCCGGCACCTCCTCGGGCGAGGCTTTCAACGCCTGCGCCGCCTCCTTCAAGCGATCCTCGCGCTGCGTCAGCCAAACGCGCGCCGCCTCGCCGGTCAGCGCCTCGATGCGGCGGACGCCCGACGACACCGCGCTTTCGCTCACGATCTTGAACAGCGCAATGTCGCCCAGCGCCGAAACGTGCGTGCCGCCGCACAGCTCGGTCGAATAATGGCCCTCGAGCAGCCGGCCCATCGACAGCACGCGCACCTCGTCGCCATATTTCTCGCCGAACAGCGCCATCGCGCCCGCCGCGATCGCGTCGTCGGGCGTCATCAGCCGCGTGCCGACGGGGACATTCTCGCGAATGTGCCGGTTCACCTCGGCCTCGACCAGCGCGATCTCCTGGGGGCTCATCGCCTTCTGGTGCGCGAAGTCGAAGCGCAACCGCTCCGCGGCGACCAGGCTGCCCTTCTGGCTGACGTGGCGGCCAAGCGTGTTGCGCAGCGCGGCGTGGAGCAGATGCGTCGCCGAATGGTTGGCGCGGACCTCGTTGCGATGCTCGACGTCGACCTTCAAGTGCACCGCGTCGCCGACCTTGACCTCGCCGCCCTCGATCACCGCCTTGTGCGCGTGGAGGCGGCCGAGCGGCTTGGCGGTGTCGGTCACCTCGGCCTCGAAGCCGGCGTCGCCAGTGATGATCCCGACGTCGCCGATCTGCCCGCCGCTCTCGCCGTAGAAGGGTGTCTGGTTGGTGAGGATCGTCACCTCGTCGCCGGTCTGCGCCGCCTTCACCCGCTCGCCGTCGCGCACGATCGCGACGACGCGGCCCTCGCCCTCGGTCGCGCCATAGCCGGTGAACTCGGTGCCGCCATGCTCCTCGGCGATGTCGAACCAGATGTCGTCGGAAGCCTTGTCGCCCGAGCCCTTCCAGGCGGCGCGCGCGGCGGCCTTCTGTTCGGCCATCGCGGCGTCGAAGCCGGCGCGGTCGACCGACATGCCCTGCCCGCGCAGCGCATCCTCGGTGAGGTCGTAGGGGAAGCCGAAGGTGTCGTAGAGCTTGAACGCGGTGGCGCCGGGCAGCGTGTCGCCTTCCGCCATCGTCGCGGTCGCCTCGTCGAGCAGGCGCAGACCGTTGGCGAGCGTCTGGCGGAAGCGCGTCTCCTCGAGCTTGAGCGTCTCCTCGATCAAGGCTTGCGCGCGGACGAGCTCGGGATAGGCGACGCCCATCTCGGCAACCAGCGCAGGCACCAGCCGCCACATCAAAGGCTCGGCGGCACCCAGCAGATGCGCGTGGCGCATCGCGCGCCGCATGATCCGGCGCAGCACATAGCCGCGGCCCTCATTGGCGGGCAGCACGCCGTCGGCGACGAGGAAGCCCGACGCGCGCAGATGGTCGGCGATGACGCGGTGCGAGGCGGTGTTGGCGCCGTCGGTCGGGGTCTTGGTGAGCTCGCCCGAGGCGGCGATCAGCGCCTTGAACGTGTCGGTATCGTAATTGTCGTGGACGCCCTGGAGGACGGCGGCGATGCGCTCGAGCCCCATGCCGGTGTCGATCGACGGCCGCGGCAGGGAGAGCCGCGTCTCGGCATCGACCTGCTCATATTGCATGAACACGAGGTTCCATATCTCGACGAAGCGGTCGCCATCCTCGTCCGGGCTGCCGGGGGGGCCGCCGGGGATATGGTCGCCATGGTCGTAGAAGATCTCCGAACACGGACCACACGGCCCGGTGTCACCCATCGACCAGAAATTGTCGCTGGTCGGGATGCGGATGATGCGGTCGTCGGGCAAACCCGCGATCCGCTTCCACAGGTCATACGCCTCGTCGTCGGTGTGATAGACGGTGACGGTCAGCCTGTCGGCGGGGATGCCCCATTCGCGCGTGAGCAGCGTCCAGGCGTGCGTGATCGCCTGCTCCTTGAAATAGGCGCCGAACGAGAAATTGCCGAGCATCTCGAAGAAGGTATGGTGCCGCGCGGTATAGCCGACATTGTCGAGATCATTGTGCTTGCCGCCCGCGCGCACGCATTTCTGCGAGGATGTCGCGGTGACATAGGGCCGCGTCTCGAGCCCGGTGAAGACGTTCTTGAACGGCACCATGCCCGCGTTGACGAACATCAGCGTCGGATCATTGTGCGGCACCAGCGGCGCCGACGGCACGATCTGATGCCCCTGCCCCCCGAAATAATCGAGGAAGGAGCGGCGAATGTCGTTGGTCGAGGTCATGCGGGGGATTTAGGCGAGGCGCGCGGGCGCGGCAAGCGAGCTTGCCGGGCTTCCCCCCATATCGGCGCGTCGCTGATCCGATTTGGGCATGAACGCCCGGGACAGGCCATGATAGAGCCGTTCGCGCGAGATCATCCCGGCGACCCAATCGGCGATCAGCGCGGTCGCCAGCAGCGGCAGAAGCAGACCGCGGCTGGCGGTCGCCTCCGAAATGATCACGACGGCGGTGAGCGGCGCGCGCACGACGCCGGTGAAATAGGCGGTCATCCCGAGCAGCGCGACCGCGCCGACCCCCGTGCCGGGAAAAAGGAGTCGCAGCAGGTCGCCCAGCCCCGCGCCGACCGCGAGCGAGGGCGCGAAGATGCCGCCCGGCAACCCCGATACCGCGGTCGCCAAGGTCGCGCCAAACTTCGCCGGGCCGAACCACCAGGGTGCGCTCGATCCGGTGATGATCAGCCGGGCGGGCTCGTAGCCCGTGCCCCACGTCATGCCGGTGCCGCAGCCGAGCAGCGCGACGACGATCCCGGCCACCGCGGCGACCGCAACCGGCCTGCGCCGCAGCGCGGCCATCACCGGCAGCTCCGCGGTCGCGAATGCCAGCATGAGCCTGGAGAACACGCCGCCTGCCAGCCCGCCGAGCACGCCGGCGACGGGAACCAGCGTCAGCGCCTGGCGGACCGAAACGACATCGGTCATCGCACCGAAATAGACATAGTCGCCCGCGAGGCCGAGGCTTACCATTCCCGAGATGAGCACCGCGGTCATGACCAGCAGCGTCATCTTCTGATCATAGGCGGAGGCGAGCTCCTCGATCGCAAAGGTAACGCCGGCGAGCGGCGTATTGAAGGCGGCCGCGACACCGGCAGCACCGCCCGCGACCATCACCGAGGCGGTCACCGGCACGCGGAACAGGCGGTGGCAATAGGCCATGATCGTCGCGGAGATCTGCACCGTGGGGCCTTCGCGGCCGACCGAGGCGCCGAGCAGCAACGCCGCGAGCGTCATGCCGAACTTGACGATCGCGGTGCGTGCCGAGGCGAGCGACCGCATCGCCCCTTCGGGATCGAGCCGCGCGGCCATGATCTGGGGGATGCCCGAGCCGCGCGCATCGGGCGCGACGCGGCGCGTGAGCCATACGAGCAACGCGAAGCCCGCAGGCGTGGCGATCATCGGCGCCCAGCGCCACCGGCGGGAAAGGCGCAGGAAGACGCCACTCGCCCAATCGGCGGCATGCGCGAACAGAAGCGCGGCCAGGCCGAGCAGGATCGCGCCGGTCAGGATCGCCGCGCGCCTCCGCCAGATCGGCGCGGTCGGGCCATGCCGGCGCGCCAACCCGTTGAGGCGCTGGGCGGTGCGGCGCATCCGCGCGCGGCGGGGTGGTTCGGGAGCTTCCACAGGATCGGTCATCGCGACCCTTTAAGCATCGTCGCGGCCAGATGCACATCCTTCAGCGACGTCCGCCCGCGGGCGACGCTAGATACCGACGCGCCGGCCCGTCGGCCGGCATCGCGTCCGGGTCACACGACCTGCTCGATGCTCTCCGCCGGCTGCGAGAACCAGCGCGGCCCCGCCTCCGTCATGTGGAAGCAATCCTCGAGCCGCACGCCGAACGCGCCGGGAATATAGAGGCCGGGCTCGTCCGAGAAGCACATGCCCGCCGCCAGTCGCGTCGTCTCGCCGTGGACGAGATTGACCGGCTCGTGCCCGTCGAGCCCGATGCCGTGCCCGGTGCGGTGCGACAGGCCGGGGAGCGCATAGCCGGGGCCGTAGCCGAGGCTCTCGTAATAGCGCCGCACCGCATCGTCGACGCTGCCCGCCTCCGCACCCACCTGCGCCGCGGCGAAGGCGATCTGCTGGCCGCGATGGACCTGATCCCACACCCGCCGCTGGCGGTCGCTGGGCTTGCCCAGCACGAAGCTGCGCGAGATGTCGGACTGATAACCCTCGACCGTGCAGCCGCAATCCATCAGCACGATCTCGCCCTCGCGCGCCAGTTGGGGATCGCGAGAGCCGTGCGGATAGGCCGCCGCCGCGCCCATCAGCACCAGCGAGAATTCCGGCTTGCCGCCAAGCGCGACCGTGTTGGCGTCCATCAGCTTGGAGACGTCGTCGGGGGTCATGCCGGGGGCGACGCGCGGGATCGTCGCGCGGTAGGCGGCTATGGTGATGTCGGTCGCGCGCTGCATCAGCGCGATCTCGGCCGCCGACTTGTGCATCCGGCAGCCTCTGACGACGCCCGCGCCCGAGACGATCGTGGCACCCGGCAGGGCCTTCTTGACACCGTCGACGATGAAATAGCGCAGCGTCTCCTCGATCGCGACCGGGCCGGTGGCGGCGCCGCGGTCCCTGAGCGTCGCGGCGATCAGCGCGCGGGGGTCCTCATCCTCGTTCCAGGTGCGTATCTCGGCGGGGATCGCGAGCGTTTGCCTGACCGACGGCGCTTCGAAAAAGGGCGTGACGATCGCGACCTCGCCCGCAACGGGCACGATCGCGGCGGTGACGCGCTCGCTGCGCCACCAGTCGATGCCGGTGAAATAGGCGAGCGAGCTGCCGGGCTCGATCAGCAGCGCGGCGATCCCCTCGGCGCGCATCAACCGGCGAAGCTTTTCGATCCGCCGCTCGCGTTCGGCCGCCGCGATCGGGACGACGCTGCCGGGGAGCGCGCCGGGCAGCCCCGGCACGACGGGCGTCGCGGGCAGCGCGCGCGACGGCGCGGCGAGCAGCGCGCCTGTCGCGAGCGCTCCGCCAATCAGCGTCCGCCGCGCGACCGGCTCACGCATAGGCATAGCGACCGCCCTTCTGCAGCGCGGCGCGGTATCCCGCTCGCGCATGGATACGCCCGAGCCACGACTGCAGGCGCGGATAGCGATCGTCGAGACCGGCCCGCTGACGCGACGCCTCCAACGGAAAACTCATCATCACGTCGGCCGCGGAGAAGACGTCGCCGGCAAACCAGTCGCGCGTGGCAAGCTCGGATTCGAGCCAATCGAGGTGGACCGCGAACATCCGGCGTAGCGGCTTGCGCGCGGGGCGGCCGAGCAGGCCGAGCCGGCCGACGACGAGCATCGCGAACAGCGGCGGCATCAGCGATCCTTCCGCATAATGAACGAAGTGCCGCCAGCGCTGGCCCGCGACGGGATCGGCGAGTGGGCCGAGCCGGCCGGCTTCGCGCGCCGTCAGATATTCGACGATCGCCCCCGTCTCGGCGAGCACCTGCCCATCGATCTCGACCAGCGGCGACTTGCCGAGCGGGTGGACGCGCCTGAGCTCGGGCGGCGCCAGCATCGTCTTCGCGTCGCGTTCATAGCGGCGCACCTCATAGGCGAGCCGCAGTTCCTCGAGCAGCCAGAGGATCCGCTGCGAGCGGCTGTTCTCGAGATGATGGACGACGATCATGCACGCGCACTCCAGATCCAGGCGGCCGCGGGGAAGACGACGCGGCCATCGGCGAGATGCGCGCGGACCAGCGTGTCGAGCCCGGCGAGCAGGCGATCGCGATCCGCCTGCTCGGCGCTGCGCAGCGCGAAGGCGGTCGGGCCGATTCGCCGGAAGAAGCCGACGGCGTCGGCGATCGGATCGGCGCCGTCGCCCGCGACATAGGCGAAGTCGAGCGGCACCGCCGCGGCGTCGCGCCAACCCGCGGCGGCGAGCAGGCGCGCGACACGCTCCGCGTCGGCGAAGGCGAAGGGACCGGGCGCGTGCGGATCGGGGGCGGGGCCGCCCACCAGCCTGGCGAGACCCGACGCCCAGGGATTGAGCGCGGGCGAACGGAAGCAGGAGAAGAGCAACGGCGCACCAGACGAGGCGCGTGTCCGGATCTGCGCGAGCGCGGCGACGGGATCGTCGAAGAACATCACGCCGTGGCGCGACACGATCAGGTCGAAGCCATCCTCGTCCGCCCAGCGGCCCGCGTCGGCGACGGCGAAGCGGCAGCGACTAGCCGCTCCGGCGCGGTCGCGCGCGGCTGCCACCAGCGCAGGCGACAGGTCGATGCCGGTGATCGTCGCGCCGGGCAGCGCATCGGCAAGCGACAGGCTGGTCCGCCCCGCGCCGCAGCCGACGTCGAGGATGCGCGGTGCCGCGACCCCCGCCAGCCGGCCCGCAACCGCTGCGACCAGCGCATCGTCGACGGGCGCGAAGGTGCGATCGGTACGCACCCATTCCTCGGCCCATGTCTCGCCGATCGTGCCGGCCCAGTCGGATGCTTGCATAGGCGCGAGGCTATCCGACATTCGACGACGACGGAAGCGGTGCGGTCGGCGGGCGGCGATCCCCCGCCCCGTCGTCACCATTCTCCCGCACGCTCCGATGCCGGCAGGAGCACCCAGCCGCGCCCGGCCCCCCGCCGGACGACCCGCTCAGATGTCGTCGCCCTCTTCCGGCCCCGCCATCAGCGCCTCGGAGACCGCGTCGGTCTTGGCGCGGATCGCCTTTTCGAGCTTGTCGGCGAGCTCGGGATTGGCCTTGAGGAAGGCCTTCGAATTCTCGCGCCCCTGCCCGATCCGCACCGAATCATAGGAGAACCAGGCGCCCGACTTCTCGACGATCCCGGCTTTCACCCCGAGATCGAGGATTTCGCCGATCTTGGACACGCCCTCGCCATACATGATGTCGAACTCGACCTGCTTGAACGGCGGTGCGACCTTGTTCTTGACCACCTTCACGCGCGTGGCGTTGCCGACGATCTCATCGCGATCCTTGATCTGGCCGGTGCGGCGGATGTCGAGGCGGACCGAGGCGTAGAATTTGAGCGCGTTGCCGCCCGTCGTTGTCTCGGGGTTGCCGTACATCACGCCGATCTTCATGCGCAGCTGGTTGATGAAGATCACCATGCAGCGCGAGCGGCTGATCGAGCCGGTGAGCTTGCGCAAGCTCTGCGACATCAGCCGCGCCTGCAGCCCGACATGGCTGTCGCCCATCTCGCCCTCGATCTCGGCGCGCGGCACGAGCGCCGCGACCGAATCGACCACCAGCACGTCGATCGCGTTCGAGCGGACCAGCGTGTCGACGATTTCGAGCGCCTGCTCGCCGGTATCCGGCTGCGACACGATCAGCTCGTCGATGTTGACGCCGAGCTTCTTGGCATAGACCGGGTCGAGCGCATGCTCGGCATCGACGAACGCCGCGGCGCCGCCGGTCTTCTGTGCCTCGGCGATGACGTGGAGCGCGAGCGTCGTCTTGCCCGAGCTTTCCGGGCCGTAAATCTCGATCACGCGGCCGCGCGGCAGCCCGCCGACGCCCAGCGCGATGTCGAGCCCGAGCGAGCCGGTCGGGATCACCTCGACCTGCATCGCTTCCTTGGAGCCCAGCCGCATCGCCGAGCCCTTGCCGAACGCGCGGTCGATCTGTGCGAGCGCCGCGTCGAGCGCCTTCTGCCTGTCGGTCGTCGCCAGCTTGTCGATCATGTCCGAATTTGCCCCGATAACCTTGAGTGATGCGGCCATTGCCTGTCTCCTTGGTAGAGCGTGGCCGCACCAGCTTCAATGCGCGGCTTCGACGAAGACGGTGCGTACCATCTTCGTTCCCGGAGAACAAGAGTGGAACGGATCAGGCAGTGGCGTCGATCGCCTGTTCGACGCCGGCCAGCGTGAAGGGCTTGGCGAGCACGGGCGCCTGCGCATGGCGCGCCGGGGGCGGTTCAGTGTGGCCACCTGTGGCGAGCAGGAAGGGAATGCCGCGATCGGCGAGCAGGTCGGCGACGGGCCAGCAGGATTCGCCGCGCAGATGGACGTCGAGGATCACCAGATCGAAGCCGCCGGCTTCGGTCCGCGCGATCGCACCCGCTACGCAATCCTCGGTTCCGGCCACGACATGGCCCAAGCTGTCCACAAAATCCTCGAGCATCATCGCGATCAGCGATTCGTCCTCGACGATCAATATCGATCGACTGTTCATAAATTGCGCCTAGCCGCGGAACCCGTTGTCCGACAAGAACTATCTGCCGTCGCCGCGCGCCGGCCGGACGAGCGCGTCGCGCGCCGCCTCGGCGAGCTGCTGCACCGAAAAAGGCTTGGCGAGGAACGCGACATTGTCGAGGTTGATCGATTTCCTAAGCTGTTCCTCGGCATAGCCCGACATGAAGAGGATCGGCAGATCGGGAAAGCGTTGGCGCGCATGCGCGACCATCGTCGGACCGTCCATCCCGGGCATCATCACGTCGGAGATCAGCAGATCGAATTTTTCCTCGCCGGTCTCGGCGACGCGCGCGAGGATTTCGAGCGCCTCTTCGCCGTTGGACGCGGTGCGCACCTGATAGCCCTGACGGACGAGCGCGCGTTCGGCGACCGATCGCACCATGTCCTCGTCCTCGACGACGAGGATATGGCCGGTGCCCCACAGCTCCTGCGGCGCCTGTTTCGGTGACTGCGCGGCCGCCTCTGCCGCCTCGCCGCGCACGACGGGGAGATAGACGACGAAGCTGGTGCCGCGCCCGATCGCCGAATCGGCGAAGATGAAGCCGCCCGACTGCTTGACGATGCCATAGACCGTCGACAGGCCGAGCCCGGTTCCCTTGCCGACCTCCTTGGTGGTGAAGAAGGGCTCGAAGATCTTGGGCAGCACGTCGGGCGGGATCCCGCTCCCGGTATCGGTGACGCTGATCGCGCTATAGTCGCCGACCGGCAGCACGTCGGCGCCGAGCTTGCGGACTTCGGCCGCCGCGACGCCGTAGGTGCGGATCGTCAGCGTCCCGCCATCGGGCATCGCGTCGCGCGCATTGACCGCGAGGTTGACGATCACCTGCTCGAGCTGCCCCGGATCGGCGCGCACCGCGCCCACCGCACGGCCGTGATTGATGACGAGCTGCATCGAATCGCCGAGCAGCCGGCGCAGCAGGTTGGAGACTTCGGAGACGACGTCGGGCAGCTGCAGCACCTGCGGACGCAGCGTCTGCTGGCGCGAGAAGGCGAGCAGTTGCCGGGTCAGCCCTGCCGCGCGATTGGCGTTGTGGCGGATCTGCTGGATGTCGTCATAGTCGCTGTCGCCGGGGGTGTGGCGCATCAGGATCAGGTCGCAATGGCCGAGCACCGCGGTCAGGATATTGTTGAAGTCGTGCGCGACGCCGCCCGCCAACTGGCCGACCGCCTGCATCTTGGTCGCCTGCGCGACTTGGCGCTGGAGACGCCCCTCCTCCGCCGAATCCTTGAGGCTGAGGATGACCGATGCCTCGCCCAGCCCGCGCGCCGAGGCGACGGTGAGCGACACGGGCTCTTCGGGACGCGCGAGCAACCGCACCGCGATGTCGCCCGACAGCATCGGGCCGCGCCCGGCGGCGGTGTCCGCCATCGCCTTGGATGCCGCGAAGCGGCGCACCGCGTCGGACACCGCGGCCTTGTCCTCCTTGACGACGAGATCGCTCGGATAGACGGGCCGGTCGCTCTCGCCGACGCCCGCGGCGACGCGGAAGGCGTCGTTCTGGAACAGGAAGCGTCCGTCGCGATCGATCAGCGCCAGCCCGAGCGGGAGGATGCCGAGCAGGCCATAGAGATCGTCGGGCAGCGTGCCTTCGGCGGCGGCCTCGGGTGCCGCGGGCTCGTCGAACAACAGCATCGCGGCAGCGCCGGCGGCGAGTTCGCCGTCGTCGAGCGGAATATGGAGCAGCCGCAGCGGATCGCCCGTGGCGCCGTCGCGCAGGAAGCGCAGCGCGCCGCTATCGTCCTGCGTCAGGCAGGCGGTGAAGTCGCGGCCGGTGATCGCCGCGCTCGGCGATCCCAATGCGCGCATCGCGAAGACCTTGTTCGAGACGAGCACGCGGCCACGTTCGTCGATCAGCGCCGCCATCAGCCCGGCGCGCCCGAGCCGCTCGCCAAAGCCGCCGCCGATCAGTCGCAACGCATCGGTGCGCCCCTCGCCGCGCCCCTCGCCGATCCGCCACAACAGATGATCCTCGCCGACCCCCGCGCGCGTCACCACCAGTTCGATCCGCGCCATGCCGAGATCAGCGGTGGCATGGCCTTCGCGCCACGCGGTGCGGCCGGCGAGCGCAAATTCCTCGGCATGCAGATCGAGCCCGGGCAGCGACGGCGGCGTCGCCGCCGGCCCGAACCGATCGACATAGGCGGCGTTGGCCGCGACCAGCCGGCCGGCACGATCGGTCACCGCGGCGGGCTCTTCGGTCGCATCGAGCACGACGCGCAGCAAGGCCCGATCGGGCCGCGGCACGAGCCGCTGCTCGGTCCGTCCGAAGCCGCCGCGCGCAAACAGCACCGCAACCGCCGACAGCGCCGCGAAGCCGACGAGGAAGCCGACCGCGAAGCGCCAGTCGCCCGCCGCGCGCGCCAGCATCACCGCGGAGGCGAGGCCCAGCCCCGCCACCCCCGCCGCGATCAGCCGATCGGCGGTGACCGCAGCCGAGACGGGTGCCGCGGCGCGCAGCGGCGGATCGGGGCGGGTGGCGAGCGAGCGCATCATTCCTTTTCGGCGCCCCGCCCGCCCGCCGTCAATCCGCGCGCCGCGCCTACCAGACCTGCACGCGATCGGCCGGCGGCAGATACAGCGTCTCGCCGGGCTTCACGTCGAACGCCTTGTACCAGAGATCCTTGTTGCGGACCTCGTCGGTACGCTGCTCGCCGGGCGAATGCGGGTTGGTGAGCAGCTGCATGCGCAGGATCGGATCGCGATATTTCGTCCGCCACACCTGCGCATAGCCGAGATAGAAGCGCTGGTCGGCGGTGAAGCCGTCGAGCGTCGGCGCGGGCCTGCCGCCGAGCGACAGCTCATAGGCGTCGTGCGCGAGGCTGAGCCCGGCAAGATCGGCCATATTCTCGCCCAGCGTGAGCTGGCCGCTGACATGGACCCCCGGCAGCGGCTCATAGCTGTTATACTGGTCGACGAGCTTCTTGGTCAGCGCGGTGAAGCGCGTGACGTCCTGCGGCGTCCACCAGTCGGTCAGCGCGCCGTGGCTGTCATATTTGCGACCCTGATCGTCGAAATGGTGGCTGAGCTCATGCCCGATCACCACGCCGATCGCGCCGTAATTGACCGCCGGATCGGCCTTGGGGTCGAAGAAGGGCGGCTGCAGGATCGCCGCGGGGAAGACGATCTCGTTCATCGCGAAATTGGCGTAGGCGTTGATCTCCATCGGGGTCATGCCCCATTCGGTGCGATCGATCGGCTTACCGAGCTTGTTGAGCCCGCGCTGATATTCGAACGCGTTCGCCGCCGCCACATTGCCGACCAGATCGCCCGGCGTGATCGTGAGCGTCGAATAATCGCGCCACTTTGTCGGGTAGCCGATCTTGGGGGTGAAGGCGGCGAGCTTGGCGAGCGCCTTCTGCTTGGTGGCGGCATCCATCCAGGTCAGCTTGGGGATGCGCTGCCCCATCGCGGCGATGATGTTGTGGACGAGCGCATCGGCGGCCGCCTTCGCCTCGGGCGGGAAATATTTGCCGACATAGACCTGCCCGACCGCCTCGCCCATGCCGGTCGAGACGAGCGTCACGCCCCGCTTCCAACGCGGCTGGTTCTGCGGGGTACCCGACAGCTCGGTGCCGTGGAAGGCGAAGCCCGCGTCGACGAAGTCCTTCGACAGATAGCGCGCATATTCGTCGATCGTGTGGACGATCAGATAGTCCTGCAGCACCGCCACCGGGGTCGCCGCGAACAGCTTGGCCTCGCCCGCGAACGCGCTCGGCTGCGCGACGAGGAACGCCGGCTGCGCGTCATAGCCGAGCCCGCTGATGAAGCTCGCCCACGGGAAACCCGGCGCCTTGGCGTCGAAATCGGCGCGCGACCATTTATTGTACGTCTTGTCCGCCTCGCGCGATTCCTCGGGGGTCCAGTGGACCTTGGCGATCTCGGTCTCGAACGCCATGATCGCCTGCGCGCGCGGCGCGGCGTTGCTCTCGCCGGCCAGCGTCAGCAACTTGGCGAGATAGGCGACATAGGCGGCGCGATTCTTGGCGAGCGCCGGGTCGGCCTTGAGATAATAATCGCGATCGGGAAGGCCGAGGCCGTCCTGGCCGAACTGCGCGATATAATTGTCGGGAAGCTTGTCGTCCTGGCCGACGCCGGTGCCGAACGGCGTGGTGACGCCGAGCCGGGCGAGCCGGGCCATCTCGGCGCCGAGCGCGGCCTTGTCCTTGGCGGCCTTGATCTCGGCGAGCCATGGCTTGATCGGCGCCGCACCCTTCGCATTGGCGGCGGCCTCGTCCATGAAGCTCGCGTAGAATTGGCCGATCTTGCTGCCGGGCTGCTTCTCGGCCTCCTCGAGGATGCCACGGGTACGCTCGAGGCTGAGATCCTGAAGCTTGTGGAACATGCCGTAGCTCGAGCGATCCTGCGGGATCGTCGTCGTCTTCTGCCAGCCGCCATTGGCGTAACCATAGAAATTGTCGCCGGGCTTTACCGACCGGTCCATCCCCGCCGTATCGAATCCGAAACTGCCATAGGTCGGCGCGCCCGCGACCGCCGGCGTGCCGCCGGTCGCGACCGGCTGGAGCATCGAGACGGGTGTCGCGGCATGCGCCGCGCCCCCCAACATGGTGGAGGCCAACAGCACGACGGCTACAAGACGCATCACAAGAACCCTTCCGCGTTTTAAGTGTATCACACAGGCATAGCAGCGCGGCCCGGCGACGCAAGCGCACGCCCCGCCGCGACGCCGTCGCCCTGCCAGCCGCGGCCGCCCTGTCAGCCGCGGTCGCCCGGTCAGCCGCGGTCGCGCATCAGCCGGCCCTGTTCGCGCTTCCAGTCGCGTTCCTTGATCGTCTCGCGCTTGTCGTGGAGCTTCTTGCCCTTGGCGAGCGCGAGCTCGACCTTGGCGCGACCGCGGCCGTTGAAGTAGATCGACATCGGGATCAGCGTCATCCCCTCGCGGTTGACGCCGTGGCGCAGCTTCTCGATCTCGCGCAGGTGAAGCAGCAGCTTGCGCGGTCGCTTGGGCTCGTGGTTGAAGCGGTTGCCGAAATTATATTCGGGGATGTTGGCGTTGATCAGGTTGACCTCGTCGCCCTTCAATTCGGCATAGCTCTCCGCGATCGAGCCCTCGCCGAAGCGCAGCGACTTCACCTCGGTGCCGGTGAGCGCGATTCCGGCCTCGAAGAACTGCTCGAGGAAATATTCGTAGCGCGCGCGCCGGTTCTCGGCGACGACCTTCTTCTTCTCGAACTCCAGGGGACGGGGGCGGGCCATCAGGCGTCAACGCCCGGCGCGAAGATTCCGCACGCGACGCCCGCCACGATCACCCCGTTCGCACTGAGCGAAGTCGAAGTGCGTGTTGCAGGCGGCCCGCTCGAAGCACGTCCTTCGACTGCGCTCAGGACGAACGGCCGGGGGAGCGACATCGTCAAGAGAGCAACCCCGCGATCTCAAGCGCGGCATCGACCGCGGCGCGGCTCGCTTCGCCGGCCGGGGTCATCGGCAGCCGCAGATCGCCCGGGAAACCGCCCCGCGTCCGCGTCAGCGCATATTTGATCGGTCCAGGCGACGCGTCGGTGAACAGCGCGGCGTGGAGCGGATAGAGCCTGTCCTGCAGCGCCAGCGCGTCGTCCCAGCGCGCCTCGCTGCACGCCGCCTGGAACTCGGCGCACAGCCGCGGCGCGACATTGGCGGTGACCGAGATGCACCCCACCCCGCCCGACGCCATGAAGCCCAGCGCCATGTCGTCATTTCCCGACAGCTGGCAGAAGTCCGGGCCGCAGGCGAGCCGCTGCGCAGTGACACGCGCGACATTACCCGAGGCATCCTTGATCCCCACGATCGTCGGAATCTCGGCGAGCCGCCCGAGCGTCGCGGTGGTGATGTCGGTGACGGTGCGCGAGGGGACGTTGTAGAGAATGATCGGCAGGTCGCAGCGTTCGGCGAGGAATGCGAAATGCGCGAAGATGCCATCCTGGTTGGGGCGATTATAGTAAGGCAGCACGACCAGCGCGGCATCCGCCCCCGCCGCCTTGGCGGAGCGCATGTGATCGAGCGCGACCAGCGTGTCGTTCGATCCGCAGCCGGCGATCACCGGCACGCGCCCGGCCGCCTGCTCGATGCACAGCGCGACGACCTTGTCGTGCTCGACGATCGACATCGTCGCCGATTCGCCGGTCGTGCCGCACGGCACCAGACCCGCCGACCCCTCGGCGATCTGCCAGTCGACGAACTGGCGGAACGCCTGCTCGTCGAAACGACCGTCGCGAAAAGGCGTCACCAAGGCGGGAATCGATCCCGAGAACATGCATCTCTCCTTCACGCGCGCCACCTCGACGCGCATAGTCCCGCCATGACGAGGGGTCATGGACATTCAGCGCCTGATAAGGAGCGGCTTGGCATAATGTCCAGCATGCTCCATCGCCGGCTGATGCTTCCCATCCCCGCGTTTCTCCTCGCCGCGACCGCGGCGGTCGCCGCCCTCTCTCCGCAACAGGTCGCGTGGTATCGCTCGCAGCTCGGCCTCTCGGCGGTGATGCCGCTCCAGCAGGGCACATCGGCGACGGGCTATGCCTATGCCTCGCCCTATGCGAGCAGCGCGGGCGTGCAGACCGACCCGACCGCCGAGGGGCTGGTCCAGTGGCGACGCCTGCGCCAGTCGAGCGGCCTGCTGTTCCAGGATTATGCCAATTTCCTGATGGCGCATCCCGGCTGGCCGGGGGAGACCGCGATGCGCAAGATGGCCGAGGCGGCGATCCTGCCCGACGTCACGCCGCCCGACGGCGTGATCGCCTTCCTCACCCGCTTCCCGCCGCAGACCGGCACCGCGCAGCTCCGCCTCGCCGAGGCCTTCTACGCCCGCGGCCGCCCGGCCGAAGCACAGGCGGCGGCGCGCGCGGCGTGGACCTCGGGGCAGCTCAACAGCACCGACGAGGCGCGGCTGACCGCTATGTTCGCGAGCGCGCTGACGCAGGCCGACCAGGATCAGCGGATGGAGGCGTTGCTGTGGAACCGCGCCTTCGTGGCGGCGCAGCGGCAATTGTCGTCGGCGAGCCCGACCCGGCGCGCAATCTATGCGGCGCGGCTCGCCTATCAGCTCAAGTCGCCCGATGCCACGGCGCAGGCAGCGGCGCTGGGCACCAGCGCCAATGGCGACGCCGGCTACCGGGTCGACCGGACCAATTGGTTGCGCGAGACCGGCCAGGAGCCCGTCGCCCGTTACGAGCTCGCCCGACCGCAGCGGCTCGACGCGCCCGCCTTCAACCCGGTGCGCTACATGGAGACGATGCTCGCGGTCGCCAGGTCGGCGGCTGCCGACGGGCAATGGCCGGTCGCCTACGGCATCGCCAGCCAGCTTGCCGACATCTTTCCTGCCGGCACCAGCGTCCGCACCCAGCCATTCCCGCCGCGCGACCAGTTCACCAGCCTCGCCTGGCTGGCGGGCACCGCGGCGCTCGAGCATCTCGGCCGACCGGCGGATGCGATCGCGATGTTCCGCGCTTATGCCGACGCCTCGCAAAGCCCGACATCGCGCGCGAAGGGCTATTATTGGGCGGGTCGCGCCGCGCTGGCCGCGGGCGACGCGGCGGGCGCGCAGGATTATTTCGCCAATGCCGCCGCCTTCCCCGATCATTTCTACGGCCAGCTCGCGCTCGAGCGGCTCGGTCGCCCCGTCCCCGCGCCGATCGAGCCCGATTATGCGCTGATCACGCAGGCCGACCGCGACGCATTCGACGCGCGCGACGTGGTGCGCGCGGCGCGCATCCTCGGCCAGCTCGGCGACTGGACCGACCAGACGCAATTCCTGCGCGTGATCGGCAATGCGGCCAACCTGTCCGATGCCGACCATCTGCTCGCCGCGCAGCTGTCGCGCGAGTTGCAGCGCCCCGATCTGGGGGTGATGGCGGAGCGCGCCGCCAAGCCCGAAAGCGCCAGCGACTATGTCCGCTCGGGCTTCCCTGTGCTGCCGGTGCCGAGCGACATCGCCAACAGCTTCTCCTTCATCCACGGCATCATGCGACAGGAAAGCCAGTTCGACCGCCAGGCCGTGTCGAGCACGGGCGCGCGCGGGATGATGCAGTTGATGCCCGGCACCGCGCGCGAGCAGGCCGACAAGCTGGGCCTGTCCTACGACTATAGCCGGCTGACCAGCGACCCCGGCTACAACATGCAGCTCGGAACCGCCTATTTCGGCCGGATCATGGACATGTTCGGCGGCAATTACGTGCTCGCCATCGCCGCCTATAACGCCGGCCCGGGCAATGTCCGCAAGTGGATCGCGCAATATGGCGATCCGCGCTCGGGCGGCGTCGATCCGATCGCGTGGATCGAGCAGATCCCCTTTTCGGAGACGCGCGGCTATGTCCAGAACGTGCTCGAAAATGTCGTCGTCTACGACACGCTCAACCCCGCGCGGGCTGGCCAGCCCGCCGCCAACCGCCTGTCCTTCTATCTCGGCAAGCGCACCCAGGGCTAAGCCGTCGTGGATCGTCCCATCTATATTACGCCCGCCGGCTACGGCCGGATGCGCGCCGAATATCAGCGGCTGTTCGAGATTGAGCGGCCCGCGCTGGTCGAGACGATCAGCTGGGCGGCAGGCAATGGCGATCGTTCGGAGAATGGCGACTACATCTATGGCCGCAAGCGGCTGCGCGAGATCGACCGCACGCTCGACCGGCTGTCGAAGAAGCTCGCCAAGATCCAGGTCGTCGATCCCGCCAAGCAACCCGATCGCGGCCGCGCCTTCTTCGGCGCGACCGTCACCATCGCCGACGAGGACGATGCCGAGCGCGTCGTGACGCTGGTCGGCGAGGACGAGGCAGACGCGGGCGCCGGCCGGATCAGCTGGCATTCGCCGCTCGCGCGCGCGCTTCGGGGCGCCGCGATCGGCGATCTGCGCCGCGTGATGCTGCCGGGCGGCGAGAAGGAATATGAGGTGGTGGGTATCAGCTACCCCGATGCATGATCCGGGGGCGCCTGCCTGCACCCGTCTGGCGGCACGCCTCGTGCCAGCAGCCCGGTCTCAGTCCTTCACGTCGAGATCGAGATGCTCCTTGGCAAGCCTCACCACCTCGGGATCGGGCGCCGGCGGCTTCATCGGAACGCCCTTTTCGAGCATGTCGGCGACATAGCTCAGCGCGGCTATGCGGGCATATTTCTTGTGCGTGCCGTCGATCACCTTCCACGGCGCCCAGCGCGTATCGGTGCGCTCGAACATCTCTTCCATCGCCGCGACATAGTCGGCGCGCTTCTGGCGGTTGCGGAAATCCTCGGTGGAGATCTTCCAGCGCTTCCACGGATGCACCAGCCGCGCGCGGAAGCGCTTGTCCTGCTCCTCCTGCGTGACGTGGAGGAAGACCTTCACGACCGTGGTGCCGCTGTCCTTCTGCTGCGCCTCGAACTCGTTGATCTCGTCATAGGCGCGGCGCCATTCCTTCTCGGTGGCGAAACTCTCGACGCGCTCGACGAGCACGCGACCGTACCAGCTGCGATCGAAGACGTGGATATGGCCGTCGGCTGGCAGCTTGGTCCAGAAACGCCACAGGAAATGCCGTGCCTTTTCGGGCGGGGTCGGCGCTTTGATCGGCCAGACCTCGCTATAGCGCGCATCCCATCCCGAGGTGAGCCGCTGGATCGTTCCGCCCTTGCCGCTCGCGTCCCACCCCTCGAACATCACGATCGCGCGGCGGCGATGGACGATGTACGCGATCTGGATCTGCGTCAGCCGCTCCTGCACGGCCGCGAGCTGTTCGGCATAGTCGCCGTCCAGCTTGGGGCCGCTTTCATAGTCGGATAGCAGGATCGCCATGCCACCGGAGCTAGGCGAGCGCTTGTCCCGTTGCGAGAGCGGGTAGCGAGGGGAGCGTCCCGCCACGGTACAGTCAGCGCATCAAGACTTGGCTGCGTCGACGACGCGAATACCGAGCTCGCGCAGCTGTTTGGGCGTCGCGGGCGCGGGCGCGTTCATCAGCAGATCCTCGGCCTTCTGCGTCATCGGGAAGACGATCACCTCGCGGATATTGGGCTCGTCGGCGAGCAGCATCACGATGCGATCGATCCCCGGTGCCGACCCGCCATGCGGCGGCGCGCCGAACTTGAACGCGCCGATCATGCCGGGGAAGTTGGTGTCCACCTCCGCTTGGCTGTAGCCGGCGATCTCGAACGCCTTGTACATGATCTCGGGCTTGTGGTTCCGGATCGCGCCCGACGACAGCTCGATGCCGTTGCAGACGATGTCGTACTGGTAGGCAAGGATGTCGAGCGGGTCCTTTGTCTCGAGCGCTTCGAGCTCGCCCTGCGGCATCGAGAAAGGGTTGTGCGAGAAGTCGATCTTCTTCTCGTCCTCATGCCACTCAAACATCGGGAAATCGACGATCCAGCAGAATTCGAATTTCTTCGGATCGATCAGCCCGAGCTGGTCGGCGACGCGGGTGCGCGCGAGCCCGGCGAGGCGCGCCGCCTGCTCCACCTTGCCCGCGGCGAAGAACACGCCGTCATCGGGGCCCAGCCCGAGCGCCTCGGCGATCGCGGCCATACCCGCTTCGCCATGGTTCTTGGCGATCGGGCCACCGAACTCGCCGCCCTTGCGCGTCGCATAGCCGAGGCCGGCAAAGCCTTCGGACTGCGCCCAGCTGTTCATGTCGTCGAAGAATTTTCGGCTCTTCTCGGCCGTACCCGGCGCCGGGATCGCGCGGACGACGTCGCCACCCTCGACGATCGAGGCGAAGCGGCCGAAGCCCGAACCGACGAAGTGATCGGACACATCCGAGATCAGGATCGGGTTGCGCAGGTCGGGCTTGTCGTTGCCGTATTTGAGCATCGACTCCTTGTAGGGGATGCGGCGGAAGGGCAGCGGCGAGACGGTGCGGCCCTTGCCATCGAAGTCGGCGAACTCCTCGAAGATGCCGTGCAGCACGGGCTCGATCGCGGCGAAGACGTCGTCCTGCGTGACGAAGCTCATTTCGAAATCGAGCTGATAGAATTCGCCAGGGCTCCGGTCGGCGCGCGCATCCTCGTCGCGGAAACAGGGCGCGATCTGGAAATAGCGGTCGAAGCCCGCGACCATCAACAGCTGCTTGAACATCTGCGGCGCCTGCGGGAGCGCATAGAATTTGCCGGGATGGACGCGACTGGGCACGAGATAGTCGCGCGCGCCCTCAGGCGACGAAGCAGTGAGGATCGGCGTCTGGAATTCGGTAAACCCCTGGCCGATCATCCGCTGGCGGATCGAGGCGATCACGTTCGAACGCAGTACGATGTTCTTGTGGATGCGTTCGCGGCGCAGATCGAGATAGCGATACTTCAGCCGGATATCCTCGGGGTACTCGGCCTCGCCCGCGACCGGCATCGGCAGCTCGGCGGCGGCGGACTGCACCGTCACCGCCTGCGCGCGCACCTCGATGTCGCCGGTGGCGAGATTGGGGTTCTTCGCGTCGGCGCCGCGCGCCTCGACGACGCCGTCGATCGTGACGACGCTTTCGGCGCGGATCGTCTCGAGCAGCTTGAGCGCATCGCTGTCCGCATCCGCGACGATCTGGACGAGCCCATAATGGTCGCGCAGGTCGACGAACAGCACGCCGCCATGGTCACGCCGGCGGTGCACCCAGCCCGACAGGCGGACGGTCTGCCCGACGTCGCTGGCGCGGAGCTGGGCGCAGGTGTGGGTGCGATAGGCGTGCATCGTCGTTTCCATCCAAAACACCCGTCATTCCCGCGAAGGCGGGAATCCATAGTCGCTGCCGTCGCGATGGCCGGCAGCGGCCGCGTCTATGGATCCCCGCATCCGGGGATGACGGCTAAAAGTACGTGCGCGCCGGTTCGCCACACATGCCCTCTTTGTCAAGGCGCAGAGGTCTGTTTATGGAGGCCTCATGGTCATACATCCGCTTATCACCGACAGCCGCAGCCTCGCCGATCTCTGCGCCCGCCTGGGCAAGAGCCCCTATGTCGCGGTCGACACCGAGTTCATGCGCGAGAACACCTATTGGCCGGTGCTCTGCCTGATCCAGATCGCCGACGCCAACGAGGCCGCCGCGATCGACCCGATGGCGCCAGGCATCGACATGACGCCGTTGCTCGAGCTGATGGTCGACAATCACGACGTGCTCAAGATCTTCCACGCCGGCGGGCAGGACCTCGAGATCGTCCACAACCTGACGGGCAAGACCCCCTATCCGCTGTTCGACACGCAGATCGCCGCGATGGCGCTCGGGATGGGCGAGCAGGTCGGCTACCAGAATCTCGTCGAGAGCTGGATGGGGGTCAAGCTCGACAAGGGCGCGCGCTTCACCGACTGGGCACGCCGCCCGCTCGACAAGCGCCAGATCGACTATGCGATCGGCGACGTCACCTATCTCGTCCAGATCTTTCCCAAGCTGCTGGAAAAACTCAAGCGTACCGGGCGCGGCGACTGGCTCGACCAGGAGATGGAACGGCTGGGCGACCCGTCGAGCTACGTCAACGATCCCGAACAGGCGTGGCAGCGCGTCAAGGTGCCGAGCCGCAAGCCCGACGTGCTGGGGCGGCTGAAAGCGCTGGCGGCGTGGCGCGAGCGCGAGGCGCAGGGCAAGGACCTGCCGCGCGGGCGGATCATGAAGGACGAGACGCTCGCCGACGTCGCCAGCCACCCGCCGCGCGCGCAGGCCGAGCTCGCCAAGGTCCGCGGCCTGTCGCAGAGCTGGGCGGGCAACGACATCGGCGCGCGGCTGATGGCGGCACTAGAGGCCTCGGCCCCGATGTCCGACGACGAGATGCCCGCGCGCGACGATCGCAAGCCGGGGCTGGGCAAGGACGGCGCGCTCGTCGCCGACCTGCTCAAGCTGCTCTTGAAGATCCGCTCGAAGGAGACCGACGTCGCCCCCAAGCTGATCGCGCGCACCGACGAGCTCGAGCTGCTCGCGGCGGGGCGGCGCGACGGGCTGTCGATCCTCGAGGGCTGGCGCTACGAGCAGTTCGGGCGCGACGCGCTCGATCTGGTCGAGGGGCGCACCGGCTTCGCGGTGCAGGGCGGCAAGCTCAAGATGACGCGGATCGAGGCGGTGGAGGCCTGAGCGAAGCTGTTCCCCGGCGAAAGCCGGGGCCCAGGGCTCCACGCGCCGCGCTTGCAACTCTGGACCCCGGCTTTCGCCGGGGAACGAGGACGCACGGCTTGCCCGCTCACCCCCCGATCATCGCCGCCTTGCGCCCGAACGCCGCCGCCAGCGTCTTGTGGCGCCGCTCGACCGCCTCGCCGTAGAGCGCGGCATCGCCGTCGGCGAGGCGCAGCGTCAGCTTGTCGCCCAGCCGCAGCGCGCTGGTCTTGAGCGGCGCCGCGACCCCGCCCGACAGACGCTGACCGAGCCGCATCGCTAGGCCCCAGCGCAGCGCCGTCTGGCGATCCTCGGGCGAGGCGAGCGTGACCGCGATCGGCGCCTCGCCGTCCGCGCCGAAGCTGGTGTAGAGCGCCTGCGCCATCATCGCGCGGCCGCGCGCGTCGATCCCGACCCAATTGCCGTGCAGCGCGGTCTCGAGCCCGCGCTCGGCACGAAACTCGGGATGCGCGCGCCAGCCGATGTCGGCGAGAAGGCAAGAGGCGTGGCGCAATCGCGCGTCGGCGGCGCTCTCCTGCTCGAACAGCGGCGCGATCCAGCGGTCGAGCAGGTCGCCATGTTCGGGAAAGCGCCCGACACGGCGCCCCTCCTCGCGCGTCGCGCAGATCAGCGGGTCCATGTCGCGCACGTCGCCGGGCAGGTTGCGGTGGAGCACGCCCTCGCGCAGCCCGTAGGCGGAGACGACCAGGCTCTCCGAGCCGAGCTCGCGCGCGACGATCGCGAGCAGCGCCGCGGCATCGGGCAGCGAATTCGCGCGCGACGTGGACAGCCCCGGCACCTCCTTGAGCTTGGCGCGATCGACCTGCGCCAGCGTGCGGACGACGCGCTGCGCGGTATCGGGCGACATCGCATAGCCGTGGACGATCGGCAGCGGATAGTCGGTCAGGAACATGACCAGCCGCGCCAGCGCGCGCCACGATCCGCCGACCAGATAGAAGGGCAGGCCTTGCCCCTGCCCCGCCCAACCCGCGTCGCGCAGCCGCGGCTCGACCGCCTGGCGCAGCGCCCGCGGGCCGCGTGCACGGATTTCCGCGACGCGCAGCACACCGAGCGGAAAGGAGGCGCGTTCGTGCACCTGCCCGTCGCGGACGCGCGCGAGTTCGAGGCTGCCCCCACCCAGATCGCCGACGATGCCGTCCGCACCGGGGAAGGCGGCGAGCACGCCCTCGCCCGCCATCTCGGCCTCCTCCTCGCCCGACAGCACGGTGACGGCGAGCCCGAGGCCTGCTGCGCGCGCGAGGAAATCGGCGCCGTTGGAGGCGTCGCGCACCGCGGCGGTGGCGACGGTGTGCAGGCTGGCCACGCCGATCTTCTCGGCAACCAGCCGGAAGCGATCGAGCGCGACGAAGGCGCGCTCCACCGCCTGCGGATCGAGCGCACCGCTCGCCGCCATGCCCTTGCCGAGGCCGGCCATCACCTTCTCGTTGAACAGGATCGAGGGGATGCGGCGCGGGCCGTCATAGACGACGAGGCGAATCGAGTTGGAGCCGATGTCGATGATGCCGACTCGCCCGTCGGCCTGGTCGAGCGCCTTTTCGGGCGGCGCACGGAAGAGGAAGCCGGGCTTCATAGGCGGACGGAGGTAGCGGGAATTGGGGGCGGCGCAAAGGGGCCGTGTCGGCTGACGATGGCCACGTGCCCCTCTCCCTGCGGGAGAGGGAGGGGCCCACCGTCCGCAGGACGGTGGGAGGGTGAGGGTATCCGGCCGATGTGGGATCCCCTCACCCAACTTCGACTAGGGCGCATCCGCGCCCAAGTCTGCGTATCCCTCTCCCGCTGGGAGAGGGTGTGTGCGCTCAGCTTCCCCCACGCCGCAGCTTGAGCCTCGGCACGCCATCCGACTTGCGCAGCGCCGCGCCACGCCCAGACAGCGACGGATTGGTCATGAAATAGCGGTGCAGGTTGAACGGCTTGCCGTCCGCCTTGACGATCCGGTCGTAGCTGCCGTCGGGCTTCAAGGTCCAGCTCTGCTCGGTGTCGATCAGATTGGCGACCATCACCTGCCCCAAAATCTGTTCGTGGACGGTCGGGTTCTCGATCGGCAGCATATATTCGACGCGGCGATCGAGGTTGCGCGGCATCCAGTCGGCCGACGAAATGAACACCTTGGCATTGGGGTTGGGCATCGCCTCGCCATTGCCGAAGCAGAAGATGCGGCTGTGCTCGAGGAAGCGGCCGACCACCGACTTGACGCGGATATTGTCGCTGAGGCCCGGCACGCCCGGGCGCAGGCAGCAGATGCCGCGGATGATCAGGTCGATCTGCACGCCAGCGGCCGAAGCGCGATACAGCTTCTCGATGATCGCGGGATCGACCAGCGAGTTCATCTTCGCCCAGATACTGCCGGGGCGGCCGGCGCGGACATGGTCGATCTCCATGTCGATCAGGTCCGCCAGCCGCTCGCGCAGCCCGTGCGGCGAGATCGTCACCATCTCGAGATCATGCGGCTCGACATAGCCGGTGATGTAGTTGAACACCTGCCCCGCATCGCGCGCGACGCGCGGATCGGCGGTGAAGAAACTCAGATCGGTATAGATGCGCGCGGTGATCGGGTGATAATTGCCCGTGCCGAAATGGCAGTAGGTGCGGATCGCGCCATTCTCGCGGCGCACCACCATGCTGACCTTGGCGTGCGTCTTCCAGTCGATGAAACCATAGACGACCTGCACGCCCGCGCGCTCGAGCTGCGCTGCCCACATGATGTTCTGCTCTTCGTCGAACCGGGCTTTCAGCTCGACGACCGCGGTGACCGACTTGCCGGCTTCCGCGGCGTCGATCAGCGCGCGGATGATCGCCGACTGCTTGCCCGCACGGTACAGCGTCTGCTTGATCGCGACGACATCCGGATCCTGTGCCGCCTGTTTGAGGAAGGCGATCACCACCTCGAACGATTCATAGGGGTGGTGGACGACGATGTCCTTGTCGCGGATCGCCGCGAAGCAGTCGCCGCCATGCTCGCGGATGCGCTCGGGGAAGCGCGGCGCGAAGGCGGGGAATTTGAGATCGGGCCGATTTTCGTCGACGAGCTGCTCGAGGTCCGCGATGCCGAGGAAGCCCGACGCCTCGGAGACTAGCGCGGCATCCTGCCCGATCGCCTCGCGCACCAGCTCCTCGAGCGGCTCGGGCATCCCCGCCTCGATCCGCAGCCGGATCACCTTGCCCCGCCGGCGGCGCTTGATCGCGGTGTGGTAATAGCGGACGAGGTCCTCGGCCTCCTCCTCGATCTCGATGTCGCTGTCGCGGATCACGCGGAAGGCGCCGTCGCCGAGCACCTCGTAGCCGGGGAAGAGCAGTCCGGTGAAACGGCGGATGATCGTCTCGATCGCGACGTAGCGCACGACGTCGCCGGGCAGGCGGACGAAGCGCGACAGCGTCGTCGGGATCATCAGCAGCTCGCGGATCGGCTCGCCGTCGGACAGCCGCTTGAGGTCGAAGACGAGGCTGAACCCCTTGTTGGGGATGAACGGGAAGGGATGCGCGGGGTCGAGCGCCTGCGGGGTGAGCACCGGCAGCACCTGCTCGCGGAAATAGGCCTCGAGCCACTCCGCCTCGTCCTCGTGGATGCCGTGGCCATGAAGGATGTGGAAATCGCGCGTCGCGAGTTCATCGCGGAGCACGCGGCGGACCTCCTGCTGGCGTTGCATCAGCCGGTCGGCGCTCTCGGCGATCGCTACGAGCTGCTGACCGGGGGTGAGGCCATCGGCCGACAGCTGCTCGACCGCGTTCATCTGCTGGCCGCGCAGCCCTGCGACACGGACCATGAAGAACTCGTCGAGATTATTGCCCGAGATCGACAGGAAGCGGAGTCGCTCGAGCAGCGGATGCGCGGGATTGCACGCTTCGTCGAGCACGCGCTCGTTGAACGCCAGCCAGGAGAGCTCGCGGTTGAAATAGCGCTCGCGCGGCGCGACCGGATCGATCGCGGCCTCGTCCTGCTGACGACTCTGCACCTCGGCGGCGGCCTGCGCGATGTCGGCGGTGGTCGCGGCGCCCATTGCGGGCGCATCCGCGTCGTGCAGCGTCTCGCTGTGGTCGATCTTGTCAGTCATCCCGGCAGGATAGCCGATGCTTCATGAATCGTCGATGACACCTGCCTCGATCAGCGTGGTGCGCGCCAATGGGATGGTCAGCCGGTGGTGGCGCGACAGCGACGCGCGATCGAGCGCGTCGATCGCCGTGACGATCGCGACGTAGCTTCGCTCGATCCGTGCCGACAACCAGGCGACGAGCGGCGGCGGCACGAGCAGCCCGCGCCGCGTCAGCCCGCGCTCGAGCAGCGCGCGCAGCAGATCGTCGTCGGGCGGCAGGATCGCGACGCGCGGCGTGGCGGTGAGCCTGGAGGCGAGATCGGGGAGCGCGATCGGCCAGGCGGGCGGCTCGGCGTCGGCGACGATCAGCAGCGGGCGGCGCGTCGCCATCGCCGCGTTCCAGGCATGGAACAGCGCCTCCTCGTCGGCGGCCCAGGCTTCGTCGAACAGCCGGCCGCCGGTCTTGGCGGCGAACAACCGGCCGATCAGGCTGCGCCCCGATTTGCGCGGACCCGTGAGGATCGTCGCCGGCACCGGCCAGAGCGCCCAATGTTCGAGATGTCGCGCAACCGCGGCATTGGCGGCAGACAGGATGAACTCGTCGTCGCGCTCATTCTCCGGCCAATCCAGCGGGAGCGCGATCTGGTTCATGGCTGCGGCGAGTCCGGCGGTGGCGCCGACGGTGACGGCGCGGTGGCCGATGCCGGAGCGCGGCCGCGCCGCATGCGCAGCGTCGTCCCCTCGCCCTCGAGCTGCCAGCCGCGCGCCGCCAGCGCGATCCCGAGCGCCGACGGATCGCCGTCATAGCTGACCGCGAGCAGCGACGTCCCGCCGAGCGCGAGGCTCGACACGCCCGCCTGCGTCACGCCGGGCACCGCGCGCAAGGCCGCCTGCGCCTGGTCGAGCGTGGCGACATCCGTCGTCTCGACCTGGATCGACAGGCTCGACGAAGTCGCCTCGTCGACGATCGACGCGAGCGGATCCTCGGCATCGGCGGGGATCAGATCGGGGGTCGGCACGTCGGGTGTCTCGATCGTCAGCGAGGGATCGGGGTGGAGCCGTCCGTCGCCGAGCGCCTGGATGTAGAGCGCGTCGATCCGGTGAACGCCCTCGTCGAGCATGCGATCGAGCCCGTCGGTGCTCGCGGCGACCAGCTCGAAACCGCCCACGATCTCGGCATCCGGGCCATGCCGGGCGACGAAACGCGCAGCGATCGGCCCCCCGGGATAGCGCCGTTCGAGATACACTTCGGGGATCACCACGTCGGACGCGCCATATTGATCGAGCAGCATCCGCCACCACAGCCGGCCCGGGCGGCGGCTTTGCCCGAGATCGAGCAGCAGCGGATCGGGGCCGGTGCCGACCGGGCGGACATAGTCGACCGAACTGCTCCCGGCGCGGAAGCGCGCCCACGCCTTCTGCCAGGACGAGCGCCCCTCGAAGCTCATCTCGCTGCCGCCGCCGAACTGGATCGGGATGACCAGCATCGGTGCGGAGCGCGGGGTCTGGCCGTTGGCCCCGCCGACATAGGCGCCGGTGCGTCCGCGATCGAAGAGCAGCCCGAGCGTCGCGATATAGCGATGCGGGCCGACCTGTTCGGCCTCGACTTCGATCCCCGCGACGATCGAATCGAGCGTCGAATCGGGCAGCGCGGGCGCCGCATCGGGGCTGGCGCCGTGGAGGCGCGCCCACAGAATCTTCCAGCCCTTGCGCTGCGCCATGCGCCAGGCGGCGCTGCGCGCCTCGTCGGCGGTCTTGCCCGCGACGTCGACCGCGACTCCGGTCACCTCGTAATTGGACGAGCTGTCGATCGGCGGCACGCCGCGATCCCCGGGCGCCAGCTGCGCGAGCGCATACCAGCCGCCCGCGCCGGCGAGCAGCGCGGCGGCGGCAAGCAACGGCCAGCGGCGGGGAATACGGGAAAGGGTCAGCGACGTCACGGCCGCCCTTCTGGCGGGTTGGGCATGGAAATCCAAGCCCGATGTCGCTACCGCACGGCGCCATGGACCCGACGCACACTCCGACCGAACCCTATACCTATGCCAAGGCGGGCGTCTCGATCGCCGCGGGCAACGCGCTGGTGCGCGCGATCGGCCCGCTTGCCAAGTCGACGCGGCGCCCCGGCGCGGATGCCGAACTGGGCGGCTTCGGCGGCTTCTTCGATCCCAAGGCCGCGGGCTACACCGATCCGCTGCTGGTCGCCGCGAACGACGGCGTCGGCACCAAGCTCAAGCTCGCGATCGACAGCGGGCGACATGACGGCGTCGGCATCGACCTCGTCGCGATGTGCGCCAACGACCTGATCGTCCAGGGCGCCGAACCGCTGTTCTTCCTCGACTATTTTGCTTGCGGGCGGCTCGACGGCGACGTCGCGGTGCGCGTCGTCGCCTCGATCGCGGAGGGGTGCCTGCAGGCTGGCTGCGCGCTGATCGGCGGCGAGACCGCCGAGATGCCCGGCATGTATGCCGACGGCGATTATGATCTTGCGGGCTTCTGCGTCGGCGCGGTCGAGCGCGGCGAACAGCTGACCGGCGACAAGGTGGCCGACGGCGACCTGATCCTCGGGCTCGCCTCCTCGGGGGTGCACAGCAACGGCTTCTCGCTGGTCCGACGGCTCGCGGCGGACAAGGGCTGGAAGCTCGACCGCCCCGCCCCGTTCGACATCGAGACGCTGCTGATCGACGCGCTGATGGCGCCGACGCGCATCTATGTGAAGAGCCTGCTGCCGACGATCCGCGCGGGACGGATCCACGCGCTGGCGCACATTACCGGCGGCGGCCTGCTCGAGAATATCCCGCGCGTGCTCCCCGTGGGGCTCCACGCGCATGTCGACGCCGACGCGTGGCCGCAGAGTCCGCTGATGGCGTTCCTGCAAGCGCAGGGCCGGATCGAGCCCGAGGAGATGGCGCGCACCTTCAATTGCGGGATCGGCATGGCGCTGGTGGTGGCCCCCGCCGACGCCGACGGCGTGACCGCGGCGCTGGAGGCGGCGGGCGAGACCGTCCATCGCATCGGCCGGATCGCGCCGGGCGAGAAGGGCTGCACCGTCTCGGGCGGCGACGAGAGCTGGGCCAAGCGCGATGCCTGGTCCGCGACGCATGATGGCTGAGACTCCCCGTTCCCCGGCGAAGGCCGGGGCCCAGGCCCCACGCCTAATTGGCCGCACCGCACCCCAAGCGCTCCGGGCCTGGACCCCGGCGTTCGCCGGGGAACATGCGTGAAGAACGTCGCCGTCCTGATCTCGGGGCGCGGCTCGAACCTCAAGGCGCTGATCGATGCCGAGCAGGACGCCTATCGCATCGCGCTGGTGGTCTCGAACGTCGAGGACGCGGGCGGCCTCGCGATCGCGCGCGACGCCGGCATCGCCACCTTCGCGCTCGCCCATAAGGGCTACGCCCGCGCCGATTTCGACGATATCGTCGACGAACATTTGCGCGCGCATGCGATCGAGGCGGTGGCGCTCGCCGGCTATATGCGTATCCTGTCGCCCGGCTTCGTCGCGCGTTGGAGCGGTCGCATGATCAACATCCATCCCTCGCTGCTGCCGCTCCACAAGGGGCTGCACACGCACGAGCGCGCGATCGCGGCGGGCGATGCCGAAGCCGGCTGTTCGGTGCATCTCGTCACCGCCGGGCTCGACGAAGGGCCGGTGCTCGCGCAGGCGCGCGTGCCGATCCTGCCCAACGATTCCGCCGACACGCTCGCCGCGCGCGTTCTGGTCGAGGAACACCGGCTCTACCCGCGCGCGCTCGCCGACCTGGTGCGGACGCTGTGACCGTTCTCGACCGTGTTCGCGCGCTCTGCCTGGCGCAGCCGCGTGCGGTCGAGAAGGTCTCGCACGGCATGCCGGTCTTCTTCATCGAGAAGGGCAGGACCTTCGCCTGGTATTCCGAGAATCACCATGGCAACGGCATCACCGCGGTGCTCGTCAAGACCGGCGGCGCCGACGAACAGGCGATGCTGGTCGAGGCCGAGCCCGCGCTTTTCTACCGGCCGCCCTATATGGCGCCGTCGGGATGGATCGGGATGCGGCTTGATACCGGCGATACCGACTGGGAGCGCGTCGAGGGCCGGATCGAGCAGAGCTGGGCCTATGCCGCGACCCCGCGCCTGAGGGAGCAGTTTGGACGATGAGCGAGGAAAGCCCGATGCAGAAGGCGCGACGCAAATCGCGCCTGCGCTGGATCACGCTGGGCGAGGCGGTCGCGGTCGCCGCGGTCGTCATCTCGGGCCTGGGGCTGTGGAACAGCTATGAGGATCGCCGCGACGCGCGCGTCGAGAAGGCGAGCGAGGCCGCGCGCGAGACGGCGCCCGCACCCTTCTATCTCAAGGCCGGCGCCAATCCGGACGGCAGCACGCTGACGCTGACGCCCGTCGTCGCGGATCATGTCATCCAGGGACAGACGCTGCGCTTCCCGCCCGCCTTCGGCCTGTCGCCGGTGACGACAACGAGCGACGCCCGGATCGAGGCGGGCTGGTTGGGCGATGCGCTCAAGCGCGATCGCAAGACGCGCGCGCTCCCCGACGAGACGCAGGGCGACGAGCGCGTGCCCGTGCTGATCGAGACGGATTATCTGGCGGGCGGGCAGGCGATGAAAGCACGCGCCATCTACGACATCGGCTATGCGCTCGAGGGGCATTTCCTGCGCGGCGCCTCGGTCAGGCTGCGCGGGCTGTCGCTGATCGGCAAGGCGCCGGCGAGCGATGCCGCGGCCGATGCGCGGCTGGCCTCGCTGTGGGAAGCGCGGGCGGGGAAGGTGAAGACCAAATAAACCCTCTCCCCGCGGGAGAGGGATACGCAGACTTGGACGCGCAGCGTCCTAGTCGGAGTTGGGTGAGGGCACGCGCCATCTGCGGCCCGCGCCCTCACCCTCCCACTGCCTTCGGCAGCGGGCCCCTCCCTCTCCCCGCAGGGGAGAGGGATTAAGCAATCAGCCGACGATCTCTTCGGGCTTGAAGAAGAAGGCGATCTCGGTCGCGGCATTCTCGAGGCTGTCCGAACCATGCACGGTGTTCGCCTCGATCGACTCGGCAAGCTCCTTGCGGATCGTGCCGGGCTCGGCGTTCGCCGGGTTGGTCGCGCCCATCACTTCGCGGTTCTTGGCCATCGCATTCTCGCCCTCGAGCACCTGGACCACGACCGGGCCCGAGATCATGAACGAGACGAGCTCGCCGAAGAACGGCCGCTCCTTGTGGACCGCGTAGAAGCCCTCGGCCTGTTCGCGGCTCATGTGGATTCGCTTGGAGGCGACGACGCGCAGGCCGGCCTCCTCGAGCATCTTGGTGACGGCACCCGTCAGGTTGCGACGCGTCGCATCGGGCTTGATGATCGAAAAGGTACGTTCGGTCGTCATGGCCGAGCGGGCTCCATAGCTGAGGTGTGGAAAAAGTGGCGCCCCTCTAGGCGTAGGGACAACGGGAGGCAAGCCCGGTACGCCCCGCTCCCGCCACAATGATCCGCGAGCACCAAGCGACTGGCCGGAGATGCGCATGCCGACCCTCGCGTTGCTGATGCTCGAAGTGGCGACCGTGGTCGTCCCCGGCACCGTGCCGACGGATGCCGCCAAGACGACGCTGCTCCGCCCGGTCCCGCCGCCGACCTGCCTCGCCAGGCCCGGCGAGATCGTCGTCTGCGGCAGGGATGCGAACAGCTACCGCCTGCCGCCGCTCGCCGCGCGACCCGAGGTGACGGGGCCGCCCAGGGCCGAATGGCGGCTGCCCGGCGGTGCCACCGCGGGAATAAATACGCAGCAACGTAACGTCGGCGGCTATCCGTCGAATGCCGTCATGGCCACGATCAAGATTCCGTTCTAGGCTTTGGGACGGACGGCAGATCGTTCCGGAGAACGCCTATGCCCGACGACGAGACCGACCACGCCGCACCCGACGGCGGCACGCCCGACACCGCGACGCTGCTCAAGCGCAATCCTCTGCAACTGATCGCGATCGGCGTGGTGCTCGCCGCGACCGCTGGCGCCTTCGCCTATACCGGCGGTTTCCTGACGCCGCAGCGGCTCAGTCCCAATCACTTCGTTGATGCGATGCAGACCGCCGCGGGTGGCCCGCACGAAGGCTTCCGCCGCGCGCATGCCAAGGGCATCTGCGTCGCGGGCCACTTCGTCGGCACGCTGCAGGGCCGCGCGCTGTCGAGCGCCGCGGTGTTCGCCAGCGGACAGCCAGTGTCCGTATCCGGACGGTTGGCCGAATCCGCGCCCGATCCGTTCGCCAAGGATTCGTCGGAGGCGGTGCGCAGCATGGCGCTGCGCTTGCAGCCGGCGGGCGCGCCCGAATGGCGGATGGCGATCAACGACACGCCCGGCCTCCATGTCTCGACGCCGCAGGCCTTCTACGACAATGTCGTCGCCTCGACCCCCGATCCCGCGACCGGCAAGCCCGATCCCGCCAAGATGCAGGCGTTCCTCGCCCAGCATCCCGAGACGGTGGCGTTCCTGGCGCGGATGAAGGCGCGCGTGCTCGCATCGGGCTTCGCCACCGACAGCTATAACAGCGTCGACGGCTTCATCTTCGTCGCCCCCAACGGCGCCCGCCGGCTGGTGCGCTGGACGATGCAGGCGGAGGAGCCGTTCGCGACGCTGCCGGCCGCCGAACGCGCCGCCAAGCCCGCCAACTATATGTTCGACGATCTGCTCGCGCGGGTCGCCAAGGGGCCGATCAAGTGGCGGATGATCGCGACGCTGGCGCAGCCAGGCGACCCCAACCGCGCCGCCGAGGTCTGGCCCGCGAACCGGACGCATGTCGACATGGGCGAACTCACCATCGACCATGTCGAGAGCGAGGCGACGGGCAATTGCCAGGATATCAATTTCGATCCGTTGACGCTTCCGCCCGGCGTCGCGCCCTCCGACGATCCGATCCCGTTTGCACGCTCGGCGGTCTATTCGGTCTCGTTCCGCAGGCGGACGGAAGAAGCCAAGGCACCCAGCGCGGTTGCAAATAAATCGGCAGGAGCCCGGTCATGATCCGCCCCGCGCATCGCTTTCCGCTGCTCAGCCGGCTACTGCACTGGACGATGGCGGTGCTGGTGCTCGCCATGCTGTTCATCGGCATCGGCATGGTGAGCACGGTGTCGTCACGCTACGCGCAGCTCGTCGCGATCCACAAGTCGATCGGAATCGTGATCCTCGTGCTGGTCGCGATCCGGCTGATCAACCGGCTGCTCAACCCGCCGCCGCCGCTGCCCGCCGATCTGCCCTGGTGGCAGGTGGTCGCGGCGAAAGCATCGCATTGGGTGTTATATCTGCTGATGTTCGCGCTGCCGCTGGTCGGCTGGGCGATGCTGTCGGCGGCGGGGGCGCCGATCGTGGTGTTCGGCGCGGTGCATCTGCCGCCGATCCTTCCACACGACGTCGCGATGTTCGCGGTGCTGCGCGCGGCGCACACGGTGCTGGCACTGCTGCTGTTCGCGACCTTCCTCGCGCATCTCGGTGCCGCGCTGTTCCACGCGCTGATCCGCCGCGACGAAGTTCTGCCCAGCATGGTGTGACGGATGGCGGGACGCGCCACTTGTTGGCGCCTCCCGCCACGCCCTCCTCCGGAAGCATGGCCGATGCTCGCCGATCAAGCCGCTTCGAGCATTTGGCACGATGCCTGCACAGCTGCCTGCATCCAGCGGGAAAGACCCCGCCCCTCGCCGAGGAGCAGACCGATGCAGAACGCCACGCCCCGCCCGACCGCCGCGCATCAGGACAATCTGATCGGCATCTGCCACGCGATTGGCACCGATTTCGGGTTCAACCCGCTCTATCTGCGGATCGCGCTGGCGGTGACGCTGCTGTTCAGCCCGGAGGCGATGCTGATCGCCTATGGATCGGCTGGGCTGCTGGTGCTCGCCAGCCGGCTGCTCGTACGCCCGAAGAAGCAGCCGAAGGTCGCGAAGGCCTGGGTTCCCGAACGCGCTGTATCATCGCAAGACATGCCCGAGCATGCCCTCGCCGTCGCCGCCTGACACGTCGCTTCAGCGCGCGCCGACGCGGTGCGCGCTCAAAATGCGGATCGGATGGATGATCTGCTGCCCCTTGGTGTCGGCCGACCAGCCGCCCTTGAAGGTGGGCGCCGCGAGCATCTTGCGGACCAGCGCCATGCCGCCGACGACATGGCCGAAGGCGGCAAAGCCCGGATCCTTGCGCGTCGCATCGAGATAGCGGCCGTCTCCGACGACGATGAAGAAATCGCCCGTCGCGGTGCCCAGATCGTCGCGCGCCATCGAAACCGTGCCATCGACATGATGGATGCCGGTGACGCTGGTCGGCTCGTGCTTCACCGGCTTGAGCATCCGCGTCATGTCGTTCGAAATGCCGCCCTGGACCAGCCCCTCGCCATGCCCCGATCGCACCGCGCGATAGAAGCTCGTGCCGTCGAACCGGTGCTGGTCGACATAGGCGAGGAAGTTGGCGGTGGTGATCGGGGCGCGCCGCGCGTCGAGCGCGAGCGTGACCGCGCCCGCATCGGTGGCAATCCGGACCAGCACCGGGCCGGAGCGCGGCGGCGCTCCGCGGGCGCCGGCGGCCAGCGCCAGCGCCACCGCGCCGGCGATCATGCATCTGCGTTTCATCACCGCCTCATCGCCGTTTCGCGCGGCCCGGGGCAAGCCCATTTCGGTCGCCCCCCAGACGGGGTATGACCGCCGCACAGCAGAGGAATCGACGCATGCGCTACGACATTTCCGGCACGACGATGCAGACCGTCTCGATCGCGCTCGAACAAGGCGAGCGCATCTTCAGTCAGACGCACGCGATGGCGTGGATGAGCGATGGCATCGACATGGCGACGCATACCGGCGGCGGGCTGTTCGCGGGGCTCAAGCGCGCGGTCGGCGGCGGCAGCCTGTTCATCACCGACTATACGGCCGATCGCCGCGGCGAGATCGCGTTCGCGCCGCGCTTCCCGGGCAAAATCCTCGCGATGACGCTGCGGCCCGGCGAATCGCTGATCTGCCGCAAGGAGACGTTTCTGTGCGCCGAGGGTTCGGTGACGCTCGACATCGCGCTGCAGCAGCGGCTGGGTGCAGGCGTGTTCGCGGGCGAAGGCTTCATCCTCCAGCGCGTCACCGGGCCGGGCACGGTGTTCCTCGATCTCTCGGGCGAGGTGATCGAGAAGACCCTGGCGCCGGGCGAGCGGCTGCGCGTCCACGCCGGTCACATCGGCATCCAGGAGCCGAGCGTCTCGACCGACATCCAGATGGTGCGCGGCTTCCGCAACATCCTGTTCGGCGGCGAAGGCCTGTTCCTCGCGACGCTGACTGGCCCCGGGCGGATCTGGCTGCAATCGATGCCGATCATGAACCTGGCGGAGGAGATTGCGCGCCACCTGCCCTCGAGCGACGCGCCGCGCACCGGCGCGGGGATCGGGCAGATGGTCGGCGGCGGCGCGACCGGCGCGGTGCTCGGCGGCCTGCTTGGCGGCATCCTCGGAAACGAGTAACGCTGCCGGGCGTTCTGGCCGTCGAGGAGTTCGCAATGCCTGCCCCGACACGCCACGCCGCGCTCGCCCTGCTGCTCGTCGCGCTGCCCGCCGCCTGCGCCGCCAAGCCGACGCCGACGCCGCCCGCCGCGCGATCCTTCCCGCTCGGCGGCGTCACCATCGTCGCGCTGCGCGACGCGCTGAACGTCGTACCCAATGACGGCAGCGTGTTCGGCAAGGGCGTCGATCCCGCCGCGGTCGCGACGGTGCTGAGGGCCGCGGGCGCGCCGACCGACGCGATCACGCTCGGCGTCGATGCGTTGCTGGTGACGATGCCCGGGCGGATCGTGCTGATCGACACCGGGCTCGGCCCCAGCGTCTCGGGCGTGCTGCCGGGAAGCCTTGCCGCCGCGCGTGTCGCGCCCGGCGCGGTGACCGACGTGCTGATCACGCATTCGCATGGCGACCATGTCGGCGGCCTGTTGACCGCGAACGGCGCGCTCGCCTTTCCGAACGCGACGATCCACATGTCGAGCGCCGAATGGGCGTTCCTTCGCGCGCATCCGGGCTCGGCAAAGTTGGTCGCCGCGATCGCGCCGCGGCTCCGCCCGTTCGAGCCGGGCGCCGAGGTCGTGCCCGGCATCCGCTCGGTGTCACTTCCAGGGCATACGCCGGGCCATTCGGGCTATGAGATCGTCTCGCAGGGCAAACGCATGATCGACATCGGCGACACGGCGCACAGCGCGATCGTCTCGCTCGCACGGCCCGACTGGGCGATCGGCTACGACACCGACGCAGCCCAAGGCATCGCGCAGCGCCGCGCCGAACTCGCCAGGCTCGCGGCGAGCGGCGAAACCGTGTTCGCGCCGCATTTCCCCTTCCCCGGCGTCGGCCGGATCGTGACCGCGGGCAACGGCTTCGCATGGCAGCCGGGCCACCCTTGAGATCGGCATGATGCCGGCTGGTGCCCGGCAGTAGGCACGATCGGCGGCCGGCGTTGCTCTAGCCGGGCGGATGCGGCCGCGCACGTGATGGCAGCTTCCGTCGTACGGGTCAGCACCGATCGTCGGAACCACCCTCTAGCCGTTACTTAGCCGTTGATATAACTATCTAGGCTTGTTATCGTTAGCCACATGGATAACCAATCTATCGACCTGGATGCGGTCTTCCGCGCCCTCGCCGACCCGACGCGCAGGGCGGTGCTGGGCCGATTGGGCCAGGGCACTGCCACGATTGGCGAGCTGGCAGCGCCGTTCGACATGGCGCTTCCGTCGTTCATGAAGCACATCAGCGTTCTCGAACGGTCGCGCCTGATCGTGTCGCGCAAACGCGGGCGCGTGCGGACATGCGCACTTGATCGCGACAATCTGATCGCCGCCGAGCGCTGGTTCGGCGAACAGCATCTGCTTTGGCAGACGCGCTACAGCAAACTCGACAGCCTTTTGGCGAGCATAAAGGGAGGCAAAAATGACGGCTGATCTTCGTTTCGATTTCGACGCTGACCAAGCGAAAGGCACACTCACGATCGCGCGCGAATTCGACGCGAGCCGGCAGCTGGTGTGGGACTGCCACACCAAGCAGGACCTCCTCGATCAATGGTTCGCGCCGAAAGGACTGACCACGAAAACGAAGCATATGGAGTTTCGCGACGGCGGCTACTGGCATTATGCGATGGCAACGCCAAACGGGCAGAGTTTCTGGAACCGGCTCGACTATTTGACGATAGACCCCATCGACACCTACGAGGCGATGGACGGTTTCTGCGACGAAACCGGTACGGTGAACACCGACATGCCGCGATCACATTGGACGGTCATATTCGCTGACGTGTCTGACCGGACGTTGGTCACGACCATCGTTCGATATGATTCGCCGGACGGCCTCCAGAAAGCGATCGACATGGGTCTGGAGGGCGGCATGGCCTCAACCATGGAACGCCTCGACGAGCTGCTTCCGACCCTGAAGAGCCGGTAGGATAGGAGCTCTGCGGGATCAAACGCCGCGCTCACGGGCGCTCGCCGTTTCGGCGGCCGCCCGCAATGGGATCGCTGCCCACCAGTCTCGAATCGTGCCGCGAACGACGACCCTCGTTCAAAGCGACCGTCGAGCGGCACGAACAGGATCGGCAAAACCGGAGCGCGTCCTGCCGTATCGGACGGCATTGCGAGACGCATAGCGCCTCGGCAATCGAGCAGTCGCGGCTGGATGCTTCGACTGTGCGCGCCGTGATCGGATCTGGGCGACGTCGATACGACCCATCCGGCATCCCGCGGCGCAAGGCGACGGCGCTATCCCGATCAGGGCTGCGCGACGGGCTTCGCCGCAGCCGCGACCGCCGCCGCAGACCCCTTCGCGATCTCGGCATCGGACCAGCCGCCGCCCAGCGCCTGGATCAGCGCGGCCGCGGCGTTCTGGCGGTCGACCTGCGCCTGAATCAGCGCACGGCGCGCGGTGAGCGCGGTCGCCTGCGCGGTCACCACGTCGGTATAGACCACGATCCCCGCGCGATACTGGTTGAGCAGCGACGCCTCGCTCTTGTCCGCGGCGATCGAGGCCTGGCGCAGCAGCGCCTCCTGTCGCGCCAGCACCTGCGACGCGATCAGATTGTCCTGGACGTCCTGGAAGGCGGTAAGCGTGACCTGACGGTAATTGGCGACGGTAGCGTCATAGGCCGCGCGGGCGCCGGCGAGACGCGCCCGGCGCGCGCCGAAATCGATCAGCGTCTCGGCGACCTGCGCGCCCAGCGACCACAGCGTCGCGCCCGAGCTGAACAGCCCCGAGAGCGAATTATTCTCGAAACCGCCGCTGCCCGACAGGCTTACGGTCGGGAAGAACGCCGCCTTGGCGACGCCGATCTCGGCATTGGCGGCGGCGACCTGGCGCTCGGCCGATGCGACGTCCGGGCGGCGCTCGACCAGCGTCGAGGGCACCGCGACGGGCACGTCCGGGGTGACCGGCGTCCAGGCCATGCCCAGCGTCGGGATGGTGAAGCTTGCCGGATTCTCGCCGACGAACACCGCGATCGCATCCTCGAACTGCGCCCGCGTGCGCCGCTCGCCTTCGAGATCGGATTGCGCCGAGGCGAGCTGCGATTGCGCCTGGAACTGATCGGTACGCGCGACAATGCCGGCATTATACTGGTTGGTCGCGATCGTCAGCGAGCGCTGATAGGCGTCGACCGTCGCCTGGAGGCTGGCGATCTGCGCGTCGGCTGCGCGCAGGCTGAGATAGTCGGTGACCAGCTCGCCCTCGAGCGCGAGCCGCGCATTGGCGAGATCGGCGAGCCGCGCCTGCTCGGTCAGCGAGTCGCTGCGCGCGGTGTTGGCGAGGCTTCCAAAGAAATCGGGCGTCCAGGCTGCCGCGAGGCTCAGATGATAGTTGGTCGAGCTGCTGCCGCTGTTGACGGTGCCGGAGGTGCTGCCGCTGGTCGATCCGCTGCCCGTGGTCGTGCCCGATCCGCTGATCGTGTCGCCGTTGATGACGCTGCCCGAACCCGAATGGGTGTGCGTGACGGTGCCGTTGGCGGTGACGGTGGGAAACAGGCTCGCGCGCGCCTCGCGCGTGGTGGCGACCGCCTCGCGGTAGGTAGCGGCGGCCTGCGCCAGCGTCTGGTTGTGCGCGATCGCGCGGCCGATCAGATCGTCGAGCGTGGCGTCGCCGAAGCCCGTCCACCAGTCGCTGCGCGGCGCGCCGTCGTCCGGATTGGCGACCTGCCAGCCCGGCGCGGTCTTCCAGCGCTGCGGCGCGGACAGGCTCGGTCGGACATAATGCGGCGCGAGCGAGCAACCGCCGAGCAAGGCGAGCAGCGGCAGGGAGCGGGCAAATCTGGTCATGCGGGCAACTCGCGAAGGCGGGAACGGCGTGCGCGCCGATCGCGACGCCGGTTGGCGAGGCGATCGAGGCAGACATAGACGACGGGGGTCGTGATCAGCGTGAGCAGCTGGCTCGCGATCAGCCCGCCGATGATCGCGACGCCGAGCGGCCGGCGCAACTCGGCGCCCTCGCCGAACCCGATCGCAAGCGGCACCGCGCCGAGCGCCGCCGCCAGCGTCGTCATCAGGATCGGGCGGAAGCGCAGCAGGCTCGCCTCCCTGGCGGCCTGCTGCGCGGTGAGCCCGCGGCTCCGCTGTGCGTGGATCGCGAAGTCGATGATCAGGATCGCGTTCTTCTTGACGATGCCGAGCAGCAGGAAGACGCCGATCAGCGCGATGATCGAGAAATCCATCCCGAAGATCATCAGCGCCAGCACCGCGCCGACGCCGGCGGCGGGCAGCGTCGACAGCACGGTCAGCGGGTGGATCAGGCTCTCGTAGAGGATGCCGAGCACGATGTAGATCGTCACCAGCGCGGCAAGGATGAGCAGCGGCTGCTCGCCCTGCGACTGCTGATAGCTTGCCGCGGTGCCCGAGAAGCTGCCGTGGACGCTCGTCGGCATCGCGATCTGCGCCTCGGTCTGCTCGATGATCGTCTTGGCCTGCGACAGCGAGGTGCCCGGCGCGAGGTCGAACGAGACGGTCGCCGAGACCTCGGTGCCGTCGTGATTGACGGTCGCGGCGGTCGGCGCCTGCGTAACGGTCGCGATGGCGGGCAGCGGCACCATCTGGTGCGCGGTGGTGGCGAGCGCCGAGCCGGTCGAGGGATCGCGCAGGCCCGGATTGGTCGAGACCGCAGCGGTGCTCGTGCCGGTCGTCGCCGGGCTGCTGCCCGCAGCGGAGGTGCCGGTGGTCGTGTTCGCGGTCGTCGCGCCCGACACCGCGGTGACCGCACCGCTCGCTGCCGCCGCGACCGCGTCCGTCGCGACCGAATTGGCGGGTATCCGCACGTCCGGCAGGTTCGCCGGCCCGGTGGTCGCCGAGGCGGTCCAGCCCATGATGACGCTATATTGGTTGATGTCCTCGTAGATCGTCGCGACGCTGCGCTGCCCGAACGCATCGTAGAGGGCATTGTCGACGTCGAGCGGCGAGATGCCGACGCGCGAGGCGGCATCGCGATCGATCGTGACATAGCTCTCGACGCCATTCTCGGCGAGGTCGCTGTCGACATTCTTGAGCTTGGGATTGGCATTGAGCGCGTCGGTCAGCTTCTGCGACCAGAGCTTGAGATTGGCGGTGCTGTCGGCGACCAGCGTATATTGATAGGTGCCGTTCGACTGCCGGCCACCGACGCGTAGATCCTGCACCGGCGACAGGAACAGGCGGATCCCGCTCACCGGCTGGAGATGCTTCTGCAGCCGGGCGATCACGTCGGTGCTGGTCAGCCCGTGGCGGTCGCCGACGGATTTCAGCGACATGAAGATGAATGCGCCGCCCGCGCGGCTGCCGCCGGTGAAGCCGACCACGCTCTGTACCGCGCGATCCTTGTGGATGATCCCGACGATCTGCTCGAGCTTGCCCTGCATCGACTGGAAGGACACGCTCTCGTCGGCGCGCACGCCGGCCATGATCAGCGGGCTTTCCTGTTGCGGGAAGAAGCCCTTGGGAACGACGATATAGAGATAGACGGTGAGCCCGATCACTGCGACGAGCAGGAAGATCACCACCGGCTTCATCGCCAGCGCCCAGTCGAGCGAGGCGGCATAGGTACGTTCGGCGCGCTGATAGCCGCGCTCGAGAAAGCGCGACACGCGGCCGGGCTGGCGCTCGCGCTCGGCCTGATCGGGGCGCAGGAACCACGCGCAGAGCATCGGCGTCATCGTCAGCGAGAGCACCAGGCTGATCATCACCGCAACCGACAGCGTCACCGCGAACTCGCGGAACAGCCGGCCGACGATCCCGCCCATGAACAGCAGCGGAATGAACACCGCGACGAGGCTGATGCTGATCGACAGCACGGTGAAGCCGACCTCGGACGCGCCCTGCAGCGCCGCCTCGAGCCGCCCCATCCCCTGCTCGAGATGCCGCGTCGTATTCTCGAGCACCACGATCGCGTCGTCGACGACGAAGCCCGTCGCCACCGTGATCGCCATCAGCGAGAGATTGTTGAGGCTGAACCCCAGCATGTACATCACGCCGAACGTGCCGAGCAGCGAGACGATCGTCGCGACCGCCGGGATCATCGTCGAACGGACGTCGCGCAGGAAGGCGAAGACGACGATCACGACGAGGACCAGCGCAATCAGCACGGTGATCTCGATCTCCTTGATCGACGCGCGGATCGAACTGGTGCGATCGACCGCCACGGCGAGCTTGATGTCCGAGGGGATCTGCGCGGCGAGCGCGGGCAGCTCGGCATCGATCGCATCCGCCATCTTGATCAGATTGGCGCCCGGCTGCTGCGTGATGTTGACGATGATCGCGCGCTTGCCGTTGTAGAGCCCGAGCGTGCGCGTGTCGGCGACGCTGTCGGTCACCTCGGCGATGTCGCCGAGCCGCACCGCCGCATTGTTGCGCCACGCGATCACCAGCGGCCGGTAGTCCACCGCGGCGCGCCCGGCGGCATTGGTGTAGATCTGCCAGCTGCGCCCGTCGGCGCCCTGGAGGAGCCCCTTGGGGCGGTTGGCGTTGGCCGCCTCGATCGCGGCGCGGACGTCCTCCATCGCGATGCCGTAGCTGTTGAGCCGGTAGGGGTCGACGTTGACGCGCACCGCGGGCAGCGACCCGCCGCCGACCTCGACGTCGCCCACGCCCTGGATCTGCGAGATGTGCTGCTGGACGATGTTCGAGACGGCATCGTAGATCTGCCCTGCGGTGCGCGTATCCGAGGTCAGCGCCAGCGTGATCACCGGCTGGCTCGCCGGGTTCATCTTGCGATAGGTCGGGTTCTGGCGGAGCGTCGCGGGAAGGTCGACGCGGCTGGCGTTGATCGCCGCCTGCACCTCGCGCGCGGCGCCGTCGATATCCTTCGAGAGATCGAATTGCAGCGTGATCCGCGTCGAGCCGAGACTGCTCTGCGAGCTCATCTCGGTGACTCCCGAGATCGTCGACAGGCGGCGCTCGAGCGGCGTCGCGATGCTCTGCGCCATCACCTCGGGGCTTGCGCCGGCGAGCGTTCCGGTGACCGCGATCGTCGGGAAATCGACCTGCGGCAGCGGCGCCACCGGCAGCGACAGGAAGCCGCCGATCCCGGCGAGCGCCAACCCGATGGTCAGCAGGATCGTGGCGATCGGCCGCCGGATGAAAGGCGCCGAAAGGTTCATGCCCGGCTCTTCATGCGCGCGCTTCCGGGCCGAGCGCGGCGGGCGCCGCACCGCCCCAGCCACGCCGCGCGAAGCGCTGCTGCGCACGATCGAACCACAGATAGATGATCGGCGTGGTGAACATGGTGAGCAGCTGGCTGACCAGCAGGCCGCCGAAGATCGCGATGCCGAGCGGCCGGCGCAGCTCGGCGCCCTCGCCGACGCCCAGCATCAGCGGCACCGCGGCGAACAACGCTGCGAGCGTGGTCATCAGGATCGGGCGGAAGCGCAGCATCGCGGCCTGGCGGATCGCGTCGACGGGGGCCAGCCCCTCGTCGCGTTCGGCGGCGATCGCGAAGTCGATCATCATGATCGCGTTCTTCTTGACGATGCCGATCAGCAGCACGATCCCGATGATCCCGATGATGTCGAGGTCATGGCCGGTCACCCACAGCGCGAACAGCGCGCCGACCGCCGCCGACGGCAGCGTCGAGAGGATCGTCACCGGGTGGATGAAGCTCTCGTAGAGCACGCCGAGCACGATATAGACACAGACGACCGCGGCGAGGATCAGCCAGAGCTGGTTGTTGAGCGAGCTCGAGAAGGCGCCCGCTGCGCCGAGGAAGCTGATCGTCACGCCGCGCTTCAGATGCAGCGCGTCGACCTTGGCCTGCACGGCTTTCACCGCGGTGCCGAGCGAGACGCCGGGTGCGGTGTCGAAGCCGATCGTCGCCGCCGGGAACTGCGCGACATGCGTGATCGCGAGCGGCGACTTGCCCTCGGTGATCCTCGCCACCGCCGACAGCGGCGTCGCGCCGCCGGACGCGGCGAGGTGGAGCAGGCCGAGCGACTGCGGGCCGCTCGGCAGCCCGGGGGCCGCCTCGAGGATCACGCGATATTGCGTCGTCTCGGTGAAGATCGTCGAGACGATGCGCTGTCCGAATGCCGAATAGAGCGTGTCGTCGACGCTCGACGCGGTGATGTCGAGCCGCGCCGCCGCGTCGCGGTCGATCGCGATATTGGCGGACGAACCCTGCGCGCCCGCGTCGGTGGTGACGTTCGCGACCTTCGCGACCGATTGCAGCGCCGCGGCGATGCGCTGCGCCTCGCCGTTGACGTCGGCGGTGTTCGATCCCTCGACCGAGAAGCGATATTGCGTCGGGCCGCCCTCGGCGTCGATCGTGAGGTCCTGCGTCGGCTGCAGATAGAGCGTCAGCCCGGCGATATGGTCGACCGCGCGCTTGAGGCGGCGCATGATCGTCGCCTGGTTGGCGTGGCTGGTGTTGAGGTTGATCAGCATCGTGCCCGAATTGAGCGATGCGTTGTTCGATCCATCGACGCCGACGAAGGACGATAGCGATGCGACGTCCGCGTCCTGCAGGATGACGTTCGCCGCCTGCGACTGCAGCGCCGCCATCCGGTCGTAGGAGACGCTCGTCGAGGCGACGATGCGCGCCTCGAGCTGACCGGTGTCCTGCGTCGGGAACAGACCCTTGGGGATGACCAGATAGAGCAGCACCGTCACCACCAGCGTCAGCACCGCGACGATCAGCGTGGCGGTGCGGCGCGCGAGCACGAAATCGAGCCCGCGCCCATAATGATGCTCGATCCGCGCGAACATCGCCGCCGAGCGTTGCGCAACGCGGCTCGGCTTCTCGTCCTCGGGACGCCTGAGCCAGCGCGCCGACAGCATCGGCGTCAGCGTCAGCGACACCGCCGCCGAGATCAGGATCGTCACCGCCAGCGTGACCGCGAATTCGCGGAACAGGCGGCCGACGATGTCGCCCATGAACAGCAGCGGGATCAGCACCGCGATCAGCGAGATCGTCAGCGAGATGATCGTGAAGCCGATCTCGGCGGCGCCCCTGAGCGCGGCCTCGAACGGCGCGATGCCGTCCTCGATATGGCGCTGAATATTCTCGATCATCACGATCGCATCGTCGACGACGAAGCCCGTCGCGATGGTCAGCGCCATCAGGCTGAGATTGTCGAGGCTGTAGCCGAGCAGATACATCACCCCGAAGGTGCCGACGAGGCTGATCGGCACCGCCAGCCCCGCCACCAGCGTCGCCCGCGCCGAATGGAGGAAGAAGAAGATCACCAGCACGACCAGCACCACCGCGAGCACCAGCTCGAACTCGACATCGTGGACCGAGGCGCGGATTCCGGTGGTGCGATCCGAGAGGATCTGCGCGTCGAGACCGGCGGGGAGGCTCTTGAGCAGCTCGGGCAGCTGCGTCTTGATCGAGTCGACCGTCTGGATGACGTTGGCGCCGGGTTGGCGCTGGACGTTGAGGATGATCGCCGGCGTCTTGTCGGCGAGCGCACCCAGCCGGGCGTTCTCGGCGCCCTCGACGACCTGCGCGACGTCGGAGAGCCGCACCGGCGCGTTGTTCTGATACGAGATGATCAGCTTCTTATAGTCGTCGACGCTCTCGAGCTGATCGTTGGCGTTGATCTGGTACGCGCGGTTGGCGCCGTCGAAACTGCCCTTGGCCGAATTGGCGTTGGCGTTGTCGATCGCGGTGCGCAGCTGAGCGAGGCTCAGCCCGTAGCTGGATAGCGCCTGCGTGTCGGCGCGGATCCGCATCGCGGGCTTCTGCCCGCCGGCGAGCGTGACGAGGCCGACGCCCGAGATCTGGCTGATCTTCTGCGCCAATCGCGTGTCGACGATCGACTGCACCTGGGTCAACGGGATCGTCTTCGAGGTGACCGCGATCGTCAGCACCGGCGCATCGGCCGGGTTGATCTTGGCATAGACGGGCGGCGCGGGAAGATCGGCGGGCAGCAGCGCGGTCGAGGCGTTGATCGCGGCCTGGACCTCCTGTTCGGCAACGTCGAGGCTCGAGGTCAGCCCGAATTGCAGCGTCACGATCGAGGCACCCGCCGAACTGGTCGACGCCATGCGCGACAGGCCCGGCATCTCGCCGAACTGACGCTCGAGCGGCGCGGTCACCGTCTGGCTCATCACCTCGGGGCTGCCGCCGGGATAGAGCGTGGTCACCTGGATCGTCGGATAATCGACTTCGGGCAGCGCCGAGAGCGACAGCAGGTGGAAGCCCAGCAGCCCCGCCAGCACGATGGCGACCATGACCAGCGCGGTGGCGACCGGCCGCAGGATGAAGATGCGCGAGGGGCTCATGGTGAGGCGGTCAGCCCGCTCCGCCGCCACGATGGCGCTTGCCGCCGCCCTTGCCCGCGGCCGCGGGCTTGTCGCCCGGCAGCGACACCTTGGCGCCCTCGGTCAGCCGGTCGCCGCCATCGGTGATCACGGTGTCGCCGACCGCAAGGCCGTCGGTGATCTGCACCAAGTCGGCGGTCTGCACGCCGGTCTTGACCTTGCGCTCGGTGACGCTGCGATCGGGCTTGAGCAGCCAGACGAAGCTGCCGTCGGGTCCCGAGCGCACCGCCGAAGGCGACACCGTCACCGCGTTGCGGACCGTGTCGATCGTCAGCCGGACATTGACGAACTGGCTCGGATAGAGCTGGAAATTGCCGTTTCCGAAGCGCGCCTTGCCCTTGATCGTGCCGGTGGTCGAATCGCCGCGGTTGTCGAGCGTCGAGAAGCGGCCGGTATCGAGCGTCGTCGTGCGCGTGCTGTCGAGCGCGATCGCGGGGATCTCGGCGCCCTGCGCGACGCGCTTCTGGATCGCCGGCGCCTGCTGCTGCGGGATCGCGAACTCGACGTCGATCGGCTGGAGCGTGGTCACCACCGCGACCCCCGTGGTCGTGCCCGACGCGATATAATTGCCGATGTCGACGACGCGAAGGCCGATCCGCCCCGCCACCGGCGAGACGATGTTGGTGTAGCCGAGGTTGATCTGCGCGGTCTGCACCTGGCCCTGATCGACCGCGATCGTGCCCTGCAGCTGGTTGACCAGCGCCGCTTGCGTATCGACGTCCTGCCGCGCGATCGAATCCTGGCGGAGCAGCGTCTGGTCGCGGCTGAGCAGCAGACGGGCATTTTGGAGCTGCGCCTTGTCGCGGGCGAGCGCGCCCTGCGCCTGGAGCAGCAGCGCACGATAAGGCCGCGGATCGATGATCGCGAGCGTTTGTCCGCGGTGGACGAGCTGCCCTTCGCGAAACCGAATCTCGGTGATCGTGCCCGAAACCTGCGGGATCACCGTCACCGTCGCGGCGGGCGTCACCGTGCCGAGCGCCTCCGTCGTGATCGGCAGGTCGGCCGTCGCCGCCTTGGCGGTGCCGACCGTCGTCGGCTGGCTCGCGCCGCCGGGTCCGCCGCCGCCGCGACCGCCGCCGCCTGCGCCCTTATGACGGCCGCCACCCTGCCCGCCGCCGCTCGACGACGCGGCATGGCTCGACAGATACACGGCGAGCAGCACCAGCAACAGCAATCCGACGATTGCGCCGATCCACGAAAACAGCCTTGACCGGCCGCCGAAATGGCGGGGTTCATCTGCAATCCACTGCGCGGACGCCGGCTCGGGCGGCGCGGCCGAATGGCCGGCTGGAGGAGTCAGGTCGTCTTCGTGCATGGTGGTCCCGCTATCGCTACGCGCGGCCCGTACCGGCGATGAGATACGCCCGTATGTCAAGCCTGCAACGCCGGCCCGTCTACATGGGCGGTTCCCAAAGCGGGCATGCGCGCCTATCTGGCGGATACTGCGGCCAGCCGGCGTTCAGACAGGCAGCCGATCGAGGGGACGCCGTCCACCACGAAAGCCTGCTATTGTCGATGTTCCCACCCCCACGCCGCGCCGGCGGTTCATGCTGAGGCCGAGGCGGCGCGGCCTTGCTTCGGTCAATGCCGAGGTGCGCGACGGCATCGTCCCCGCCGCCGGCCGGCTCACGCAGACGCTCGACGAAGGTCCGCCCAAGTCGGGGCCGAGCTACCGCGTGATCGCGCTGATCATCGCCTGCGCCCTGTTCATGGAAAATCTCGACGCGACCGTGCTTGCCACCGCGCTGCCGACGATGGCGCACGATTTCGGCGTCCGCGCGCCCGCGATGAGCGTGGCGCTCACCTCCTATCTGCTCGCGCTTGCGGTGTTCATCCCCGCTTCGGGGACGTTCGCGGACCGGTTCGGATCGCGCACCGTATTCCGGTCGGCGATCCTGCTGTTCATGGCGGGCTCGCTCGCCTGCGGGATCGCGCCGACGCTCGGGCTGATCGTGCTCGCGCGCTTCGTGCAGGGAATCGGCGGCGCGATGATGATCCCGGTCGGGCGACTGGTGCTGCTCCGCTCGGTCGCCAAACGCGACATGGTGAATGCGATGTCGTGGCTGATCATGCCCGCGCTGATCGGCCCGATCGTCGGTCCACCGCTGGGCGGGTTCATCGTCACCTATCTCGACTGGCGCTGGATCTTCTACCTCAACCTGCCGATCGGCGTGATGGGGGTGCTGCTGGTCGGCAGGTTCATCCCCAATCTGCGCGAGGATCATGTCGCTCCCTTCGATCCGCTGGGCTTCGGCCTGAGCGGGCTGTCGCTCGGCTGCCTGCTGTTCGGATTCGAGATGACCAGCCGCGCCGGCGACGGGCGGCTCGCGATCGGGCTGATTGCGATCGGGCTGGTCAGCGGGCTGCTCTATATCCGCCATGCCCGCCGTCATGCCGAGCCGATCCTCGATCTCGCGCTGCTCCGCGACGACAATTTCCGGCTCTCGGTGATCGCGGGTTCGCTGACCCGGATCACGCAAGGCTCGCTGCCCTTCCTGCTGCCGCTGATGATGCAGCTCGGCTTCGGCTATTCCGCCGCCAAGAGCGGTGCGATCACCGTCGCAACCGCAATGGGCTCGCTCGCCATGAAGGGATTCGCGCCGCGCATATTGCGGCGCTTCGGGTTCCGCAGCACGCTCGTGATCAACGGCCTGATCGGCAGCGCCGGCTATGCGATCTGCGGGATGTTTCGCCCGGCCTGGCCGCTCGCGGCGATCTTCGCGACGCTGGTCGCGTGCGGCTTCTTCATGTCGTTCCAGTTCACCGCCTACAACACGATCGCCTATGACGGCATCGACAAGCACCGGATGAGCGTCGCGACCAGCTTCTATTCAACCTTCCAGCAACTGATGCTGTCGCTCGGCATCTGCATCGCGGCGACCGCGCTACACGTCTCGATGCTGCTGCACCATGTCGACAAGCCGCGCCTGGGGGATTTCAGCGCGGCCTTCCTGGTGGTCACCGCCATTTCCGCGCTGGCGACGGTGTGGAACCTGCGCTTCGCCGCCGACGCCGGCGCCGAGATCAGCGGCAGGTCGCCCAAAATCCCCGCCCAGCAACCGACACCCGAGCCCCACGAAAGCGTTGGAGGTCTTTGACAGCGCGCATCGCGACGCGTATCTGGTAACATATGTTACTTGATCGAAGGAGCCATGGCATGGCGCAGGATGACAGCGATCCGTCCCCCAATCCGCTTGGCCTCGACGGCTTTGCCTTCTGCGAATTCACCTCCCCCGACCCGGCCGCGGTGGCGGCGCAGTTCGAGCAGCTCGGATTCGTCGCCGCGGCGCGCGTGGCGGACCGTGGGCTCACGCTGTATCGCCAGGGGCGAATCGCGCTGATCCTCAACGCGGGCGCCGGACAGGCCGCCGACTTCCGCGCCGAGCACGGCCCGTCGGCCAACGGCATGGCGTTCCGCGTCGCCGATGCATCCGCCGCACACGCCGCGGCGATCGCGCGCGGTGCCACCGATGCCGCCACCGCCGACAGCGCGCTGCCCGGTGCGAGGGCGATCACGGGGATCGGCGGCTCGCTGCTCTATCTGGTCGATGCCGATCCGTTCGCCGACTGGGAGGCCGTGCCCGGCTGGGAGCAGGCGGCGGCCGAGAACAATGTCGGGCTCGATCTGCTCGACCACCTGACCCACAACGTCAAGCGCGGGCAGATGCGCGTCTGGTCGGCATTCTATGCGAAGCTGTTCGGCTTCGAGGAGCAGAAATATTTCGATATCAAGGGCAAGGCGACCGGGCTGTTCAGCCAGGCGATGATCGCCCCCGACAAGGCGATCCGCATCCCCTTGAACGAGAGCCAGGACGATCACAGCCAGATCGAGGAATTCCTGCGCGACTATAATGGCGAGGGCATCCAGCATCTCGCGCTCACCACCGACGATATTTTCGCGACCGTCGAGAAGCTGCGCGCGCGCGGCGTCCGGCTGCAGGACACGATCGAGACCTATTACGAGCTGGTCGACAAGCGCGTGCCCGGGCATGGCGAGGATCTCGAGCGGCTGAAGCGCAACCGCATCCTGATCGACGGCGATATCGAGCAGGAGGGCATATTGCTGCAGATCTTCACCGAAAACATGCTGGGCCCGATCTTCTTCGAGATCATCCAGCGCAAGGGCAATCAGGGCTTCGGCAACGGCAATTTCCAGGCGCTGTACGAATCGATCGAGCTCGACCAGATCCGCCGCGGCGTGATCACGGTGGACGCCTAGCGTCTGCTGTCGCCCCGGGCTTGATCCGGGGTCTCGCTTCTTCATTCTGGGGCAAGCGCAGCGGGACCCGCCACGGGGGCCGGGGTGACGACAGGAGACGACATGGCCGACTACCTCACCGGTTTCGCCAACCATTTCGCGACCGAAGCCGTCGCCGGTGCACTCCCGGTCGGGCGCAACTCGCCGCAGCATGTCCCCTTCGGCCTCTATGCCGAGCAACTCTCCGGCACCGCATTCACCGCACCGCGCGCGGAGAACCGGCGCTCGTGGCTCTACCGCCTGCGACCCACTGCGGGCCACGCCGCCTTCGAACGCTATGCGCCCGATACGCTGATCCGCTCGGCACCGTTCGACGACGTCCCGCCCTCGCCCAACCGTCTGCGGTGGGATCCGCTGCCGCTACCGGAGACCGCGGTCGATTTTGTCGACGGGCTCACCACCTATGGCGGCAATGGCGACGTCGCGACCGGGACCGGCTGCGCGATCCATATCTACGCCGCGACGCGATCGATGCGGCACCGCGTCTTCTTCTCGGCCGATGGCGAGTTGCTGATCGTCCCGCAGCTGGGGCGGCTGCGCCTGGTCACCGAATTTGGCGCGATCGACGTCGCCCCGCTGCAGATCGCGCTGATCCCGCGCGGCGTGCGCTTCTGTGTCGAGCTGGTCGACGGCACCGCGCGCGGCTATGTCTGCGAGAATTACGGCGCGCTTCTCGGCCTGCCCGATCTCGGCCCGATCGGCGCCAACGGCCTGGCCAATCCGCGCGACTTCGAGACGCCGGTCGCCGCCTATGAAGACATCGACGAGCCCACCGAAGTCATCCAGAAATTCCAGGGCAGCCTGTGGCGCGTGCTGCTCGATCATTCGCCGCTCGATGTCGTCGCCTGGCACGGCAATCTCGCGCCGTGCCGCTACGATCTCGGCCGCTTCAACACGATCAACACGGTCAGCTTCGATCACCCCGATCCATCGATCTTCACCGTGCTGACATCGCCATCGGACACGCCGGGCACCGCCAATATCGACTTCGTCATCTTCCCGCCGCGCTGGATGGTCGCCGAAGGCACCTTCCGCCCGCCCTGGTTCCACCGCAACGTGATGAGCGAATATATGGGCCTGATCGAGGGCGCCTATGATGCCAAGGACGGCGGCTTTTCGCCCGGCGGGGCCTCGCTGCACAACCAGATGAACGGCCACGGCCCCGATCGTGCCAGCTACGACAAGGCGGTCTCCGCCGCGCTGGCGCCCCACAGGATCGAGAACACGATGGCGTTCATGTTCGAGACCCGCCACGTCATCCGTCCGACACGCTGGGCGATGCAGACCCCGCTGTGTCAGCCCGATTACGACGACGCCTGGTCGGGTTTCGCCAAGGCGACGCTTCCACGGTGAGCGAGCGGCTGAGCGCCACCCCGGCAGGCGTGACGCTCTGCCCGCTCGATGCGATTGCGGACGGCGCGGCGCGCAACTTCGTGCTCGAGATGCGCGCGGGGCGCTTCCATGGGTTCGTCGTGCGCGCCGGAACGAGCGTCCACGGCTATGTCGATCGCTGCCCGCACGCCGGCCTGCCGCTCGCGCGGACGCTCGACGACTATCTGACCCCCGATGCCAGCCTGATCGCCTGCGGCTGGCACGGCGCGTTGTTCGAGGTCGCGAGCGGCGCCTGTGTCGGCGGCCCGTGCGTCGGCCGATCTTTGACCCCTTGGCCGGTCACGGTGCAGGACGGCCGGATCGTCACCGCCTGAGCGGTCGAATCGCGGCGGGAGGCCAAACTGGACAGCGGATACGATATTGCGATCGTCGGCGCGGGCGCGGCGGGAATCGGCGCGGCGCGACGGATCGCGCGCAGCGGCCGCAGCGTGGTGGTCCTCGAAGCCGCCACGCATGTCGGCGGGCGGGCGCATACCGTGGGCTTTGCGGGGATGGCGCTCGATCTCGGCTGCGGCTGGCTCCATTCGGGTGAGCGCAACCCCTGGACCGCGATCGCCGAGGCGGCGGGCTTCACCGTCGACCGATCCGAATCCGCCTGGCGCGAACAATATCGCGACCTGGGCTTTTCCAAGCCCGATCAGGCGGCCGCCTCCGACGCCTGGGAAGCCTTTCAGCAGCGTCTCCGGCACGATCCGCCGGCGAGCGACCGCGCCGCGGATGCGCTCCACCCCGGCGCACCGTGGAACGCCTATGCCGAGGCGCTGAGCGGCTACATCAACGGCGCCGGGCTCGATCGCCTCTCGGTCGCCGACTATCTCGCTTATGACGATGCCGCCAGCGAGACCAACTGGCGCGTCCGCGAGGGCTATGGTGCGCTGGTCGCGGCCAGTCTGCCCCCCGTTCCGCTCCATCTCGCAACCCCCGTCACCGCGATCGACCATCGCGGACGCGCGATCCGGCTCGAGACACGTGCCGGGGTGATCGAGGCTCGCGCCGCGATCGTCACCGTCTCGACCGCGATGCTTTCCGGCGGCGCGATCGTCTTCCGGCGCGCGATCGACGACCATCTCCACGCCGCCTCGCGTCTGCCGCTGGGGCTCGCCGACAAGCTTTTCCTCGCGCTCGGCGACGGTCACGGGCTCGAGCCCGAGACGCATCTGATCGGCAATCCGCGCGATGCCGCGACGGGCAGCTATTATCTCATGCCCTTCGGCCGGCCGGTGATCGAGGGCTTCTACGGCGGCGGCGGCGCCGCGATGCTCGAACGCGAGGGGCAGGCCGGCGCCTTCGCCTTCGCGATCGACGAACTGGCGGCGCTGTTCGGCAACGGCATCCGCGCCAGGCTCCGCCCGATCGCGGGATCGGCGTGGTGCCGCACGGACCATGTCGGCGGCTCCTACAGCCATGCGCTGCCCGGCCACGCCGCCTGTCGCGCGACGCTCGCCGCGCCGATCGAAGACCGGCTGTTCTTCGCCGGAGAGGCGACGCATAGCACCGACTTCTCGACCGCCCACGGCGCTTACCAAAGCGGCGTCCGCGCGGCCGAGCAGGCGCTGGAGGCTCTCGCATGACATCGATCCGTTTCGGCCGTCGCACGTTGCTCGGCGCCACGCTCGCGCTGGCCGCGGCGCCGGCCTTCGCGCGAGACGCGGACGACACCGACTGGCACGCGCTCGGCGACGATGTCCGCGCGGAGATGCGCTGGGCATGGGGCCAGTATCGCGACCGCGCCTTCGGGCTCGACCAGATCAGGCCGATCAGCGGCGGCGCCGAATGTTTTCCGCTCAAGGCCCATCATCTCGGCCTCACGCTGATCGAGGCGATGGACACATTGTGGGTGATGGGGCTCGACGCCGAATTCGCCGACGCGCTCGCCTGGACGAAGACGCATCTCGATTTCGCGATCGACGGCGAGGTCTCGGTGTTCGAGACATCGATCCGCATCGTCGGCGGGCTGCTTTCGGCGCATCATGCCTGCGGCGATCCGCTGCTGCTGGCCAAGGCGCGCGACATGGCGGACAGGCTGCTGCCTGCCTTCGCGACGCCGACCGGCATGCCGTATCGCTTCGTCAATCTGAAGACCGGCGCGGTGCGCGATGCCGCGACCAACCCCGCCGAGGTCGGCACATTCCTGCCCGAATGGGGCACGCTCAGCCGGCTGACCGGCGATCCGCGCTACCACGACACCACCAAACGCGCGGCGGTCGCGCTGTTCGACCGGCGCTCGACGCTCGACCTGCTCGCCGACACGATCGACGCCACGACCGGCCGGTGGCTCGGTCGCCGCGCCAGCGTGGGTTCGGGCGCCGACAGCTATTACGAATATCTCTGGGACGCATGGCAATTGCTCGGCGATGCCGATTGCAAGCGGATGTACGATGTCTGCACCGCCGCGATCCTGCGCCATCAGCAGGACGAGCGTTACGGAGAGCTGTGGATCGCCGATGTCGATTTCGAGACCGGCGCCCGCGTCTCGACCGAGCAGGACGAGCTTGCGGCCTTCTATGGCGGGCTGCTCGCGCAGGGCGGCGCACGCGAGGCCGGCGCCGCCTATACGCGATCCTGGGCGGGCGTGCAGCATCGCTTCGGCATTCTCCCCGAGAGCTTCGACTATGCCGCGGCGAGGCCGACCAGCGTCACCAATGCGTTGCGCCCCGAACTCGCCGACGCGGCGTTCAACCTCTGGCTGCTCGATCGCGCACCCGAATGGCGGAGGATCGGACGCGATCATTTCCACGCGATGAAGCGCTGGAACCGCGCCCGCTACGGTTATGCCGACATCGCCGACGTCACGGCGCGACCGATGCTGCAGGCGGATCACTGCCCGGCCTATTGGTGGTCCGAGCAGATGAAATATTATTATCTGCTGTTTTCGGACACGCCGCGTTTCGACTATGCCGACAATTATCTGTCGACCGAAGGCAATGTGCTGCGCGGCTTGCGACGCCCCCTCGCGCCGGCGATTGGCTAGGCGCTCCGCGCAATTCTCTGCTAGGGATGATGCCGCCCGCCGGAGTATCCCGCCATCGCCCATGTCCCGATCGGCATTCACCGCGCGCACGCCACGCTGCGTGACGCGGCCTGGTTCATGGGTTCGACCGAGCAGCGGCGGGCGGCGCAATCGGCCGCGCCGAGCAAGGTGCTGGGCAATGCTTTGCGCGAGCTCGACCGCTTCCTTAGCGTGCTGATCGACGAGGTCGCCGCCGCAACCGGCATCGACGACGCAGCACTCGCAAGGCTGCGCACGCGCCGCAACACCGCCAACAAGCTGCGCTGGCTGCTCGGCAAGCTCGGCCAGGCCAGCCCCGATCATCTGCGGCTGCGCGCGCTCGGCCGCGCGCGCGATTGCTTCTTCCACTGCGGCGGCTGGGTGCGCCGTGCCGACCACCGAGCAGGCGCGTCGATGACGACGGGCTGGTGGGCGCGGTCGCCGACCGGAGCGCCGGCACTGCAAACCTTCCCGATCGGCGGACGACTGCGGATCGACAGCATCGATATCGACGATATCTGTCGCTTTTACGATCGGATCGCGGGCGATCTCGTCGCATCGTCGCGGGCTTTTCGCGCCCGCCGCCATGTGTCGCCGCGCAACTCGGTTGCATTTTCGCGCAATAAGGCCCATAACAGCGTGGCTATCGTCGCCTGCGACGGATTGTGACGCCCTCAGCGGTATCGTTTTCCCTTTCTCGCTTCTTGGCCCTGCAGGCGAGTGCCTGCGGGTACTCTGCTCGCGAAAGGGCTTCTCCATGCCGATCGGCACCGTCAAATTCTTCAATTCCGACAAGGGCTATGGCTTCATCGCGGCCGAAGACGGCTCGGGCGACAGCTTCGTGCACATCACCGCGGTCGAGCGCGCCGGCATGGCGACGCTCAACAAGGACCAGCGCGTGTCCTACGAGCTCGAGACCGACCGTCGCGGCAAGATGTCCGCCGTCAATCTCCAGTCGGCCTGATCGTTCATGGCCAAGGAAGAACCGATGACCTTCGAGGGCCGGATCGACGAGATCCTGCCCGACGGTCGCTTCCGGGTCTGCCTCGATAATGATCACAAGATCATCGCCTATACGGCGGGGAGGATGCGGCGTGGCCGTATCCGCTCCGTCGTGGGCGATGCCGTCCGCGTCGAGATGACACCCTATGATCTCGACAAGGGCCGGATCGTCTATCGCGAGCGCACCCCCGGTGCGCCGGGCACGCCCTTCGCCAGGAACAAGCGGCGCTAGCGCCACTCCACCACACACACGCGCGGCGTCGCCGCGCTCAAGGATATCGATGTTCTCTCAATCGCTGACTAAACTCGCTTCTACCCTGTCGTCTTCCCGTTCGCCGCGTACCCCATCGGCCACACCGGCCACCGTCGCCCTGTCGCGCAGCGACTGGCAGCGGATCGTCGCCGAGATGCTCGACTGATCGCGCCTTCTCCGCCCGCGCCAAACGCGACGGGCGGAGCGACTTTCGGGCGGTAAGGCCGTTCTCCCATCACCGCCCTCGGGCCTCACGGAGACGCTCCCATGCTCGACCCCTTCACCACCTGGCGCCGCATGCTCGGCGCTGCCGCGAGCGTCGCCACGACCGGGCACCGCGTCTCCGAGACGCTCACCGCCGCGCAGGAGGTGGTCGCACGGCGCACCACCATGATGCAGTCGCCACTGACCGCGGACTATGCCGAACTCGGTCGCATGATCCCCGAGAAGCTTGCCGCCTTTTCGAGCGCCGGCGCTGCCGTCGCGAGCGAATGGTGGGCGATGCAGGCCGAATGCCTCGCCGAAGCCCAGCATGCCGCTGCGATAGCGATGCGCGGGCGGGCGCCCAGCCTCGACGAATGGACGTCGCTTGCGTCGCGCAACGCGTCGCATGCGCTGCGGATGATCGAGCGCGGCGCCGCGCTCGGCGCGTCTGCCGTCGCACCGATCCATCGCAGCGCGACCGGCAATGCACGGCGGTTGCGCCGGAAGACCGCGCCCGTCTGATCGTCCAGGATCAGGCTCTGATCCGCACCGGAACCGACTTGGCTGCGGGCACATGGCTCTGTTCGGCATGATGATCGAGCGACATCAGCACGTTGCACTCGGGATAATAGGCGCCGAGACAGCCTTCGGGGATGCTGTAGGGCATCACGATAAGCCCCTCGCGGGCGCGCCGCATGCCATCCTGCGCGTCGCTTTCGAGCGCGACGATCTGGCCTTCGCTCAGGCCCGCTTTGGCGATGTCGTTCGCGTTCATGAACAGCACGTCGCGGGTATTCCGCACGCCGCGGAAGCGGTCGTGATAGCCGTAGATCGTCGTGTTGAACTGATCGTTCGACCGCAGCGTCATCAACCGGTATCGACCCTCGGCATCGTCGAACCCGGTGGCGCATAATCCGGTCGGCGCCAGAAACTCGGCCTTGCCGCTCGGCGTCAGCCAGACGCGTCCGGCCGCCTTGTTGCCCTTCCAGAAGCCGCCGGGCTCGAACATGCGCCGGTTGAAATCCTTGAACGGCTCGGGATAGGTCCGTTCGATCGCGTCGCGGATCGTCGCATAGTCGGCGACCCAGCCCGTCCAGTCGACCGCGGGATTGGCCGGCAGCAGACGCACGGCGATGCCCGCTACGATCGCAGGCTCCGAACGCAGATGCGGGCTGGCGGGCTCGGCCTTGCCGCGTGAACCGTGGATGCAGCCGGTCGAATCCTCCACCGAGACCGCTTGCGGGCCGGACGCCTGCACGTCGCGCTCGATCCGCCCCAGGCAGGGCAGCAAATAGGTGACCGCCCCGGCGAAGAGATGATTGCGGTTGAGCTTGGTGGCGATCTGCACCGACAGCCGCAGCCGTGGCCATGCCTCTTCCATCGCCGCCGTCTCGGGCACCGCGCGCAGGAAATTGCCGCCCAGCGCGACGAATGCGCGGACGCTCCCGTCGATCACGCCGCGGCAGCTCTCGACCGTATCCAACCCCTTTTCGCGCGGGCAGTGGAAACCATATTGCGCCTCGATCCGCTCGACCGGGACGAGTTCGGTCTTCTCGGTGATCCCGACGGTGCGCTGACCCTGGACGTTCGAATGGCCGCGGACCGGCGTCGGCCCGGCACCGGGCTTGCCGATGTTGCCGCGCATCAGCAGCAGGTTGACGATCATGCGGACATTCTCGACACCCTTGACGTGCTGCGTGATCCCCATGCCGTAGATCGCCATCACCGCCGTCGCCTTGGCATAGAGCCGGGCGGACTCCTCGATCTCGGCGCGCGCCAGCCCCGATTCGCGCGTGATGTCGAGCCAGTCGGCGGCGCGGACCGCCGCGACGAATGCGTCGAAGCCGGTCGTATGCTCGGCAATGAAGGCATGATCGAGCACGCCTTCGCGCCCATTCGCCAACGCAGCATCGTCCCACTCGACGAGGCATTTGGCGATTCCCATCATCGCGCCGAGATCGCCGCCCGCGCGGAGCTGATGATATTGCGTCGAGATACGCGTTTCGCCGAGCGTCGCCATCTCGAGCGGGTTCTGCGGATCGGTGAAGCGCTCGAGCCCGCGCTCGCGCAGCGGATTGAAGGTGACGATCTCGACCCCGCGCTTTCGGCACGCGCGCAGATCGTGCAGCATCCGCGGCGCGTTCGATCCGACATTCTGCCCGAAGAAGAGGATCATGTCGGTATGCTCGAAATCCTCGAGCCGGGTCGTGCCGACGGGCACGCCGATCGCCGCCTTCAGCCCGACCGAGGTCGATTCGTGGCACATGTTCGAGCTGTCGGGGAGGTTCTGGTTGCCGTACATCCGCGCCATCAGCGCATACATGTACGACGCCTCGAGGCTGGTGCGGCCCGAGGAATAGAACACCACCGATCGGGGATCGAGCGGCTGCAGCTCGCGGGCGATCTCGTCGAATGCATCCTCCCACCCGCAGGCGACATATTTGTCGGTCGCGGGATCGTAGCGCAGCGGCTGTGTCAGCCGGCCATGTTGCTCGAGCTCGTAATCCGTCCAGCCGCGCAATTCGGTGAGCGTATGCTCGGCGAAGAATTCGGGCGTGGTGCGGTAGCTGGTGAGCTCCCACGCAGTCGCCTTCGCGCCCTCCTCGCAGAATTCGGCAGGATGGGGCTTGGCGGGCTTGGGCCAGGCGCAGCTGACGCACTGGAAACCGTCGGGCTTGTTCTGGCGGACGAGCTCGCGATAGCCCTCCGCCGGGATCTTCTCGCGCGGCAGTATCTCGGCAAGCGAGCGCACCGAGCCCCAGCCCCCCGCGGGGCCGGCAAACGGGCTGAGGTCTGGCGAATCGGATTTCTGTTCGGTCATGTCCGTCCCCTTCACCGATCGAACGCGCCGCTTGCCACGAGGATGCGCCGCGGCGGGCGACTTTCTCGAGATCATGCTATGCCCGGCAGATGCGCCGACCGCTCCGCCTTAGCCGCAGAACGCTGATCAGCGCGGCGGCGCCGGCATTGTTGAGCGTCGCATCGTCGCAAGCGCGATCCGCGCAACGGGGACTCGCCGCCGCCGCGCCGATGGTGAACCCCTGGCTGGTCGACCGCGCACTCGACTCGCTCGCACGGCACAATCCGCTCGTCTGGTCGCGCGACGTCGTGGCGATCGTCGACTTCGGCCTGCCCTCGTCGGTGCCACGTTTCCACCTGGTCGATATCCTCGCGGGCAGGACGACCAGCCTGCGCGTCACGCACGGCAAGGGTTCGGACCCCGATCATACCGGTCTGCTGCAAAGCTTCTCGAACGCCGCAGGCTCGATGGCGACATCCGAAGGCGCCTATCTCACCGGCGACACCTATGTCGGCGTCCACGGCCTGTCGCGTCGCCTGACCGGGCTCGATTCGACCAACGATGCGGCGGAAGCCCGGGCAATCGTGATCCATGCGGCATGGTATGCCGATCCCGCGCTGATCGCGACGCAGGGCAAGCTCGGCCGCAGCGACGGCTGCTTCGCCGTCGGCGAGCAGGACATCGCGCTGCTGCTCGCGCGGCTCGGTCCCGGGCGGCTGATCTTTGCCGGACGCGCATGACGCATCCGCTGCGCGCCGCGCGCGTTGTCGGCTTGACAAGCCACCGCGCCCCGCGCGCCTATCGACCATCCTTCCGACCATTGGAGAGACGATGAGCAAGCCCGCCCTACTGACCTCGTCGGGTCTGCATCTTCGCCCCGATCCGGCGCGCACGGTGATCCGGCCTTTCGATCTCGCCTATCCCGACGCCTTCCGGAACGACGCGCATCCGCGGATGGAGCAGATCGTCGACCGCGTGCTGTCGCTCGACGCCGCGAGCCTTGCCGATGAGCATCGCGCGATCATCGCATCGCTCGACGAACGCCATCGCGACGTCGAGGGCCTGCTGAAGCGCCGGTTCGAGCAGGTTCGCGCGCAGGTGCCGCAGGCGGAATCGCTGTCGGACGAGGCCAGGCTGGTCGTCGCGGCCTATTTCAGCGAGGAATATTCGTTCGAGGCGGCGGCGCTGTTCAATCCCAGCATGGTCGCGCGCGCCGATCAGACCGGCACCGCCCCCGGCGAGATCCGCTTCTTCCTGTCGCTACGGGGAATCGGCGAGGGGCATGTCTCGTCGGTCACCTTCCGCACCGGGACGTGGAGCGCCGCCAACGGCTTTGCGATCGACAATCCCAGTTCGCAGGCGGTGTCGCCACTGATCGAGACCTGCGCGAAGGGGGAAGAAACCGGCGTCACGCACATCGTCTGCGAAGGCAGCCGCGACGTCTCGGAAAGCGTGCTGTTCCCGGTGACGCCGAGCCAGCGCCAGGGCATCGAGGATCTCCGCCTCGTCCGCTTCGTCGAGGACGACGGATCGGTCCATATCCTCGGCACCTATACCGCCTTCGACGGACGCGACGCGCGATCGGAGTTGCTGCGCGCGACGGGTTTCCGCAATTTCGCGATGACGCCGCTCAAAGGATCGGCCGCCTCCGCCAAGGGCATGGCGCTGTTCCCGCGCCGGATCGACGGACGCTATTTCATGCTGGGCCGGCAGGATAATGAAAGCATCTGGCTGCTCTCGTCGGACGACCTCTACAGCTGGGATGGCGGCGCCAAGCTGGTCTCGCCGCGCTACCCCTGGGAGTTCGTCCAGATGGGCAATTGCGGCGCCCCGATCGAAATCGACGAGGGCTGGCTCGTGCTCACCCACGGCGTCGGCATGGTTCGCAACTATTGCATGGGCGCGTGCCTGCTCGACAAGGCCGATCCCTCCAAGCTTCTTGCGCGCACGGTCGAGCCGATCCTGCGGCCGAGCCCGCAGGAGCGCGACGGCTATGTCCCCAACGTCGTCTATAGCTGTGGCGCAATGGTACACGACCGGACGCTGTTGCTGCCCTACGGCGTCGCCGACAATTTCGCGACCTTCGCGAGCGGCTCGGTCGACGATCTGCTCCAGTCGATGGCATGACGCGCGCGCCGCGGCGCCCGCGCCGGCGCCATATCGATCTCGGCAGCTTCGAGGCGGTCAAGATCGGCGGCCCCGGCGCCTTCGTCGATCTCTACTACGCGCTGATGGAGATACGCTGGCCGGCGTTCTTCGCGCTGGTGTCGGCCGCTTTCGTGCTCGTCAATCTGCTCTTCGGGCTGCTCTATGCGGCCCTCCCCGGTGCGATCGCCAATATGACGCCGGGATCGATCGCCGACGGATTCTTCTTCTCGGTCGAGACGCTGGGGACGGTCGGCTATGGTAATATGGCGCCGGCGACGCGGCTGGGCCATTCGATCGCCGCCACCGAAATCCTGCTCGGCCTGTTCTTCTCCGCGACGATGACGGGGCTGATCTTCGCGCGCTTCGCACGCCCCCGCGACAGCGTCCTGTTCAGCCGCGTCGCGGTGATCAGCGAGGTCGGCGACCAGCTGATGCTGATGGTTCGTCTCGCCTCGATCCGCGCGCGTCCGCTCGCCGACGTCAGCGCGCAGATGTCGTGGCTCGAGCGGATCGAGCTTGCCGACGGCCGCGTCTTCAGGCGGCTCAACGACCTGCCGCTGGTCCGCGCGCAGAACCCCGCGCTCGCGCTCGCCTGGACGTTGGTCCACGTCATCGAGCCCGGCTCGCCGATGCTTGCAGCGCTCAAGGGGACCGATCGTTTCCAGCTCACCGTAACGGTGGGCGGGATCGACACGCTGCTCGCCAGCCAGACGCTCGGCGGCCACAGCTATCGTCGCGAGGATATCCGCCTGGCGCATGACTTCGAGGACGTCATCCTCGACGAGGATGGCATCATCCACCTCGATCTCTCTAAACTCCACGACGTTCGACCGAGCGCCGCCCGCGCGCAGGAGCCGCCCGCTTAGAGGCCTTGCTTTCCACGCGGAACCGCGGCACGCTCACTTCCGACACGCGAAAACGGAAACGCAGAGTTCCGGACCGCGTCGATCGATCGAGAGGATGACGATATGGCTGACAAGATTTTCGGTGCCGTGGGCTGCAACAAGAGCGAGCTCAAGCTGGTCAAGCGCCAGCCGGCGACGGCCGCCACCAGCCTGCCCGGCAACGCCGACACGCGCACCACGCGTTGATCCGGGCGGCGCACGCCGCCTGACGCGCGCCGGCCGCGTGCTCGGGCCGCTCCGGTTGCCGGGGCGACTGAACGGTGTCCGGCGCGTCGCCGCCCGCCGTAATCGCCGCGCCGGAACCCAGGCCCATACCGATTGTTTCGTACCGGCAATCAACGGCTTGGGAGTGGCACGTGCTCGGCACCATCCTCATCATCATCCTGATCCTCGCCCTGGTCGGTGCCCTGCCGACCTGGGGACACAGCCGCAGCTGGGGCTATGGCCCATCGGGCGGCCTCGGGTTGATCGTGATCATCCTGATCATACTGGTGTTGCTCGGCCGTCTCTGAGCCGCACGCGTATGGCGGCTGGCGTGCAGCATCAGGCGATCTGCGCCCAGCCTCCGGCCTCGTCCTGGCGCCAGTAGCGCGGCTCGACGCCGTCGCGGCCCCGGAGCGCGCGCCACGCGGCGCGCGCAGGCTCGATCGAGCGGTCGTCGAAGAAGTGGAACGCGCGCTCGAACCCAGTGGCCGCGTCGCGCCATTCGCCATCCACGAGCGCGACATGGCGAGCGGCATTGACGGGGTCGATCGAGGCTGCGATCAGCACCGGCTGGTCCGCGCCTTCGCGGCCGTGCGGCAGGAAGTCGTCGGCCGACACCGTCCATAATGCCTCGTCGAGCGCTGCCGCCTGCGCCTCGTCGCCGGTCACCACCAGCAGCCGCCCGCCCCCGGCGAGGACGCGCGTCGCGATCCGCACGAGCACGCTGGCGAGCGGATCGCGGCCGAGCTGGTAGAAATCGACCTGCATCGCCCGCGATCGCCCTTATCAGCCTTCGATCGTGTCCGCGACGAACCGGTCGAGCAGCCGCACGCCGTAGCCGGTCGCGCCCTTGTCCCACGTCGCGCCGGCCTTGGCCGACCAGGCCATGCCCGCGATATCGAGATGCGCCCACAGCACGCCGTCTTCGACATAGCGCTTGATGAACTGCGCGGCGGTGATCGATCCCGCCTGGCGGGGCCCGACATTCTTCATGTCGGCGATCGGCGAGTCGATCAGCTTGTCATAGGCGTCGGACAGCGGGAACCGCCACAGCTTGTCGCCGACGCCGAGGCCCGCCGCCGTGAGCTGACCGGCGAGCGCGTCGTCGTTCGAGAACAGACCGCCATATTCGTGGCCGAGCGCCACGATCATCGCACCCGTCAGCGTCGCGAGATCGACGATCGTCTTGACGCCGTGCGTGCGCTGAACCCAGGTGATCGCATCGCACAGCACGAGACGCCCCTCAGCGTCGGTGTTGATGACCTCGATCGTCTTGCCCGACATCGAGGTGACGACGTCGCCGGGGCGCTGCGCATTGCCGTCGGGCATGTTCTCGACGAGGCCGCAGACACCGATGATGTTCGCCTTCGCCTTGCGACCAGCGAGCGCGAGCATCGCGCCCGCGACCGCGCCGGCGCCGCCCATGTCCCACTTCATGTCTTCCATGCCCGCGGCGGGCTTGATCGAGATGCCGCCGGTATCGAAGGTGACGCCCTTGCCGACGAACGCGATCGGATCGACGTCCGCCCCCTTCCAGCGCAGCACCAGTAGCTGCGCCTCGCGTCGCGAGCCCTGCGCCACGCCGAGCAATGCGCCCATGCCGAGCTTGGCCATCTCCGCCTCGCCGAGCACCTCGATCTCGACGCCGGCCGCGGTCAACGGGCCGCGCACGCGCTCGACGAAGCTTGCCGGATAGATGATGTTGGCGGGCTCGGTGACGAGCTCGCGGGTCAGCAAGATGCCCTCGGCGATCGCCTTCAGCGGCGCCCAGGCCGCCTCGGCGCCGGCTTCGGCACCGACGATCACGATATCGGTGAGGCTGGGCCTCTGGCTCGGCTTGAGCGTGGTCCGGTAGCGATCGTAGCGCCAGTTGCGCAGCACCGCACCGAATGCGATCCGCGCCGCGCGCTCTGCCGTCGTGCGATGGCCGGTCAGGTCGACGACCAGCACCGTCTCGCCCGAGACCTGCAGCTTGGCGGCGAGCGCCCCGCCCGCCCCCTCATAGGCGGAGTCGGTCGTCCCCGCGCCAAGCCCGGCGAGCAGGATGCGGCGAGACTCGCCGCCGTCGATCGCGAACAGCTCGACCACCGATCCGGCCTCGCCCTCGAAGCGCGTGGCCGCGGCGGCGCGGCGGACCAACTCGACGGCGTCGGCCGGGAGCGCGGCCAGGCGGCCCGCATCGGCGACGCCCGAGGCAAGCGGCAAAGCGAGCGCATAGGCGCCGGTGGGCCGGCGGTCGGCGAAACGCACGTTCATCGGATTCTGAAGCCTCCATCGCGAGCGCCGGAAGGCGCCGTGCCGCGCATATGGCAAGCCCGGCGCGTGCGCGCCAGCCCTTCACTCGTCGCTTCTCGCGCCGGGGGAGATTGCGGAGCCGGCGCGGCAATGCGATAGCCCCGCCAAAGCGCTGCCGAACGGGCACCGGGGGACGAGTGGATTTCAGCAGCCTCAGACTGACGACGCATCGCCATGGACTGGCCACCGCGCTGCCGATCGTGCTCGCGCTGTTCGCTTCGCCGGCGGCGGCGCAGTCGACGCCCAACGCCGGCGCGCCGCCCCAGCCGGCGCAGCCCGCACAAGCCGGCATGGCGGCCGCCGACTCCGGATTCGGCGCGGGCGACGACGGCCGCCCCGCGCTCGTCGCGCCGCCGACCCCCAATCTCACCGTATCGGGGATCGACAAGCCGCTCGGCGACAACGAGGCCGCCTTCACCGCCAATGCGCTCGACTACGACTATAAGGCGCATCAGGTGGTCGCGACCGGCGACGTCCGCATGGTCCGCCAAGGCAACCGCCTGCGCGCCGACAAGGTGGTGTGGAACCGCGATACCGACGAGGTCCACGCGATCGGCAATGTCGCGATCGCCAATCCGCAGGGCGACGTCTCCTATGGCGACGACGTCGTGCTGACCAACTCGATGAAGGACGGCGTCGTCGAGGACATGCTGCTCGTGCTCGAAAATGGCGGGCGGATGGCAGCCACCAAGGGGGTGCGCAAGGACGGCGTCTATACGCTGACCAAGGCGTCCTACACGCCGTGCGACGTCACCACGAGCAAGGGCTGCCCGAAGAACCCGATCTGGAAGATCACCGCGGCACGCGTCGTCTATGATCCGGGCAAGCACCGGTTGTCCTATCGCGACGCGCGGCTGACCTTCCTCGGCATCCCGATCCTGTGGCTGCCGATCTTCTCGCATCCCGACGGATCGGACCAGGGCGGCTCGTCGGGCCTGCTCGTTCCCAACGTCAGCTACAACAAGCGCAACGGCCTGCTCGTCGCGACGCCTTATTATATCCGGTTCGCCCCCAATCGCGATCTTACGGTCACGCCCTATCTCTACACCGCGGTCGCGCCGATGCTCGAGGCGGAATATCGCTCGCTCGGCCCGCGGGGCGCGTGGCGCGTCCAGGGCTATCTGACCGACAGCACGCAGGCGGCCAACGACACGACGGCGGGATCGCGCAACGTGCGCGGCTATCTCGAGGCCAACGGCACGTTCCAGCTGGGCGCCGACTGGACGCTCAGCGCATCGCTGCGCGCGGTGACCGACAAGACCTTCCTGCAGCGCTACGACCTCCAATATGACGACCGTCTGCGATCGACCGTGGAAGCCGAGCGGATCGACGACGACAGCTATCTCTCGATCGCCGGCTGGGAATTCGAGACGCTGGTGCCGGGTGCCAAGCAGTCCGCCGAGCCGATCGCGATCCCTGCGATCGACTATCGCCGGCGGATCCCCGAATCCCTGCTTGGCGGCACCTTTACCGTCGAGGGCAACACGCTCGGCATCACACGCACGCAGGGCGAGGACATGCAGCGTGCCTTCGCCAGCGCGCAGTGGGAGAAATGGCTGCTCACCCCGCTCGGCCAGCAGGTGACCTTCACCGCGCTCGGCCGCGGCGACCTGTATCACAGCTCGGACAATGCCAGCACCAGCACGGTGATCTATCAGGGCCAGCCCGGCTGGCAGACGCGCGCGATCGCGGCCGCCGCGGTCGACGTCCGCTGGCCGTTCGTCGGCGAGTTTCTCGGCGGCACGCAGACGCTCACGCCGCGCGTCCAGGTGGTCGCCTCGCCGCACACCAAGAATCTCGTCATCCCCAACGAGGATTCGCGCGCGATCGATCTCGACGACACCAATCTCTTCGCGATCAACCGTTTCCCCGGCTATGATCGGTGGGAGGACGGCACGCGGGTCACCTTCGGCGCCGAATATACGCTCGACGTGCCGCACTTCTCGCTGCAGTCGCAGATCGGCGAAAGCTATCGGCTGAGCAACCGCTCGTCGATACTGCCCGACGGCACGGGCCTGTCCGACAAGCTCTCCGACATCGTCGCGCGCGCGACGGTGCGCTATGGCAGCTTCGTCAGCGTAACCGAGCGCATCCGTGTCGATCACACCAATTTCGCGGTGCGCAGCAACGAGCTCGATGCGACGCTGGGTAGCCAGCAGACCTATCTCGAAGTCGGCTATCTCGATCTCAACCGCCACATCAGCCCGACGATCGAGGATCTGCGCGACCATCAGGAGGTGCGGCTCGGCGCCCGCCTCGCGATCGGCAAGCGCTGGTCGCTGTTCGGATCGACGACGCTCGATCTCACCGGCAACAAGAATGATCCGACGCTCGATTCCGAGTTCAACCAGGATGTCGGCCCGGTCCAGTCGCGCATCGGGATCGACTATTCGGACGACTGCTTCGAGTTTAGCGTCAACTGGCGCCGCGACTATACCTCGATCGGCGACGCGCAGCGCGGCAGCACCATCCAGTTCCGGCTGGCGTTCAAGAACCTCGGCCGCTAAAGCCTGCATTCATCGAGGACATGCGAGAGGCCAGCCGAATGCCGCAGCGATGGCGGCAACGGGGCACGACGCGGGCGGAACACTGAGGAAAGCGTGATTTCCATATCATCGACGATCATGAAGCCGCGCCGAGCAGCGCTATGTCTGGCAACCGCGCTGGCGATCGGCCTCGCCGGCCACGCAATCGCGCAGAGCGATAGCCAGGGGCCGGATACGGGCGGCGCAGATGCCGGCGCGATCGACACCCCGCTCAATCTGCCCAACGACGTCACGGTGTTCGGCAAGTTCGATCCGACGATCCGCAAGGCGACCGCGATCGTCAACGGCTTCATCATCACCGATACCGATGTCGACCAGCGGCTCAACCTCGTGCTCGCCGCCAATGCGCAGCAGGTCAGCGCCGAGGAGCGCGATCGCCTCCGCCTGCAGGTGCTGCGCAACCTGATCGACGAGACGCTCGAGATCCAGGAAGCCAAGTCGAACGACGTCACCGTCCCGAGCGCCGATATCGATACGACCTTCGCGCGCGTCGGCGGCCAGTTCAAATACACGCCCGACCAGTTCGCCACCTTCCTCAAGTCCAAGGGCGCATCGGCAGCGACGATGCGGCGCCAGATCGAAGGGGAGCTCGCCTGGCAGCGGCTGCTCGACCGCAAGGTCCAGCCGTTCGTCAATGTCGGCGACGACGAGGTCAAGCAGGTGATCGCGCGGCTCAACGCGTCGAAGGGCACCAAGGAATATCATGTCGGCGAGATCTTCCTCTCGGCGACGCCGGCGACCGATGCCGCGGTCCATGCCAATGCCGACAAGATCATGGACCAGATCCGCAAGGGCGGCAGCTTCGTCGCCTATGCGCGGCAATATTCGGAAGCCTCGACCGGCGCCGTCGGCGGCGATCTCGGCTGGGTCCACGCCGCCCAGCTTCCCGACGCGATCGCGCAGATGCTGCCGCAGATGCAGCCCGGCACGGTGGCGCCGCCGGTCGCGGTGCCCGGCGGTTATTCGATCATCGCGGTGCAGGACGTCCGTCAGGTGCTCACCGCCGATCCGCGCGACGCGTTGCTCAGCCTCAAGCAGGTGACGATGACCTTCCCCAAGGGCACGACGCAGGCGACCGCCTCGCCGCGCGTTGCCGCCTTCGCCGAGGCCACGCAGAAGATGGCGGGCTGCGGCGCGGTCAAGGACGTCGCCGCCAAGTTCGACGCGGAAGTCGTCGAGAACGACAATATCAAGATCCGCGACCTGCCGCCGCAGTTGCAGAACCAGATGACCGCGCTCTCGCTCGGCCAGTCGACCAGTCCGTTCGGTTCGGTCGAGGATGGCGTGCGCGTGCTCGTGCTGTGCGGCCGCGACGATCCGCAGACGTCCGATGCGCCGTCGTTCGATGCGATCTACAACCAGATGGAGCAGGCGCGCGTCGACCAGCGCGCACGGCGCTATCTGCGCGATCTGCGCCGTGACGCGGTGATCGAATACCGATGAGCACCGCGCTCCAGCCGATCGCCGTTTCGATCGGCGATCCGGCCGGAATTGGCCCGGAGGTGTTGGCCAAGGCGTGGCAGCAGCGGCGCGAGCAGCGCCTCTCGCCCTTCTTCGCGATCGGCGACAGGCGCTCGATCGCCGCGGTGTGGGACGGCCCGCTGCGCAAGATCGGCGCGCCCGACGAGGCGCGCGCGTGCTTCGACGAAGCGCTGCCGATCATGGAGGTCGAGGACGCCGGCGAGATCGCACCCGGCGCGCCCAACATGCCGGGCGCGCGCTGCGCGATCGCCAGCCTCGAGATCGCGGTCGGCCTCGCGCGCGAGAATGCGGTCTCGGCGATCGTCACCGGCCCCGTCGCCAAGGCGGCGCTCTATGCCGCGGGCTTCACCCATTCGGGACAGACCGAGTTCGTCGCCGAACGCTGCGGCGTCGCCCCCGGCAATGTCGCGATGATGCTCGCGGGCCCGACGCTGCGCACCGTCTGCATCACCACGCACGTGCCGCTAGCCGAGGTATCCGCGCTGCTCAGCGTCGAGCTCGTCGTAGCGCGGGCACGCGTCGCGGCGAAGGGGCTGCAGCGCGATTTCGGGATCGAGATGCCGCGTCTCGCGCTTGCCGGCTTCAACCCTCATGCCGGCGAAGGCGGGGCGCTCGGCCGCGAGGAGATCGACATCCTGCTCCCCGCGCTCGAGCAGCTCCGCGAGGACGGCATCGACATCGTCGGGCCGCTCGCCGCCGACACGATGTTTCACCCGCGCGCGCGCGCGCGCTACGACGCGGCGCTGTGCACCTATCACGACCAGGCGCTGATTCCGCTCAAGACGCTGCACTTCGACGAGGGCGTCAACATGACGCTGGGGCTCCCGATCATCCGCGTCGCGCCCGATCACGGTACCGCCTTCGAGATCGCCGGCGAGAACCGGGCCGAGCCCGGCGCGACGATCGCGGCGATCCGCATGGCCGGAGAGTGCGCCGAGCGCCGCGCGCGCTCCGCGTGACGTCGATGGCCGACCTGCCCCCGCTGCGCGAGGTGATCGCGCGGCACGGGCTGGCGGCCTCCAAGGCGCTCGGCCAGAATTTCCTGCTCGATCCGCAGCTGCTCGATCGCATCGCGCGCGTCGCGGGCGATCTCCAGGGCCAGCGCGTCTATGAGGTCGGCCCCGGCCCCGGCGGGCTGACGCGCGCGCTGCTCAGGGCGGGGGCCGACGTCGTCGCGGTCGAGCGCGACCGCCGCTGCCTGCCCGCGCTGGCCGAGCTTGCCGAGGCGGCCGACGGCCGGCTGCGCGTGATCGAGGGCGACGCGATGGCGGTCGATGCCGCCGCCGAAGCGGGCCGCGGCGCGCACATCGTCGCCAACCTGCCCTATAATGTCGGCACCGCGCTGCTCGTCCGCTGGCTAGAGCCCGAGGCGTGGCCGCCCTGGTGGTCCTCGCTCAGCCTGATGTTTCAGAAGGAGGTCGCCGAGCGGATCGTCGCGCGGCCCGGCAGCGATCATTTCGGCCGGTTGTCGGTGCTCGCGCAGTGGCGCAGCCGCGCCACGATCGCGCTAAACGTCCACCGCTCGGCGTTCGTGCCGCCGCCCAAGGTGATGTCGGCGGTGGTGCATATCGTGCCGGGCGCGATGCCCGCGGGCGTCGATCCCGCGACACTGTCCGCGCTCACCGCCGCCGCGTTCGGACAGCGCCGCAAGATGCTGCGTCAGAGCCTCAAGGCGATGCCGGGCGCGCTCGACGCGCTGGCGACGCTGCGGATTGCAAGCGACCGGCGCCCCGAGACGCTATCGGTCGACGAGTTCGTCGCGGTGGCGAAAACGCTGTCCTGACCGCTCGCTGGCGAAAGCCGGCCCCGGCCCCGGGCATGGGGCGCGCGCATCGTTTGATCAAATGCGTGGAGCCTGGGCCCCGGCTTGCGCCGGGGAACCGAGGCGATCAGTTCTTGCCCGTATTGGGCACCGCGGACTTCTCCTGTCCCTTCGGCGGCACCTTGTCGGTCACCTGCGCGGTCTGGACGAGCGGCGGCGGCCCCTTGGCGATCGCGGCGGCAAGCGTCGTCGACGCCGGGCAGTCGCCCTTGCAGAGCGTCTTGATCCGCGCGAGATTCTCCTTGGCCCGATCGACCGCACCGCGCTGGACCAGCGCCTCGCCCTCGCCGCTGAGCGCGCCCACATCATTGGGCTCCAGCAGCAAGGCATCCTTGTAATAGGCGATCGCCTTGCCGGGCAGCGCCTGCGCCTGCGCGACCCGTCCGAGCATGACGAAGGCTGCGCGATTGCGCGGATCGGCGGCGAGCGCCGTTTCGAGCGCATCGTTCGCGGCCGCGTAGTTGCCCGCCGCAAGCGCCGCCTCGCCGCGCTTTTCAAAACTGAGCGAGGTCGGGTTGATCTGGTCGTCGGGCTTCTGGCCGAAGCTGCCGCTCGAGACCGCGAGAAGACCCATCGAGCAGGCGGCAGCGGCGGGCAGGAAACGCATCAGCTTCTCCGAATATCGTGTTGCCGCCCGGTCTAGCACGGCGCCTTGAGCCTCGCGACGAAAAACCCGTCGGTGCCGTCGTCGATCGGGGTGAGCCGCAGCCCCGGGCCGTGCGCGCGCCCAGCGGGCAGGACGATCGGCTCGGCGGCCCAGTCGGGATGACGCGCGAGGAAGCCGGCGACCTGCCCCGCCCCCTCCTCGTCGAGCAGCGAGCAGACGATGTGGACCAGCGTGCCGCCCGGCCTGACCAGCGCCGCTGCGACATCGAGCAGCCGCGCCTGCAGCGCCACCAGGCGCTCGATCCGCGCACGCGTCAGCCGCCAACGCGCCTCGGGGTTGCGCCGCCAGGTGCCGGTGCCCGAGCAGGGCGCGTCGACGACGACGAGATCGGCTGCCGCGAGGCAATCGGCGAACGCCTCGGCCTCGCGACTGCCGTCGAGCAGCCGCGGCTCGACGATGGTGACGCCGGCGCGCGTCGCGCGCGGCGTGAGGCGCGTGAGACGCGCGCGATCGGTATCGCTGGCGATGATCCGCCCGCGATCCTCCATCGCCGCAGCAAGCCCCAGCGTCTTGCCGCCCGCGCCCGCGCAAAGGTCGATCACCGTCATCCCGGCCTTGGCACCACAAGCCAGCGTGACGAGCTGGCTGCCCTCGTCCTGCACCTCGATCGCGCCCGCTTCCCACTCCGGCAGCGGCTCGACCTGCGTGCCCTCCGGCAGGCGCAGCCCGTCTGGGGCATGCGGCGTCGGATGCGCGCCCTCGATATGGATGTCGGCGCGCACCGCCTTGAGCCGGTTGACGCGCAGATCGAGCGGGGCGCGGTCGGCAAGCCCGAACCCGGTTAGCCGGTCGGCAAGCCAGCCGGGCATCTCGGCGGCGGGGGCGCTCTGCTCGTCGGCGGCGATCGGCGCCGGGCCGTGATTGACTCCGTCGAAGGCGGCGGCGAGCTCGGGCCGATCGGACGCCAGCCCGACCAAAGCCGCGCGCCCGCTGTCCGGCCGTTCGCCGGCGCGGCGGATCGCCGCATAGACCAGCTCGCGCACCGCGCGACGGTCCTTCGATCCGGCGTAGCGACGCGTCTTGAAGTAGCGCTGGACGATCGTGTCGGCGGCAGCGCCCGCGTCGCGCGCGGCGCGGACGACCTCGTCGAGGATGTCGATCGCGGCCTGTGCGCGGGCTTGTGGAGTCATCGCGTCAAACCTTGCCAGAAGAAACCCGTTCGACCTGCGTGAACGATTGGGGGTGGCGCCCCGCCCAACCCCGTTCGTCCTGAGCGCAGTCGAAGGACGGGCTGCGAACGCCGCGCTCGGCAATATGCACTTCGACTGCGCTCAGGGCGAACGGTGGGTGGGGGCGGTGCCCCTCCCAGCCGCCGCGCCCATCACCGCGTCGGATAATTGGGCGCCTCACGCGTGATCGAGACGTCGTGGACATGGCTCTCGCGCAAGCCCGCATTGGTGATCCGCACGAACTGCGCACGCTCCTGCAGCTCGGTGATGGTGTGCGATCCGGTATAGCCCATCGCCGCCTTCACCCCGCCGACGAGCTGGTGGATGACGTCGCGCGCCGGGCCCTTGAACGGCACCTGGCCCTCGATCCCCTCGGGGACGAGCTTGAGCTGGTCCTTGATGTCCTGCTGGAAATAGCGATCCGCCGAACCGCGCGCCATCGCGCCGACCGATCCCATGCCGCGATAGCTCTTATAGGCGCGGCCCTGATAGATGAAGGTCTCGCCCGGCGCCTCCTCGGTGCCCGCGAGCAGCGACCCGACCATCACCGTCGAGGCGCCCGCCGCCAGCGCCTTGGCGAGATCGCCCGAGGTGCGCAGCCCGCCGTCGCCGATCACCGGGATGCCCGACTTCCTGGCCTCCTCGGCGGCGTCCATGATCGCGGTGAGCTGCGGCACGCCGATGCCGGCGACGATCCGCGTCGTGCAGATCGAGCCCGGCCCGATGCCGACCTTGAGCCCATCCGCTCCCGCGTCGATCAGCGCCTTGGCGGCCTCGGCGGTGGCGATGTTGCCAGCGACGATCTGGACGCGGTTGGAGAGCCGCTTGACCCGCTCGACCGCCTTGGCGACGTCGGCATTATGGCCGTGCGCGGTGTCGATCACGATCAGGTCGCATTCCGCATCGATCAGCGCCTCGGTGCGCTCAAAGCCCTTGTCACCCACCGTCGTCGCGGCGGCGACGCGCAGCCGGCCGGTCGCGTCCTTGGTCGCTGACGGATAATTGACCGCCTTCTCCATGTCCTTGACGGTGATCAGCCCGACGCAGCGATAGTCGTTGTCGACGACCAGCAATTTCTCGATCCGGCGCTGGTGCAGCGTGCGCTTGGCCTCCTCCTGCCCGGTACCGAGCGGCACGGTGGCGAGATTCTGCGACGTCATCAGCTCGGCGACGGGCTGGTTGGGGTTCTCGGCGAAGCGCACGTCGCGGTTGGTGAGGATGCCGACCAGCTTGCCCGATTTCTCGGTGACCGGGATGCCCGAGATATTGTGCCGCGTCATCAGCGCCTGCGCCTGCGCGAGCGTCGCATCGGGGGCGATCGTGATCGGGTTGACCACCATGCCGCTCTCGTAGCGCTTGACCGCACGCACCGCCGCTGCCTGCTCCTCGACGGTCAGGTTGCGGTGGAGCACGCCGAGGCCGCCCAGCTGCGCCATCACGATCGCCATGTCGGCCTCGGTCACCGTATCCATCGCCGCCGACAGCACCGGGATGCTGAGCGCGATCTCCTTGGTGACGAAGGTGCTGGTGTCGGCCATGCTCGGCAAGACTTCCGAGGCGGCGGGCTGGAGGAGCACGTCGTCGAAGGTGAGGCCGAGGCGGATTTCCATGGATGACGTCTTTCGCTGAAGGGGCGGCCGCCGAGCGGCGGGATCGCGGAGTCGTCGCGCTCCTATAGGGAGCCGGGCGCCAGCTTTCCACCCACACGCATGTCGCGCGCCGGAACAAACCGCATTGCGGAGCGTGATCTAGTCCTGACACCGGGAGACTGCATGACGATCGACCGCCGCGCCCTGCTCGGCACGCTGGCGGCAACCGCCGCCGCGCCGCGCCCGGCGTCGTCCGGCAAACCCGCGCAGCCCGCGGCACCCGCTGCCGAAGCGGTTGCGCTCTGGCCCGGCGCGGCGCCGGGATCGCCGGCCGCGCTGCCGCAGCCGACGCTTCAGAAGGCGGGCGCGCCGGGCCGCAACGACTATCATCTGCGCGGCGTCGCGGCACCGACGATGTTCGTCTATCGCCCCGTCTCGCCCAGCGGCGCGGCGCTGATCGTGATGCCCGGCGGCGGCTATGCCTATCTCTCGATGGAGAATGAGGGCAGCAACGTCGCCCGTTTCTACACGGCCCAAGGCTATACCGTGTTCGTGCTGAGCTACCGCTTGCCGGGCGAAGGCTGGACCAACCGCGCCGACGCGCCGATCCAGGATGCGTTGCGCGCGATCCGGATCGTCCGCGCCCGCGCCGGGGCGTTCAAGATCGATCCGGCGCGCGTCGGCATCCTCGGCTTCTCGGCTGGCGGCCATGTCGCCGCCAGTCTCGCGACGGACCATGCGACGCCGCTCTACGACCCGGTCGATGCCGCCGACCGGCAGCCAGCCAAGCCCGCCTTCGTCGGGCTGCTCTACGCGGTGACGACGATGCGCCCGTTCGAGACGCATTCGGTGTCGCGCGCCAATCTGCTCGGCCCCGATCCCGACGCCGCGCTGGTCGCGCGCCGCTCGCCGCTGCTCCACGTCGGCAAGGACACGCCGCCCTGCTTCGTCGTCGCCGCACTCGACGACGGAACCGTGCCGCCGCAGTGCAGCGTCGATTGGTTGAGCGCCTGCCGCGCCGCCGCCGTGCCCGCCGAGGCGCATCTGTTCGAACGCGGCGGCCACGGCTTCGGCATGCGCTTGCCCGACAGCGCGCCAGGATCGCTCTGGCCCGATCTCTTCCGTCGCTGGGCATCGCGCCACGGCGGGTGACCGGCCGCGAAACAATCCGCATCGAGACGCCCTTCCCCATCCGGCTCGCGCTCTGCTAGGCGGAGGCATGCCCGCCTCGATTGCCCTCGTCGACGACGACCGCAACATCCTGACCTCGGTGTCGATCGCGCTCCAGGCCGAAGGCTTTTCGGTGCGCATCTATTCGGACGGCGAGGCGGCGCTGCGCGCCTTTGCCGAGAACGCGCCCGATCTGGTCGTGCTCGACATCAAGATGCCGCGGCTCGACGGCATGGAAGTGCTGCGCCGGCTGCGCGAGAAGAGCCAGATCCCGGTGATCTTCCTTACCAGCAAGGACGACGAGCTCGACGAGGCGCTCGGGCTCGCGATGGGCGCCGACGACTATATCGCCAAGCCCTTTTCGCTGCGTCTGCTGACCGCGCGCATCCGCGCGATCCTGCGCCGCACCGAGGCGCGCGCAATGCCCGTATCGGACGAGAAGCCGCCGGCCGAACCGCTCGTACGCGGCCGCCTCGACATGGATCCCGCACGCCACAAGGTGCGGTGGGACGGCCAGGAGGTGGTGCTCACGGTCAGCGAGTTCATGATTCTCGAGGCGCTGGCGCAGCGCCCCGGCTTCGTGAAGTCGCGCGACCAGTTGATGGACGCCGCCTATCACGACGACGTCTATGTCGACGACCGCACCATCGACAGCCACATCAAGCGGCTGCGGCGCAAATTCCGCCAGGTCGACAAGGACTTCAAGGCGATCGAGACACTCTACGGCGTTGGATATCGTTTTGGCGAAGAGTGATCGCCCGCTCGACAAATGGACCACCCCCGGCGACCGGCCGCTGAACTGGTCGGCGCGCTGGTCGCTGACCAGCCGGATCCTCGCGGTCAACATCTTCGCGCTCGCGATGCTCGCCGGCAGCTTCTTCTACCTCGACAGCTATCGCGCGCGGGTCTCCGAAGAGCGCACCGGGCAGACCGAGAACGATGTCCGGATGATCGGGCGCGCGATCGCGGTGGTGCCCGCCGGTGCGCGGCAGGCGCTCGCCGCGCAGATGGCCGGCATCGATGGCGCGCGGCTGCGGGTTTACGATCCGGCGGGCGCGCCGATCCTCGACAGCTGGCGCGCGGGGCCGATCACCTATCAGCTCCGCGACCCGGACACCGAGCCGTGGAAGAAGCATGTCGCGCGCTTCATGGATCGCGCGTTCGACCATATCGTCGGTGCCGACCCGATCCCCGAATTCGTCGAGCCCGCCGTCGACGACCGCCAGGCGTGGCCCGAGGCGCAGGCCGCCACGACCAGGCCCGGCGTGGTGGTGTCGAGCCATCGCCGCGCCCCCGATCGCACGCCGGTGCTCTCCGCCGCGCTCGATCTGCCCGGCATCGGAACGATGCTGATCACCAACAATGTCCGCGACATCACGCGCATCGTCCGCGCCGAACGCTTCGCCATCGGCCTGGTCGTCGGCGGCGTGCTACTCGTCTCGGTGCTGCTCTCGCTGTTCCTCGCGCGGACCATCGCCCGCCCGCTGCGCCATCTCGCGATCGCCGCGCACCGCGTGCGGCTCGGGCGCGCGCGCGAGGTGGTGGTGCCCCGCCTGCCCTCGCGCCGCGACGAGATCGGCATGCTGGCGCGCGCGCTGTCGGACATGAGCCAGGCGCTGCGCCGCCGGATCGACGCGGTCGAGGCGTTTGCCGCCGATGTGTCGCACGAGCTCAAGAATCCGCTGGCCTCGCTGCGTTCGGCGATCGACAGCCTCACCATCGTCAAGGACGAGGCGCTGCAGGCGCGGCTGCTCGACATCGTGCGCGACGACGTGATGCGGCTCGATCGGCTGATCACCGACGTCGCCGAAATCTCGCGGCTCGACGGTGAACTCTCGCGCGCACGCTTCGAGCCGGTCGATCTGGGTCCGCTGATCGAGGGGCTGCTCAAGGCACGCGAGGAGCGCGGCCGCAATGGCGAGGTTCGCATCGCCTTCGCGCGCCCCTATATGGATACCGCGGTCGTCTATGGCGACGGATCGAGGCTCGCGAGGATGATCGAGAATCTGGTGGACAATGCCGTCTCCTTTTCGCCGCCCGGCGGTCTCGTCGAGGTCAGCGCGGTCGGCATCGAGGATATCGTGCTGGTCGGGATCGAGGACGAGGGTCCAGGCATTCCCGGCGCCAAGCGCGACACCATCTTCCGCCGCTTCCACACCGATCGCCCCGACGACGACCAGCCCGATCGCCACAGCGGCCTCGGCCTCGCCATCGCGAAGGCCATCGCCGACGGGCATGACGGCACGATCGAGGTGCGCGATCGCAGCGATGGGCGCAGCGGCGCCTATTTCCTGATCACGCTGCCGCGGCCGCCCAAGCCATGACCGAATTGTCGTCGGACACCATTCACGCCTCCTGCGTCGCGATCGACGGGCGCGCGGTGCTGCTCGCCGGCCGATCCGGCGTCGGCAAGTCGGATCTCGCGCTGCGCCTGATCGATCGCGGCGCGACGCTGGTCTCGGACGACTATACGCAGCTCGTCCGGCGCGGCGACACGCTGCGCGCGGCCCCGCCTGGGACGATCGCGGGCCGCATCGAGGTGCGCGGCGTCGGCATCGTCGAGATGCGCCATGTCGCCGACGTCGCGGTCGCACTGCTGATCGAGCTCGATGCGCCGCTCGCCCGGATGCCCGAGTTCGCCACGCGACGGCTGGCGGGGATCGACGTGCCGGTGGCCGCGCTCGCGCCGCTCGAGGCATCGGCGCCGCTCAAGATCGAGTTGCTGCTCGCGGCGCTGCCCGCATGAGCGGCGAGGCGGGCCCGCGCCGCCTTTTGCTCGTCACCGGCATGTCGGGCGCGGGCAAGTCGACCGCGGTACGCACGCTCGAGGATCTCGGCTGGGAGGTCGTCGACAATCTGCCGCTGATGCTGCTCGACCGCTTCCTCGACGCGCCCGTCGCACCCGGTGCAGAAAGCGGCGATCGTCCGCTCGCGGTCGTCATCGATTCGCGCACGCGCGGCTTCGATCCGCAGCGCATCGTCGCGCGGCTGGCAAGGCTGCGCGAGCATGGCGACGATGTCGGGCTGCTGTTCCTCGAATGCCAGGGCGCCGAACTCGTCCGTCGTTTCTCCGAGACGCGGCGGCGCCACCCGCTCGCGCTCGACCGCCCGGCCGAAGACGGCATCGCACAGGAACGCGAGCTGCTCGGGCCGCTGCGCCGCGCGGCGGATCATCTGATCGACACCACCGACAGCAGCGCGAACACGCTCCAGCAGGAACTCCGCTCCCGATTCGCGATCCACGATACCGGCGCGACGCTGGCGATCATGTCGTTCGGCTTTGCGCGCGGCGTGCCACGCAACGCCGATCTCGTGCTCGACATGCGCTTCCTGCGCAATCCGCACTGGGACCAGACATTGCGCCCGATGACCGGGCTAGACGCGCCCGTCGCGGACTATGTCGCCGAGGATCCGGCCTATCCGCAGGCGATCGAGCGGATCGAGGGGCTGCTCGAGCTGCTCCTCCCGCGCTATGCCGCCGAGGGCAAGAGCTATGTCACGGTTGCCTTCGGCTGCACCGGCGGCAAGCATCGCTCGGTCCATGTCGCCGAAACCATCGCGGCGCGGTTGCGCGCCCGCGGTTTTTCGCCCACCATCGTCCATCGCGATCTGGCCCGCACATAGGATGGCCGGGCGCGAGGAGAAGGATGCCGACGGAGAGAGGCCTAATTCGGGTGGATCGATGATCGGTTTGGTGCTGGTGACGCATGGACGTCTGGCGGCGGAATTCGTCACCGCGATGGAGCATGTCGTGGGGCCGCAGGAGTCGGTCGTCCCGATCTGCATCGGCCCGGAGGATGACATGGAAGGTCGACGCAACGACATTGCCGCCGCGATCACGGCGGTCGATACCGGCGACGGGGTGATCCTGCTCACCGATCTGTTCGGCGGCACGCCGTCCAATCTCGCCATCTCGCTGATGAAGGCCGATCGGATCGAGGTGATCGCGGGGATCAACCTGCCGATGCTGATCCGGCTCGCCAGCGCGCGCCGCACGATGAAGATCAAGGCCGCGGTCGCCGCCGCGCGCGACGCGGGACGCAAATATATCTCTGTCGCCTCCGACCTGCTCGGCGAGGCAGCGGCGTGACCGACACGCCCCCTTCGGCGGAGCAGCTCAGCCAGATCGTCCAGATCACCAACAAGCGCGGGCTTCATGCGCGCGCCAGCGCCAAGTTCGTGACGCTCGCCGCGGGCCAGCCCTGCGCGGTCGAGGTCGAGAAGGAAGGATCGAAGGTCGCGGGCACCTCGATCATGGGGCTGATGATGCTCGGCGCGGCGATGGGCGACCATGTCACGATCAGCACCGCGGGCGACGGCGCCGAAGAGGCGCTGACGCTGCTCGTCGAGCTCGTCGAGAACAAGTTCGGCGAGGAATAGACCGACCATCCCACCCCGTTCGTGTCGAGCGTAGTCGAGACACCGTTCCCCGCCTCGCGTCCCTCGACTTCGCTCGGGACGAACGGATAGAGTCGATCATGCCCCGCGAGATCACCGCCTTCTCCAACCCGCTCGTCAAGCGCGTCCGCAACCTGCGCGACAAGCGCCATCGCCGCGACGAAGGGCTGTTCATCGCCGAGGGGCTGCGCATCCTGGCCGAAGCCGAAGAGGCGGGCCGGCTGCCGCTGTGGGTGTTCTACACCGCCGAGATGCGGCATCACCCGCTCGTGCTGCGCCTCGCAGCGGCGTGCGAGGCGGCCGGCGGCGAGGCGATCGAGACCAATGTCGACATCCTCCACAAGCTCTCGGGCAAGGACAATCCGCAGACCGTGCTTGGCGTCTATGCCGAGTTCGACACCGCGCTCGAGCGGATCGACCGCGCCACCGCCGACATCTGGATCGTCGCCCAATCGCTACGTGATCCCGGCAATCTCGGTACGATCCTGCGCACCGGCGACGCGGTCGGCGCGGGCGGGCTGATCCTCGTCGACGATTGCGTCGATCCCTTTTCGGTCGAGGCGGTGCGCGCCTCGATGGGGGCGTTGTTCACGCAAGCCATCGCACAGGCGAGCTGGACCGACTTCCTCGCCTGGCTGCGGTCGGGGCCGGGCTCGCTGGTCGCGCTCAGCCTGCGCACCGAGATCGACTATCGCGCGCCCCGCTACCCCTCGCCCACCTTCCTGCTCGTCGGCAACGAAGCCAGAGGCTTGCCCGCGGAATACGAAGATGCCTGCGACCTGCGCGTCAAGCTGCCGATGCGCGGCAAGGCCGACAGCCTCAACGCCGCGGTCGCGACCGCGGTGATGGCGTATCAGGTCGCCGGGCAGCTGACGGAATAGACCAGCTTGTGTGCTCCTGCGAAGGCAGGAGCCCAGAGCCTCAAGCGCTGCGCCCGCTTCACCTGGGCTCCCGCCTACGCGGGAGCACAAAGCTGTTGCCTTGGTCGAATATCACACGGACCGATCCACCTCGTCCGCCACCGGCGGCGCCAGCAGCGCATCCGATCCGCCCCGCGCCAGCGCCTCGACGGGCAAGACGTCCTCGATCTCGCGCCCGCCGGTCTCGATGTTGAGATCGCGGAACTTGCGGCCGGTGCTCACCAGATTGCGATCGAACGAGCCGACGAACTTGTTGTAATTCTCGACCGCTGAATTGAGTCCGCCGCCGACGCGCTTGAGATGCCCCGCCGCAACCGCCAGCCGCTCGTACATCTCCTTGCCGAGCGCACCGATCCGCTGCGCCTCCTTGGCCAGCTTCTCCTGCCGCCACACCGCCGAGACGGTGCGCGCGATCGCGACGAGGTTGGTCGGCGTCGACAGCAGCACGCGGCGCTCGAACGCATAGTCCCACAGCGTCGGATCGCTTTCGAGCGCGGCGGCGAGGAAATGCTCGCCCGGCACGAACATGATGACATAATCGGGCGCGTCGGCGAACTGGCTCCAATAAGCCTTGGCCGACAGCGCGGTGACATGCGCCTTCATCGCTCCGGCATGCTGCGCGAGAAAGCGTGCGCGCTCGCCCTCGTCGCCCGCCCCATAAGCGTCCTGATAGGCATTGAGCGACACCTTCGCGTCGACCACCAGCGAGCGCTGCCCGCCGGGCACGCGGATCACCGCGTCGGGGCGCATCCGCCCGTCCTCGGTGGTGACCGAGACCTCCATCGCGAAATCGGTATGTTCGGCGAGGCCGCAGGTCTCGAGCACGTTGCGCAGCTGCTGCTCGCCCCAGCGTCCGCGCGCCTTGGGCGCCGCACGCAGCGCGTTGACCAGCTTGGCGGCCTCGCCGCGCACCGCCTCCTGCCCGTCGCGCATCGCCGAGATCAGCCCGGTAAGGTTGCCGTACGCCTCGCTGCGATCCTTCTCGACCTTGCCGACGCTCTCCTCATAGCGTTTGAGCGTGGTCTCGACCGGGCTGAGCAGCGCCTTCAATCGCTCGCCACTCTTCTCGTCGGCCTGCTGGAAACGCTGGTCGGCACGCTCGAGAAACGCCTTCTGCGCCTCGCCGAGCAGCTTGCCGCCGATCTCGCTGAACTGCGCGGAGAGCGCCTCGCGGTTCCTGCGCAGCTCGTCGATCTGTGCCGCCATCGCGGCTTCGCGCTGCTCCGCCCCCGCACGTTCGGCGGCGAGGTCGCGCAATGCCGCGTCGCGTTCGCGGGTGACCTCGTCGAGCGTCGCGCGGAGCAGCGGCGCGGCGCTGGCGCGCTCTTCGGCGGTGGCGCGGGCGGTCTCGGCGGCGCGCGAGCGTTCGTCGAGCCGGTCGCGCTCGGCCTTGAGCGCCGCGGTGGTGCGCGAGGCCGACAGCCAGCCGAGCAGCAGGCCGATGACCAGCGCGACGCAGGCGATCAGGATGGCGACGATCGGTTGCACGCACTGGCCCCTCTAAGAACGAAGGGCGAACGTATCAGGCGGTGTCCAACATCGCAACTGCTCTACCCTCGTGCTCCTGCGAAAGCAGGAGCCCAGAGCAACGGGCGGTGCGCTCGCTTCACCTGGGCTCCTGCCTACGCAGGAGCACCGCCATGTCGCTACGCGGCGTGCTTCTGCCGCCGCATCTTCTCGAGCTTCTTGAGCAGCATGTCGCGCTTCATCCGCGACAGATGATCGGTGAACACGATCCCATCGAGATGATCGACCTCGTGCTGGAGCGCGGTTGCGAGCAGACCGTCGATCCGCTCGTCATGTGCGGCGCCGTCGCGATCAAGCCACTTGGCGCGGATCGAGCGCGGCCGCACCACGTCGGCATATTGGTCGGGGATCGACAGGCAGCCCTCCTGATAGACATTCTCGTCTTCGGAAGGCTCCGAAAATTCGGGATTGATGAAGACGCGTGGGTTCTTCACGCCCTCCTCTTCCTCCTGCAGGTCGATCACCAGCAAGCGCTTGGCGACGCCGACCTGGATCGCGGCGAGCCCGATGCCGGGTGCGTCGTACATCGTCTCGAACATGTCGTCGATCAGCCGCTGGAGCGCGTCGTCGAACGTCTCGACGGGCGTCGAGATGGTGCGCAGGCGCGGATCGGGAATCTCGATGATGGGTAGGATCGCCATGGCTGTCAGCTATGATCGACGGGGGTTTTCGTCAAGCGAAGCGCTTCGATCAGCATGATCGGCCGATCCGTTCCCCGGCGAAAGCCGGGGCCCAGAGCCACAAGCGCAACGTTCGCAACCCTGGGCCCCGGCTTTCGCCGGAAAACTGTTCGGCTATTCGATCGGAAGCCGCGCCCGGAGCGCCTGCGCAAGCGTCCCCTCGTCGAGATAGTCGAGCTCGCCGCCGACCGGCAGGCCGTGCGCCAGCCGGGTCAGCCGCACCGGGAACCCCTCGAGCCGCTCGGCGATGTAGTGTGCCGTGGTCTGTCCCTCGAGCGTCGCGTTGGTGGCGAGCACGACCTCGTCGATCCCGCCCGCCGCGATCCGCCCGACCAGCCGGTCGACGCTGAGATCCTCAGGACGCACGCCGTCGAGCGCGGACAACCGGCCGCCGAGCACATGGTAGCGCCCGGGAAACAGCCGCGAGCGATCGAGTGCCCACAGATCGGCGACCTCCTCGACCACGCAGAGCGAGCGCTGGTCGCGGCGGGGATCGGTGCAGATCGCACACGGATCGACCGTGTCGACATTGCCGCAGACATGACAATTGGACAGCCGCTGCTCGACCAGTTCGAGCGCGCGCAGCAGCGGCGCCAGCGCGGTCTCGCGGCGCTTGAGCAGGTGCAGCACGGCGCGGCGCGCGGAGCGCGGGCCCAATCCGGGAAGGCGGGCCAGCGCCTGCGTCAGGGCTTCGATTTCGGGAGATGCCATGGTCGAGGGATGATATGGGCTCGCCCGGTCACTTGCCAAGCGTCCAGGAAAAACGATGCGCATCGCCTTCATGGGAACCCCCGATTTCGCCGTCCCGACGCTCGATGCGCTGGTCGCGGCGGGGCACGATGTCGTCGCGGTCTATACGCAGCCGCCGCGTCCGGCGGGGCGCGGCAAGGCGATGATGCCCTCGTCGGTGCAGAAGCGCGCCGAGTCGCTGGGCATTGCGGTGCGCGCGCCGGCAAGCCTGCGCGACGCGAACGAACAGGCCGCCTTCGCCGCGCTCGATCTCGATGTCGCCGTGGTCGCCGCCTATGGGCTGATCCTCCCCGAGCCGATCCTCGCCGCGCCGCGGCTGGGCTGCCTTAACGTCCATGCCTCGCTGCTGCCGCGCTGGCGCGGCGCGGCGCCGGTGCAGCGCGCGATCCTTGCGGGCGACGTCGAGACCGGGGTCGCGATCATGCAGATGGAACGCGGGCTCGATACCGGCGCGGTGCGGCTCGAGGGCCGCGCCCGCGTCGACAGCAAGACCGCGGGCGCGCTCACCATCGAGCTCGCGCAGATCGGCGCGCGACTGATGGTGGAGTTTCTGGCCGATCCCGACGCCTATCCACCCGTCGCGCAGGCCAAGGAGGGCGTCACCTACGCCGCCAAGATCGAGAAGGGCGAGGCACGGATCGACTTTGCCCAGAGTGCCGCGCGGGTCGAATGCCATGTCCGCGCGTTCAATCCGGTCCCCGGCGCTTTTTTCGAGCTCGGCGGCGAGCGCATCCAGATTCTCGCGGTCACGATCGAGGACGGCGTCGGCGCACCGGGCGAGGTGATCGACGAGCGGCTCGGCATCGCATGTGGCGAAGGTGTCGTGCGACCGCTGCTCGTCAAGCGCGCGGGGCGCGGCACGATGCCGACGCCCGATCTGCTGCGCGGCTTCGCCATCCCCAAGGGAACGCGGCTGGCGTGACCCGCTTCCGGCTGACGGTCGAATATGACGGCCGCCCGTTCATGGGCTGGCAGCGCCAGGCGCACGGGCCGAGCGTCCAGCAGACGATCGAGCGGGCGGTGACGCTCGTCACCGGCGAGACCGCCGCGGTCCATGCCGCGGGGCGCACCGATGCGGGAGTCCATGCGACCGGCATGACGGCGCATGTCGATATCGACAAGCCGATCACCCCCTATCGGCTGATGGAGGCGCTCAACGCGCGGACACGGCCGCATCCGGTCGCGATCCTCGATTGCGCTGCAGTGCCCGACGACTGGCATGCGCGCTTCTCGTGCATCGGCCGGCGCTATCGCTACCGCATCGTCGAACGGCGCGCGCCGCTGACCTTCGACGACGGCCGGGCCTGGCGCCTGCCTCCGCCGCTCGATGCCGATGCGATGGACGCGGCGGCGCAGCGGCTGGTCGGCCTCCACGACTTCACCACCTTCCGATCGGCGCATTGCCAGTCGGCGAGCCCGGTCAAGACGCTCGATCGGCTCGCCGTGCGCCGTGTGGCAGGCGGGATCGAGATCGAGGCGGCGGCGCGTTCCTTCCTCCACCATCAGGTGCGATCGATGGTCGGCTGCCTGGCGCTGGTCGGCCGCGGCAGATGGTCCGCGGACGACCTCGCCGACGCGCTCGCGGCGAAGGATCGCGCCGCGTTGGGGCTCAACGCGCCGCCCGACGGGCTCTTTTTCGTCGAGGCGGTCTATCCTGACGCGGCAGCCTGATCGCGCGCAGCGGCGACCTGGGCTCAATATATGCCGAGGCGCGAGCGGCGTACCCCACGCCTCTCGGATTGCCTGAGCATCGTCGCCCCCTTGCGCGCGGATTGCCGCCGGTGATCGCCGCGGCCCTATGCAAATCCTATGCGGATCAACCGCTTCCGATCTCGAATTTCTATGGCGGAGGCGCCTAATGCGCTGTCCTCGCAGGTAGGACGACCGGTTCCCGGCGTGCGACCAGCGCCACATGGGGACAATGATGACCAGCCTTCCTATACTGCTTTCGACGTGCGCGTTGCTCGCCGCGACCGCCGCGACGCCGGTCCTGGCACAGGACGCCGCCGACCAGACGGTCGACGCTTCGGCAGCGCCCGCCGCGCCGGCGTCGGACTTCACGATCACCGGCAGCGCCGGGATATGGTCGCAATATCGGTTCCGCGGCATCTCGCAGTCGGACAACAAGCCCGTCGTCCAGGGCGCGTTCACGGTCACGCACGCGTCGGGCTTCTATGTCTCGACCTGGGGCTCGAGCGCGAGCGCCAACGACGCCGTCAATCTCGGCGGTACCGAGATCGACGTTTATGGCGGCTACAGCCACAGCTTCGCCAAGAGCGGCGTTACGGTCGATGCCGGGCTTTACGGCTATATCTATCCGGGCAGCCAGCGTGCCGTCGGGATCAGCGAGAATTATTTCGAAGTCTATGGCGACGTCAGCAAGACATTAGGACCGGTCACCGCCAAGGCGGGCGTCAACTTCGCGCCAAACCAATCCTATTTCAAGGATTTCCGGACCGCGACGCGCCACAATTCCTATGTGTATGGCGAGCTCGGCCTGGCGCTCCCCAATTCGCCCGTCTCGCTGCACAGCCATGTCGGTCATACCGGCGGCGGGTTCGACTACGCCGGCACCGACTATGTCGATTACACGGTCGGCGCTACGTACAAATACAAGGCGCTCGCCTTCGACTTATCCGTCACGGGTACGAACATCTCGAAGTCGGACACGCGCCCCTTCGATTTGGCGCTCGACACGAGCGACTTCCATCGCGCCGCCAAGACGGTGCTGGTGGGATCGGTCAGCGCGAGCTTCTGATGTCGCCCGTCATCCATAGCGCCGCTGTGCCGCGTACCGCCTCTTAAGGGAGCCCATCGATGCAGGACATCATCTGGATCGCAATCATGCTCGGGCTGCTGGCGGCGACGCTCGCCTATGTCAGCCTGTGCGACAACAGCTGAGGAGCCGGCCATGAACCTCGACCTTTGGCTGGCGGCGATCACCGCGCTCGGCCTTCTGATCTATCTCGTCGCGGTGCTGCTGCGCCCCGAACGCTTCTGAGAGGAGCGACACATGACACTCCAGGGATGGCTGCTCATCCTCGCCTTCGTCGGGCTTCTGCTCGCGCTCACCAAACCCATGGGGCTGTGGCTCCACGCGCTTTACGAGGGCCGGCGCACGCCGCTGCACGGCGTGCTCGGCCCCATCGAGCGCGGCTTCTACAAGGTCTCCGGCGTCGATCCCACCGAGGAGATGGGGTGGAAGCGCTACGCGGTCCACATGCTCGTGTTCAACGCGGTGCTGATGCTCTTCACCTATGCGGTGCTGCGCCTGCAGGCGGTGCTGCCGCTCAATCCCAACGCATTCGCGGCGCTGCCCCAGCATCTCGCCGCGAATACCGCGATCAGCTTCACCACCAACACCAACTGGCAAAGCTATTCGGGCGAGTCGACGATGTCGAACCTCAGCCAGATGCTCGGCCTGACCATCCACAATTTCATGAGCGCCGCGACGGGCATCGCGCTCGCCTTCGCCTTCTTCCGCGGCTTCGCGCGGCGCGAGAGCCGCACGATCGGCAATTTCTGGGCGGACTGCACGCGCATCACGCTCTATCTGCTGCTGCCCATCTCGATCGTCTATGCGCTCTATCTGGTCGCCTCGGGCGTGCCGCAAACGCTCGCGGGATCGGTCGACGTAACGACGCTCGAGGGCGCCAAGCAGACGCTCATCCTCGGACCCGTCGCGAGCCAGGAGGCGATCAAGATGCTCGGCACCAATGGCGGCGGCTTCTTCAACGCCAATTCGGCGCACCCGTTCGAAAATCCTTCGGCCGCGACCAATTTCGTCCAGATGATCTCGATCTTCCTGATCGGCTTCGGCCTGACCTGGACGTTCGGCAAGGCGGTCGGCAACACCCGCCAGGGCTGGGCGATCCTGTCGGCGATGATCATGATCTTCCTTGTCGGCGTCGCCGTCTGCTATTGGCAGGAGGCGTCGGGCAACCCGATCGTCCACCATCTCGGCGTTGTCGGCGCCAACATGGAGGGCAAGGAGGTGCGCTTCGGCGCGGCCGCCTCGGCGCTGTTCGCCGCGGTCACCACCGCGGCGTCGTGCGGCGCGGTCAATGCGATGCACGACAGCTTCACCGCACTCGGCGGCATGATCCCGCTGATCAACATCCAGCTGGGTGAGGTCGTCGTCGGTGGCGTCGGCGCGGGCGTGTACGGCTTCCTGCTGTTCGCGATCCTCGCGGTGTTCGTGGCGGGCCTGATGGTCGGCCGCACCCCCGAATATGTCGGCAAGAAGATCGAGGGCCGCGAGGTCAAGCTCGCGGTGCTGGCGATCGCGGTGCTGCCGCTGATCATCCTCGGCTTCACCGCGGTCAGCGCAGTGGTGGGCGCCGGGCTGGCAGGGCCGCTCAACAAGGGTCCGCACGGCTTCACCGAGATCCTCTACGCCTTCACCAGCGCGGTCGGGAACAATGGTTCGGCGTTCGCCGGGCTGACCGCGAGCACGCCCTATTACGACTCGATGCTGGGCGTCGCGATGTGGATCGGCCGCTTCTTCATCATCGTGCCGATGCTCGCCATCGCGGGGTCGCTCGCGGCGAAGAAATACACCCCCGAGACCGCCGGCTCCTTTCCGACGACAGGCGTGCTGTGGGTCGGCCTGCTGGTCGGCATCGTGCTGATCCTGGGTGGTCTCACCTTCCTGCCGAGCCTCGCGCTCGGCCCCATCGCCGATCATCTCGCGATGATCGCCGGCAAAACCTTCTGAGGACGACGCTGATGGCGCGCACCGCAACCAAATCGCTGTTCACCGCCGAGCTGATAATGCCCGCGGTCGGCGACAGCTTTCGCAAGCTCAACCCCAAGGAGCTGATCCGCAATCCGGTGATGTTCACGACCGGCGTCGTCGCGACCCTGATGACGGCGCTGCTCGTCATCGGACAGGACGGGCTCGGCGTCGGCTTCAAGCTCCAGCTCGTCGTCTGGTTATGGCTGACGGTGCTGTTCGGCACCTTCGCCGAGGCGCTCGCCGAAGGCCGCGGCAAGGCGCAGGCGGCCTCGCTGCGCGCCACCAAAGCCGAGCTCACGGCAAAGCGCGTCAAAGGCGACGGCACCGAGGACGTCTCCGCCAGTGCGCTCCGGGTCGGCGACATCGTCCATGTCCGGACCGGCGAGCTGATCCCATCCGATGGCGACGTCGTCTGGGGTGTCGCTTCGGTCAACGAAGCCGCGATCACCGGCGAAAGCGCCCCGGTGATCCGCGAGGCGGGCGGCGACCGCTCCGCCGTCACCGCGGGCACGCGCGTCATCTCGGACGAGATCAAGGTCCGGGTCAGCGTCAATCCCGGGCAGGGCTTCCTCGATCGCATGATCGCGCTCGTCGAGGGCGCCGAGCGCCAGAAGACGCCCAATGAGATCGCGCTGACCATATTGCTCGTCGGGCTGACGATCATCTTCCTGATCGCGGTCGGCACGATTCCCGGCTTCGCGTCCTATGCGGGCGGGTCGGTGCCCGTCGCGATGCTGGCCGCGCTGCTGATCACGCTGATTCCCACAACCATCGCGGCTTTGCTCTCGGCGATCGGCATAGCGGGCATGGACCGGCTGGTGCGCTTCAACGTGCTCGCCAAATCGGGTCGCGCGGTCGAGGCCGCGGGCGACATCGACACGCTGCTGCTCGACAAGACCGGCACGATCACGATCGGCGACCGCCAGGCGACCGAATTCCGCCCGGTGACCGGCGTCACCCCCGCCGAGCTCGCCGAGGCGGCGCTGCTCGCGAGCCTCGCCGACGAGACCCCCGAGGGTCGATCGATCGTGCTGCTCGCGCGCGAGACATTCGGTGTCAGCCATGCGCAGCTGCCGACGGGCGCCGAGATCATCCCGTTCACCGCGCAGACGCGCATCTCGGGGGTGAGGATCGGCGAGATGCTGATCCAGAAGGGCGCGGTCGATTCGGTGTTCCGCGCCAATCCCGGATCGGGGGACGGCGCGGCCGCGCAGGATCTGCGCCGCGCCACCGACGATATCGGCCGTGCCGGCGGCACCCCGCTCGCGGTCGCGCGCGACGGCCGGCTGCTCGGCGCGATCTATCTCAAGGACATCGTCAAGGCAGGCATCCGCGAGCGCTTCGGCGAGCTGCGCCGGATGGGCATCCGCACGGTGATGATCACCGGCGACAATCCGCTCACCGCCGCGGCGATCGCCGCAGAGGCCGGCGTCGACGATTTCCTCGCGCAGGCGACCCCCGAGGACAAGCTCGCGCTGATCCGCAAGGAACAGCAGGGCGGCAAGCTGGTCGCGATGTGCGGCGACGGCACCAACGACGCACCCGCGCTCGCGCAGGCCGACGTCGGGGTCGCGATGAACACCGGCACGCAGGCGGCGCGCGAGGCGGGCAACATGGTCGATCTCGACAGCGACCCGACCAAGCTGATCGAGGTGGTGGGCCTGGGCAAGCAGCTGCTGATGACGCGCGGCGCGCTCACCACCTTCTCGGTCTCGAACGACGTCGCCAAATATTTCGCGATCATCCCGGCGATGTTCGTCGTGCTCTATCCAGGGCTCGCGGTGCTCAACGTGATGCATCTGGCGACGCCGCAGTCGGCGATCCTGTCGGCGATCATCTTCAACGCGCTGATCATCCCGCTGCTGGTGCCGCTGGCGCTCAAGGGGGTGAAATACCGACCGATCGGCGCCGGGCCGCTGCTCCGCCGCAATCTCGCGGTCTACGGGCTCGGCGGGATCATCGCGCCGTTCGTCGGCATCAAACTCATCGATCTGGCCGTCACCGGCCTCGGTCTCGCCTGAGGACAAACGACATGAGCAACGACATCACCGCCTCGCTCCGCCCCGCACTGGTCATGACCGGGCTGTTCGCCGCACTGCTGGGAATCGGCTATCCGCTGGCGATGACGGGTATCGCGCAGGCGCTCTTCCCGCACCAGGCCAATGGCAGCCTGGTCGTGGAGAATGGCAGGCCGATCGGATCCGAGCTGATCGGCCAAGGCTTTGCGAGCCCCCGATATTTCCATCCGCGACCGTCTGCGGCCGGCAAGGGCTATGACGGCACGGCCTCGTCGGGCTCCAATTTCGGCCCCACCTCGCAACCGCTGGTCGACCGCATCAAGGGCGACATCGCCAATCTCAAACCGGCGGCGGCGGGCCGGCCGATACCCGCGGATCTCGTCACCGCCTCGGCCTCGGGTCTCGATCCCGACATCAGCCCCGCCGCGGCGCTCTATCAGGTGGCGCAGATCGCCAGGGTGCGCGGCATTCCCGAGGCGCGGCTGACGCAACTGGTGAACGCGTCGGTCGAGACACCGATGCTGCCCTTCCTCGGCGATCCGCACGTCAACGTGTTCTCGCTCAACCGCCAGCTCGACGCGCTCGCCGCGCCGATCGAGCACTGATCCGCGCGGCACGACGACATAACCGCCCCGGGGCTCCCCGCACGCGTGTGTGCAGGGGAGCCCCGTTGCGTCCGGGCCCTCTTCTCACTCCCCATCCCGCCCCAAATTCTATGCCATTCCTACGCGCGGCGCCTGCGGCGCGTCTCGAATTCATATGCGCGACCGCATAGCTCGACGTCGCATTATCAAATCCGGATCGCGACGTGGACTGGCAGAGACTCCCCGCAAGCCGTTGGGGATTACGGCAATTGGGCGCGCTTTGCCTCATCGGCGCCTATTCGGCGACGCGGCATCTCGTCGCGCTCGCGGCGAACCATGCCGGCGACCCGCCGCCGCCGCGCGCCTATCTGCTCGGGTTGATCGCATTCGTCTGCGGCAGCGCCGGTTGCGCGCTGCTGGTCCATGGTCACCACCTGTTCGACCCGGTCGACGTCGCCGATCGCTGGAAGCCCCGGCCGCGCACGCCGGACGAGCCGCCGGACGACCATGCAATTTGACGGTCCGAGCCCCGGTTGGATCGCCGCGAGCGCGCGCGTGGAAACGCTTTGACAGAATCGAGCCTGCGCGGCAGGGCGCGAGCTTCGGCGGAGCTCCGCCGATCCTTGAGAGAAGTCACATAAACGATGCCAAGCGACAGTAGTCGACAGCCTGTGCCACCGAGGGCCTCCGTCCGGGACTGATCGCATCGGTCTCGCCACGGGCGCCGGCGGTGGCGTTGCCGAGGTGAGACATGAGAGAATTGAGCTTTTCCGCGCGCGCGGTGCGGCCCTTCTCGCGCATCCTGCGCGTGACGCCGCCCAACATGGCCGACCTGATCGCGTTCGTGCTGCTCGCCGGCACCGCCGTACTGGTTATCCGCGGCGCGGTCGGCGTCGCCGAGCCGCTGTCGAGACTGTCGATCACCCCGGTCGCGCTCGATCCCTGGAACCTGCCCTGGTACGCGCTGCGCACGACGCTGCGCATGTTCGCCGCGTTGTTCGCCTCGCTGGTCTTCACGCTGGTCGTCGCCACGATGGCGGCACGCAGCAGGCGCGCCGAGCAGATCATCGTGCCCGCGCTCGACATCCTCCAGTCGGTCCCGATCCTCGGCTTTCTGACCTTCACCGTCACCTTCTTCATGCACCTCTTTCCGGGCGAGCAACTCGGCGTCGAATGCGCGGCGGTGTTCGCGATCTTCACCAGCCAGGCCTGGAACATGGCGTTCAGCTTCTACCAGTCGCTGCGCTCGGTGCCGTCCGATCTCGAGGAGGTGTCGCGCGGCTTCGGGCTGTCGCCGATGCGGCGCTTCCTGCGGCTCGAATTACCCTTCGCGATTCCGGGGCTTGTCTGGAACGCGATGATGTCGATGTCCGGAGGCTGGTTCTTCGTCGTGGCGTCAGAGGCGATCACCGTCGGCAAGACCAGCGTCGCGCTGCCCGGGATCGGATCGTGGCTGGCGCTCGCGATCGCGCGGCAGGATGCGCATGCCGTCGCCTGGGCGGTGGGCGCGATGGGGGTACTGATCCTGCTCTACGACCAGCTCTTCTTCCGCCCGATCGTCGCCTGGGCGGACCGCTACCGCTTCGAGCAGACCGCCAGCGCCGAGCAGCCGGGCTCCTGGGCCTATGATCTCTTCCGCCGCACGCGGATGCTCAAGCTGCTGATGGGGCCGCTGCTCGGTGTCGGCCGCCTGCTGATGATGCTCGACGGCCCGGTGCGTGCCAAAGCCGCCAGACGCAGCGGCGAGCCGAGCCGGATCGGCGAGACTGCCTGGAAGCTGATCGTCGCGGTGCTGCTCGTCGCGGCGGCCTGGCTGATCGTCGACTATGTCGGGCGCACGCTGAGCTGGCGCGATGCGCTGACCGCGGTCGGCTATGCCTGCCTGACGCTGCTGCGCGTGATCGTGTTGATCGCCGTGGCGAGCCTGATCTGGGTACCTGTCGGCGTGTGGATCGGGCTGCGGCCGCGATGGGCCGAGCGGCTGCAACCCGTCGCGCAGTTCCTCGCCGCCTTCCCCGCCAACGTGCTCTTCCCCTTCGCGGTGCTGGCGATCGTGCGCTGGCATGTGAGCCCGGGCATCTGGCTGTCGCCGCTGATGGTGCTCGGCACGCAATGGTACATATTGTTCAACGTCATCGCCGGCGCGAGCGTGATCCCGACCGACATGCGCGAGGCGGCCTCGATGTTCGGGGTGAAGGGCTGGCAATGGTGGCGCAGCGTCGCGCTGCCCGCGATCTTCCCTTATTACGTCACGGGCGCGCTGACCGCCTCGGGCGGATCGTGGAACGCGAGCATCGTCGCCGAGGCAGTATCCTGGGGAAACCGCCACCTCGAGGCGGCGGGGCTCGGCTCGTACATCGCCGATGCGACGGTGGCGGGCGACTATCCGCGCGTCGCGCTCGGCATCGCGACGATGTCGCTGTTCGTGATCGCCTTCAACCGGCTGGTGTGGCGCCCGATGTACGCCTTCGCCGAACGCCGTCTCCGCCTCGCCTGACCTGCCAAGACCGGAGTTGCATCCATGGCCACCACCGCCACCGCCGTCTCTTCCCGCCCGCTCGTCGAGGTCGAGGCCGTCAGCCACAGCTACGGCCGGTCCGGCGCGACGGGCCAGGTGCTCGACAATGTCCACCTCACGCTCGTCGAGGACGAGATCGTCGGTCTGCTCGGCCGGTCGGGATCGGGCAAGTCGACGCTGCTGCGCTCGATCGCCGGGCTGATCCGGCCGAGCGAGGGCGAGGTACGCCTGATGCCCGACGCGGCCGGCACGCCGCCCAGCGTCTCGATGGTGTTCCAGACCTTCGCGCTATTCCCCTGGCTGACCGTGCTCCAGAATGTCGAGCTCGGGCTCGAGGCGCAGCGTGTGCCGCCCGCCGAGCGCCGCACGCGCGCGCTCGCGGCGATCGACCTGATCGGGCTCGACGGCTTCGAGAACGCCTATCCCAAGGAGCTGTCCGGCGGGATGCGCCAGCGCGTCGGGCTCGCCCGCGCGATCGTGGTCAATCCCTCGCTTCTGCTGATGGACGAGCCCTTCTCCGCGCTCGACGTGCTCACCGCCGAGACGTTGCGCACCGACCTGCTCGATCTCTGGGCGGAAAAACGGATGCCGATCAAGTCGATCCTGATCGTCACGCACAATATCGAGGAGGCCGTGCTGATGTGCGACCGCATCCTCGTCTTCTCGTCCAATCCGGGCCGCGTCGCCGCCGAGATCGTCGTCGACCTGCCGCAGCCGCGCGACCGGCTCGATCCGCCGTTCCGCGCGCTGGTCGACGACATCTATGCGCAGATGACCGCGCGGACGGTCGCGACGCCCAGCCGCGACGGCACACCCGCCGGCGCGACGCTCGCGACCGCGCTGCCGATCGTCTCGACCAACGCGATGGCCGGGCTGATCGAGGAGGTCGACGCAGCGCCGTTCGACGGCACCGCGAGCATGGCGGAGCTGGCGGATTCGCTCCAGCTCGAGATCGACCAGCTCTTCCCGATCGCCGAGGCGCTGCAGCTGATGCGCTTCGCCGACCTGGCCGGCGGCGATGTCCGCCTCACCGCCTCGTCGCGCCAATATGCCAGCGCCGACGTCGATCAGCGCAAGGCTATCTTCGCGCAGGCGCTGCTCGCGCACGTGCCGCTCGCGCAGCATATCCGCCGTATCCTCGACGATCGCGCGAGCCATGCCGCGCCCGCGCGCCGCTTCCGTGACGAACTCGAGGATCATATGTCCGAGGATTATGCCGACGAGACGCTACGCGCGGTGACGCATTGGGGCCGCTATGCCGAGGTCTTCGCCTATGACGAGGACCGCGATCTGTTCAGCCTCGACAATCCGACCTGATCGCAAACCCGTGCGACCGCGCCACGAAAGAATACGCAAGCGTAACTTGCTCCGTCCGCCATCCTCGTGTCTTTTCGCGCCTTTCCCGCGTGCCGCCCGATCGGTGGCCGGCCGGCCAAGGGGGTGTGGATGACATTCGGTGAGCGCTTCCGCTCCGTCGCGCTCTTCGAGAAGCTCGGACCCGGCCTGATCACCGGCGCCGCCGACGACGATCCCAGCGGCATCGCCACCTATTCGCAGGCGGGCGCCCAATTCGGCTTCGGCCTGCTCTGGACGATGGTGCTGACCTATCCGCTGATGAGCGCGATCCAGCTGATCAGCGCGCATATCGGCCGCGTGACCGGCTGCGGCCTCGCCAAGAACATGGGCGACGTCCTGTGGCGGCCTCTCGTCACCGCGCTTGTCGCGATGCTGTTCGTCGCCAACACGATCAACATCGGCGCCGATCTCGCAGCGATGGGCGAGGCCGGCGAGCTCGCGCTCGGATCGGGCGCGCACGCCTTCACAATCGGCTTCGCGCTGCTGTCGCTCGGGCTGCAGCTGTTCATCCCGTATCGGCGCTACGCGCATCTGCTCAAATGGCTGACGCTGACGCTGCTGGCCTATGTCGCCGTCCTGGTCATGATCCACCTTGACTGGCGCGCGATCGCGATCGGCCTGGTCGTGCCCAGGCTCGAGGGCGCGGCTGCGGTCACCACGATCGTCGCGATCTTCGGGACGACGATCAGCCCCTATCTCTTTTTCTGGCAAAGCGCGCAGGAGGTCGAGGATGTTGCGCAGGACCCCGAGGCCGAGGCGCTGGTCAAGGCGCCCGATCAGGCCGATGCCGCCTTCGGCCGGATGCGGTTCGATACGTTCATGGGCATGGCGATCTCGAATTTCGTCGCGGTGGCGATCATCGTCGCGACCGCCGCGACGATCCACACCGCGGGCGGCACGACGATCAACACCGCTGCCGACGCCGCGCGCGCGCTCGAGCCGCTTGCCGGAAAATTCGCTTTCCTGCTGCTCAGCCTCGGCATCATCGGGACGGGTCTGCTGGCGGTACCCGTGCTCGCCGGGTCCGCCGCCTTCGCGGTCGGCGAGGCGCATGGCTGGACATGCGGCCTCGAGCATCGGCCGCAGGAGGCGGTGGGCTTCTACACCGTGATCACGCTGGCGACGCTGCTGGGCATCGCGATCGACTGGTCGCCGCTCGATCCGATCAAGGCGCTGTTCTGGAGCGCAGTGATCAACGGCGTCGTTGCGGTTCCGATCATGGCTGCGATGATGATCGTCGTCACGCGCAAGAGCGCGATGGGCAAGTTCGTCGCTTCGCCGCTGCTCGTCGTCTCGGGCTGGATCGCCACCGCCGTCATGGCCGCCGCCGCCGTCGCGATGTTCGTGCTGCCGGGTTGAGCGTCACCGTGTGTGCGGGCTGGCGGCCGAGCCGTCAGGCGCCGAGCGCGGCGGTGGTGTCGTCGAAGAGCGCGTCGACCGACAGGCGGTGCGGGATGATCTTCTGGTCGAGCGCCCAGTCGATTGCGAGCTCGATGCCCTTGCGATTGGCCTCGAGCCCGATCGGCGGATAGATCGCCGGCACGCCGCCGTCGGTCGCCGCGCGGCTTTCGACGAGCATGCGGTGGATTTCGCCGACGATGTCGGGCCGTTCGCGTGACAGCGTCTCGTGGACCACGAACATGTGGTTGATCGGCACCACGCCCTCGCGCGCGAACCAGTCCTTGGCCGCCTCGAAGGGCTCGGGGACGAGATAGGCGACGCGCGGATCCTTGGGCAGGTCGACGCCCTGCAGCGTCGCGGTCAACTCACCGTCGAGCATCATCTGGCCGATATCCGAGCCCTTGGGCAGCCGCTCGGTGTTGGCGGGATCGGTATATTCGAGCAGATGCCCCTCGCCGACGGTGCACCAGGTCACCTTGTCGAGATCGACGCCATATTCGTGGCGCAGGATGCCGCGGATCCACAGCCCGGTGGTCTGCGCATAGCTGCGCACGCCGACGCGCTTGCCCTCGATGTCGCGGGGCTTGAGATCGGGGAACAGCTCCTTGTTGAAACCCGCGCAATGATGCTGGAAGCGGCCGTTGACCGGGATCGGCAGCGCGACATAAGGCTTGCCGTAGCATTTCGCCTGCAACAGCGTGACGATCGCGAGCTCGCCGCAATCATAGGCATTCTCGCGCAGCATCGCCTTGAAGCCGTTGTGCGCCTGGTCGGGCCCGCAAATGTCGAGCGTGACGATGTCCGAGCGCACCCGGCCGTCGCGGATCGCCTTGGTGACGGGATAGTCGGCGAGATTGGTCTTGAGCGTCGTGGTCGTGGTGGTGGCCATGCCCCCAGCTCCTTCAGTAGAGTTTGACTTCGATCAGCACCGGGCCCTCGGCGTCGACCGAGCGGACCATCGCGGCGTGGAAATCCTCGGCGCTGTCGACGCTCACCGACGGCACGCCCATGCTCTTGGCCATCGCGCACCAGTCGATCGTCGGGCGATCGATGTCGATCATCGCCATCGCCTGCGGCCCCGGCGTCTGCCCGGCGCCCATGTTGGTATATTCGGCCTTGAGGATCGCATATTGGTTGTTGGCGAAGATGATCGTCGTGATCGGCAATCCTTCGCGCGCGTGCGTCCACAGCGATTGGATCGTGTACATCGCCGACCCGTCGCCGACCATGCAGAAGGTCCGCCGGTCGGGGCAGGCGAGCGAGGCGCCGGTGGCGACGGGGGTGCCGTAGCCGATCGAGCCGCCCATGTTGTTGATCAGGTCGTGCGGCCTGGCGCCCATGGTGAACCCCATCGACTGGCGCCCGGTGGTGAGCGATTCATCGACGAGGATGCAATTGTCGGGGAGCGCCGCGGCGAGCGCATAGGCGATGCTCTCCGGGGTCAGCGCGCCCGAGGGGGCCGGGGTCTCGACCCGCGCTTGCACCAGGCCCTGCACGCCGCCGAGCCCGAGCGCGTCGACGAGCATCTCCAGCCCCGCGACGCTGTCCTCGTCGGTCTCGACCAGCGGATGGACGATCGCCTCGGGTCCCTTGAGCAGGCTCGGCTTGTCGGGATAGCTGAAGAAGGCCACCGGCTCCTTGGTCTCCAGCGTCACGATGTGCCTGAAGCTGTTGAGGAAGGCCTGCGCCTGCGGCACCGCATAGGGGATGCGCTCGAGCGGCGTGCGCCCTGCCCCACGCTCGATCCGCGCGGTGAAGAATTGCGAGCCGAGCCGCGCACCGGTGCCCGCCGCGATCTTGCCGGCGAGTTCGAGCGCACGGCCCCGCGTCGCCTTGTTGCCGAGGATGATCAGCACCGGCTCGCCCGAGCGCAGCACGCGCGCGACCTGGTCGACGCGCGCCGGATCGGGGGCGGCGGGTGTCTTGGCGAGGCCCTTGGGCACCACGACGTCGCCCGCCTCCTTCCAGGCGGTATCGCCCGGCAGGATCAGCGTCGCGATCTGCCCGGGATGCTCGGAGGCCTTGGCGACAGCATTGGCGGTGTCCCAGGCGATCGTCTTCGAGCTTTCGGCGCGGCGCACCCAGTGGCTCAAGGGTCGCGCGAGGCCCTCGATGTCCGAGGTCAGCGGTGGATCATATTTGAGGTGGCTCGCCGAATGCTCGCCGACGATGTTGACCATCCCCGAACTGGCGCGCTTGGCATTGTGGATGTTGGCGAGACCGTTGGCGAGCCCCGGCCCGAGGTGGAGCAGCGTCGACGCCGGCGTGTCGCGCATCCGGTACCAGCCGTCGGCAGCGCCCGTGCACACCCCCTCGAACAGGCAGAGCACGCTCTTCATCCGCGGATTCTCGAGCGCGGAGAGGAAGTGCATCTCCGACGTGCCGGGATTGGCGAAACAGATGTCGACGCCCTGGTCGACGAGCGTGGTGACGAGGCTTTCGGCGCCGTTCATGGTCAGTATCCCGCCAGTTCGCGGCCCTGGCCGACGACGCCGTAGCTGCGCGACGGGGCCGACATCAGGAATTTATAGCCTTCGCCGAGCAGCCGCTCGACATTCTTGGCGCCGGTATGCGGGTTGCCGACCACGACCTTGTGCTTGTGGCAGGTCTCGACGATCCGGCGCATGGCACCCATCACCTCGGGATGCTCGTACTGGCGCGCGTAGCCGAGCGCCTGGCTGAGATCGCCCTCGCCGATCAGGCAGAAGCCGATGCCCGGGACGTTGGCGAGCATGTCGTCGAGATTCTCGATCGCCTCGGGGCTCTCGATCATCAGCCCGACGAGCAACTCGCCGTGCGGCGCGAGCGGCCAGACGTCGGCCTTGGCGTAATAGTCGGGCTGGCTGAGGCCCCAATAGCGCGCCGCCGTCGCCGGACCGTCGCCGCGCACCCCCTTGGGCTCGTACAGCGCCGCGCCGGTCGGCTTGGCGTAGCGGCACGAGGCAACCGCATTATACGCCTGCGCGGCGGTCGCCACATGCGGGGTGATCACGCCGTAGACGCCGCGATCGAGCACCTGCTTTGCCTGGAACTGGTTCATCTCGACGCCGTTCGCCGGGATCCGCGCGATCGGCGTGACCGACGGCGCGACCGATCCGGTCTCTGCGATCTTCTTGCGATTGAGCATGTACTGCAGCGCGTCGCCGAGCGCCGCGACATCATAGGGGTTGTGCTCCATCTCGAACACGATGCCGTCATAGGGCGCGTCGGTCATTTCCTGTGCGGCGAGCTTCTCGACCTTGGAGAAGCAGGTGAAGGCGGGCTTGCCCGCTTCCCAGGCGCGGATGATGCCGTTGAGACGTTCGCTCATTCTGCTGCTTCCTTGCGTGCTGCTTCCTCGGGGGCCCAATACATGAAGCCCATGCCCTCGCCGGTGCCCGCGGCGGTGCGCCAGCAGGGGATGTAGTCGACCAGCGTCATCTCGGCGCCGGTGTGCTGCAGCGCCATCATCACGATGCTGTAGATCTTCACCTCGGAGGTGCCCGACTGATAATAGCCGTCTGGTATCGCGGCGAGGCCGTCGTAATCATAGGCGGCGAGCTTGCCCATCACGTCGCGGTCGAACTGCTCGTCGTTGACGAAGTGTGACAGCCCGCCCGACGCGACCACCGCGACGCGGACGTCCTCGGGCCACGCCTCGATCGCGTCGCGCAGCACGCGGCCGAATGCGATACAGCGCTTCATCGACGGCTGGGTCGGCGGGTAGAAGAGGTTCATCAGCACGGGCACGTGCGGCGGCGGCGCGTCGCCCATGATCTGGTGATAGACGAAGCTGTAGGCGTGCGGGACCACCGGATAGTCGGGCTTCATCCCCTGCCGCTGCGCCATCCAGACATTCTCGGGCCAGGACTGCAGGTCGTTGAGATCGAAGCCTTCCTTCTGGAAAGCCTGGATCAGATAGGTGGCGAGCGCGGGATAGGCCTTGTGGACGACATGATGGTCGGGCGCATAGACGGGCCGCTGCGGCGGTCCGTTGTGGACCTCCTCGCCGGTGTAGATGGTGATCGACGGCGATTGATCGGGCCAGATCTCCTTCTGGTCCTTGCCGAGGATGATCGCGACGTCGACATTGGCGCGCTTATAGGCCGCCGCCATCTCGTCGAGCGCGACGCGGCATTTTCGCGCGCGCGTGGTGCGCTCCTCGAGCGTCAGGAACGGCGCGAACGCGGCGCCGCGCTCCGCCTCCAGCGCATCGTAGGTCCAGGTCCTGTTGCGATACCAGAGCTCGGGATTCTTGCGGTCGCGCTCGCCATTGGTGAGCCAGTCCTCGGGCGCCTGCCCGAGCATGCCCGAATGCGGCACCGCCATCCCGAATACGATCTGCGCCATGTCTCAATTCTCCTGCCCGCCAGGGCATTGGGGTGCCGGCCTACTCTGCGCGCGCACGCTGCCGCCTATCCATTATGCGTCGGCGGATATTGCTTCCTGCGCCTCGCCGGGCACCCTCGGCGCCCATTTGCGCTGCAACAATATCAGCGTCGAGGCGGCGCCGATCAGCAGGAAGACGAAGATCACCAGCATCGGCAGGTCGTAATTATTGTTGCTGATCTGGAGCAGCCAGCCGGTCAGCGCGCCCGCCACGCCGCCTGCCAGGCTGGTCGCGACCTGCTGCACGCCCGTCACAATCCCGACCGCCTGCTTGGGGATCAGCGTCAGCCGGCACAGCGCGAGGCTGTTGGCGGTGGTCAGCCCCAGGAAGGACAGCGAGAAGATGTTCCAGAACAGCGCGGTCGACAAAGACTGCGCATGAACGCCGAGCAGCACGGTGCAGGCGCCGAGGAAGCCCGCGATCACGAAGCTCTTGCGCACCACGACGGGATCGCCGCCGCGCTGGATCAGCTTGTCCGCCGCCCAGCCCGCCGCAACCGCGACCAGCGCGATGCCGGCGAAGCTGAAGAAGGTGTAGAGCCCCGACCCCTTCAGCGACAGATGCCGCTGATTGTGCAGATAGTCGGGCATCCACTGCATGCAGAAGAAGGTGAAATAGCCGTAGCAGAAGTTGATGATCATCGCGCCCCACACGACCGGGCTCGTGAGGATGCTTCCGAAGGTGACCGTCGAGGCCCCTCTGCGCATCACCACGCGCGCCTCGCCCGAGGGAAGATCATTGGGCACGACCGCGACCCACGCCGCGACCCAGACCAACCCGATCGCGCCGGTGACCAGAAACATCGCCTGCCATCCGTAATTGGTGATCAGCCACGGTGCGGCGAGCGCACCGATCGCCGGGCCGAACTTGTTACCCATCGTGAAGATGCCGACCGCCGTGCCGCTCTGCCCCTCCGCGAAATTATGGCGGATCCAGCGGTAACTGGCGGGCATCACCACCGCCTCGGCCGCACCGACGATCAGCCGCATCATCAGCAGCGCGCCGATCGAACCGACCAGCCCGATCGCCGCCATCGCCGCGCACCAGAGCAGAAAGATGATCGCATAGGGCCATTTTACCCCATAGCGATCGACCAGCCAGCCCGTCCCCATCTGCATCAGCCCATAGGACCAGAAGAACACCGAATTGACCCAGCCGCGATCGACGCTCGACAGCTTGAAATGCGCGACGAACGGCCCGTAGGCCAGCGCCGACCCCGTGCTCGCCCGATCCGAGAAGGCGATCATCACGCCGATCGCGAGCAGGAACAGGATTCCCCACCGCGCGAAGGCATGCGGCCTGGCGATGCTCGTCGCGGCATGCGGATCGAATGCCGTATCCACTAGCGCCATGGGCTCGTCTTTCCGGTCATGTCGTTGATCACTCCGCAAGCGACGGATACAGATGTTGCGCGGTGCCGTGGAAGATCCACTCGAGATCGTCGGACGAAAGCGTTGCGAGCCGGCTCTTGGCGGTCGCGAGTATCTCCGACAGCGTACCCGGCGAGGTCGGGAAGTTCGATCCCCACGCCATCCGCCTGGCGCCGAAGGCCTCGACCAGTCTGGGGAACAGCGTCTCGGGAGTAGCCGCGCCCTTTTTGGAATCGCCCATGATCCGCGGGGTGAGCTTGAGATAGATATTCTCGATCGGCGCCAGATCGAACAGGCTCTGCGCCGCCGCATAGGGCGGACCGTCGGTGACGTCCGGCCGCCCGAGATGATCGAGGATGATCGCGACGTCGGGGAAGCGCCTGGCCAGCGCGGTCACCTGCGGCAGCCCGACCGGGCCGGTCTGGATGCACATCGACAGGCCGAGTTCGCCGCACACGTCCCAGGCGGGGAAGGATTTCGGATCGTCGAGCTCGCTCGCATCGAACTCCTTGGTGCTGCCGCCGGTGAACAGCCGGAGGCCGCCCAGTCCCTTGGCGACCCAGTCGCGGATCACGTCCGGCGCGTCGAGCTGGAGCACGTCGACCGAGCCCACCGCCAGCAGGCGCTCAGGGTAGCGCGTGCAGGCATCGACGACATAGCTGTTGTCGAAGCCATAGGTGGTCGAGCTGTGGACGACGGCGGCCTTAGCGACGCCGGCCTCGTCCATCGCCGCGATCAGGCTCTCGACCGTGCTCGGCCGCTCCTGCGACCAGTCCGATCGTTTTCCGAACAGCGGCGCCGGCGGATAGGCGCGCTCGTCGTCCGAAATGACGTGCGGGTGGATGTCGACATAGTGAGACGGCATGCGAGTCTATCCCCTCTTGCCCGGCGACGGCGCGGGTCTCGTTCGGCCCCGCCATCCTCCCTGCCGATGCGCGCGGGAATTTGATCTTGTGCCGCGAGCCATAAGATCGGCGACCTTGGGTCTCAGCGACCCTGCTGCTTGAGCAGCGCGTCGAGGCGCGGATAGACGCGCCGCGCATTGCCCTCGAAGATCTTGGCCTTGTCGGCCGCGCCAAGCGGCAGCGCATCGACATAGCGCTTGGTGTCGTCGAAATATTCGCCGGTGTTCGGATCGCGCCCGCGCACCGCGCCGATCATCTCGGAGCCGAACAGCACATTGTCGGTTGGGATCACCTTGGTCAGCAGCTCGACGCCGGGCAGATGATAGACGCAGGTGTCGAAGAAGATGTTGTCGAGCAGGCCCTCGAGCGGGCGGTCCATCATCTCGAGGCTCATGCCGCGATAGCGACCCCAATGATAGGGCACCGCGCCGCCGCCGTGCGGGATGACCAGCCGCAGCGTCGGGAAATCCTTGAACAGGTTCGACTGCAGGATCTGCATGAACACCGAGGTATCGGCATTGAGATAATGCGCCCCGGTGCCGTGGAAATTGGGATTGCACGAGGCGGCGACGTGCACCATGCCGGGCACGTCGAGCTCGCACAACGCCTCGAACAGCGGATACCATTCGCGATCGGTGAAGGGCTTGCCGGTCCAATAGCCGCCGGTCGGATCGGGATTGATGTTGCAGCCGACGAAGCCGAGCTGCTCGACGCAGCGCCTGAGCTCGGGCACGGAGTTGGCGGGCGGCGCGCCCGGCGACTGCGGCAGCTGGCAGACCGGCACGAAATTGTCCGGATAGAGTTCGGCGACGCGCTTGACGTTGTCGTTCGACACCTCGGCCCATTCGAGGCTGGTGCGCTCGTTGCCGAGATGATGCGACATCAATCCTGCGATCGGCGAGAACAGCGTGACGTCGCTGCCGCGCTCCTGCTGGAGCTTGAGCTGGCCGCCCTCGATCCCCTCGCGGATCTGGTCGTCGGTCAGGATCGCGCCGTCGCTCCGCTTGGGCGCATTGGCGGGATCGTTGGCGGAATCGACCTGCTTCGTCCGCCAATCCCGGAAGGACTTGGGAACGGTGGTGAAGTGGCCGTGGCAATCGATGATCATGTCGGTAATCCTGGCAAAGGAGCAATCAGGCGGGCTGGCGCGCCGCGACCGTCTCGGGATCGACGAAAAGTTCGTCCATCGTCATGCGGCGCGGGGTGAGGCCCTGCTCGAACGCGGTCTTCTCGAGCGCCTCGATCGTCGGGCGATTGGCCTCGATACCGTAGGGCAGCGGATCGGCGCCCACGATCGCCTGCAGCGCGCGATATTTGTCCGCGCCCGCGCCGGTCGCCTCGCCCGCGTTGAGCTTGGCGACCCATTCGTCCTTGGCGCGAGTGAACGCATCGTTGAGCGACTTGGCGACCCAGGGATGCTCGGCAAGCACCGCATCCTTGACGACGATCGTGCCGTGCATCGGATAGACGCCGGTGCGCTTGTAATAGTCGGCCTCGGCCTCGGCGGCATTGGGAATGAGATCGGGATAGTCCGCCTCGACCTCCTGCCACCCCCCCGTCGGCGCTCCGGTCCGGCCGATGCCGGCGGCGGCTTCGACCCCCGCCTGCAGATCGCCCGCAGCCATCATGTCGGCGAGCGAGCGCCCCGCAGGCGCATGCTGGACATTGGCGGGGAGCTTGAGCTGGGTGACATGCTCCTCATCGTCGACGACCCACGTGACCTTGCTGTTGTCGAGACCATATTCGTCGATGAACACCTGACGGATCCACACCCCCGTCGTCACCGAATAGGCGCGCACGCCGACCGTCTTGCCCTCGAGGTCCTTGGGCACCTTGATACCGGAATCGGGCCGGACGAGCATGCCCGAATGATGGAAGCGCCGCACGACGAAGATCGGGAGCGCGACGAACGGAGCGCCATGCGCACGCGCGATGATATAGGTGGTCGGCGCCAGTTCGCAGACATCGAACTCGACGTCGCGCACCATCCGGCGGAACGCGCCGATCTGCGGCTTGACGGTGATGAACTCGGCATCGACGCCCTCGATCGGAATCGAGCCGTCGCGGATCGCGGACGTGTGCGGATGCTCGGCGACGGCGATCTTGAGGCGAACTTTATCGGCCAATGTTTTCCTCCCCGGGAAAAGCGTCTGGATGTGAAGGCGGTGTAATCGGCCGGGCTGCGCGCTCTCGGCTTCGTCCTTCACCAAGACCCGAACGGCATGCCGGTCAACGCCGTCACCGCCCGGCGAGGCCCTCGCGCGGCAATTTCAATCGGGCCCGCCGCAAGATTGATCGGCCCACACCCCGCCGAGCCGATCGCGCGCGATCGGGGCCTGCGAACCGAAAATGTGGTCTCTACGCGATAGCATCGATGCAGAATGCTGCGCTGCACGATATAAGTTCTTATCGACAGGACATCGCGCAAGAGCCGTCGCTCCGCCGTCGACAGCGACGCGGGTTTCGCACAATGTCGACTGCAGACAATAACTTATGCAGTCTTTCGATCTTCCTGATTTATGGCCATGCGATAGATTCTACGCTCGGCGCCCTTTTCCCGGCGATAAAATGGGCGCAGTTTCGATCGCGGACGAGGATCATGATGACAGACACCACCGATAACGAGTTGGCCGATGCGATCAGCTTCAGGCAGTTGAGGCTCTTCGAAAGCATCGGCAGACTGCACAGCGTTCGCAAGGCGTCGGAGGAGTGCAACCTCTCGCAACCCGCGGTGACGCAGGCGCTGGCCAAGCTCGAGCAACGCGTCGGCGCGACGCTCGTCGAGCGCCGCGCGAGCGGAAGCTATCTCAACGAGGCCGGCACGATCTTTCTGCGGCGTGCCGAACGGTTCTTCGAACAGACCGAGCAGGCATTGATCGAACTCGGCGTGCCGGGCGGCACGGGCGGCGCGCGGTCGATTGCCAACCGGCTGTCGCGCGCGCAGATCCGCTGCCTGGTCGCGATCGTCGATCATGGCAGCTTCGCCAACGCAGCGGACGCGCTCGGCCTTTCCCACGCTTCGCTGCAACGCGCGACGCGCGATCTCGAGGGCAATCTGCGCAAATCGCTGTTCCATCGCTCCGCCGTCGGAATGCTCGTCGGCCCGCAGGGCAGCGAGTTCGGGCGGCGCATGAAGCTCGCGCTGCAGGAGATCGAATGGGGCATCCGCGAGATCGAGGCGGTACAGGGTGGCTTCGCAACCGAGCTCTCGATCGGCGGCATGCCGTTCGGCGGCAGCATCCTGCTCGCAACCGCGCTGGACGACTTCGTCCAGGCCTATCCGCAGGTCAGCGTGCGCGTCACCATCGAGAACGCGCCGTCGATGCACCGCAGCCTGCGCTGCGGCGAAGTCGATCTGGTGATCGGCCTGCTTCCCGAAACGGACAGCGACGAACTCGCCTGCGAGGCATTCGCGCGGACACCCTATTCGGTCGTCGCGCGGCCGCATCACCCCTTGCTGCGCAAGGGCCACGTCGCGATCGAGGATCTGCTCGGCTATGACTGGGTGGTGGGAACGCATGGATCGAGCCGCCGGGCGTGTTTCGAGCGCCTCTTCCAGGGCCATAAGAAACCACGCGCGCCGATCGCCACATGCGCGCTTCCCGGCCTGCGCAACCTGCTCGCGGACAGCGATCGGCTGACGCTGATGACCTGCTACGAGCTCGAACAGGAGCTTGGCGGGCTCGCCGAAATCCCGTTCAGCGCGATCGATCTCGTGCCGACGATCGGCGTCGCGATGCGCGCGGGCTGGCTGCCGACCAAGATGCATCAGGATTTCATCGAGATCGTGCGCCGCAAGACGCTTACCGGAACACGCACGCCCGCGCTGCGCAAGGTTGTCGGCTGAACGATCAAATGCCGCACGGCGCACGCAGGATCGCTTGCGTTTCGCGTCCGCCGCGGCGCCTCTTGCCGCGAGCGGCGAGATAGATTGACGCACAGCCGGGGCGCGCTCCGCCTCGCGCTCCGGCCGCCGCGCACGCGCCCCCGCTTTGCAAAACTTATTTGGTCCAACGCCAAACCAATAGCCCGCACTCGCGTAGGCCATGCAAGTGCCACCACCACATTATGTGATCATCGATGCGCCGTAAGAGCGCACGCCGCTCACCGGAAATGCCTGGAGGGGTTTATGAAAGTACAGCGTCATCTCGTACACATGCTGACCGGTGTCAGCCTTCTGGGCCTCCCGGGCGTTGCGATCGCGCAGACGGCGGCGGCGCCCGCCACCGGCGCGACGACGCCGCCCGCATCGACCGCAGCCGGCGCTGCGCCGTCCACGCCCGCGACATCGCCCGACGCTACGGCGAGCAGCGCCGGCACCGAGATCGTCGTGACCGGATCGCGCGTCCTCAAGAACGGCGCCGCCAGCCCGACCCCGTTGACCACCATCTCCACGCAGTCGCTGGCGCTCGCCGCACCCGCCGGCACGATTTCCGACGCGCTCAACAACCTGCCGGTCTTCTCGGGCTCGCGCGGCCAGTTCAGCAATCCCGGCTCGAACGCGACCGGCGTGCAGGGCGGCAACGGCGCCGCCAACGTGCTCAACCTGCGCAATCTCGGTTTCTACCGAACGCTGGTGCTGTTCGACGGCCACCGCGTCCCGCCGACGCTCTACAATTCCGCGGTCGACGTCGACATCATCCCCGAGGAGCTGATCGACCGCGTCGACATCGTCACCGGCGGCGTCTCCGCCGTATATGGTTCGGATGCCGTCTCGGGCGTCGTGAACTATGTGCTCAATCGCAAGTTCAACGGCTTCCGCGCGCATGCCGATGGCGGCGTGTCGCAGCGCGGAGACGCCGGCAACCGCGACATTGGCGGTGCCTTCGGCACCGACGTCGGCTCGCGCGGCCATTTCGAGATGAGCGCCGAGCACCGCGAGAATGACGGCATTCTCGACCGCGCCTATGATCGCAGCTGGGATAATCTCGCCGCGATCCAGGGCGCGGGCACGGCCGCCAATCCCTATCATCTCGCGACCGACGTACGGCTGAGCACCTACAGCTTCGGCGGCCTCATCACCTCGGGCGCGCTCGCCGGGCGGTCGTTCAATTCGAACGGCGTGCTCAGCACTTTCGACAAGGGCTCGCCGACCGGATCGTCCTGCTGCCAGACCGGCGGCGACGGCGCCTATCAGGACGGCTCGATGATCTCGCCGTCGAAAAGCACGCAGGTGTTCGGACGCTTCGACTACGACCTGACCGACGCTATCCACGTGTTCGTCCAGGGTGCGGCCAACTTCAAGCGCAACGTATCCTATTCGGGCTGGAACCAGCTCGCCGGAATCACGCTGGGCGCTGACAACGCCTATCTCGCGCCCGAATATCAGGCGCTGCTTGCCGCCGCGGGACAATCGAGCTTCAAGCTCAACGAGATCCTCAAGGACGCGCCGCGCATCGAGAACGTCTCCACCACCAAGCAATATTATGCCAATGCCGGGATCGAGGGTTCGCTCGGTGACTGGAAGTGGGACGCGACCTACACGCACGGCGCCTCGGGGCTGACGACGCGCGTCAACAACCAGGTCAACTTCCAGCGGCTGACGGCGGCGACCGATGCGGTCGTCAATCCCGCCAATGGCCAGATCGTCTGCCATGCCGCGCTGACCGATCCTTCGGCTTATGCGGGCTGCGTCCCGATCGACCTGTTCGGCCCGTCGGCGACCAGCGCGCAGGGATTGTCCTATGTGCTCGGCAGCACCGGCTTCCATACCGAGACGATCCAGGATTCGGCCGACGCATCGATCAGCGGCAGCCCGTTCAGCACCTGGGCGGGCGACGTGAATGTCGCGGTCTCGGGCGAATGGCGGCGCCAGACCTTCGACGCGCAGAGCTTCGGCGGATCGTCAGGCCTCGTTGACTGCACCGGCCTGCGCTATTGCAACGCGACGACCGCGATCTATTCGAGCACCTTCCCGAGCAGCGGCAAGGTCGCGCAGAGCGTCAAGGAAGCCGCGATCGAGATCGAGGTGCCGCTCGTCAGGGACGTGCGCTTCATCAAGTCGCTCGATCTCAACGCGGCGGGTCGCTACACCGATTACAGCACCAGCGGCCATTATGCGACGTGGAAGGTCGGCGCGGTCTGGCAGGTCGACAATGATCTCAAGTTCCGCGGCACGATCTCGCGCGATATCCGCGCGCCCACGCTCTATGACCTGTTCCAGCCGCAGACGACGGTGTACGGCAATTTCACCGACGTGAAGACGGGCACCACCGCGTTCGTTCCGTCGATCAACGTCGGCAATCCCAATCTTACCGCCGAGGTCGGCCATACCTGGACGGCGGGCGCTGTGTACAAGCCGCACTTCCTGCCCGGCACGACGCTGACGATCGATTATTATCACACGGTGATCGACAACGCGATCACCACCGTCCAGGGCTTCAACGCCGCGATCGAGCAGGCCTGCATCAGCGATGCCGCCTCGCCCTATTGCGCGCTGATCCAGCGCAATGCGGCGGGCGTCGTCACCGCATATTATATCGCGCCGCAGAACATCGCCAAGGTCCGCACCTACGGGATCGACGGCGAGGCGGATTACAGCACCCGGCTGTTCGGGCGCGCGTTCAGCCTGCGCGGCCTCGTCAACTACCAGCCGCACATCTATTATCTGCAGCCGAGCGTGCCGACGATCGACCAGGGCGATGCCGGCTGGGGCCAGAACGGGCTGATGCCGAGCCCCAGCGTCCAGATTTCGGGCTTCCTCGACTATCAGCTGACCGACGCGCTTTCGGTCGATCTGTTCGAGCATTGGCGCAACAAATTCCGTCGCAGCGGCGTCGAGGCGCAGATCTTCTCGGATCCCTATGTCCGCAGCTATGCGACGACCAATCTCACCTTCACGATCGACACGGGATCGGCCTGGAAGATCAAGGACGGCGCGCTCTACCTGAGCGTGACCAACCTGTTCGACGCCAAGCCGCCGCTCAGCGGCTATTACAGCGGCACGACGTCGGCGGGTCAGTCCTATGAATTCTCCGACGATCCGACCGGACGCGCGTTCGTCGTCGGGTTCCGCATCAGGGGCTGATCCTTCATCGAGCCCGGAAGGAGGCCGTCATTCCCAACGTCGCGAGCCTGACGAGATGTGTCGTCGCGTCCGCGCTGGCCCTGTGGTGGGGCCAGCCGGCGCGGGCGCAGACGCCGCCCACGATCAAGAGCAGCTTCGTCCACCTCGCCAACGGTGTGCCCGGCGTGCTCTACGAACCGACCGCGCCCGGCCCCAAGGCCGCGACCGCGATCTTCATCATGCACAGCTCGGCCGATTATCTGAGCTTTCCGGGATGTTTCGAGCTCTCGCGGCGCGGCTACCGCGTGCTGTGCGCCAACAACAGCACCAGCAAGTCGGGCGTCTCGAACGATGGCGCGCTCGACCAGGTATTGCTCGACGCCAAGGCGGGCGTTGCGTGGCTGCGCCATGCGCCCGGCGTGCGCCATGTCGTGCTGCTCGGCCATAGCGGCGGCGGGACGGTGATGAGTGCCTATCAGCTGATCGCCGAGGGCGGCGTCGCCGCGTGCCGATCGGCCAACAAGATCTGGAAATGCCCCGACAGCCTGGCCGGCCTGCCGCCCGCCGATGGGCTGATGCTGATCGATTCCAACTGGGGTCTCGCGGAGATGACGCTGTTCAGCATCGATCCCGCGGTGACCGACGAGAGCAGCGGCAAGTCGCTCGATCCCGCGCTCGACATGTACAATCCCGCAAACGGCTTCAAGACGACCGGATCGAGCTACGGCGCGGCGTTCACGAGCGCTTTTCTCACCGCCGAAGGCCGGCGCAACGACGCGCTGATCGATCGGGCGAAGGCCGAACTGTCGGCGATCGAGGCGGGCAAGGGCCGCTTCGACGACGACGCGCCCTTCGTCGTGCCGGGTGCGATCCTGCTCGGCAGCAACAACCGGCTCTTCTCGCAGGACGTCCGGCTGATGGCGCACACGCGCAAGGCATGGCCGCTGCTGCATGGCGACGGCACGGTGACGACGCAGGTCGTCCACTCGGTTCGCGTGCCCGAGAACAGCCGGAACCAGTCGCCATCGCTGATCCACGGCGCGCTCAAGACCACGGTTCGCAATTATCTGAGCAGCTATGCCGTCCGCACCATGCCCGATTTTGGCTATGATGCCGATTCCGTGCACGGCGTCGACTGGACATCGAGCTATGCCAGCCCGCCCGGCAACGTCCAGGGCATCGCCGTTCCCCTGCTCGTGCTCGGCATGACCGGCCATTGGGAATATCTCGCCGCCGAGACGATCTATGGTCTCGCCAGGAGCCGCGACAAGTCGCTCGCCTTCGTCGAGGGCGCGACGCACCTCTATACGCCCTGCGACGCGTGCGCGCGGCGCCCGGGTCAATTCGGCGACACCGTCAGGACGACCTATGATTATATCGATCGCTGGCTGAGCAAGCCCGGCCGGTTCGGCGCCTGATCCGGCGCGCGCCGAACCGCCCGATGACGATCAGAGACAATAGAGAGGGCAGATGATGACTCGCAGACGATCGGCGCTTGCCTTGACGAGCCTCGCCGTGCTGACGCTGTCGGGACGGGCGGGCGCGGAGCCGATGCCGACCAGCATCGGCCACGACATGCGGCTGATCGGTGCCGCGATCGCGCCCGGCGGCACCCCGGCGCTCAGGGTATCGAGCCCTTCATTTCCCGCCGGTGGCGACATTCCGCTGGCCGACACGCAATATGGGGCAAATCGCTTCCCCGGCGTGAGCTGGAGCGCGGGCCCCGCCGGCACCCGCTCCTATGCGGTCGTCATCCAGGGCGAACTGGGCGACGCGCCCTCGGCGGGAACGAGCATCCATCTCGTCCTCTACAACCTGCCCGCCACCACGCTCGCGCTACCGGCGGGCATGACCGCGCTGCCGACCGGCGCCAGCTACGGTCCCAATGTCCACGGCCCCGACGCGCCCTATGCCGGGCCGCACACGCACAACGACACGCTCCGGCACGCCTATCACCTGCAGGTGATCGCGCTCGATACCGAGCTTCCGGCCGGCGGCGGCCAGAGTTTCCAGACGATCGAGCAGGCGATGCGCGGGCATGTGCTGGCCGCCGGCGACCTCGTCGGCTATGCGGCCAAGCCTGCCGGTGCGCACGGCGGTGGCGATCTCGCCCCCGTCCGGATCGAGACCGGGCTGGTCGCCGGTGCGCCGGGCCGTACGCCCACTGTCACCGTCTACAAGGGCATCCCCTATGCGGCACCTCCGGTCGGCGCCCTGCGCTGGCGCGCGCCGGCCCCGGCGATCGCCTGGACCGGGGTGCGCAAGGCGGACCGGTTCGGCGCCGCCTGCCCGCAGCCGGGCGGCGACATGGCCCGCGGATTCGCGCAGAGCGAGGATTGCCTCACGCTCAACATCTGGACGGGCGCGAAGCCGGGCGGCGCCGAGAAGCGGCCCGTCTATGTCTGGATCTACGGCGGCGGCTTCATCGGCGGGACCGGCGCCAGCCCGGAATTCGACGGCGAGGCGCTCGCCCGCAAGGGCATCGTCGTCGTCACCTTCAACTACCGTGTCGGCGCGCTGGGCTTTCTCGCGACCCCCGAGCTCAGCCGCGAATCCGGGCATGGCGCCTCGGGCAATTACGGCATTCTGGACGATGTCGCCGCGCTCCAGTGGGTTCGGCGCAACATCGCGGCGTTCGGCGGCGATCCCGCCAAGGTGACGATCGGCGGCCAGTCGGCGGGCGCCGGCTCGGTCGGCTTCCTGGCGATCTCGCCGCTCGCCAAAGGACTGTTCCGCGCCGGCATCGTCGAAAGCCACGCCCGCTATCCGCGCGATCCCGAGCTGCGCTACCTGTCGGTGTCGTGGCGCCCGCTGGCAACCGCCGAACGGTCCGGCGCCGCCTACGCCGCGGCGCACGGCGCCCGGTCGCTCGCCGAGCTCCGCGCGATGCCGTGGCAGAAGGTTATCGAAGGCAGCAATATCGTCGATGCCGGTGTCGAGACGGGAAGCGACGGCAAGCCGCCGCTCTTCCGTCCCGTCATCGACGGCTGGGTGATCCCGCACGACTATGCCGACAGCTACGCCAGGCACGACCAGAACAAGGTCGAGATCGTCGCCGGCAACAACAGGGACGAGACGGGCGCGGTGCCCGAGACGGCGTTCGCGACGCTGCGCGCGCGAAAGTCTCCGCCGCGCGCGGGCATGCCGCAGACGAGCGTCACGCTGGCCGATTATGTCGCGGCGGCGCGGCGCAAGTTCGGCGCGCTCGCCGAGGATTTTCTCCGGCTCTATCCGGCGCGCACCGATCAGGAGGCGGCGCTCCAGAACAACGCCGCCTCGCGCGACAACTCGCGCGTCTCGACCTGGCTGTGGGGCACGTTGTGGACACCGGGCGACGACAAGCCCGTCTATACCTATGCCTGGACGCACGCACCGCCCGGCCCGAGCCACGACATGCGCGGGGCTTTCCACGGCTCCGAAATCTATTATGCGTTCGACAGCCTCGATGCGGTCGACCGGCCGTGGACCGAGCAGGATCGCAGCATCGCGGAGACCATGTCATCCTATTGGGCGAACATCATCGCGACCGGCGACCCCAACGGGCCCGGCCTGCCGGTCTGGCCGCGATACAGCCCGAAGGCGCCGCTGGTCATGGAGCTCGGCGATCATTTTGCGCCGATCCCGGTTGCAAGTCCGGCGAAAATCGCCTTCTGGAAGCGGTTCTTCGCCACCCAGACCGCGTGGTGATCCCGGCAGATCCGCGCCGCGTCGCGCCGTGACCGGATCCGGCCATCCCTTCGCGGTCCGCGACTTCCGCTTCTTCTGGACCGCGCGGCTGTGCGCGACGCTCGCGCAGAACAGCCTGGTCGTGGTGATCGGCTGGCAGGTCTACGGCCTCGCGCGCGCGACGATGGGGATCAAGCGCGCGGCGCTGCAGCTGGGCCTGATCGGGCTCGCGCAATTCCTGCCGCTGTTCGCGCTGACCTTGGTAACGGGCTGGGTCGCCGATCGGATGGATCGACGTCATATCGCGATGCTGTGCATCGCGCTGCAGCTGTTCTGCGCCGCGGGCCTGGCGATACCCAATCTGCTCCACAACCTGTCGCTCGGCATGTTGTTCGTCGTCGCGGTGCTGCTCGGCGTCGCGCGCGCCTTCTCGATGCCCGCGCTGAGCGCGCTCGCGCCCAACATCGTGCCGCGCGCGCTGGTCCCGCGCGCGATCGCCGCCAATGCGATCGCGACGCGCATCGGCGCGGTGGTCGGGCCGGCGCTGGGCGGCTATCTCTACGCCGCATCGCCCTCGCTGCCCTATACGGTCAGCGCTGCGCTGCTCGCGATCTCCTTCGCGGCGATGGCATTCCTGCGCCCGATCGCACGGACCGCGATCGACGGTCGGCGCAATCCGTGGCGACAGATGCTCGACGGACTCGCCTATGTCCGCCACAACCGCATCGTTCTCGGCGCGATCTCGCTCGATCTGTTCGCGGTATTGCTCGGCGGCGCGACCGCGATGCTGCCAATCTATGCGCAGGATATATTGCACACCGGCCCGACCGGGCTCGGCGACCTGCGCGCTGCGCCTGCGGTCGGCGCGGTGGCGGCGGCGGCGTGGTTCTCATGGCGCCCACTCTCGCGCGACATCGGCATCAAGATGCTGGTCTCGGTGGGCGTGTTCGGCGCCGCGACAATGGTGTTCGGCCTGTCGCGCTGGATGCCCCTGTCGCTGGTCAGCCTGTTCCTGCTTGGCGCCGCCGACATGTTTTCGGTCTATGTCCGCCAATCGCTGATCCAGATCCGCACGCCGGACGACATGCGCGGCCGCGTCGGCGCGGTCTCGACGCTGTTCGTCTCGGCGTCGAACGAGCTCGGCGAGGCGGAATCGGGGTTTCTCGCAGCGCTGATCGGCCCGGTCGAGGCGGTCGTCGCCGGCGGCTTCGGCGCGATCCTCGTCGCGCTGCTCTGGGCGCGGATGTTCCCGATGCTGCGCCATGCGCGCACGTTCGACCATGGCCACGAGCCGCCGCTCGCGCCGCCCGCCGCCGCGCCGGGGCCATGATCTGATCGGACGACATGCATTGCACGCCTGGCACGATCATGCGGTCGTGCTAGCTATGGCATGACCGGCTCGACGGGCGAGCCGCCGATGGAGTGGATAGCTCATGCGGACGCTTATCATGGCCCTCTGTTCGCTGGTGGCGAGCATGTCTCTCGGCGCCCCGGCGGTGAGGGCGAGCGACAGGCCCGCCCTGCCGGCCGCCGCGCCCGATTATGCCGACCCCGCCGACTGGGCCTGCCGGCCCGGAACCGAAGCGGATTGCACCGCCGGGCTCGACGCCATCGTCGTCTCGGCCGACGGCCAGCGCCGCGCGCAGCGTTTCGTCGCGCTCGACGCGCCGGCAATCGACTGTTTCTATGTCTATCCGACGGTTTCCGATGAGCCGACCGATTATAGCGACCTCGCCCACAGTGCCGAAGTGATGAAGACGGTGCGCGCGCAGGCCGGGCGGCTGGCATCGCGCTGCCGCCTGTTCGCGCCGATCTACCGGCAGGCGACGCTCGCGCATCTGCGCACCAGGCTTGCGGCCGGCGAGATCCCCAATTGGGATTTGCCCTATCGCGACATCGTGGCGGCGTGGAATTATTATCTCGCGCATGACAATCATGGCCGGGGCGTCGTTCTGATCGGGCACAGCCAGGGCACCATCCTGCTCCAGCGGTTGATCCACGACCAGATCGACGGTCGGCCCGCGCAAGCGCTGATGGTCTCGGCCTTCCTCGCGGGGGATCCTGCGCTGATCCTGCCCGCCGGCGCCGCGCGGGGCGGCACCTTCGCCAACATACCCGTCTGCTCGGCCGCAGCGCAGACCGGCTGCGCCTATGTGTGGAGCAGCTACCTCGCCGAGGACGCCGTCGACAAACGCGTTTTCGGACACAGCCCGGGCGGCAGCCTGGTCGCTGCATGCGTCAGCCCGGCTGCGCCAGGCGGCGGCACAGGCGAGCTCAAAAGCTATTTCCGCAAGCCGGGCATGGCCCCCGCCGGCGACCCCGACTGGATCGAGGTGGTCGGCCAACTCAGCGCGGCCTGCCGGTCTGACGGCCAGGGCGATGTCATGCGCGTCAGCGTCGCACCCGGCCGCTATGCCGATCTGCTGCACCCGATGCTCGAACATGTCGTGAGCGGCGGCTGGGGCCTGCATTCGCTCGACGTCGCGCTGGTCGAGGGCAATATCCTCGACCTGATCGGGATCGAAGCGTCGGCCTGGAAGACAGCCCACCCCTGAGCCGGTTGCAACGACCGCGCAGCTGCACGGCGGCACGCGTCGCACACCTGCCAGCGACGGCGATCGGGCTCTCCGGAGCGCCCGCCCACCACGATTCTTGCCGCAGCTCTTGGGGGTCTGCGGGATGGACAGAGACCTAATTCGGCGCCACATTCTTAGCAGGGCGCCGTGCCCGAGATCGCCGGCGTCGCAACGATCGATCAGCGGGAACCGGTAGCGGCCTGCCGATGCCGCCCGAGCAAACGCTCATCGCTACCGAATGGGGGGCAATATGGGCAGATCGATGATGAGCCGCGGCGTTCGGCTGGCGGCCTAGGCGAGCGGCGGGGGCGGCAGCGATGGAGATTGATTGCTTCATCTATGACGAATGGCGTCCCCGGATCCGTGTCGCCTCGTCGCGCCGCGGATGGATGGACGCCACGCCCGAATCCTTCGCCTATCGTTGCCTGCCTCTCGGCATCGCCAACGCGCATGGCTGGGAGATCGCCAATGCGGTAGGTTTCGCCGCGCGCTGGACCGGCGGGTCCGGCACCGACGCGGTCGAGATCCGGCTCGACGACCCGGCGACGCCGCCGATCGACGCGCCGGTCTCGCTGTTCGGTCAGGGCACGATCACTTTCCATATCGCCGGCCTGTTCCGGACCCCGCCGGGCTGGAATCTGTGGATCGGCGGCGCGCCCAACGAAGCGAAGGACGGCATCGCCGCGCTTGCGGGGCAGATCGAGACGGACTGGTCGCCCTACAGCTTCACGATGAACTGGCGCTTCACGCGCCGCGACCATTGGGTGCGGTTCGAGCGCGACGAAACGATTGGTTTCTTCTTCCCGATCCAGCGAGGCGTTGCCGAAACCGTCCGACCCCGCGTGCGCCCGATCGACGAGTCGCCCGAACTCAAGCGCCAGTTCGAGGCGTGGAGCCGGTCGCGCGACGCCTTTCAGGCCCGCATGCGCGAGACGCCCCCCGCCAACCCCGCCGAGAAATGGCAGAAGCTCTATTATCGCGGCGTCTGTCCGGCCGACGAGCCGGGTGCCCCCGATCATCAATCCAAGCTCCGTCTGCGCGAATTCGTCGGCCTGCCCGACGGGCCGGCACCGCCCTGGCGATCGCAAGCACCGTCCGAAGCCGCCGCCCCGGCTGACCATCTGGCGCTTGCCCGGCGCGACTGGATGCTGCGCGTTCAGGAGGCGCATCGCGCGCTCTCGCCGCGCACGGCCGGGCTACGCCGCCTCCATCATGTCGATCCGGAGCGGTTCCTCGACGAACATTATGCCGCAAACCGTCCCGCGCTGCTCGACGGGGCGATCGCGGGGCGGCCGGCGCTGACGCTCTGGAATCCCGCCTATCTTGCAGCCAAGCTCGGCAGCGCGCCGATCGAATATCAGGGCGACCGCATGCGCGACCCGCGTTTCGAGCTCGACAAGGACGCGCACCGGGCGGTGATGCCGTTCGACCGCTTCATCGCGGAGATCGATCGGCCCGGAACCGGCAACGACCGCTATGTCACGGCCTATAATTCGGGCGCGAACCGGGCCTCGCTGGCGCCGCTCCATGGCGATCTCGGCCGCCTCGATAGCCTGCTCGCGCATGGGCCCGAAGCTGACGAGGCGATGCTCTGGATCGGCGCGGGCGGCACGTTCACGCCGCTTCACCACGATCTGACCAATAATCTGCTGGCGCAGATCGTCGGCCGCAAACGCGTGATCCTCGTCCCGCCGAGCGAGACATCGCGGCTGGACAATCGCGAGCACGTGTTTAGCGCGCTCGGCGACCTCACCGACCCCGCGACGCTGGCGAGCCATCCCGAGCTCGGCGCGCTGCCGCTCTACGACGTCCTGCTCGAACCCGGGCAAGCGCTTTTCATACCGGTCGGCTGGTGGCATCAGGTGACCGCGCTCGAATTCTCGGTAAGCGCCACCTATACGAATTTCCTGTGGCGCAACGATTGGACGGACGGAGTCCGCTAGTCTCGACGACCGCGCCGTCCGCCAATGTCGCGACCTGCCCGTGCGACCTCGCTGTGCATCGTTCGGTCTACGCGCCTGCCTGTCATGCATCCCGGCGGACGGTCATCGCGCCTAATGCTGGACGGTGTTGGAGGCGCGGCTGCCCCATAGGGCGTAGAAGAGCGTATAGAGTTCGCACGCGGCGGTGAGCAGGAAGCTCCATTGCAGCCCGTAGCTGTCGGCGAGCCAGCCCTGGACGAAGACGAGCGCGCCGCCC
>CAIQHF010000020.1 GCA_903871605.1 uncultured Sphingomonadaceae bacterium
GCAGGCGCTCAACATCCAGCAGGTCAACGGTGCGGTCGTCGACATGGACAAGATGACGCAGCAGAATGCGGCGATGGTCGAGCAGAGCACGGCGGCGGCGCGCAGCCTCGCCAGCGAAGCCGACGATCTGACCGAGCTGGTCCAGCGCTTCCGCACCGGCGAGACCGCGCATGCCGCGCCGCAGGCGGCCGCCCGGCGCCACGCGGCGCCACCGCGGAAGCCGGCGCTCGTGCACGGCAATCTCGCGCTCGCCGCCTCCGAAGACACGCAAGACTGGACGCGGTTCTGACGCCGTAACGCTGGGATTATGCACATGAAAACCTTTGTCCTTCCTGCCCAATTCGATCGCATCTCGGCGGCCGCGCTGGCGCCGGAATTCGCCGATGCGCTCGGCACGGGGCCGATCCGGATCGACGCCAGTGGGGTCGAGCGCGTTGGTCAGTGCGGGCTCCAACTGCTGCTCAGCGCGCGCGCCACCGCCAGCGATCGCGGTGTCGGCGTCGAGATCATTCCCTCCAATGTGATGCGCGATGCGATCCGCCTCAGCGGCCTTGTCGATTCGCTGCTCGCCGGGAACGCCGCATGACCAACGACGAAATCCTCCAGATCTTCTTCGTCGAGTGCGAGGAAGCGCTCGGCGCAGCGGAGGCGGGGCTGATGTCCTGCCGTTCGGGGACGGCCGATGCCGAGACGGTCAACGCGATCTTTCGATCGGTGCATTCGATCAAGGGCGGGGCGGGGGCATTCGGCTTCACGGCGCTGCAGGCCTTCACCCACGGATTCGAGACGCTGCTGTCGCTGGTGCGCGAAGGCAGCATCGCGCTCGACGACGGGCTCAACGATCTGCTGCTGCGCGCCTTCGACACGCTCGCCGATCATGTCGGCGCGATCCGGGGGCAGGGCGACACCCCCAAGGACGATGCGCTGATCCTCGAACTGGCGGCGGCCTGCGACGGAATGCCCGTCGCGTCCGCCGACCACGCGCCCGACGGCCCCGCCTCGGCCGCCGGCGGCGAGATCGACTTCGATCTCGATCTGGACCTCCTGATCGGCACGATCGAGGATACGCACGACGTCGAGCCCTGGCTGGTCCGGCTACGTCCGCTCGCCGGCGCACTGGCGAATGGCGGTGAGCCGCTGCTGCTCCTGCGCGAGCTCGAGCGGATCGGCGGAACGGTCCGCGCGGTCGAGACGCTGACAACTCCCGATCTCGATCATTTCGACGCGGACTGCGCTTTCCTCGCGTGGCGTTTCGATGTCCCGGGCGACGTCGAGCGTGCCGCGATAGAAGAGATATTCGATTTCGTCGGAGACGATTGCGAGCTTCTGATCGAGCGCGGCAACGGCTTGCCGGCGCCGGCCCTGCCCGTCGCGACGACCGTCGCCGAACCGCAGGCGGTGGCCGCCGCCGTGCCGGATGCGCAAGCGGCCGCGACGCCGCACGGCGCCGTAAAGGTCGTCGAGCCGAGCGCGCGCGCCGAGGAAAAGTCCGCAGCGACGTCGGGCGGCCAGTCGATCCGGATCGACCTCGTCAAGCTCGACCGGCTGATCGACACGGTCGGCGAGCTTATCATAGCCCAGGCGATGATGGCCCAGCGCCTTGCTGCAAGCGGGCTCGGATCGATCGACGAACTGACGCTGCTCGACGGGCTGACGCGCGATATCCAGGAGGGCGCGATGGCGATCCGCGCGCAGCCGATCCAATCGGTGTTCAGCCGCGTGCCGCGGATCCTGCGCGAGCTCGAGACCGCCACGGGCAAGCGCGTGCGGCTCGAAATGTCGGGCGAGTCGACCGAACTCGACAAGACCGTGCTCGAACGGCTCGGCGAACCGCTGACGCATCTGATCCGCAACGCGGTCGATCACGGCATCGAGCCCGCCGACGTACGCGTCGCCGGTGGCAAGGAACCCGAAGGCGTCCTGCGCCTGTCCGCCGAGCAGCGCAGCGGCCGCATCCTGATCAAGGTGATCGACGACGGTCGCGGAATCGACCGCGCGCGCGTCCTCGAAAAGGCGATCGAAAAGGGGCTCGTCGCGCCCGATGCGAGCCTTGCCGACGAAGAGATCGACAATCTCATCTTCGCGCCGGGCTTTTCGACCGCGACCGCCGTCTCGAACATATCGGGCCGCGGCGTCGGGATGGATGTTGTTCGCCAGAATGTGAAGGATCTCGGCGGCCGCATCTCGATCGAATCGCGCCCCGGCAAGGGCAGCACCTTCACGCTCGCGCTGCCGCTGACGCTGGCGATCTCCGACGGCATGATCGTGACCGTCGGCGATCAGACGCTGGTCGTTCCGCTGACGCACGTCGTCGAAAGCCTGCGGCCGCAGCCGCACGAGGTACAGGGGCTCGGCGTCGGGCGTCAGATGCTCAATGTCCGCGGGCAGTTCATCCCGATCCTGCCGCTCGAGCAGGCAGCCGGCGCCGACGGGGCGGTCAATTCGCCGTGCGAGGGGGTGCTGATCATCGTCGATACCGAGTCCTCGGGGCAGGCCGCGCTCCAGGTCGACGCGATCTGCGACCAGCGTCAATTCGTGATCAAGAGCCTACAGACCCATTATCGCTCGGTTCCCGGAATCTCGGGCGCGACGATCATGGGCGACGGCAGGGTCGCGCTGATCGTCGATGTCGACGGGCTGGTGGCGGACGCCGTCCGGTGCGTCGAAGCGCCAAGGCGGGCGGCATGAACGCGCCAGCGGCCACCGCCGATTTCGTGCCCTTTCCGGGGGTCAGCGCGGGTGTCTACACACGCGCCGATTTCGACGCGATCCGCGCCATCGTCTATGACACCGCGGGAATCGTCCTCGCGCCCGGCAAGGCGACGCTGGTCTATTCGCGTCTCGCCCCGCTTGTCCGCGATAGCGCGAGCAAGACGTTTGCGGCCTATGTCGAACGCATCGGTCGTGATTCCGAGGAGCGTCGGCGTGCGGTGTGCGCGCTGACCACCAACCACACCTTCTTCTTCCGCGAGAACCACCATTTCGAGCATCTCGCCAAGCATGTGCGGCCCACTCTGCTGAGCCGCAAATCGGGGCAAGGTGTCCGCATCTGGTCAGCCGGCTGCTCGTCGGGCGAGGAAACCTGGTCGATCGCGATGACGTTGCTCGGCGAGGACCGGGCCGAGGGGCGCAGCATCGCCCGGCAGGATCTCGCGATCCTTGCCACCGACCTTGCCGACCATGCGCTGGCCACCGCCCGCGCCGGCAATTATCCGCTGTCGTCGGTGGAGCCGGTTCCGCAGGCGATGCGTGAGAACTGGCTCGTCGAGCGCGACGGCAAGGCGAGCGTGACGGCCGAACTGCGTGCGATGGTCAGCTTTCGGATGCTCAACCTGCTCGGCGACTGGCCGATGAAGCGCGCGTTCGACGTCATCTTCTGTCGCAACGTCATGATCTATTTCGATCAACCCACCAAGGAGCGGCTGATCGCCCGGCTCTGCGAGCGGCTCGCGCCGGGCGGCTTCCTCTACATCGGTCACAGCGAGCGCGTGACGGGTCCCGCGAGCGCGAGCCTCAGCCTGGTCGGCGCCACGATCTATCGGAGGGATGCATGATCCGCGTGCTTATCGTCGATGATTCCGCGACCATGCGCGCGCTACTGATGGCGCGGCTGAGCGGCGAGGCGGATATCGAGGTCATCGCGACCGCCGCCGACCCGATCGAGGCGCGCGTGCTGATGCGTGCGCTCAATCCCGACGTCGTGACGCTCGATATCGAGATGCCGCGCATGAACGGGCTCGATTTCCTCGAAAAGATCATGCGCCTGCGGCCGACGCCGGTGATCATCGTCTCGGATTCGACGCTCGAGGGCGCCGAGGCGACGGCGCGCGCGCTGGAGATCGGCGCGGTCGACTGCTACGCCAAGCGCGATCGTGCGGGGCGGCTGCTGACCAACGACGGGGGGCGCCTCGCCGCGCTGATCCGTGAGGCTGCGCAAATGAGCCCGTCCGAAGGCGGCCCGATCCGTGCGGCCGAGACGGCGGCGGCGCATCTGGCGGGCGATGCGGCCACGCGGATGATCGCGATCGGATCGTCGACCGGCGGCGTCGAGGCGCTCCAGGTCCTGCTCGGGGCGTTTCCCGCGGATTGCCCGCCGACGCTGATCGTCCAGCACATCAATGCCGGTTTTGCGCCGGCGGTGGCGCGGCGATTGAACGATCATTGCCCGGCCACCGTCCAGATCGCCGAAACCGATATGCCGCTCAAGCGCGGTCACGTCTATTTCGCCCCCGGCGGCGATCGTCATCTGATCGTCCACGGCACCGAACGCCATTTTTCCAAGCTGAGGGCCGGCGAGCCGATCTCTGGCCATCGCCCGAGCATCGATGCGCTCTTTCAGTCGGTCGCCAGCGCCGCGCCTGGGGAAAGCGTCGGCATCCTGCTCACCGGCATGGGCGCGGACGGGGCTGCGGGGTTGCTCGCGATGCGGCGGGCCGGCTGCCGAACGATCGCACAGGATGAGGCGAGCAGCACAGTCTATGGGATGCCGCGCGCGGCGGTCGAGTTGGGGGCCGCGATGATGGTCCTGTCGCTCGGCCGGATCGCCGAGCAGGCGCTCGCGCGGAGCAACCGAGCATGAACCACGTCACGTCGGACGCATCGGCGCGGCAGCGCGTCACGGTCATGCAGGGGCAGGTGAAGGTGAGCGCGCACCCCGACATGCTCCTTACGACCGTGTTGGGCAGCTGTGTTGCAGCCTGTCTGTTCGATCCCGAAGCGGGGGTCGGCGGGATGAACCATTTTCTTCTGTCCGAGCCCGTCAGCGGACGGGGCACGACCGCCGACGAGCATTACGGTGTCTATCTGATGGAGTTGCTGATCAACGAGATGCTCAGCCAGGGCGCGTTCAAGCGCCGGATGAAGGCGCATCTCTACGGCGGCGCCAATCTGCATGCCGGAATGCAGCGGATCGGCACCGTCAACGGCGCCTTCGCCCGCGAGTTTCTGGCGCGCGAAGGCATCCCGCTCACCCATAGCGACCTCGGCGGGACGCACGCGCGTCGCGTCGACTTCCTGCCCGAGATCGGGCGCGCACGCAGCCGTCATGTCCACGATGCGCGCGCGATCGAACTGACCCCCGTCAACCGTCCGGTGCGCGCCACCGGCGATGTCGAACTTTTCTGAACGGAGAATTCCTATGTCGCACCCCACGAAGATCCTGACGGTCGACGACAGCGCCAGCATGCGTGCGCTGCTGCTCCATGCGCTTCAGGCGCAGGGTTTCGAGGTTGTTCAGGCCGAGGATGGCATCGAGGCGCTCGAATGGCTCGCGGCCAACGACGCGGACATCGTGATCACCGATATCAACATGCCGCGGCTCGACGGGTTCGGGTTGATCGAGCGATTGCGATCGATCGCGCGACACCGCGACCGGCCCATTCTCGTGCTGACCACCGAGAGCTCGGACGAGAAGAAGGCGCGCGCGCGTCAGGCCGGGGCGACCGGCTGGATCGTCAAACCGTTCGATCCCGAAAAACTCGCCACCGCCGTCCGCCGTGTCGCCCACTGAGCCTCTTCCAGGAGATCGTATCATGTTCCGCCAGTTGATTACCTTCCAGGTCGGCAGCCAGCTCTTCGCCATCGACATCATGGCCATTCGTGAGATTCGCGCCTGGTCGCCGACGACGCGCCTGCCCCACGTTCCCGATTACGTCGCGGGTGTCGTCAATCTGCGCGGCACCGTCCTGCCGGTGATCGACCTCGCTGCACGGCTTGGCTGGGGGCGCACCGATCCGACCGCTCGGCACGTCATCATCGTGACGCGCGTCGGCGAACAGTTTCGCGGGCTGATCGTCGATGCGGTGAGCGATATCGTCAGCATCGAGGAAGATGCGCTTCAGCCCCCGCCGACGACGGGCGGCGATACCGTCGTGCCGTTCCTCGAGGGGCTGGCGGCGATCGAGGAGCGGATGGTGATGGTCTTGGACCTGCCCGCGCTCACCGGCGACGACGAGTTGGCCGTCGCCGCCTGATCGCCGACCATCAGCAGTAGAAAGTCCGTCCCATGTCCGCCTCCAAAGTCCTCATCGTCGACGACTCGATCACCATGCGCGCGCTGTTCACCAGCGCGCTCGAGCGCAGCAAGAATCTCGTCGTCGTCGGTGCGGCGTCCGACGCCGCCATGGCGTTCCAGATGGTCCGCGACCTCAAGCCAGACGTCATCACGCTCGATATCGAGATGCCGGGCAAGAACGGGATCGAATTCCTGCGCGAGCTGATGGCGTCGACCCCGATGCCGGTGGTGATGCTCTCCACACTCACGCAGAAGGGCGCCGACGTGACGCTGCAGGCGATCGAGATCGGCGCCGTCGATTGCTTCCCCAAGCCGCAAAAGGCGACGCCCGACGAATTCGAGAAGATTTCGGCCAAGCTCTGCGCGCTGGTCGCAACCGCCGCCAAGACCAACGTCAACAATCGCCGCAAGACCGGCTCGGCGCCGGTCAAGGTCGCGGTCGACTATCATTGGGACGGTTCGGTGATCGCGATCGCGGCGGGGATGGGCGGCGTCGATGCGCTCGGGCAATTGCTGGCCGGCTTCCCGGCCAATTGCCCGCCGACCATCGTCGTGATGCCGATGGAGGAGGGGTTGTCCGCCCCGCTCATCGCCAAGCTGGATGCCACGATCGCGCCGGCGGTGCGCGCCGCCGTCAACATGACGCCGATCGAGCCCGGCCATGTCTATATCGCGAGCGATCCCGGCCGGCATGTCGCCATCGATCGCTGGCCTGAAGGGCGGATCCGCACGGTCGATCGCGACCCGGTCAACGGGCAGCGTCCCTCCGCCGACCTGCTGTTCAGCACGGTCGCGAAGACGATCGGCGCCAAGTCCGATTGCGTCATCCTGTCGGGCGGCGGCCAGGACGGCGCCGGCGGGATGGCGATGCTGCGCCAAGCCGGTGCGCGCACCTTCTGCCAAACGGCCGACACCGCGCTGATCCACGAAATGGCGACCGCCGCCATCGCCCGCGGCGTCGTGCAGCATCAGCTCGCGCCGGCAGAGATGGCCGGTGCGCTGCTCGGCGTCGCGCGATCGCAGGCGGCCGCGGCATGACCCGCACGCTCGTCCTTTCCCGCGTCGCCGACGAACTGGACCTGATCCGCACGGAACTCGAACAGTTCGGCAACGCGCTGTGCAGCGATCCCGCGGTGATCCAGAAGCATCTCACGCTGCTGCAGTCGCTCGACGGCTTCGCGCAGCGCCACGCCAGTCTCGCGATGGTCCTGCGGGCGTCGGCGCCCGAGATCGCCGCCGACCAGGTCTCGCTCGAGACGCTGCGTCTGCGCCTCGCGGCAGACGACGCGCACCAGGATGGTTGAGATGCGCACCGGGGTCGGGCGCGCACGCGCCGGGACATGGATCGCGGGCGGCCAGTTTGCCGCAGTGGCCGTGCTGCTGCTGCTCACGATCGCGCTGCCGCCGCGTGAGGGTGCGATGCTGATCGTGCCGCTGTGGCCGTCCAGCACCGGCCGCACGCTCGATTGGGCGATCGCGAAGGACGCGACGCTGCTGCGCGCGGGTCCGTGGTCGGGATCGCTCGTCGTCCGCGCCAATCGCGCGAAGCTCTTTTCCGGCGCCGTCCGTAACGGCGCGATTCTCATCAACGCCCCCGCGCTGTTCTGCGGCGGCTCATCGATCGCATGAAGGAGTTCATCGCATGGAACAGCTCGTCCATCTCCGCCTCCGTGGCATCCAGGTGCTGGCCGGTCTCATCTGGGGGCTGACGCTCGTCATCGGGGTCGGCACCGCCTTCTCGAGCGAGGGCTATATCCCGCTCGTCGCGGCTGCGGCGCTGGCCGTCGTTCCGACGATCTTTGCCGTCACCGGGCGCTCGGACGCGACGGCGCGGCTGCTGCTGGGCCTCACCGTACCGCTCTATCCGGCGCTTCTGTTGTTCCAATGGGCGGGCAACGCCTGGCAGATCGACATCCACATGATGTTCTTCGCCGTGATCGCGACCGTCGCCATCCTGAGCGACTGGCGTCCGGTCGTTGCTGCCGCGGCGGTGACGGCGGTGCATCATCTCGCGGCCAATTGGCTGCTCCCCGCCTTTGTGTTTCCCGGCGGAGGCGATCTCGCGCGGGTTCTGCTCCACGCCGTGATCGTCGTGATGGAAACCACGGTGCTGGTCTGGCTGACGCTTCAGTTCGAAGCGCTGGTGGTTGGCCAGGCGGCCAGCCGCGCCGCTGCAGAAAGCGCCGAACGGGCGATCGCGGAAGAACGCGAGCGGACCGCCGCCGAGCTCGAGCGCACGATCGAGGAAGTCGGTGCGGGGCTCGCGGCGCTGTCCAAGGGCGACCTGTCGCACAGGATCACGACCGAGCTTCCGGGCAGCTATGAGCGGCTGCGGGCCGACTTCAACGACGCGGCGAGCCGTCTGCTCGACGTCATCCAGGCGGTGGCGACGGGGGCGAGCGGGATCCGCGCCGGCTCCGCCGAGATCCGAGCGGCGTCGGACGACCTTGCCGAGCGCACCGAGCATCAGGCGGCCTCGCTGGGCGAGAGCGCCAACGCGGTGAACAACGTCACGCAGATGGTGCAGGAGTCCGCACGCAGCGCCGATGCTGCGAACGGCATGATCTCCGAAACGCATCGCGAGGCGACCGAAGGCGGCCAGGTCGTCGAACGAGCGATCGCCGCGATGGGCGCGATCGAGCGCTCGTCGCAGGAGATCGCGCAGATCACCACGCTCATCGACGGGATCGCCTTCCAGACCAACCTGCTGGCGCTCAATGCGGGCGTCGAGGCGGCGCGGGCGGGAGATGCGGGCCGGGGCTTCGCGGTCGTCGCCAACGAGGTGCGCGCGCTTGCCCAGCGGTCCGCGGATGCCGCCAAGGAGATCCGCGCGCTGATCGCGGCCAGCTCGGAGCAGGTCGGCAACGGCGTCGCGCTGGTCGGCCAGACCGGAACGATGCTCGGCCGCATGCTCGGCCGGGTCGCCGAGATACGCCAGGTCATCGAGACGATCGCGACGTCCGCGGCAACCCAGGCCTCGAGCCTCGTCAGCGTCAACAGCGCGGTCAGCGACATGGATCGCTCGACTCAGCAGAATGCGGCGATGGTTGAGGAGAGCACGGCCGCCGCGCGCAGCCTGGCAAGCGAGGCGGACGACATGGCCGAGCTCGTCGCGCGCTTCAAGATCGGCGCAGCTGCCGGCACGCCAAGCGTTCGCCCGGTGCCTGCCGCACGATCGCGCCCTCTCCCGGCGACGCGGGGCAATCTGGCGCTCAAGGTCGACGAAGAGGATGACTGGGCCCAGTTCTGAGGGGTGGCCCGGCGGGGTGGAGGCTCCGCCGGGTCGCTGTAATTGCACATCTTTTTATTCTGTCTGCGGAATGTACGTAGGTCGCGATCAATCGGTTGGAGACGCCCCGGATCTTATGGCTCGCATGACGCAAGCCAGGGATACTACGTATGTCGATCAAACGCAGTGCGCGTATCGGTGGTGGGATCATTCTGACGGCGCTTGCGCTGGGAAGCGTGATCGCCGCGGCCGAGGTCAACGAGATCCGCTTCGGCGGCCCCATCCAGAAGCAGAACCAGCAGATCAGCGATCTGGTCGCCGATATCCTGCCGCCGCCCGAATATGTCCTCGAGCCCTATCTGGAGGCGACCAAGCTCGTCCAGGATCCGGGCACGTTGTCCGTCCGCCGCGCAGGGCTGGCAAAGCTCGAGGCGGCGTTCGACGAGCGATCTGACTATTGGCGGACCTCGTCGCTCGATCCGGCACTCAAGCGCGAGCTGATCGAACAGTCCGGCGCGCAGGCCAGGGCGTTCTGGGCCGAGCTCGACCAGCAATTCCTACCGGCGGTCGCGCGGAGCGATCGGGCTGCGATGCTGGCGAGCTACCAGCGGCTCGGTGCCACCTATGAGCGTCACCGCGTGCTGGTCGATCGGCTGGTGGATAGCGCGACTGTTGCGCAGGTCGCGATCGTGCAGAAGACGTCGGCTACGCTGGCCTGGACGGGGGCGCTGCTCGCAGCGCTGTTGTGCGGGATCGGGGCTCTGCTGGTCGGCGGATTGTGGTGGCTCAGCCGTACCGCGCTCGGCCCGCTTGCGATGACCGCCGAGGCGATGGAGCGGATGGCGGCGGGCGACTTCGACGTAGCGGTCGAGGGTGCCGAGCGCGCCGACGAGATCGGCACGATGGTCGCTGCGATCGAGGTGTTTCGCGGCACCTCACGCGCGCAGGCCGAAGGGCGCGCGCAGCAGCAGCAGGTCGTGGCGGCGCTCGGCGACGCACTCGGCGAACTCGGCGACGGCAATCTCGCGCACCGCATCGATCTGCCCTTCGCGCCCGATTATGAGGATCTGCGTCGGCGTTTCAACACCACCGTCGAGGGGTTGTCCGGCTTGATTTCCAATGTCTCCGGATCGGCCGAGGGAATACGGACCGGCTCGTCGGAGATCCGGGTGGCGTCGGACGATCTGGCACGCCGGACCGAGCAGCAGGCGGCGTCGCTCGAGGAGACGTCGGCGGCGATGAACCAGGTGACGGCGATGGTGCAGGGGACGGCGCGCAGTGCCGCGGAGGTA
>CAIQHF010000021.1 GCA_903871605.1 uncultured Sphingomonadaceae bacterium
CGGATCGTCCTTGTTCTTCGCGCGCGCGATGAACTCGGGGATGCGGTCGGGGGTGCCGATCTCACGCAGCATGTTGAGCGCCGCCTCGTTGGCGCCGCCATGCGCGGGGCCCCAGAGACACGCGATGCCCGCCGCCATGCACGCGAACGGATTGGCGCCCGACGAGCCCGCGAGCCGGACGGTCGAGGTCGAGGCATTCTGCTCGTGATCGGCGTGGAGGATGAAGATCTTGTCGAGCGCGGCCTCGATCAGCGGATCGACGGTATATTCCTCGGCGGGGACCGAATAGGTCATCTTGAGGAAATTGCCGGTGTAGCTCAGCGTGTTGTCGGGATAGACGAAGGGCTGGCCGAGCGAATATTTATACGCCATCGCGGCCAGCGTCGGCATCTTGGCGATCAGCCGGTGCGAGGCGATCTCGCGCTGCTTGGGGTCGTTGATGTCGGTCGAATCGTGGTAGAAGGCCGACAGCGCGCCGACGACGCCGCACATGATCGCCATCGGATGCGCGTCGCGGCGGAAGCCGCGGAAGAATTGCGCGAGCTGCTCATGGACCATCGTGTGGCGCGTGATCGTGTTTTCGAAGGTCGACAGCTCCCCCGGCGACGGCAGCTCGCCATTGAGCAGCAGATAGGCGACCTCCATGAAGCTCGACTGATCGGCGAGCTGGTCGATCGGATAGCCGCGGTGGAGCAGAATGCCCTTGTCGCCGTCGATATAGGTCAGGCCCGACTGGCAGCTTGCGGTCGAGGTGAAACCGGGATCGTAGGTGAACGTGTCGGTATCCGCATAGAGCTTGCGGATGTCGATCACGTCCGGGCCCACCGTGCCCGACATGAGCTTGTAGTCGAAGCTCTTGTCGCCGAGCGCCAGCGTGGCGGTGCCGTCAGCCATTCCTTCGTCCTCCGTTCGGGGCGCCGGCTCGAGCCCGAGGACCGGGCCGCACGGCGCCTATGAGATTAGTTCACTCGGCCGGACGCGCCGGCGCCGCATGATCGGCGAGACGCGCGAGGCTCTCGTCCCGACCAAGCAGCAGCAACACGTCGAAGATGCCCGGCGAGGTGGTCCGCCCGGTGAGCGCCGCCCTCAAGGGCTGTGCCACCTTGCCGAGCCCGACGCCGGCCGTCTCGGCCACGCCACGCACCGCCGCGTCGAGCGCTTCGTTCGTCCACTCAACGGACGAGAGCGCGCGGGTCGCTGCGGCAAGCAGGGTCGCGCCATCGCCCGTCAGAAGGGCGGCGGCACGGTCGTCGATATCTAGGGGGCGACTGCGAAAAAGGAAAGTCGCACCCTCCGCCAATTCGAGCAGATCCTTGGCCCTTGGTTTCAAAACGGGCATGCTGCGTTGCAAAAGATCAATGTCTTCCGCTGTCAGTTCGCGGTCGACCTTTGCCGCTGTAAAGGGCGCGACCAGATCGGTCAGCCGGGCATCATCCGCCTCGCGGATATAATGGCCGTTGATATTCTCGAGCTTCTTCTGGTCGGTGCGCGCGGGCGAGCGGCCGATCCCGGCCAGATCGAAGATATCGATCGCGCGATCGCGGCCGATCATCTCCTCGTCGCCATGCCCCCAGCCGAGCCGGAGCAGATAGTTGGACAGCGCCTCGGGCAATATCCCCATCTCGTCGCGATAGGCCTCGACGCCGAGCGCGCCATGGCGCTTGGAGAGCTTGGCGCCGTCCGGGCCGTGGATCAGCGGGATATGCGCGTAGATCGGCGTCGGCCAGTCCATCGCCCGGATGATGCCGAGCTGACGGAAGGCGTTGTTGAGATGGTCGTCGCCGCGGATGACATGCGTCACGCCCATGTCGTGATCGTCGACGACCACCGCGAGCATGTAGGTCGGCGTGCCGTCCGAGCGCAGCAGTACCATGTCGTCGAGCTCGGCATTGCGCACGGTGACGTCGCCCTGGACGAGATCGTGGATCGTCGTCTCGCCCTCGGTATCGGCCTTGAGCCGAATGACGAACGGTGCGCCCTCGGGCGCGTCCTCGGGATCGCGATTGCGCCACCGGCCATCGTAGCGCATCGGCAGCTTGGCGGCGCGCTGGAGCGCGCGCATCTCGTCGAGCTCGGCAGCGGTGGCGAAACATTTATAGGCGTGCCCCTGCTCGAGCAGCTGGAACGCGACCTCGGCGTGGCGGCTGGCGCGCGCGAACTGATAGACCTCGTCGCCGTCCCAATCGAGCCCGAGCCAGCGCAGGCCCGACAGGATCGCCTCGATCGCAGGCTGGGTCGAGCGCGCCCGATCGGTATCCTCGATGCGCAGCAGGAAGGTGCCCCCGGTGTGGCGCGCCCAGAGCCAGTTGAACAACGCGGTACGCGCGCCGCCGATGTGGAGAAAGCCTGTCGGCGAGGGCGCGAAACGCGTGACGACCGGCGCCTGCGTAGCCGCGGAACCGCCGGGAGAAGCTGCGATGTCGTCTATGCTTGCGCCCACGCGCGCTTTCTCCATGATTGCCCGATGGGGGACGTCGCGCGGGGCCCTAGCATAGCGTTTGATGGGCGACAAACCGGCCTTATCGGCGCCGGTTCGAGCGCCGGGCGTCGCCTGTCCGCGCGACTCGAACGCTGGCTCGAGGCGGAGCGCGGCCAATTGGCGTTGTGGCTGCCGGTCGGTTTGGTCGCGGGCGTCGGCGCGTGGTTCTGGTTGCCGTCTCCCGTGGCGTGGTCGGGCTTTCTGTCGGCGATGGCGGCGCTCGCGCTGCTCGGGCTGGCGTTCGGGAAGGGCGGCCGCGCGGGGCGATCGGTCGCGCTGTTCGCGTTTGCCTGTCTGCTCGGCTGTGCGCTGATCTGGTTGCGCGCCGAACGCTCGGAGGGGGCGCCGCTGGTGCGGCCGCAGGTGGCGCGCTTCGCCGCGACGATCCTGCAGGTCGAGCCGCTTCCCGCGCGCGACGCGACGCGATTGCTGCTGCGCCCCGCCGGGATCGCCGGCCTGCCGCCGCGCGTCCGCCTGACCGTACCGCAGGAGGATGCGCCGGACGGTCTGATGCCGGGCGCGATCGTGTACCTGCGCGCGCGGCTGGTGCCGCCGCCCAGCGCCGCGGTGCCCGGCGCCTACGACTATGCCGCGGTGGCCTGGTTCCAGGGAATCGGCGCCACCGGGCGCGCGCTCGATCCGCTACGGGTCGCGGTGGCGGCGACGCGGGGCGGCCCCTCGGTCTGGCTCGCCGATGCGCGGATCGCGCTCACCCGCCATATTCTCGCCGAGCTGCCCGGCGGAAAGGGCGGCGTTGCCGCCGCGCTGGTCACGGGCGACATGGGCGCGGTGACCTTCGACGACAACGACGCCTTCCGGCGGTCGGGGCTGGCGCACCTGCTATCGGTGAGCGGGCTGCACCTCACTGCGGCGGTGGGGGCGACGATGGTCATCGCGCTCCGGCTGCTCGCGCTCTCGCCATGGCTCGCGCTGCGCGCGCCCTTGCCGCTGATCGCCGCCGGGATCGGCGCGATGTGCGGCATCGTCTATACGCTGCTGACCGGCGCCGAGGTGCCGACGGTGCGTTCGCTGATCGCAGCCCTAGTCGTGCTTGGCGGGATCGCGCTCGGCCGCGAGGCGATGACGTTGCGGCTGGTGGCGGCCGGCGCGATGCTGTGCGTCTTGGTCTGGCCCGAGTCGGTCGCCGGGCCGAGCTTCCAGCTGAGCTTCGCCGCGATCCTTTCGATCGTCGCCTTCCACGAACTGCCGTGGACGCGCCGTGCGTTCGAGAAGCGCGAGGAGGGGCGTTTGCGCAGGCTCGGTCGGGCAGTCGGCGCGCTGCTGCTCACCGGCTTGGTCGTCGAAGCCGCGCTGGCGCCGATCGCGATCTTTCACTTCCATCGCGCCGGTCTCTATGGTGCCGCCGCAAATATCATTGCTATCCCTTTGACGACATTCGTGATCATGCCGGCGGAGGCGTTGGCGCTGCTCGCCGATATGGTCGGTCTCGGTACGCCCCTCTGGTGGCTTGCCGGACGCGCGATCGCGCTGCTTTTGTGGATCGCGCATGCGACCGGGTCGCTGCCCGGTGCGGTCACCTTCGTGCCCACCATGTCGCGCGCCGCCTTTGCGCTGATCGTCGCGGGCGGGCTGTGGCTGGCGCTGTGGCGGACGCGGGTGCGCGTGCTGGGGCTCGTCGGGATCGCCGGGGGCACCGCGATGACGCTGCTGGCGCATCCCGCAGACCTGTTCGTCACCGGCGACGGCCGCCATCTCGCGGTGCGCGGCGCCGACGGACGCGTCGCGCTGCTGCGCGAGCGCACCGGCGATTATATGCGGGCTACGCTTTCCGAGATATCGGGCCGCGATTCCGACGACACGGTGTTGCTCGACGACCTGCCGGCGACACTGTGCGGGCCCGACACCTGCGCGGCCACGCTGATCCGCGGCGACCGCCCTTGGCATCTGCTGGCGACGCGCAGCGCCTATATGGTCGATCGGCCCGCAATGCTGCGCGCTTGCGCGGCCGCCGACATCGTCGTCAGCGACAGGCGCCTGCCTGATTGGTGTCGTCCGCGCTGGCTCAAGGCCGACCGCACGCTGCTGGCGACGACGGGCGGGCTCGCGATCCGTCTCGGGCCGAGCGCGTCGGCGACGAGCGTTGCCGCGCTCGAGGCCGCGCATCCGTGGCGCATTCGGCCGCTGCCGGCGCGCGTCCGCCGCGATTGATCGGCGATGCGCGGCCGGGCGACGGAAATCGTGCGGTCGAGCAACCAGTGGCGCCGATAGGCGTTACGGTGGCGTCACAAAGGAGAATGCAATGAGGAGCAAGTTCGCGATGGCCGCTCTGGCCGCCCTGGTCGCCGTGCCGACGGTGGTGCCGACCCCCGCGCTGGCGCGCTATCACCACACCTATCATGGCCGTGGCGGCTATTATCACCACCGCTGCGGCGGCGGTAACGGTGCGGTCGGGACGATCGCGGGTGGCGTCGGCGGCGCGGTGCTGGGCAGCGCGCTGGGCGGCGGCACGCTCGGCACGGTCGCAGGCGGCGTCGGCGGCGCGCTGGTGGGACGCCATTTCGACAAGCAGCACACGCGCCATCGCAACGGCTGCTGACCGGTTGCATCGCCGTTCGGGACGGGTTCGCCCGCCCGGACGGCGTTCAGCGCGGATCGACACGGGGCGCTGCTTCGATCTCCCAACTCTGATCCTCTTCGATCGTCGACTCGACGGGATGGCCATCGGCATCGCGTGACGGATCGAAACGAAAACGCTGCTGTATCAAGCGGCACGTAAGCGAATCGAGCGCGGCCACGCCGCTTGAATGCGCGATTGCGCAGTCGCCTACGCGGCCGTCGACCCTCACCTGATAGCGCACCGACACCGTATAGGGCCGCCCGACCGCGAGCAGGTCGACGGGTATGTCGGCATTTTTGAGGCGTCCCTTGACGTGCCGCGGCGGCGTATCGCCACCGCCGTCGCCGTTCCCGTCACCGCCGCCACCCAGTCCGTTGCCATTGCCGCCGGCGCCCTGGCCGGGCCCGGGCCGGTCGGACGCGCCGTTCGATGCCGCCATTCCGGTTCCCGCCTTGGGCGCGACGACGACCGGCGTGGGGCGCGGCAGAAGGATCAGCGGCGGCGGGACGACGATCGGCGTCGCCTTGTTGCGGAGATTGCGCGGCGAAGGCTGGCTCGATGGCCGCCCCGCCCGTGGTCGCTCGACAGGCCTGGGCTTATGCGGCGGCGGCGGCGGTGCTATGCGCAGGTCGATCAACGCGATCGCGCGATCGGCCCTGGCGCGCAGGTCGACGCTCATCCCCACGAACAGCAAATAGCCGAGCAGCGCGAGAATGACCGCCGTTCCCAGCGCGCTCACCAGCCTGTCTTGTATGCTTGCTTGCATGGCTCCCGTCGGCGACGCCGCATTGATCTGCGATCAACGCAACACCGCGATCCAAGGGACCATCCGCACGCGAATATGCGACCGCGCGATCAGTAGCGCCGTAGCAGGCCCGCAAGCTTGCCCTGCACCTGCACCTGCCGCGCCTGGTAGCGTTGCGGTGAATAGGCGTGGTTGGCGGGATCGAGCCGGATCATCTGACCCTCGCGGCGGAAATATTTGAGCGTCGCCTCGCTGTCGTCGATCAGCGCCACCACGATCTCGCCGTCGCGCGCAGTCTCGGCGCGGCGGATGAGGGCATAGTCGCCGTCGAGGATGCCCGCCTCGATCATCGAATCGCCCGACACTTCGAGCGCATAATGCTCGCCTGGGCCGAGCAGCGCGGCGGGCACGGCGAGGCTCGACTGGCCCTCCATCGCCTCGATCGGCATGCCCGCGGCGATGCGGCCGTGAAGCGGCAGCTCGATCACGCTGTCGTTCGCGGCGACGGGCGGTTCGATGCGCGGCGGCGCGATCGGCGCCGCAGGCTGCTTGAGCGGGATGACGCGCTCGGGCATCCGCACCACCTCGAGCGCGCGTGCGCGATTGGGCAGGCGGCGGATAAAGCTGCGCTCCTCGAGCGCACGGATCAGGCGATGGACCCCCGATTTGGATTTGAGATCGAGCGCGTCCTTCATCTCCTCGAACGAGGGCGACACCCCGGTCTCCTCGAGCTTGTCGTGGATATAGCAAAGCAGTTCATGTTGCTTGCGCGTCAGCATCGCCGGCCCTTCCGGAAGAACGGATGGCGAACGTGTAGGAAACCCTGCGGAACGTGTCAACGCCCTTTGCGTGGGCGCGATCAGTCGAGCGCGAGCATTTCCGCCGAGTCGCCGATCGCGGCAGCGGGCGCATGCGGGAGGCGGACGATCAGCCCGTCGGAGCCAGCCAGCGCGACCAGCGCGGCCGAGTCCTGGCCATCGGGTGCATAGGCACGGCAATGCTCGATCCGCGCGCGCAGATAATCCTGGCGCGCGCCGTTGGCGGGCAGCGGCGCCCCCAGCGTGACCGTGCACGTCGCCGGGAGCGGATCGGCGGCGCCGCCCATCCGCGCGACCAGCGGCAGCAGGAACAGGCACGCGGTGACATAGCTCGACACCGGGTTGCCGGGCAGGCCGAGGACGATCGCGTCGCGCAGCCGTCCGGCGAGGAGAGGCTTGCCCGGACGCATCGCGACACGCCAGAAATCGAGCGACGCACCCGCCCGCTCCAGCGCGGGGCGGACAAGATCGTGGTCGCCGACCGAAACGCCGCCGGTGGTGACGATGATGTCGGCGGTTTGCGCGGCGTTCGCAAAGGCATCCGCGATCGCGTCCAGATCGTCGCGGACGATGCCGTGGTCGGCAATTGTCGCAGCATGGCCGGTGAGCAGCGCCGCCAGCATCGCGGCATTGGAGGCGGGCAGGCAGGCGCCCGGCGTCGGCGCGCCGAGCGGCACGAGTTCGTCACCGGTCGAGATCAGCGCGATCCGCGGGCGGGCTCGAACCGGAATGGTGCCGTGGCCGCCGATACCGGCGAGCGCCACGTGCCGCGCGTTGATCTGTTGGCCGGCCGCAACGAGGCATGCGCCAACCGCAAAATCAGTGGCTTGTGGGCGGATGTTCCCGCCGACCCGCAGCGGTCCCTCGCCGGTCATGCTCAGCCGATCGCCATCGCGCGCGGCTTCCTCCTGGATCAGAACGCTATCCGCGCCGGCAGGGACGGGGGCGCCGGTAAAGATGCGCGCGGCTTCGAGCGCGCCGAGCGGCCGGTCGAGGCCGCCGCCGGCGGCGCTTTCACCGACGACGGTCCAGGGGCCTGGGCGCTCGTCATAGCGGATCGCATAGCCGTCCATCGCCGAGAGATTCTGCGCAGGCTGGTCGCGCAGCGCGACGACGGGTTCGGCCGCCCAGCGCCCGACCGCATCGACCAGTGGCACGTGCTCGACGGGCAGCGGCATCGCTAGCGCAAGCAGGCGGGCCTGCGCCTCCGCCACGGGGAGCAGGCTCATCGCTCCGCGCCGCTCGCCGCGCGCCATTCGCCCGAGCGGCCTCCGGTCTTGGCAAGCAGCCGGACGCCGCCGATCGTCATGCCGCGATCGACCGCCTTCGCCATGTCGTAAACGGTCAGCAGGGCGACCGAGACCGCGGTCATCGCCTCCATCTCGACGCCGGTGCCGTGTGTGGTGCGCACCGTCGCGGTGGCGACGACGCCGTCCGCCTCGACGACGAGATCGAGCGTCACGCCCGAGATCGGCAGGGGGTGGCAGAGCGGGATCAACTCGGCGGTGCGCTTGGCTGCCATGATTCCCGCGACGCGCGCGACCGCGATCACGTCGCCTTTCTGGGCGGTGCCATCGCGGATAGCGCTGGCCGCTGATGCGGACATGGTGATCTGGCCTGTCGCGGTTGCCTCGCGCAGCGTGGCAGGCTTGGCCGAGACGTCGACCATCCGTGCGGCACCGGCGGCATCGAGATGGGTGAGATTGTTCCGCTGGTCCATTCGTCTCACCCCAAATCATTCGCACGGGGCGAAACCGCCGTGCGCGATGCGAGCGCCGCGCCTGCAGCCCGTCGCTCGACGGTGCTCGGGACGGCCGGGGAGGGCGCGGCGTTCATGGCCCGGTGAGCAGAGACCGCGTCGCCGCCGCCACGTCCGCCTGTCGCATCAGCGTCTCGCCGACGAGGAAGCGGTGGATTCCCGCCGCCGCCAATCGATCGAGATCGGCCTTGGCGGCAAGCCCGCTCTCCGCGACGATCTGCGTGTCTGACGGCATGCGCTTGGCGAGCGCCTCGGTCCGGCCGAGATCGACCGAGAAATCGCGCAGGTCGCGATTGTTGACGCCGATCAGCGGCGACCTGAGACGCAGCGCGCGATCGAGCTCCGCCGCGTCGTGAACCTCGATCAGAACGTCCATTCCATGATCGATCGCGGCGGCTTCGATCTCGGTCATTGCGCCGTCGTCGAGCGCGGCGACGATGATCAGGATCGCATCGGCCCCGATCGCGCGCGCCTCGGCCACCTGCCACGGATCGACCATGAAATCCTTGCGCAGAACGGGGAGCGTGCAGGCGGCGCGCGCGGCGACCAGAAAGGCCTCGTCGCCCTGAAACCACGGCTTGTCGGTGAGCACCGACAGGCAGGCGGCGCCGCCGTCTTGATAGGCGCGGGCGTGCGCGGGCGGATCGAAGTCCGCGCGGATCAGGCCCTTTGACGGGCTTGCCTTCTTGATCTCGGCGATCAGCGCATGGCCGGTCACGGCCTTGGCGGCGAGTGCTGCGGCGAAGCCCCGCGGCGGCGTCTGCGCGGCGATCGCGGCATCGAGCGCCGAGAAGGGGATGGTCGTGCGGCGACGACTCACCTCCGCGCGCGTCGCGACGAGGATCTTGTCGAGCACGGTGGTCATGACGCGCAGCGTCCCGGCGAACGCCGGTGGTCAGGCCCGAAGCCCGGCGAAACGCCGCTTGCTGCCCTGAGGCCAAGGCCCCGGTTTTCGCCGGGGACCGTACAAGGCCGGATCATCGGAACGCGATCCAGCGATCGAGCAGCGCCTTGGCGGCGCCGCTGTCGATCGCCTCGGCAGCCCGGGTCGCGCCATCGTCCCAGCCGTCCGCCGTGTCGGCGACGATCAGCGCGGCGGCGGCGTTGAGCAGCACGGCGTCGCGATAGGGGCTGGCGTCGCCGTCGAGCAGGGCGGTCAGAGCGGCGGCGTTGAATGCCGCGTCGCCGCCGCGGATCGCCGTCAGCGGATGGCGGTCGGCGCCGATATCGGAAGGGGAAACCCGCTCTTCGCGCCATAGCTCGGGCCCGCCGCAGTCGCCGAGCCGGACGATCCGGCTGCCGCCTGCGATCGAGAGCTCGTCGAGTCCCTCGTCGCCTGCGACCACCATCGCGCTCTGCGCGCCGAGCAGGCGCATCGCCTCGCCCACCGTGACGATGTAATCGGTGCGCGCGACGCCGACCAATTGCCGCGTCACGCGCGCCGGATTGCACAGCGGGCCGACGATGTTGAAGATCGTACGCCGGCCGATCGCCTTGCGCACCGGGGCGAGCCGGCCGAGTGCCGGATGGTGCGCCTGCGCGAACAGGAAGGCGATGCCGAGTTCGGCCAGCGTCTCCTCCGCGGTGGCGGAGGCGCGATCGAGGTCCAGGCCCAGCGCCTCGAGCGTGTCGGCCGCGCCTGCCATCGACGAGGCGGCGCGGTTGCCGTGCTTGGCGACCGCAACGCCGGTGGCCGCGACCACGATCGACACCGCGGTCGAGACGTTGAGGCTGTGCGCGCCGTCGCCGCCGGTGCCGCAGACGTCGATCGCGCCGTGGGGCGCGCGGATCTCGATCATCCTCTCGCGCAGCGCACGCGCCGCCGCGGCGATCTCGATCGATGTCTCGTCGCGCAGCGTCAGCCCGATCAGGAATGCCGCGACATCCTCGTCGGGGACGCGACCGTCGAGAATGTCGGCAAACGCGGTCTCGGCGGTCTCGAACGCGAGCGGGCTCGCGGGATCGGGCAAAAGCGCGAGTGCGGTCATGCCAGCGGTCTCACGCCGCGAGCCGGTCGCGGACGGGAAGTCCAGCGATGCGCAGGAAATTGGCGAGCATCGCATGGCCATGCTCGGTGGCGATGCTTTCGGGGTGGAACTGGACGCCGTGGACCGGCAGGCTCTCGTGGCGCAGCCCCATGATCGTGCCGTCCTCGCTGCGCGCGTTGACGACCAGCCCGGCGGGGAGATCCGCCTCGCGCACGATCAGCGAATGATAGCGCGTCGCGGTGAAGGGCGAGGGCAGCCCCTCGAACAGTCCGGTGCCGTCGTGGCTGATCTGGCTGGTCTTGCCGTGCATCAGCGTCCTGGCGCGCACGACGCTGCCGCCGAGCGCCTGCCCGATCGACTGGTGGCCCAGGCAGACGCCGAGCAGCGGCCGTCGATCCTCGACGCATGCCTTTACCAGATCGAGGCTGACGCCGGCTTCGTTGGGCGTGCACGGGCCGGGCGAGATCAGGAACGCATCGGCACCGCTGGTCATCGCCTGGCCGACGCCGATCGCATCGTTGCGCACCACCTCGACCACCGAACCCAGCTCCTGGAGATAATGCACCAGGTTCCAGGTGAAGCTGTCGTAATTGTCGATGACGAGGATCATTCCTGCGACTTAGCGCGGGCGGCGATTAGCGCAAGGTCTGCGGTGTCAGCCCTGGTCCTCATAGGCGAGCTGGAGGATGCCCCAGCGTTCGCCGTCGATGTGGATCGAGGCGATCACCTGCTTGAGCAGCAGCACGCCGCCGCCCGCGATGTTGCGGCGGTACGCCTTGATCAGGAAGGCTTGCGTCGTGGCATTCTGCGCACGCTGGATCTCGTCGTCGAAGATCAGCCCTTCGCGGCTATATTCGGCGTTCCAGATCGGATCGGCGCGTCGCGGCTGCGAGCGCTCCGGCATCTGCACGGCGCCGAATGCGTTGCGATCGGTGAAGGTCATGCCGAAAAACCCGGGCAGCGCGCGCGCCTGTTCCTGCAGCGGTCGCGCGGCCGCGACGAGCAGCTGCGTTGCGGGATGGCGGAAGCAGGGCGGATCGCTGCCGGGGACCGGCGTATAGACATTGCTGTAGAGCGTCGCATGATCGATGCGCCCCGCCGCGATATCGGCCTCGATCTTGGCCGCGACCTCGACTGCGGCGCCGATAGCGAAGCGGATATAGGGCGTGTCGGGAATTTCGACCTCGCTCTCCGCGATATATTGCAGCAGGACGTTGGTGTCGTCGCTGACGCTGAGCAGCAACTGGCTGAGCTGGTTGAGGTCGCTGGCATTGTCGCCCGAGGTCGCGCCGAGCGCCCCCATGCCGGTGCGCACGCCCGAAACCGCGCCGACGATCGATTCCATCGCGCTCGCCACCGCATCGCTGTCGTTGGAAAGGCCCATCAGCAGATCGCGCAGCTCGTCGACCATCGTCTCGATCTGGCGCGTGCCGGTCTGCGCCGCGTGCGCCTTGTCGACACCGCTCTCGACGCGGCCGAGCATCGCGCCCGCCTCCTTGGTCAGCGCACGCACCGACTGGTCGATCTTCTGCGTCGCGGTCGCGGTCTCGAGCGCGAGCTTTTTCACCTCCTGCGCGACCACCGCGAAGCCGCGGCCGGCATCGCCCGCGCGCGCCGCCTCGATCGTCGCGTTGAGCGCGAGCAAATTGACCTGGCCGGTGATCCGGCTGATCGATTCAGCGACCTGCGCGACGCTCTCGAGCGCGGCGTTGAAGCTGCCCAGTCCGGCATGGATGTCGCTGACCTGCGCGATCAGCTCGACGACGTCGGCATTGGCGATCGACAGCTTGCGCGTCGAATCGTCGATGACCTGATGGGCGGTCGAGGCCTTTTCCTTGGCCTCGCGCGCGGCGATCGAGACCGCCTGCTGGTCGCGCTCGAGCCGGTCGGCATCGACGCCGATCCGCTCGACTGTCGCGGCCTGTTCGGTCACGCGCTCGGCGAGCGCTGCGATATTGGCCTGTAGATCGAGCGTTCGAATGCCGAGATCGCCCGAAAGCTTGGCGGCTTTCCGCACGGTGTTGGCGAGGTTCATGCGCATGCGCCCTTGAGAAGATGGGCACTTTGTGCGGCGCAATAGTCTAAGGCCGGGTTAACCGCGAAACGGCTCGGCGCAAATCGCTATTGGCCGAACCCCGCCTCCGCGGCGCGCGTTTCGGCCTCACGCGCGGCGGCGAACAGCGCGCCCGCCTTGGCCTCGCACTCACGTTGCTCGGAAGCGGGATCGCTGTCGGCGACGATGCCGGCGCCGGCCTGCACGTGCATCACCCCGTCCTTCACCACCGCGGTGCGCAGCACGATGCACGAATCCATCGATCCGTCGGGCGAGAAATAACCGACGCCGCCGGCATAGGCGCCGCGCGTTTCGGGTTCGAGCTCGGCAATGATCTCGCACGCGCGAACCTTGGGCGCGCCCGAAACGGTGCCGGCGGGAAAGCCGCCGAGCAGCGCGTCGATCGCATCCTTCGCCGGATCGAGGCGGCCGGTGACGTTGGAGACGATATGCATGACGTGGCTGTAGAGCTCGACATTATAGCTCTCGGTGACGCGTACGCTGCCGGGCTCGGCGACGCGGCCGACGTCGTTGCGGCCGAGATCGAGCAGCATCAGATGCTCCGCGCGCTCCTTGGGATCGGCGAGCAGTTCGTCGCGGCGCGCGGCATCCTCGGCGTCGGTCTTGCCGCGCGGGCGGGTGCCGGCGATCGGGCGGATGGTGACGTCACCGTCGCGCGCGCGGACGAGTATCTCGGGCGAGGAGCCGATCAGCGCGAAGCCGGGCAGATCGAGGAAATAGAGAAAGGGGGACGGGTTGATCCGCCTGAGCGCGCGGTAGAGATCGAACGGCGGCAGCGGAAAGGGGCGGGTAAAACGCTGCGCCAGCACGACCTGGAAGATGTCGCCGGCGCCAATATAGTCCTTGGCGGCGCCGACCATCTCGCCGTAGCGGCCTGGCGGGAGGACCGGCTCCAATCCACCGCCGTGCTCCGGCGAAGGCCGAAGGGTCGGGAGCGATGGGCTGCGCCCGCCGTCCGGCGCTCCGGCCTTCGCCCGAGCATAAGAGGGCATGGGCCCCGCCAGCCGCGCCTGTGCCGTCTCTATCCGTTCGATCGCGTCGTTGACGGTCACGCCGCTATCGGGCCAAACCGGCGCCACCCAGAACAGCTCGTCGGTCAGTCGGTCGAAGAGCAGGATCAGTGTCGGCCGCACGAACAGCATGTCGGGCAGGTCGAGGGGATTGGGGGCGGGGCGCGGCAGATCCTCGACCAGTCCGACCGTCTCATAGGCAAAATAGCCGACCAGACAGGCGAGCGCCTTGGGCAGTCCGGCTGGCACCTCCGTCCGGCAACGGTCGACCAGCGCCCGCAACGCCGCGAGGCTGTCCTCGTCGCACGCGACGAATGCGTCGCGCTCGGCAAGCCAGTCGGCGTTGATCTCGGCCTCGTGGCCTCGCGCGCGGAAAACGAGATCGGGGGCGAGCCCGATCATCGAGTGGCGCCCCCGCGTCCGTCCGCCCTCGACCGATTCGAGCAGATAATCGCCGCGGCCCGGATCGATCAGCTTGAGCGCGGCCGAGACCGGCGTCTCGGTGTCGGCGATCTGCCTGCGCCAGACGAGCGCGGCGCGCCCGGCGGCAAGCGTCGACGCCGCTATCTGGTCGGCGGCCGTGATCACGCGCCGGCGCTCACTGCCCGGCCGGGCTTCCGCCGATCAGCTTGGCGCGCAGCGCGGCGATCGCGCCGTCCTCGCGCCGCGTGCCGACCGCAAGCTTGGCGGCATCGGCCAGCTGCTCGAGATATTCATCGTTCGCCGACTGGGTCAGATCGCCGCGCGAAGCGGCGATCGCGGGCGCCACCTCAGCGTCGCTGGCGGGCGTCGCCTTGTCGACATGGACGACGTACCAGCCCGAGCCATTGCCTGCAGGAACCAGCTGCGTGCCGCCGACGGGCGCGCGGAACATCGCCGCGAGCGGGGGCGGCACCTGGCCCTGCAGCTTGGCGAGGTCCATCCGGCGGCCGGTGGTGGCGTGGATGTCGGGCAGCTTGACCGGCGCCGCCTTGAACGCGTCGGCGATCGGCGTTCCGGCTTTCACCTTGGCGACGATCGCGGTGGCGATCGCCTTGGCGCGCTCGCTTGCGCGGAACGCGGCGACATCGGCGGCGACGCGTGGCTTGACCTGCGCGAACGGGATCGGCGCCGCGGGTAGCAGACGCGCGACTGCCAGCACTGCATAGCGTTCGCCCTGCTGGACCTGCTGCACCGTGGCGGGATCGTCGGGCAGCGCCTTGAACCCGGCGGCAAGCAGCGGCTGGACCTCGGGGGCGGGCTTGTAGCCGGGCTGGTCGGGCGCAATCCCGCCTGCCGTGATCGCCGGCGTGTCGATCGGCGTCAGGCCGTTGGCCTTGGCGACATCGGCGAAACCCTGACCGTTGGACAGCGCGTCCTGCACCTTGGCGAGCAGCGCGGCGAGCGCCGCGTCCTGCTTCGCCTTGGTGAGATCGGCGGCGATCTGCGGTCGCGCCGTGGCATAGGGCGTCGCGGGGACGCGCGTGATCCCGCCGACCTTGACGACGTGCCAGCCGAAATCGGATTTGACCGGATCGCTGACTCCGCCCTGCGGCAGCGCGAAGGCAGCGGCGGCGACCGCGGGCGAAGACTGCGCGGCATATTGCGCCTGGCTCTTGTTGCCGATCGCGATGTCGGCCGTGCCGAAGCCGGCAGCCTTGGCCGCGTCTGCAAAGCTCTTGCCGCCCGTCACGGTCGCCTTGAACGCCGCCGCGGCGGCCTGGCTGGGCAAGACCACCTGCATGATGTCGCGCGTCTCGCGCGCGGCATATTTGTCGGGCGTGGTATCATAGACCTTGCGGATGTCCGCCTCGCTCGGGATGGCGCTTGCGGCAACCTGGTCGCGGCCGATCAGCGCATAGCGCAGCACGCGCCGCTCGGGCGTCGTATAGACCGCGATGTGCGCCTTGTAGAAGGCGGCGACGTCGGTATCGCTCGGGGCGGCGCCACCGCCGGTCAGCGCGACCGGAACGAAGCCGATCGAGCCGGCGCGCTGCTCCATGATCAACCCGGCATAGGCCTTGACCACGCCGTCGGGCAGCGTCAGCGCGCCGGTTGCGGGCAGATAGACCATCCGGCGGACCAGATCGCCGCCGAGATCGGATCGGACCTGCGCGTCGCTGATATGCTGCTGCGCGATTGCGGCGAGGTAGGTGGGCTGACTGAAATTGCCGTCGGGGCCGTGGAAGGCGGGGATCGCGGCGATGCTTCCGTCGATCTGCTTCTTGCTCGCGACCAGCCCGAGCGAACGACCAAAGGCCTCCAGCGCGGTGGCGCCGATCGTCTGCTCGACGATCGGTTCGAACGCCTGCGCAAGGAAGGTCGGCATGTCGAGCCCGGGCTGCTGCTGCGCGGCCTGCGCATATTGGCTGCGGATGCGCTGCTCCATGTCGGCCGCGGTGATCGTCTGACTGCCGACCTTGGCGATCGTCGTGCCGTTGCCGCCGGTGAGCGAGCTCGTCCCCGGCATCTCGCGTGTGAGCACGCCTGTGGCGATGAACGCCACCGCGACCAGCGCGAAGATGATGACAACGAGCTTGGGACTTTTGCGGAAGACGGAGAGCATGCGGATTCCCGATAGCGAAAGCGGAGCCTCCCCTAGAGCCTGATCGTTGATGGTGGAAGCGCGAAGCGCTCTCGCCGAAACGTCAATCAGGCTCCGCCCTGTGCGCGAGACCCCGATCAAGGGTCTAGAACCGCATGCCGCCGCCGGCAAGCGAGCCGCTGGCGCGCGCCGCACCGCGCCGCTATCGAGACGGTGCTGGATGGGAGACACGGATGCGCAGGCGGCTGATCGCGGGCAATTGGAAGATGAACGGCTCGCGGGCCAGTCTCGTCGAACTGGATGCCATCGCGGCGGCGGCAGCGGCGGCGCCCGGCGTGGACGTCGCGGTCTGCCCGCCTTTCACGCTGATCGAGCGCGCGGCCGCGCGTCAGCCGGGGCTCGCGATCGGCGGCCAGGATTGCCACGCCGCGCCCAAGGGCGCGCATACCGGCTGCATCGCGGCGGCGATGCTCGTCGAAGCGGGGGCGACGATGGTCATCGTCGGCCATAGCGAGCGCCGCGCCGATCAGCACGAGACCGATGCCGACGTGAAGGCCAAGGCCGAGGCGGCGATCGCCGCAGGGCTGATCGCGATCGTCTGCTGCGGCGAGACGCAGGCGCATCATCGCGCCGGCGAAACCGAAGCGGTCGTGTCCGGCCAGCTGCGCGGGTCGCTGCCGGTGGCGGCCGGCGACGCGCTGGTCGTCGCCTATGAGCCGATATGGGCGATCGGCACCGGCCTGACCCCGACCGCGGCCGACGTCGCGGCGGTCCATGCGACGATCCGCGGGGTGCTGGTCGAGCTGCTCGGGCGCGCGCGCGCGGAGGGCGTGCGCATCCTCTACGGCGGCTCGGTCAACGCGGCCAACGCGGCCGAACTGCTCGCGGTGCCCGACGTCGACGGCGCGCTGGTCGGCGGCGCCAGCCTGACCGCGGAGGCGTTCGTGCCGATCATCGAGGCGGCGGCGCAATAGCATTTTCCGCTGCCTGAAGAGGGTGGTGCAGGGGTGGCGCGAGGCGCGGCGTTTGCGTCCTTTCCCCTCCACCACCCGCATTGAACTCGGCGCCCGCCCGCGCTAGAGGACGCAGCCGATCGTCCGGGCGTGTGTCCCGCGCCCCATATTCTTGCCGAAGAGATACCCGATGTTCACCTTTCTGCTCGTCGTCCATGCGCTGATCGCGGCGTCGCTCGTCGGGGTGATCCTGATGCAGCGTTCGGAGGGCGGCGGGCTCGGCATGGGCGGCGGACCCGCGGGCCTGATGTCCGCGCGTGGCGCCGCCGATTTCCTCACCCGTGCGACGGCGGTGCTGGCGACTTTGTTCGTGCTGATGGCCTTCCTAATGGCGGTGCTGGCGACGCGCCGCGATGCCGGCGGGACGATCGACACCAGCCTCGCGCACCAGGCGCAGGTCGGCCCGATCGCCGCGCCGACGCCCGCCGCGGGCGCGCCGATCGCGGGGATCCCGATGGCGGGCGGAACGCCGGCCGCGACCAGCGGAACGCCGGCCGTGCCCGACGCGACCACCGCGCAGGCGCTCCAGCCCGCCTCGGCCGGGCTGCCCAAGACGGCGCCGACGCCCGCGCAGCTCAAGGCGCAGGCGAAGCTCGAGCATGACCAGGCGCAGGCGCTGCGCAGGGCCGCACCGATCAGCCTCAAGACGATCGATGCGCCCAAGCCGGTTAACGCGATCGGGATCAACGGCGTCACTTCGGGCGGCACGCATGGCGGCAACAGCGCGGCGACGGCTGCCAAGCCGGTGCCGACGCTCAACATCGCGCCGCCGACGACCCCGCCTGCGACGAGCGGCAACGGCGCTAACCCACAGTAAAACAATAGCTTAGGCGGTCGATCCGCGCGCGCCACGCCGGCGCGTGCGGGTTTCGCCGCGCGTGTATCCGGAGTTGCCGACTTGCCCTTTCTCGATTCGTCCCGCTAAGGCCCGACTCCCATGGCGCGGTTCATCTTCATCACCGGCGGCGTGGTCTCCTCGCTCGGCAAGGGTCTCATGGCGGCGAGCCTCGCGGCGTTGCTGCAGGCGCGCGGCTACAAGGTCCGTATCCGCAAGTTCGACCCCTATCTCAACGTCGACCCGGGAACGATGTCGCCCTATCAGCATGGCGAAGTCTATGTGACCGACGACGGCGCCGAGACCGATCTCGATCTCGGCCATTACGAGCGCTTCACCGGCGTCGCCTCGCGCCAGAGCGACAACGTCACGAGCGGCCGCATCTACCAGACGATCATCACCAAGGAGCGCCGCGGCGATTATCTGGGCGCCACCGTCCAGGTGATCCCGCACGTGACGGACGCGATCAAGGCGTTCGCGCGCGCCGATGTCGACGATCTCGATTTCGTGCTGTGCGAGATCGGCGGCACCGTCGGCGACATCGAGTCGCTGCCGTTCATGGAGGCGATCCGCCAGCTGCGCACCGATCTTGGCCGTGGCAACAGCGTGTTTGTCCACCTGACGCTGGTGCCCTATCTGGCCGCGGCCGGCGAACTCAAGACCAAGCCGACGCAGCACAGCGTGCGCGACCTGACCGCGCTCGGCATCCAGCCCGACGTGCTGGTCTGCCGCTGCGAGCAGCCGCTGCCCAAAAGCGAGCGCGCCAAGATCGCGCTGTTCTGCAATGTGCGGCCCGAGGCGGTGATCCCCGCGCTTGACGCCGAGACGATCTACGGCGTGCCCAGCCAATATCATGCCGAGGGGCTCGACGCGGAGGTGCTGCGCGCCTTCGACATCGATCCGCAAGCGACCACGCCCGAAATGCGCCGCTGGCTCGACATCGAGGACCGGATCGCCAATCCCGAGGGCGAGGTGACGATCGGCGTCGTCGGCAAATATACCGGCATGAAGGATGCCTATAAGTCGCTTCACGAGGCGCTGGTGCATGGCGGCATCGCCAACAAGGTCAAGGTCAACATCCGCTGGCTCGATGCGGAGCTGTTCGAGGGCCCCGAGGCCGACATCGCGCCCGCGCTCGAACCGATGCACGCGATCCTCGTCCCGGGCGGGTTTGGCGAGCGCGGCTCGGAGGGCAAGATCGCCAGTGTCCGCTTCGCGCGCGAGCGCAAAGTGCCCTATTTTGGGATCTGCCTCGGCATGCAGATGGCATGCATCGAGGGCGCGCGGAACACCGCGGGGATCGCCACGGCCTCGACCACCGAATTCGGGCCGACCGACGAACCCGTCGTCGGCCTCATCACCGAATGGATGACATCCGAAGGGCTGCAGAAGCGCGAGGCGGGCGGCGATCTCGGCGGCACGATGCGGCTCGGCGCCTATGACGCCAGGCTTGCCGGCAACAGCCACGTCGCCTCGATCTACGGCAGCAACGCGATCTCCGAGCGCCATCGCCATCGCTACGAGGTCAACGTCCATTATCGCGACGCGCTCGAGCAGGGTGGGCTGGTCTTCTCGGGCATGTCGCCTGATGGCGAGCTACCCGAGATCGTCGAGCGGCCCGACCATCCCTGGTTCGTCGGCGTCCAGTTCCATCCCGAGCTCAAGAGCAAGCCGTTCGAGCCGCATCCGCTGTTTGCCAGCTTCATCGAAGCGGCCCTGAAGCAGAGCCGCCTGGTCTGATCTACCGTCGTTACCCTGGAGTGATCCGGGGTCCCGCGTCGGTCGTGCGCTGTGACGAGCGGTATCCCGGCTCGAGGCCGGGACGCGTCGACTGTCTATTTCGCCGCCGCGTCGAACGCGTTGGCGGCCGCTGCGACGTCGGCCATCTCGTCGTTGCTGACCACGGCATTGCCATCGCCCTGCGACCGGCCCCCGGCGTAATCGACTGCGGTCCAGACGATCCCCGCCGCCCACAGCAGCGCTATCCAGCGACTCTTGAAGATCGATTTGTGGCGGATCGGCAGCATAGGCACGATGCTACCGACCAAAGCTTAGCCGCGCATGAAGATCACGGTCCCTCGTGCAACGGATCGGTACCGGGCACGGGCGGCTGGCTCGGCGTCGCGCCCGGATCGGTCGGCGTCACGATCGGCGGATCGACCGGCATGGGCACCGGATCGTCGATTGGCGTAACGGGATCGCCCAGCGGGGGCTGGCTGGCCATGATGCGGACTCCTTGAAGGGACGTCCGATCAACGCATCATGATCGTGAAGGGTGCAGGCGAGGAGCCCAAAACGCGAAACGCCCGGACCTTTCGATCCGGGCATCCCGCGTGACGATCACTCGTCAGCCCCCAGTTTCGGCGCTCGGCCCGCTCGCGGTTCCATCCCCCCTCAGAAAGGGAACCACGGGGCCGATCGCCCTCCCCGAACCATGGCCTTGTGACCTGTGTTCGTGAGAAATCTGTAGAGACAAGAAGCGTGGCTTGTCATTGCCATAGTGTGCGATTGCAACGAATGGATATGCCGTGTGACGAATCCGCAACATGCCCGCAAGGTTGCCACCGCTACCGCGGCGCAATAGAGCGTCGCGGCCCCCTGCATTCCGCGGCGCGGGCGTGATCTCGAAGGCCGCGATGCGTCTCTCCCGCCATTTCCTGCCCGTCCTCAAGGAATCGCCGACCGATGCGCAGATCGTCAGCCACAAGCTGATGCTGCGCGCCGGCCTCGTCCGCCAGACCGCCGCGGGCATCTATGCCTGGCTGCCGCTCGGTCTGCGCGTGCTCAGGAAGATCGAACAGATCGTCCGCGAGGAGCAGGACCGCGCCGGCGCGATCGAGTTGCTGATGCCGACACTGCAATCCGCCGACCTGTGGCGCGAATCGGGGCGCTACGACGCCTACGGCCCCGAGATGCTGCGGATCAAGGATCGCCACGATCGCGACATGCTCTACGGCCCGACCAACGAGGAGATGATCACCAGCATCTTCCGCGAGAGCGCGCGCTCCTATCGCGATCTGCCGCGCACGCTCTATCACATTCAGTGGAAGTTCCGCGACGAGGTCCGCCCGCGCTTCGGCGTGATGCGCGGCCGTGAATTCCTGATGAAGGACGCCTACAGCTTCGACATCGACGAGGCCGGCGCGCGGCACAGCTACAACCGGATGTTCGTCTCCTATCTCAACACCTATGCGCGAATGGGGCTGCGCGCGATCCCGATGCAGGCCGATACCGGCCCGATCGGCGGCGACCTCAGCCACGAGTTCATCGTGCTTGCGCCCACCGGCGAGAGCGACGTTTTCTATCATGCGAACTGGGAAACGTCTGTGGCCCCAGGTGCGGTCGATTTCGACGACGCCGAGACACTACAGGCGATCGTCTCGGGCGCCGTCGCCGACTATGCCGCAACCGACGAGAAGCGCGATCCGGCGCGCGAGGCCGAGACCGGCGACGCGCTCCGCCAGTCGCGCGGGATCGAGGTCGGGCACATCTTCTACTTCGGCGAGAAATATTCGAAGCCGATGGGGCTCGAGGTCCAAGGTCCCGATGGCACCAAGCTCACCCCGCATATGGGCAGCTACGGCATTGGCGTGTCGCGGCTGGTCGGCGCGATCATCGAGGCGAGCCATGACGAGGCCGGGATCATCTGGCCCGATTCGGTCGCCCCCTATGCGGTTGGGCTGATCAACATGCGCGCCGACGACGCGAGCTGCGCCGCGGCGGCGGACGATCTCTACGCCAAGCTCAATGCAGCCGGTGTCGAGACGCTGTACGACGACCGCGACGAGCGTGGCGGCGCCAAGTTCGCGACCGCGGACCTGATCGGGCTGCCCTGGCAGATCGTCGTCGGGCCCAAGGGAATCGCCAGGGGCGTCGTCGAGGTGAAGCGCCGCGCGACCGGCGAGAAGATCGAGCTGTCGATCGAGGGCGCGATCGCCAAGGTGGCTTCTTGAAGCGTCCAAACGCCCCCACCTCCGTTCGGTCTGAACGCAGTCGAAGGCTACGCGCCGACGGTGGCTGCACTTCGACTGCGCTCAGTGCGCACGGAGTCGGAACGTGCGGGGTCGAAGCATGATCCTCTCGCCCACCGAGCGGATGATCGCGCGCCGCTATCTGCTGCCGGGCCGCGGCGAGGCATTCATCCTGCTCGTCGCCTCGATCAGTCTCGGCGCAGTCGCGCTGGGCGTCGCCGCGCTGATCGTCGTGATGAGCGTGATGAACGGTTTTCGCGCCGAGCTGTTCGACAAGACGATCGGGCTCAACGGCCAGGCGATCATCCAGGGCTATGAAGGCCGCGGACTCCCGGATTGGCAGCGGATCGCCAAGCTGGCGAGAGAAACGCCCGGCGTCACCTCGGCGATCCCGCTGATCGAGCAGCCGCTCTTCTCGCAGGTCGGCGGTCGCGTCGAGCCGATCCTGCTGCGCGGCATGGCGCTGCCTGATCTGCGCTCGACGATCGGCCCCGATGTAAAAGCCGGCAACCTCGCCGAGGTGACGCCGGGCTCGGGCAATGTCGTGATCGGCACCAAGCTCGCCGAATCGCTCGGCATCGGCGTCGGCGACCAGATCAGCGTGCTCAACCCGGCGGGCGAATCGACCCCGTTCGGCACCGCGCCGCGGATCGTCAGCTACCGCGTGGCGGCGACCTTCGAGATCGGCATCTATGATTTCGACAAGGCCTATGTCGTCATGCCGATGGAGGATGCGCAGACGCTGCTGCTGATGGGCAACAGCGTCGGCATGGTCGAGTTGCGCACGGTGAACCCCGACAAGGTCGCGCAGATCATCGCGCCGCTCGCCCCCAAGGTGGTGCGCGACGGCGTGATCACCGATTGGCGGCAGATGAACGCCTCGCTGTTCCAGGCGCTCGAGGTCGAGCGCGTCACCATGTTCGTGGTGCTCGGCATCGTCATCCTGATCGCGGCGTTCAACATATTGTCGTCGCTGATCATGCTGGTCCGCGCCAAGACGCGCGACATCGCCATCCTGCGCACGATGGGTGCCAGCCGCGCGGCGATGCTGCGCATCTTCATGACCGTGGGAATGACGATCGGCGTGCTTGGCATCGGGCTCGGCATCGTGCTCGGCGCGATCTTCCTGTTCTTCCGCCAGGACGTGGTCGACGTGATCCAGTCGATGACCGGCGCGAACCTGTGGGATCCCTCGATCCGCGTGCTCACCGAGCTGCCGTCGAAGACCGACCCGCTCGACATCACGATCATCATCGGGATGACGCTGATCCTCACCGTCCTCGCGACGCTCTATCCCGCCTACAAGGCGTCGAGCACCGATCCGGTCCAGGTGCTGCGCTATGAGTGAGGAGTCTTTGATGCGCGTCCCCACGGTCGGCGACGCCGTTCTCCACGTCACCGATCTGCGCCGCAGCTACGAGCAGGGCGGGCATACCATCCACGTGCTGCGCGGCGTCAACCTGTCGGTCGCGCCCGGCGAGATCGTCGCGCTGCTCGGGCCGTCGGGCTCGGGCAAGTCGACGATGCTGCAGGCGATCGGGCTGCTCGAGGGCGGCTTCGAGGGCTCGATCCGCATCGCGGGCGAGGAGGCGGCCAGGCTCGACAATGACGGGCGCACGCGGGTGCGGCGCGATCGGCTCGGCTTTGTCTACCAATTTCACCATCTGCTGCCCGATTTCTCCGCGCAGGAGAATGTCGTGCTGCCGCTGATGATCCACGGCGCGACGCGGGCTGAGGCCGACGAGCGCTCGCGCACGCTGCTGAGCACGCTGGGCCTGTCGCATCGGCTCGATCACCGACCCTCCAAGCTGTCGGGCGGCGAGCAGCAGCGCGTCGCGGTCGCGCGCGCGCTCGCGACACGGCCCGCGCTGGTGCTCGCCGACGAACCCACCGGCAATCTCGACGAAGCAACCGCCGACGTCGTGCTGGTCGAGTTCCTGCGGCTGGTCCGCGAAGAGGGGACGGCGGCGGTGATCGCCACGCACAACGAACGGCTCGCGGCGCGGATGGATCGGGTGGTACGGCTGCACGAGGGCGTGCTGGGCTAAACCACCCCGTTCGTCCCGAGCGAAGTCGAGGGACCGATGCGCGCGCCGCGCGCGGAGCCGGATGCCTCGACTTCGCTCGGCACGAACGGGTAGGGGCAGCGGCTCTTAAAGAAGCGTCGACGACATCAGTGCGACGCTGCGCTCTGTGCTGATCATTGCGACGCGCGAGGCGGGCGGCGGTGGCAGGGGACCAGCGGGTGTCGCGTCCGGATCGGTCTCCGGCGCCTCCGACGGTGCAGGCGCGACCGGTGCGGTCTCCGCCTCCGCCATCTGCACCGCGGGCAGCGGCGGCGGCGCCATCGCCGCACCGCGCGTCACCACCACCATCCCGCCGACCTGTGTCGCGCGAAACAGCACGCGCGCGAAACCGTAGGGCAGGCGGATGCAGCCGTGCGAGGCGGGATGGCCGGGATTATAGCCCGCGTGCAGCGCGACGCCGCCCCAGGTCAGTCGCTGCATGAACGGCATCGGCGCGTCCGAATAGAGATTGGAGCGGTGGTACACCGCCTTTTCGAGGATCGGATAGACGCCCGTCGGCGTGCCGTGACCGCGCTTGCCGGTCGAGACGGTCGCGATGCCGACTAGCGCCGATCCCTGGAACACGAAGGCGCGCTGGTTGGTGAGGTCGATCGCGATGTGGACGGGCGCGGGATCGTCGGCATAGGGCGCCCAGGCATATTGGCCGGGCCGGAGCCGCATCGCGTCCGCGGGCGTGTAGCGCGAGGGATAGGTGCGAGGCTGGCTCGCCCAATAGCCGTGCTGGTGCAACGCGACGGGCAGCCCCGTTCCGGCGCACAGGCCGAGCGCGACGAACGCGAGAAGCAGCGGGCGCCGGGGCCTGTGCATCGGGCTTGGACCTTAGGAGAGGGACGAAAACGCACTCGACTCGGCACGGGCGCGCCGAAACCGTTAACCATGACTGTTAACCTGGCATGGGCGCCGAGCGAGTGGAAGGGGTTAAGTCGCCCACGACGATCGTCGTCGATCGTGGGGCCCCGACGGCCGGACGCGACGCGCCCGGCCTTCATCGTTCGATACCGGCTCAGTTTTTGACCGCGGTTGCGCTCGTCTTGGTGAGAATGGCGCCGCCCGGGGCCGCCGGCGCGGCGGTCATCGCGGGCTGAGGCGGCTCGGACGCCAGCGCGACCATGATCGGCTCCTTGGTATAGGCCTTCCATTCGCTGCCCTGTGCGGCGGTCGCGCTATGGCCCGTGACGAAGGCGCCGAACACACCGACGGCGACCACTGCGCCCACGGCCGCGCCGGTATTGCCCTGACCCTCGATCCGATAGTGGCCCGACACCGGGATGTAGCGCTCGCCCACTTTGACGTCGACGAGATCGAACTCCATTTTGGCCGACTTGCCGAAGGCACCCTTACCGGTCCGGTAGCCGATCTGACCATGGCCCGGCGTGCCGCGCGGGATCACGACATAGTCACCCATCATGACGTCGCGCGACACGGTGACGTCGAACTTGTCGCCGGTTTTGGTCTGCTTCGATGTCAGGCCGCCGTTGAGGCTGACCCAGACTTCCGTATTGGACGGCAGCGCCGAGCCCACGCTTGCCTTCTGGACGACCAGCACCTGCGGTGCGGACGCCAGCACGGGTTGCTCGGCCTGCGCGCTCGCGATCGTCGGCGCGCAAAGCATCATTGCGCCAAAAGTGGCGCTCACTCCCCAATTCATTGAAACCCCCGTTTCAGACCCCGCCCCGATGGCGAGGAGCGGCAGAGGTTGCGCTTTTTGCAACCCGGGTCAAGGAATAGCCTTGGTGCATATCGTTGGCAGGCGGACGTGAAGCGGCTCATGCCGCAGCCATAGATGTCGCAATCAATCGCCAGTCCCAAAAAGAAACGGCCGGACATCGCTGCCCGGCCGCTCCGTCATCCTAGCACCTCGTGCAAAGCTTACGCCTTCGCAGGCACCGTCTTCTTCGCCTTGCCCTTGCTCGCCTTGGGCGGCGCCGCCGTGATCTCGAAGGCGAGCGCGTCGTCCTTGAGCTTCACGCGGACCTCGCCACCGTTGACCAGCTTACCGAACAGCAGCTCCTCGGCGAGCGGCTGCTTGATCTTCTCCTGGATCAGGCGGCCCATCGGGCGCGCGCCGTAGAGCTTGTCGTAGCCCTTCTCGGTGAGCCAGTCGCGCGCATCGTCCTCCAGCGCGATGTGGACGTTGCGGTCGGCGAGCTGCAGCTCGAGCTGCAGGATGAACTTCTCGACGACCCGCGCGACGACCTCGGGCGGCAGATAGCTGAACGGCACGATCGCATCGAGGCGGTTGCGGAATTCGGGGGTGAACATCTTCTTCACCGCCTCCTCGTCCTCGCCTTCGCGCGACAGGTTGCCGAAGCCGACCGACTCGCGCGCCATGTCGGACGCGCCGGCGTTGGTGGTCATGATCAGGATCGTGTTCCTGAAATCGACCGTCTTGCCGTGGTGATCGGTGAGCTTGCCGTTGTCCATCACCTGCAGGAGGATATTGAACAGATCGGGATGCGCCTTCTCGATCTCGTCGAGCAGCAGCACGGAGTGCGGCTGCTGATCGACCGCATCGGTGAGCAGGCCGCCCTGATCGTAGCCGACATAGCCCGGGGGCGCGCCGATCAGCCGCGAGACCGAGTGACGCTCCATATATTCGGACATGTCGAAGCGCTGGAGCGGGATGCCCAGGATCTCCGCGAGCTGGCGCGCGACCTCGGTCTTGCCGACGCCCGTCGGCCCCGAGAAGAGATAGTTGCCGATCGGCTTGTCGGGCTCGCGCAGGCCAGCGCGCGACAGCTTGATCGCCGAGGCGAGCGTTTCGATCGCCTTGGCCTGCCCGAACACGACGCGCTTGAGATCGGTCTCGAGCGTCTCGAGCACCTTCTTGTCGTCGGACGACACCGATTTGGGTGGGATGCGCGCCATCGTCGCGATCACCGCCTCGACCTCGCGCGTGCCGATCACCTTCTTGCGGCGGTTCTCGGGCACCAGCATTTGCATCGCGCCTGCCTCGTCGATCACGTCGATCGCCTTGTCGGGAAGCTTGCGGTCGTTGATGTAGCGCGCGCTGAGCTCGACCGCCGACTTGATCGCGTCGGCGGTGTATTTGAGGTGGTGATGCGCCTCGAAGCTGGGGCGCAGCCCGGTGATGATCTTGATCGTGTCCTCGACCGAGGGCTCGTTGACGTCAATCTTCTGGAAGCGCCGCAGCAGCGCGCGGTCCTTCTCGAAATGGTTGCGGAATTCCTTGTAGGTGGTCGATCCGATGCAGCGGATCTGCCCGCCCGACAAAGCGGGCTTGAGCAGATTGGAGGCGTCCATCGCGCCGCCCGAGGTCGCGCCGGCTCCGATCACCGTATGGATCTCGTCGATGAACAGCACCGCGTGCGGCAGCTTCTCAAGCTCGGAGACGACCTGCTTCAGCCGCTCCTCGAAGTCGCCGCGATAGCGCGTGCCAGCCAGCAGCGCACCCATGTCGAGCGAGTAGATGACGGCGGGCTTGAGCACCTCGGGGACTGCGCCCTCGATGATCTTGCGTGCCAGACCTTCGGCGATCGCGGTCTTGCCGACGCCGGGATCGCCCACGTAGAGCGGGTTGTTCTTCGATCGGCGGCAGAGGATCTGGATCGTGCGATCCACCTCGGCGTGGCGGCCGATCAGCGGATCGACGCGGCCGTCCTTGGCCTTCTCGTTGAGGTTGACGGTGAACTGCTTGAGCGCGCTGTCGCCCTTCGCCTTGGGCTCCGGCTTCTGCGGCTTGTCGTCCTCTGCGCCCTTCACCTCGCGTGCCTCCGTCGGTTGGGTGCCCTTGCCGACGCCGTGGCTGATGAAGCTCACCGCATCGAGGCGCGTCATGTCCTGCTGCTGCAGGAAATATACCGCATAGCTCTCTCGTTCGGAGAAGAGCGCGACGAGCACGTTGGCGCCCGTCACCTCTTCGCGGCCCGAGGACTGGACGTGAAGAATGGCGCGCTGGATCACGCGCTGGAAGCCGCTGGTAGGCGAGGGATCGGTCTCTGTGTCCGTCTTGAGCGCGTCGAGCTCGGTGTCGAGATAGGCGGTCACCGCGTCGCGGAGCTCGGACAGCTCGACCCCGCAGCCGGCCATGACCTGCGCGGCATGCTCGTCGCCGATCAGCGCGAGCAGCAGATGCTCGAGCGTGGCATATTCATGCTTGCGCGTGCTGGCGGCGGCCAAAGCGTTGTGGAGGGTGGTTTCGAGGTCACGGGCGAAACTGGGCATGGTCTACAGACTCCTAGGCGGCGGCCCGACGAAGCGTGCTGCCGTACCCGTCATGTCGGGAGGCGAACCCGTTTCATCAAGGATGCCCACCCCGGAGCGGGGTATCATGCGATCGCCGCTCGGGGAGCGGGCTGTCCTCATCGCCTGAATAAGGCATCCGCGGTTGCGCGATGGTTAACGGCGCTTTCAAACTTTCGTCGAACGCGGACGATCTCGGCCTCGAGCGCCGCGATGCGCGCCTCGAGCTCCTCCACCGAGAGCGGGTCGAGATCCTGGCGCGCAAGCGCGGCAACGGGATCGTCGGCGCGTCTGGGCAGGATTTCCTCGCTATCCATGCCTGCAACGTTGACCCGAACGGGGCGGCTGTCAATAACGCGGCGCGGCAGTGCAGCGAACGGGGGAAAATGTGGCGCAATTGCCCGAGACGATGATGGCGATCGATCCCGTCGGCCCCGGCGGACCCGAAGTGCTTCGGCCGGTCGAGCGCCGTGTGCCGCAGCCGGCCGCAGGCGAGTATCTGATCAAGGTCGCGGCGGCGGGCGTCAACCGACCCGACGTGCTCCAGCGCAAGGGCCGCTATCCGATGCCGCCCGGCGCGCCGTCGATCCCGGGGCTCGAGATTGCCGGCGCCATCGTCGCGGTGGGCGACGGCGGCGACGCGACGATGCTGGGCCAGCCGGTCTGCGCGCTGGTGTGGGGTGGCGGCTATGCCGAATATTGCGTCGCGCCCGCCGGCCAGTGTCTGCCGGTGCCCCCGGCGCTCTCGATGATCGAGGCCGCGGCGATTCCGGAGACGCTGTTCACCGTGTGGTCCAACCTGTTCGAACGCGCCTATGCGGTCGAGGGCGACACCGTGCTCGTCCATGGCGGCACCAGCGGGATCGGCACGATGGCGATCGTGCTCGGCCAATTGTTCGACCTGACCGTGATCGTCACTTGCGGTACCGACGAGAAATGCGCGCGGGCGCTGGAGATCGGCGCGGCGCGCGCGATCAACTACAAGACCCAGGATTTTGTCGAGCAGGTCAAGGCGATCACCGGCGGCGAGGGGGTCCAGGCCGTGCTCGATATGGTCGGCGGCGACTATCTGCCGCGCAATCTCGCCTGTCTTGCGGCGGACGGCCGGCACGTCTCGATCGCGATGCAGGGAGGCGCCACCGCGCAGATCAGCATTCCGCAGATCATGGCGCAGCGGCTGACGCTGACCGGATCGATGCTGCGCGGGCGCAGCGTCGGGTTCAAGTCGCTGGTCGCCGACGAGATCGCGCGGGTGGTCTGGCCGCATGCCGCGGCGGGCCGGCTCAGGCCGGTGATCGACGCGACCTTTCCGCTCGTCGACGCCGCCAAGGCGCATGAGCGGATGGATGCCGGTGGTCATGTCGGGAAGATCGTGCTGACGGTGGGGTGATGGAGAAGCTGGTCCTTCACGAATATGCCCGCTCGGGCAATTGCTACAAGATCAGGCTCGTTGCGGCGCATGTCGGAGCGCCGATCGAGCGGCGCGAATATGACATTCTCACGGGCGAGACCCGCACGCCTGCCTTCCTCGCCGGGATCAACGCCAACGGACGCATCCCCGTGTTGCAGATCGGCGAGCGCTTCCTGCCCGAAAGCGCCGCGGCCTGCGTCTATCTGGCCTATGGATCGCCGCTGATCCCGACCGATCGCTTCGATCATGCCGACATGCTGCGCTGGATGGCGTTCGAGCAATATAGCCATGAGCCCAACGTCGCGACGCTGCGCTTCTGGCTGGCCTTCGTCGGCGTCGCCCGTCTTACCGACGCGCAGCGCGATCAGCTGCCCGCCCGCCGCGCCGCTGGCGAGGCCGCGCTCGACGTGATGGAAGCGCATCTACGCGACCGCGCCTTCTTCGTCGCCGATCGCTTCACGCTCGCCGACGTCGCGCTCTACGCCTATACGCATGTGGCCGGCGACGGCGGTTTCGATCTCGCGCGCTGGCCTGCGATCGAGGCGTGGTGCGCGCGCGTGGCAGCGCTTCCGGGGCATATCCCGATCGACGCCTAAGCGCTTGCCCCGCGCCGCGCCGCGCATTACATTCACCGCCATGCACAGGCCGCTCCCGCTGGGGGCGGCCGTTTCTTTATTCGTCGGAGAACATCCCGTGTCCCAGCCGCTCATGCCCCATGCGACCGCGTCCTGGCTGGTCGACAACACCTCGCTCAGCTTTCCGCAGATCGCCGAATTTTGCGGGCTTCACATCCTCGAGATCCAGGCGATCGCCGACGACACCACCTCGACGAAGCTGACCGGCCGCGATCCGGTGCGTGCGCACGAGCTCGCGCAGGAGGAGATCGACAAGGGCCAGGCCAATCCCAACTACAAGCTGCAGATGTCGAAAGGCCCGGAGCAGGTTCGTCGCACCAAGGGGCCGCGCTACACGCCCGTCTCCAAGCGGCAGGACAAGCCCGACGGCATCGCCTGGATCGTCCGCAACCACCCGGAGGTCACCGATGGCGCGATCGGCAAGCTGATCGGCACGACGCGCACCACGATCGGCGCGATCCGCGACCGCACGCACTGGAACATCGCCAACATCACGCCGAAGGATCCGGTGACGCTCGGGCTCTGCTCGCAGCGCGAGCTCGATGCCGCGATCACCAAGGCGGCCAAGGCGGCGGGAATCGAGGCGCCGGTCGACGATCGCCTGCCCGGCGACCGCGCGGCGCTGATCGAGGAATTGCGTGCGCAGCGTGACGCGGCCCAACGGCTGCCCGTCGAGGAGGTCGAGCCCGACGGCAACGCGCCGCGGCCGAGCTACAGCCTGCCCGAGGGCGTCGTCGATCCGTTCAAGCGCTGATCGGCTTGACCGCCAACATGCCCGTCGCCACAAGCGGCGCCATGGCAGACACGGACGACGGCATCGCGGAACTGAGCTTCGAGGACGCGCTCAAACGGCTGGAGACGATCGTCCAGCAGCTCGAGAGCGGCGACGTGCCGCTCGAAAGGTCGATCGCGCTCTACAGCGAGGGCGATCGGCTTCGCGCGCAGTGTGAGGAGCGACTCAAGGCGGCCCAGGCGCGGATCGATCAGATCCAGCTGGGCAGCGATGGCGCACCCGCCGCGCTAAGGCCCTTCGATGCCGAGTGATCCGATGACCAGCCAGACCCCTTTGTCGCTCCCCGACGCGATGCAGACCGTCGCCGCCGAAATCGACGTCCAGTTCGAGCGCCTGCTCGCCTCGCCCGGCGATCCCCGCGATCTGCTTTACGAGGCGATGCGCCACGCCGCGATCGGCGGCGGCAAGCGGCTGCGCCCGCTGCTCGTCTATGCAAGCTCGATGCTGTTCAACGTCGGCTATGAGTGCGCCATACGCGCCGGGCTCGCGATCGAATGCATCCATGTGTACAGCCTGATCCACGACGATTTGCCGTGCATGGACGACGACGACACGCGCCGCGGCAAGCCGACCGTGCACAAGCAATATGGCGAGGCGATCGGTGTTCTCGCGGGCGATGCGCTCCATGCGCTGGCGTTCGAGGTCGCGGCGGATCCGGCGACGCATCCCGATCCCTTCATCCGCGCCGAGCTCGCCTTCGAACTCGCGCGCGCGAGCGGCCCGTCGGGAATGGCGGGCGGCCAGATGATGGATCTCGCCGCCGAGGAGACGCGCTTCGACCTCTCGACCACGACGCGGCTGCAACAGCTCAAGACCGGTGCGCTGATCGCCTTCTGTCTCGAGGCCGGCGCGATTCTGGGGCATGTCCCGCCCGAGGGGCGGCGATCGCTGCGCGCCTATGCGCGCGACGTCGGGCTCGCCTTCCAGATTGCCGACGATCTGCTCGATGTCGAGGGCGATGCCGCGGTCGTCGGCAAGGCGACGGGCAAGGATGCGCAGGCGGGCAAGGCGACGTTCGTCTCGCTGCTCGGCATCGAGCGCGCGCGCGCGCAGGCGAGCATGCTCGTCGACCAGGCGATCGCCCATCTCGCCGCATTTGGCCAGGAGGCCGATCTGTTGCGCCAGATCGCGCGCTACGTCGTCGAGCGGGATCATTGAGGATATGGCAGTGACCGGCGCTCGAGTTGGCATTTATCCGGGCACGTTCGATCCGGTCACGCTCGGCCATATGGATATCATCCGCCGCGCGACCGCGCTGGTCGACCGGCTGGTGATCGGGGTCACCACCAACCCCTCCAAATCGCCGATGTTCACGATCGACGAGCGGCTGGCGATGGTCCGCCGCGAGACCGCTGAGCTGGGCAATGCGGCGATCGAGGTGGTCGCGTTCGACAGCCTGCTGATCCATTTCGCGCGCGCGCAGGGCGCATCGGTGATCGTCCGCGGGCTGCGCGCGGTCGCCGACTTCGAATATGAATATCAGATGGCGGGGATGAACCAGCAGCTCGACCGTCGGATCGAGACGGTGTTCCTGATGGCCGACGTCGCTTTGCAGCCCATCGCGTCGCGATTGGTCAAGGAGATCGCGCTCTACGGCGGTGACATCGACGCCTTCGTCCCGGCCAGCGTGGCGTCCGAAGTCGGTGACCGCGTCGCCCGGAACGGGATCAAGGGCGATGGCGGCGTTCAGCGATAGGAAAGCGCCCCGGCTTCAGCTAGGGCATCGACAATCATGATATGCGCCCGCCGCATTCCGGAGCCCGGCCGACCTATGAAACGCCTTTCCCTTTTCCTTGTTACCGCCGCCTTGCTCGCCGGTGCGCCGGCACATGCGAAGAAGCCGCACCGCACCAAGGCGCAGAAGATCGAGCTCAGGCAGGCCGACGTGGCCTCGCAGTCGATCGATCTGAACGCCTATCTGGCGCCGCCGCTGACCCCCGACAACACGTGGGACCTCGATCTTTCGGACGGCGGCCGCGTCGTCATCCAGCTCCGCCCCGATAAGGCCCCCAAGATGGTCGAGCGGATCAAGACGCTGTCGGCACAGGGCTTCTACACCGGTCTCACCTTCCATCGCGTGATCGACGGCTTCATGGCGCAGGGCGGCGATCCCAAGGGCACGGGCGAGGGTGGCTCGACGCTTCCCGACGTGCCCGCCGAGTTCAACGACCTGCCGCACGTCCGCGGAGCCGTCGCCGCGGCGCGCGCCGCGAGCGAGAATAGCGCGAACAGCCAGTTCTACATCATGTTCCAGCCGGTGCTGAAGCTCGACAATCATTATACGGTGTTCGGCCGCGTCGTGCAGGGCATGGCCTATGTCGACGCGATCCAGCGCGGCGAGCCGCCCGCCAACCCGACGCGGATCGTGCGCGCGATCATCGGCAGCGATCCTGCGGCCAATACGCCGCCGCCTCCGCTGCCGCCGGTTGCGGCTCCCGCCGCCTTGCCGTCGGGGCCGATGACGCCGCCGCCTTCGGGTACGCCGCAGCAGTAACGGGGCGCGACGCGATGCGCGTCGATCTGTTCGATTTCGATCTTCCGGCCGAGGCGATCGCCTTACGCCCCGCGAGCCCGCGCGATTCGGCCAGGATGCTGGTCGTCGCCGATGGCGCGATGGCGGATCATGTCGTCTCCGATCTGCCGGCGTTGCTGCGCGCCGGCGATTGCCTGGTGTTCAACGACACGCGTGTCATCCCCGCGCAGCTCGAAGGACGGCGCGGCGACGCGAAGATCGGCGCGACGTTGCACAAGCGCGAAGGGCCGCGCGACTGGCGCGCCTTTGTTCGCAACGGCCGGCGGCTGCGCGCGGGCGACCGCATCGAATTCGGCGCGGGGGTCACGGCGGTTGCGACCGGACGCGAAGAGGACGGAAGCTGGCTGCTCGGTTTCGCCGGCGACGAGCCGGTCGAGTTGCTGCTCGACCGCGCGGGGCGGATGCCGTTGCCGCCCTACATCGCCGCGCGGCGTCCGACCGACGCGCGCGATGCCGACGACTATCAGACGATGTTCGCCGACCAGCCGGGTGCGGTCGCGGCGCCCACCGCGGCGTTGCACTTCACCCCCGCACTGATGGCATCGCTCGCCGCTGCCGGGATCGCGCACGAGACGCTGACGCTGCACGTCGGCGCGGGCACCTTCCTGCCGGTCAAGGCGGACGACACCGCCGACCACCGCATGCATGCCGAATGGGGCCGCATCGACCCGGCGACCGCTGACCGGCTCAATGCGGTGCGTGGGGGCGGCGGTCGGCTGATCGCGGTCGGCACGACGTCGCTGCGGCTGCTCGAGAGCGCGACGGGCGAGGACGGCGTGATCCGTCCGTTCGACGGCGACACGTCGATCTTCATCACGCCGGGCTATCGCTTCCGCGCGATCGATGGGTTGGTCACCAACTTCCACCTGCCCAAATCGACGCTGTTCATGCTGGTCTCGGCGCTGATGGGGCTGGAGACGATGCAGGCCGCCTATGCCCACGCGATCGCGCGCGGCTATCGCTTCTACAGCTATGGCGATTCGAGCCTGCTCTTGCCACAAGGCTGAGCCATGACGCCCGACCAAGCTGCTGACCGCCTCGCCTATCTGGCCGCCGAGATCGCGCGCCACAACCGGCTCTACCACGACCAGGACGCGCCCGAGATCAGCGACGCGGATTATGACGCGCTGATGCGCGAGAATGCGGCGCTCGAGGCGGCGTTTCCTGACCTGGTCCGCACCGACAGCCCAAGCTTGACCGTGGGAAGCGCAACGACCTCCCGGCTTTCGAAGGTCGCCCATGCCAAGCCAATGCTGAGTCTTGGGAATGCGTTCACAGACGATGAAGTGCGAGAATTCATTAGCCGCGTCCGCCGGTTTCTAAATTTGTCGACTGATGAAATCGTTGCATTGACCGCCGAGCCGAAGATCGACGGTCTTTCGTGCTCTCTTCGGTTTGAGAAGGGCCTGTTGGTGCAGGCTCTCACCAGGGGCGATGGTAGCGTCGGCGAAGACGTTACCAGCAATGTCCGAACGATCAAGGATGTAGTCAGCGAGTTAAGGACGGGCGGCAATCTCCCTCTTCCCGAAACCTTCGAGGTGCGCGGCGAAGTCTATATGTCGAAGAAGGATTTTGCGGAACTGAACGAACGCCAGCGTGAAATTGGCGGCAAAATTTTTTCCAACCCGCGCAATGCAGCTGCAGGTTCGTTACGCCAGATGGATAGCTCGGTAACCGGCGAAAGGCCTTTGCATTTTCTCGCGCATGGATGGGGCGAAGTATCCGAAAGGCTGGCCGACACCCAAAGAGAGATGATGGGCGCCATTGAAGCAATGGGCCTAAAAGTTTCTCGGCTGCTGACAAAGGTCGAGACGGTGGAGGCCGCGCTCGCGCACTATCGCAGCATCGAGGCCGAGCGCGCGACGATGCCGTTCGATATCGACGGCGTCGTCTACAAGGTCGACCGGCTCGACTGGCAGCAGCGGCTGGGGCAGGTCGCGCGCGCGCCACGCTGGGCGATCGCGCACAAATTCCCCGCCGAACGCGCGCAGACCATCCTCAACGCGATCGACATCCAGGTCGGCCGCACCGGCAAGCTGACCCCGGTGGCGCGGCTCGAGCCGGTCACCGTCGGCGGCGTCGTCGTCTCCAACGCGACGCTGCACAATGCCGACGAGATCGAGCGGCTGGGTGCGCGCCCCGGCGACCGCGTCGTGATCCAGCGCGCGGGCGACGTCATCCCGCAGATCGTCGAGGTCTTGTCGCGAGACGAGGACCGCCCCGCCTTCGTCTTTCCGACGCATTGCCCGGTGTGCGGGTCGGAGGCGGTGCGCGAGGAGGGCGAGGTCGATATCCGCTGCACCGGCGGGCTGATCTGCGCGGTCCAGCGCTTCGAGCGGCTGCGCCACTTCGTCAGCCGCGGCGCGCTCGACATCGAGGGGTTGGGCGAAAAGACGATAGACGAGTTCCTCGCGCTCGGCTGGATCAAGGAACCCGCCGACATTTTCCGGCTCAGCGCGCACCGCGAGGCGCTGCTCGAGCGCGAGGGGTGGAAGGCGGTGTCGGTCGACAAGCTGCTCGCCGCGATCGAGGCCAAGCGCGCGCCCGATGCGGCGCGCCTGCTGTTCGGGCTCGGCATCCGCCACACCGGCATCGTCACCGCGCGCGACCTGCTCAAGCGCTATGCGACGCTGCCGGCTATCGCCGAGTTGGCGCAGACGATCATCGCGCTGCGCGACGCGACGCAGCCCGTCCTCGGCGAGGCCGACGCACGGTTTCGCAACCGGCTCGACAAGGCGGTCGCCGAGCAGATCGGCGTCGAGAATGTCGGCGCCGCGGTCGGCCATGCGCTCGCCGATTTCTTCCACGAGCCGCACAATGTCGCGGTGTGGGACGATCTGCTGGCGGAGGTGACACCGCCGCCCTTCGTGGTCGAAACGCAGGCGTCGGAGGTATCGGGCCAGACCGTGGTGTTCACCGGCAAGCTGCTCACCATGTCGCGCGACGAGGCGAAGGCGCAGGCCGAGCGGCTTGGCGCGAAGGCCGCGGGCTCGGTCTCCAAGGCAACCGATCTGGTCGTGGCGGGCGCCGATGCGGGCTCGAAGCTCAAGAAGGCGGCGGAACTCGGTATCCGGGTCGCGACCGAGGAGGACTGGGCGGCGATCGTCGCGCGGGCGGGATAGGCTCAGCTGTTCCCTGGCGCAGGCCGGGGCCCAGGCCCCCCTTAATCATTGTGCGCGGCGTTTGCGTCATCGTGCGGGCCTGGGCCCCGGCCTTCGCCGGGGGACGGTGACGGTCCATCCAAGCGACTCGCATATTCCGTATCACACGTTACCATGTCGGCATGGCCGACCACGCATTCGAACATCCCCCCGAGGGCGCCGCGGCCGACTGGACCGTGCCGCAGGACTGGGCGGCCTATACCGCCGAGGATCACGAGACCTGGGACATCCTCTTCGCGCGCCAGTCCGCGCTGCTGCCCGGCCGCGCCTGCGAGGCGTATCTGCGCGGGCTCGACGTGCTGCGGCTCTCCAAGCCAGGCATCCCCGATTATGCCGAGCTCAACCAACGGCTGATGGCGGCGACGGGCTGGCAGGTGGTCGCCGTGCCCGGCCTCGTGCCCGACGCGGTGTTCTTCGACCATCTCGCCAATCGCCGTTTCGTCGCGGGCAATTTCATCCGCAGGCGCGACCAGCTCGACTATCTGCAGGAACCCGACGTGTTCCACGACGTGTTCGGGCATGTGCCGATGCTCGCCGACCCGGTATTCGCCGACTATATGGCGGCCTATGGGCGGGGCGGCTTGCGCTCGCTCGGCTTCGGCGCGCTCGACAAGCTGGCGCGGCTCTATTGGTACACGGTCGAGTTCGGGCTGGTGCGCGAGGCGGGTGGCCTGCGGCTGTTCGGCTCAGGCATCGTCTCGAGCTTCGGTGAGAGCCGCTTCGCGCTCGACGATCCCAGCCCCAACCGCATCGCCTTCGATCTCGAGCGCGTGATGCGCACGCGCTACCGGATCGACGATTATCAGCAGGTTTATTTCGTCATCGACAGTTTCGAGGATCTGCTCCGCCAGACGCTTGAGACCGACTTTGCGCCGCTCTATGCGCGGCTGGCGGGGCTGCCCGATCTCGGGCCGGCGGACGTGATCGACGGAGACGCGCTGATCACGCGCGGCACCCAGGCCTATGCGATGGAGCGGGCGGGGGCGGGTTGAGCGCACCGATTTGTGCTCCTGCGTAGGCAGGAGCCCAGGTGAAGGGCCCCAGCGCTTGCAACCCTGGGCTCCTGCCTACGCAGGAGCACATCGGGTGGTCCTGGCCGCTTCACAGGATCGTCACGGTCGCGCATAGTCGGTCGATGGATTCGACCCCCTTCGTGCCGCTCCGCGTGTTCACCGCCTACACGATGCTCGAAGGCGCGATCGAGCCCAAGAACCTCGCCAAACACGCCCGCACGCTGGGTTTCCCCGCCACTGCGATTTGCGACCGCAACGGTCTTTACGGCGCGATGGCCTATTCCGCCGCCGCCAAGGCGGTGGGCGTGCAGCCGATCATCGGCACGTTGCTCGCGGTCGCGCGGCCGGCCGATTGCGGCGGCGCCGAGGCGGGCAAACCACCGGTGATCGACTGGCTGCCGCTCTATGCGCAGGACGCGACCGGCTACGACAATCTCTGCGCGCTGGTCTCGGCGGCGCATCTCGGCCGCCCGATCGAGGACGACGCGCATGTGCCCTTCGACGCGCTCGACGGCCGCGCCGACGGCCTGATCGCGCTGACCGGTGCGGGCGACGGCGCGTTGGCGCGGCTGCTCGGCGCCGGCCAGACGGACCACGGCCTGCGCTACGCCGATCGGTTGCAGGCGCTGTTCGGCGACCGGCTCTATGTCGAGCTGGCACGGCGCGGCGATGCCATCGAGGACGCGGCGGAGGCAGCGCTGATCGATCTGGCCTATGCGCGCGATCTCCCGCTCGTCGCGACCAACCCGGCCTGCTTCGCCGAGGCGCAGTTTCACGCCGCGCACGACGCGATGCTGTGCATCGCGGACTCCGCCTATGTCGATTCGACCGATCGGCGCTGTTCGTCGCCCGAGGCGTGGCTAAAGCCCGCGTCCGAGATGGCGCGGCTGTTCGAGGACCTGCCCGAGGCGATCCTCAACACGCGCGTCGTCGCGCAGCGTACCGCCTTCGCCGCACCCAAGCGCAAGCCGATCCTTCCCAGCCTCGCCGGCGACCGCGAGGGCGAGGCGGCGGCGCTTCGCGCCGACGCGCGCGCGGGGTTGGTCGCGCGGCTGCGGTGGATCGAGGAATTGGAGGCGATTGCCCAAAAACCGTTCGTCCCGAGCGAAGTCGATGAACACGAAACAGGCGCCGCGCTTGGCGCCGGTCCCTCGACTGCGCTCGGGACGAACGGAGTAGGGGGGGGCCTCTCCGAAGCCGAGCTCGAAACCAAATATGCCGCCTATTTCGAGCGACTCGCCTTCGAGGTCGACGTCATCGTCAACATGGGTTTCCCGGGCTATTTCCTGATCGTCGCCGACTTCATCAAATGGGCGAAGGACCACGACATACCCGTAGGGCCCGGCCGCGGCTCGGGCGCGGGCTCGGTGGTCGCCTGGTCGCTGACGATCACCGATCTCGATCCGTTGCGGCTCGGGCTGCTGTTCGAGCGCTTCCTCAATCCCGAACGCGTGTCGATGCCCGACTTCGACATCGATTTCTGCGAAACGCGGCGCGGCGAGGTGATCCGCTACGTCCAGGAGAAATATGGCCGCGGCCAGGTCGCGCAGATCATCACCTTTGGGAAGCTGAAGGCGCGCGCGGTGCTCAAGGACACCGGTCGCGTCCTGCAGATGAGCTACGGCCAGGTCGATCGCCTTGCCAAGCTGATCCCCAACCACCCGACCGATCCCTGGACGCTCGACCGCGCGATCAACGGCGTGTCCGAACTCGCGCACGAATATCGCCAGCCCGAGGTCAAGCGGCTGCTCGATCTTGCGATGCAGCTCGAGGGCTTTCCGCGCCACTCGTCGACCCATGCGGCGGGCGTGGTGATCGGCGACCGGCCGCTCGACCAGCTCGTCCCGCTCTACCGCGACCCGCGCTCGGACATGCCCGTCACCCAGTTCGACATGAAATATGTCGAGGAGGCGGGGCTGGTGAAGTTCGACTTCCTCGGGCTCAAGACGCTGTCGGTGCTGCAGAAGGCGGTGCAGATGCTCGCCAAGCGGGGCGTCACGGTCGATCTCGCGGCGCTGTTGTGGGACGACGAGCCGACCTACAGGCTGCTCCAGTCGGGCAACACCGTCGGCGTGTTCCAGGTCGAGTCCGAGGGCATGCGCCGCACGCTGTCGGCGGTGAAGCCGACCGTGTTCGAGGACATCATCGCGCTCGGTGCGCTCTACCGGCCCGGCCCGATGGACAATATCCCGCTCTTCGGCCAGCGCAAGAACGGCCAGGCCTCGATCGAATATCCGCACCCGCTGCTCGAGACGATCCTCGCCGAGACCTACGGCATCTTCGTCTACCAGGAGCAGGTGATGCAGGCGGCGCAGGTGCTCGCCGGCTACACGCTCGGCGGCGCGGACATGCTGCGCCGCGCGATGGGCAAGAAGATCAAGGCGGAGATGGACGCGCAGCGCCAGATCTTCGTCGAGGGCTGCGCCAAGCAGAACGGCATCGCCGCACCCAAGGCCAATGAACTGTTCGACTTGATCGACAAATTCGCGGGCTACGGCTTCAACAAGAGCCATGCCGCCGCCTACGCGTTGCTCACCTATCAGACCGCATGGCTCAAGGCGCATCATCCGGTCGAATTCTACGCCGCCTCGATGTGCTTCGACATGGCGCAGACCGACAAGCTCGCCATCTTCGCCGACGACATGCGGCGGCTCGGCGTCACCTGCCTGCCGCCGTCGATCAACCAGAGCGCCGCCGAGTTTACGGTGGAGGCCAGGCCCGACGGGTCGCTCGCGGTGCGCTATGCGCTGGGCGCGCTCAAGGGCGTCGGCGAGCGCGCGATGGACGAGATGTGCGCCGAGCGATTGTCCGGTGGCCCGTTCAGGACGCTCGAGGATTTCGCCGATCGCATCGATCCGCGGCTGCTCAACCGCCGCCAGCTCGAAAGCCTCGCGGCGGGCGGCGCGTTCGAGGAGCTCGGCCACGACCGCGCGACGATCTTCGCCGCCGCCGAGACGATCCTCGCGCACGCCAATGCGGCGGCGGCGGCGCGGATCAGCGGGCAGGGCGGGCTGTTCGGCGGCGACATGGCGGCCGACGTCCCGCCGATCCGCCTGCCCACCGGCCAGCATTGGTCGATGGCCGAGACGATGGCCGCGGAGAAGGAGGCGTTCGGCTTTTATTTCTCGGCGCACCCGACCGACCGTTACCGCCATCTGGCGCAGGCGCACGGATGCCGCAGCTTCACCGAATGGTGCGCGCTGCCGGCGCCGCCGCAGCCCGAGCCCGATGAGCGCGGCCGTCGTCAGCCCGCGCCCTCCGTCTCGATGGCCGCGCTGATCGAGGATGCGCGCTGGCGGACCTCGGCCAAGGGGCGACGCTATCTGATGGTCGGCTGCTCGGACGCGTCGGGCCAGTTCCAGGCGAGCTGCTTCGACGACGATGTCTCGGTGCGCATCGAGGAGGCGGCCAAAGTGGGCGGCTGTGGACTGCTGATGGTCGAGCTCGACCGCAAGCCCGGCGACGAGACGCCGCGCGTCACGATCCGCAACATCCGCCCGTTCGAGGGCATGACGATGGCGACGCGGCTGCGGCTCGACGTCACGCTCGACGACCCGGTGGGGGCGGCGGCGCTGGCGGGCGCGCTCGCGGGCCTGCGCGGCGGGCGGGGCGAACTGCATCTGTTCGCGATGCTGCCCGATGGACGGACGGCGCATATGCTCGCCGGGCGCGACTATATGTTCGACGCCGAGATGGTGCAGCGGATCGAGAAGCTACCGGGTGTCGCATCGGCGCGGTTGGCGCCGATCGAGGGACCCAGGCTGGCGCTGGTCGGCTAGTCGCGACGGTCAGCGCGCGGCCGGCTTGGGCTTTCCGTAGACCAGACAGTCGCCACTGGCGCGCGCGACGATGCAGCGGCGGACCGGCGGCGGCGTCGTCGGGAAGGACGCGGCGGGCGCGGCGGATGTTGGGCCGGCCGATACGGGCGCGGTGCCGTCGCTCCCGCTGGCCAGGATCGTGTCCTGCTGCGAGAGGATCACGCGGTGCGCGCCCGTCCCCTGCACGAGCTGCGTCTCGATCCCTCGCTGCTCACCGGCGCTTGCCGTGGCATCCGGCGTGCGCGCGCCCGAGATGGTGTATCTGATCCACACCAGCGCCAGATCGGGCGACAATGGCCGCACGCTCACATCGGAAATCCGGAAGACGCCGTTTGCATAGATCAGCCTGAAGCCGTCGGCCATGTTGCGCGCGACGTCGTCTCGCCCCGTCCAATGCCAGCCGAGCGACGTTATGACCTCGGCATCGGGCGCGAACGCTGCCGAATAGGCTTGGGCGTCATGCGCGTTCCAGCCGGCCTGCTGGGCTTGCTCGAACGCCTCGACCGACGCGTCGGTCGTCGCGGCCCCGGCGACATTGCCTATCCCGATCGAGAGAGACGTCAGAGCGATTGCCCGGATCCAAGCGTTCATGCGGTTCCCCCTGCCGCGGCGTCGCCATGCGACCACCGCGATGATGATGCGATGTCGTTTCGGTCGTCAATCGATATCAGAGATCGGCGATCGCACCAACGGGCGCCTCGTCTCGACGACGCGTTCCTAGAATAAGGACATCTGCTGTCCGGGAAGGACCGGCGGCCGGAACAGATCGGTGCGCAGCGCCATCCGCTCATGACCCAACCCTGCCTTGCGCAGCGCGATATCGAACCGGGTCCGCAGCAATTCCGCCCAGGGGCCCTGGCCCCGCATCCGCGTGAAGAAATGGGGATCATTGTCCCGCCCGCCGCGGATCGACTGGATCGTCGCCATCACCTTCGCGGCGCGATCGGGATGGTGCGCCTCGAGCCATGCGCGGAACAGCGGCGCCACCTCGTGCGGCAGGCGGACCGGCAGATAGAAGACGCCGCGTGCGCCCGCCTTGGCCGCACGCTCGACCAGATGCTCGATTTCGTGATCGGTGACCTGCGGCACCACGGGCGCGATCGAGACATGAACGGGAACGCCAGCGTCCGCGAGCCTGCGCACCGCGGCCAGCCGGCGTTCGGGATGGGGCGCGCGGGGCTCAAGCGTCCGCGCGGTTTTCGGGTCGAGCGAGGTGATCGAGATCGCGACTGCCGCCAGACCATCCCGCGCCATGCCGGCGATCAGCTCGAGATCGGCAAGCACCCGATCGGACTTGGTAGTGATCGTCATGGGGTGGCGCGTCTCGGCGAGCACCTCCAGGCAGCCACGTGTGATCCGGTAGCGCGCCTCGATCGGCTGATAGGGATCGGTATTGGTGCCGAATGCGATCGGGCGGCAGCGGTATCCCGGTGCGGCCAGCTCGCGGCGTAGCAGATCGGGCGCATCGGGCTTGACGAACAATCTGGTTTCGAAGTCCAACCCCGGCGATAGATCATGGAAGGCGTGCGTCGGCCGCGCGAAACAATAGACACAGCCATGCTCGCAGCCGCGCATCGGATTGACGCTGCGGTCGAAGCCAATGTCGGGGCTGTTGTTATAGGAGATGATCGTCTTCGGTCGCTCGATCGTGACGGTCGTCGCGGGGCGAGGCGCAGCGCCGTCGATCAATTCGCGCTCGTCGAGCCAGTCGCCATCCTCCTCGCGCGCCTTGAGGTTGAAGCGGGCGCTCGTGCGGTTGGTCGTGGCGCCTCGGCCTGACTGCGCTCTGCTGACATGGACCATCCAAACGCCATATCACGCATGGAACATAAAGAGAACGGACTTTTGTCCCTATGGAAGTCGCCCGTCGTGCGGAGCGCCCAAGCCTCCCGCCAAGCGCCATGCGACCATCTTGTTGCGGGCGCGATCGACCGACCCGCGCCACCCGGCCGCGGTTCAGCGACCCGCCGCGCCGAAATGGATCGTCCCGGTCACGCCCCAGGTCCGCGGCTTGGCATAGACGCCGGCGACGGTCCCGTCGAACAGCGTGTTGTCATAGCCGTAGACGCGGTACGTCTCCGCGAAGAGATTGTTGACGAACGCGGCGATCTCCCAGGCGTCGCCGTCTGGCGCATAACCGATGCGGGCGTTCGCGACGTTATAGGCCTTCTCGCGCTCGACCGGCGCGCACAGCACGGTGAAGCAGAATTTCCCGGAATGCTGGACGTCGGCTTGCAGAGAAGCCAGGCCGCCGGCGAAGGCGAATTCGTAGCGCACGAGCGCATTGCCCGAAAAGCCGGGCGTCTGCGGCAGGCGATGGTCGACGATCGTCGCCAGATCGGGCAGTTCGACATGCTTGACCCTGGTGTCGAGCAGCGATCCGCTGAGCTGCAGCGTCAATCCGCGTACCGGGCGCGTGCTGAAATCGGCCTCGATGCCCTTCGATCGCGCCGGCAGGTTCACCACGGTCTGCACTGCGCCATATTGGGCGAAGGCCTGATAGTCGTGATAATCGTAATAGAAGGCCGCCAGGTTGAGCGTCGTCCCGGGCGCGAGCGTCAGCTTGCTGCCGATCTCATAGGCGTCGAGCGTCTCGGGCTTGTAGGCGACTCCGTTGAGCGTCGCGACCTCGGCACCGGGGAAGGGCGTACCCGTCGAGAAGGTGAAGCCGCCGCTCTTCGAGCCTCTGTTGTAGCTTGCATAGAGCAGCACATGATCGATCGGCTTGTAATCGATCTCGGCGCGCGCGGTGACACCCGAGAAGCTCGGCGCGGCATCCGAAGGCGTCGCAGTGATGCCGCCCATCGGATCGGTCACGCCGTTCTCGGTGTAGGAGACATCGTGCGAATTATAGGTGATGGTGATGTCGGAGTAGCTCGTCTCCGATCCGAAATAGCTGCCGCGCTTCTTGTCGTGCCAATAGCGCAGACCGCCGATCAGCTTGATCTTGTCGCTGAGTGCCCACTCGTCCTGCGCGAAAAAGGCGAAGGAGCGGGTGCGCTGCGAGAAGGCGACGGTCGGATCATAGCCGTAGAAGAGGTCGGCATATTTGCCGGTATAATGGCCGTTGATCAGCATGCCGTAGGCGCCGATCGTGAGATGGTTGGCGCCGAAATCGCCCTGCAGCCGCACTTCCTCGGAGGCCTGATCGAGCTTTGAGCCCTGATAGAAATAGACTCCGGCGGCCGGCGAGGAGTCGCCGTCCTCGGTGTAGAATTTCTTGCCATGCTGGTAGTCGGTGATCGACGTCAGGCTGAGGCGATCGCCGAGCTTGATGTCGGCGCGAAAGGTTGCGCCGAACACCTTGCGGTCGACATAGCTCGGATCGGTCGCCGCGGTCTTGTAGGGGTCGCCGCCGCGCGTCGGGTTGATGCTGTCGTTGCGATAGCCGGCACCCGTTTCGCCGGGGCCGGACCCCCAATAGGCACAGCTGTCGTTCGCACCGAGCACCTCGCCCTGAAACTGCGCATTGGGACAGCTGGCGACCAGCGAATAGAGCCCCGCTTGCCGTTCCTTCGGCGCGCGCAGATAGCGCACGGTCAGCTTGGTATCGATCGCGCTCGACGGCTGCCAGGCGAGGATGCCGCGCAGCGCCCAATGGTTGTTCGCGCCGCGCGCGGGCATGCCGGGATTGATGTTCTTGATATAACCCTTGTCGCGGTCGCGGATGCCGGCGAGGCGGAATTGCAGAGTGTCGGCGATCGGGCCCGAGACCGCGCCCTCGGTCAGCAGTTCGCCGTAGCTGCCGGTCGTCACGGTGGCGTAGCCGCCGAAGTCGCGGGTCGGCTGGTTGGAGATGAACTGGACCGCGCCGCCGGTCGCGTTGCGCCCGAACAGCGTGCCCTGCGGCCCGCGCAGCACCTCCACGCGTGCGAGATCGAAGGTCGGGAAGCTCGCCGTGTTGATCGAGCTCGAATAGCTGTCGTCTTGATAGACGGCGACCGGTGGCTCCTGCTGGTCGCCATAGTCGTTCTGCGAGACGCCGCGGATGTTAAATACTACCTGCGCCGAGGAATAGGCATTCATCTTGAGCGTCGGCACCGCGCGCGTCAGGTCGGTTGCGTCGTTGATGTTGAGCTGCTTGAGCGTCTGGCTGGATAGCGCGGTGATCGCGATACCGACGTCCTGGAGCTTCTGCTCGCGACGCTGCGCGGTGACGACGATGTCGCCGGGATTGGCCGCGGTCGATGCGACGACCTGCGCGGCTGCGTCGGTCTGCGGTACCATCAGCGCAAATGCGCCACATGCCACGCCCGTCATCATGCGCGGCCGTATCGATCGTTGCCCCGTCGCCATTGCAAGCCCCCTTGCCATCGCTCGCCGGTTCCGCCGCGGTGCGCGCGGGACCTGGTCAAGCGTAGCGGAGGCTAGCAGTCGATGGGTAATGGTCCAGACAAGCATTCCTTATGCAGTGCAGCACGAGGCGAACGAACGGAATCATCGGTGGCGCTCCGTTGCACGCGGTGGGGCGAATGTCAGGGATGCGCGTCGGAGGGCGATAGCGACACCGGGGCGCGGCCCCTGAGATGGTCGATTTCGGACTGGCGCCGGGCGAGGTAGAATTCGCGTGCCGAGACATAGGGACGTGCCGCATCGCGCTGTTCGCGCAATTCGTCGTCCTTGCGCAGGCGGCGGTCGAGTCCCTTGAGCACGCCCGTCGGCAGCGTATAGCCTAGCTGGTTGAACGGGACGCCGACCCCCAAGGGCAAAACGAGCCGATCGACCAGTCCACCGGCCATATCGCGCAGCGTCGTGGGGCCGACCAACGGCAGGAAGAAGAACGGCCCTGGTCTGATGCCATAGAAGCCGAGCGTGTCGGCAAATCCGTTGGGGCGATGCGGAAGACGAAATCGCTTGCGTTTCGCGACGTCGAACAAGCCCGCGAGCCCGAGCGTCGAGTTGACGGCGAAACGCCCCACCGTCTCGGTAGCCTTGCCCAGCTTGTGCTGCGCGAGGAAGTTCAGGAAGACGACGGGCTCATCGAGGTTCGAGAGCAAATTGTGAATGCCATCGCGTACGGGCGCCGGCACGGTCCGCTGATAGCCGAACGCCACGGGCGCCACGATCCCCCGATCGACCGATTGCATCGCCTGGTAGGTGGCTATGTTGATATGCTCGAGCGGATCGGCGGCGGTCGGCCGCGGCGGCGCGGACACCACGATCTCGCCGGGCGTGCGCGGTGCGTCGGCGGGGGAGGCGGGCGCGAAGTCGGCGACGGCCGCGAGTGGAGAGGCGCCGGCTGCCGGACCATCGAGCGTCACCGCGTGCGGCGCGGCGAAAGCCTTCTCGGGGATCGCAGAGGGCATTGCCATCGCGAACAGCAAAGCGATCATCGACCGTGGTTCGTACGAAGATCGTGATCGGAGTGGGAGCTGGTCTTCACCTTGCCAAGACGCTTCCCGGTCTCGCCACCCACAGCGCTCGGGCAACTTTATCTTTGCGACGGCGGATCGCGTCGTCCGGCGACGGCCGGATCTGGCCGAAACAGCGCTCGTATCGGCGGTAAGTCACGTGACCGTCACGGTCGCGGTCCTCGTGAATGGGGGCTGATGTCTCGGCATGGAAACCGAGCCTGCCGATACGCGCGATCAGGCGTCGCGCTCAAGAAGGCCCGGTCCGTGCGAGTCGGCTGCAGACTCGTCGGCCGGGTCATCGCCTTTTGCGAGCGCCGCTGCGAATTCGGCCCAGGCGATCGCCGGTTGACCGGCCGCCGAGCTCAACTCTGCCTGTTCGACTGCGGCAAGCAGCGCGCTTGCCCCGAAATGGTCGAACATCCCGGCGACGAACAGTTCGACATTCGTCTCGCGCCGTCCCGCATCGATACTGCCAATTTGCGCGACGAAAGGCGCGGCGACAGCGCGTCGACCGCGGCCGGCTCCGGCACCGCTCGAAACGGTCTGCCGTCGCCGTGGCGACTTTGCACGCCGCGGGATCGGCAGGCCATGCGCGCCATCATCCTCGATCACGACGTCAACGCGGTCTTGCCGGCAGGGATGCGCGGGGCGCTCGCCAAGCAGTGCGGCAACAGCGATGTCGGAACGGGTAGCGATCGTCTCCAGCAGAGCGGTTTGGTGCTGGATCGACGCATCGTCTACCGATACGCGGCCGGGTCACCCTTAACAATCATGTGGACATTACGTATTGAAGTCCCGTTCGAAAACGCGGGTGATTTTCGCCCACCCATCCTCTCCCTCGGCGCTGCGCGTTACCGCTTGCTATCGGGCAGCAACAGGTCGGTCGCCGCCAACGCTGCCCCCAGCACGACATGCACGCACAGGATGACGCTCGCGGTCATCGCGATCATCGCGGCCAGATCGACATGGCTTCCGATCAGAAGGACCGCGACCGCGGCGAAGGCGATGTCCTTATTGGGGAGCAGTGGCAGGCGCGACAGCAGCTGGCGCAGCGCGGCGAGCACGACCCACCAGGTCAACGCGGCTTCGGGCGCAGCTTCGTGCCAGGCGATCGCGGTGAACAGCAGCGCCGCCACGATCCGGACCAGATGCACCGCGGCAATGCGACGAAGTTCGGCGCCGGGAAGCGTGAACAAATGCCGGCGAAACAGCATCACGGGCAGAGACATGGCAACGATCGCCGCGCAGGAATAGAGGAATTCGCGGCCGTGCGCGCCAAGGCCGAGCAGGCCGAAGGATGGCCACGCCAGCACCAGCATCGCCAGCGTGACGAGATTGCCGACCTGGGCGGAGAGGATCGAGACGTCCTTGATCGCGCCGAACGGTGCCGCGACGAGATGCGCATGGCGGCGTGCCCAGCTGTAGAAATAGAGTTCGCCGCTATAGCCCAGCACGATCTCGTTCGAGATCCGCTTGCGCAGCAGCGGCACGATCCCGCGCGCCGGCAGGCGCCACAGCCGACGGTAGATCATCCATTCGCTGGCTGGTAGCACCAGATAGGCGGCCGCCATCGCCAGCCAGAAGGCCGGCGAGGTCGGCAGCAGCGACCAGATCTGACGGAGATCGAGCGAACGCATCTGCGTCATCGCGGCGACGAGCATCGCGATAGAGATCGCCGGGCCGATCGCCCGCCGCCAGAATGGTGTTTGGTTCAACAAGGTCTCGGGGAACCAGCCCGCTTCGGCCGGGGCGGCGACCGGCGGAGATCCGTCGATCGCAAGCGTGGATTGATGCACTGTTGTGGTGCTCCGTTGGTTGGGACGTCTTGGCGGTCGGCTTATAGATTGGCGGATAAGACTTGCGAGTGACGCCGGGCATATTCGCCAATCGCTGGAAGAGCGTCAAATAGGCAGCGGCGGCGAGGCCCGCATCGAAGAGTGCCGCGGCGTCCGCGGCGCCAGGGACATCCGCCTGGCCCGATCGCGCCCCGGCGATCGCGTCTGCCAGCGCGGCGGGCAGGCGGGGCGCGACGAGCGTTCCGAAGCGCCCATGGCCGAGCAGTCCGGCGATACTGGCGCAGCAGTCCGTCGCGACGATCCCCAGACCGGCGGCCATCGCCTCGACGACCACCCCAGGCAGCCCCTCGTAGCGCGACGACAGGACCAGCACGTCGCTGCGCGCCATCCACCGCTCGATCTGCTCGCTTTGCCCCGCAAGGCTGACCCGATCTCCGAGCGCGAGCGTGTCGATCAAGCGCTGGAGGCGCTGGCGCTGCCCGCCTTCGCCGATGATGACGAGGCGGTCGCTGGCGTTCGCACCTCGGCCGAATGCGCGGATCAGCGATGCGAAGTCCTTTTGCGGCTCGAGCCTGCCTGCGGCGAGGAAGCGACGGCCACCACGCCGCGTCTGTCGCGCAAGCTCGCCCGCGCCGGCCAGCGCGGCGCGACGCCGGCGATCGAGCACCGGATTGGCGATCACCGACACCGATGCCGGATCGATCCGCATCACGGTCACGATCTCGTCGCGCATCGCCGGTGACAGCGAACCCAGATGGTCGAGGAAGCGCGCCTGGATGCGGCACCAGATCCGATAGAAGAAACGGATGGGCGCTGGCAGGTCGCGCCGTAGCAGATCGTTGCTGATCTTCGCGACGATCGGAGGGCAGGCCCGCCCGAGCAGCAGTTTCATCGCCACCGCGACGACCGTATAGCTGTTACCGGGGCAGAAGACGACGTCCGGACGCCACTGCCGGATCATCGCGGGCAAGTTGGCGATCATCCACGCGGTTTCGAACGAGGCGGTCGGCAGGCGCAGCGAGGGCGGCACCAGGACGGTACAGCCGGACGCCTCCACGGGTATCGGGCCGTCGATGCGGCCCAGCACGATCGCGACCTCGGCGCCGGCCTCCTGCCATGCCGCGCACAGCCGCATCGCCGTCCGCTCGACGCCGCCAGGCCCGTGACTATGCAGGAAACACAGGATGCGCGGCATGCCTTCCAGACGCCGCGCGGCACGGCGACCCGCACACAAAAACTATCGAGCAACCGCCGCGCGATCCTGATAGAAACTGCGGGTCCGGGTTGCCGCCGGCGTCCTTGTCGCAAGATGCTGGGGGGATGGAGTGGGCACGATGCACGATACGGCCGGAACGGCGATCAGTGTCGCCAGGGATCATGGACGGCTGTGTTCGCTGGGCTGCTTGCTCGGGCGCCTGATGATGTGGGCGATGCGAAACAATGGTCGTTAGCCCCGAGTCTCCGGCGCGCGCGGATCGCAAGCTGATCATCGCGATCCACGACGTCGGGCCGGCCTTCGCCGAACCGATCGCGATATTGGTCGAGAGGATCGAGGCCATCATCGGGGCGCCGCGCTTCGCGATGCTGGTCGTCCCCGATCACTGGGGGATGGCGCCGCTCGGCGCGCATCCGTCGTTCCGCGCAAGGTTGCGGGGTTGGGCGGACGCCGGGGTCGAGATGTTCCTGCACGGCTGGCAGCACCGCGACGATACGCCGCATCGTCGCCTGTTCGATCGCCTGCGCGCGCGCACGATGACGGCGAGCGAAGGCGAATTCCTCGGATTGAGCGCGGACGAGGCGGAGCGGCGGATGCGCGAGGGCCGCGACGTGGTCGAGCAGGCGACGGGCAGCGCCGTGGCGGGGTTCGTCGCACCCGCATGGCTGTACGGCGAGGGTGCGCGATCGGCTATGCGCCAGGTCGGCTTTCCGCTCGCCGAGGATCATTTCCGCGTCTGGCGGCCGGCCAATGACGAGATACTCGCGCGCGGTCCGGTGATCACATGGGCGAGCCGCAGCGCCGCGCGGACGGCGAGTTCGCTGGCGGTGGCGGCGGTCGCACGGTCGAACCTGGGGCGCTTGCCGACGGTCCGGGTCGCGGTTCACCCGGGTGACGTCACCAAGCCAGCGCTGCTTGCCAGCATCGACCGCACCGTCCGTGCCTTCGCCCGCGGCCGCGTCATCTCGCGCTACGCCGACCTGCTCGCGCGGGGTGCGGTGGGATGAAGATCGTCGACGTCGCAGCCTTCTATGCGCCGGCCGGTGGCGGCGTGCGCACCTATATCGACCGCAAGCTCGCTGCCGCATCCGCGCGGGGACATGAACTCGTCGTGGTGGCACCGGGCCGCACGACCTGCGACGAGCAACGCGGCCCCGGTGCGCGCATCCGCTGGCTGCGCTCGCCGCGCTTCCCGCTCGATCGCGCGTATCGATATTTCGCCGATCGCGCGGCGCTCTACGCGATCCTCGACGAGGAGGCGCCCGACGTCGTCGAGGTCTCCTCGCCATGGCGCAGCGCGTCGCTCGTCGCCGACTGGCACGGATCGGCCTTGCTGTCGCTGATCGCGCATGCCGATCCGCTCGCGGCCTACGCCTATCGCTGGTTCGGCGGGGTCGCCGACCGCGCGACGATCGACCGCGGGTTCGACTGGTATTGGCGGCACCTGCGCCGGCTCGATGCGCGCTTCGATATGATCGTCAGCGCAAGCGATGATCTGGCGGGGCGACTGCGGGGCGGCGGGATCGAGCATGTCGTCACCAACGCGATGGGCGTCGAGGCGGGGATCTTTTCGCCCGCTCAGCGCGACGACGATCTGCGGCGGCGGATGCTCGCTGCCTGCGATCTTCCCGAGAATGCGCTGCTGCTGCTCGGGGTGGGGCGTCATGCGCCCGAAAAGCGCTGGGAGATGGTCGCGCAGGCGGTGACCGCTGCGGGAACCGGCCGACCCGTCGGGCTCGTCCTCGTCGGCGATGGTTATAAGCGCTCCAAGGTGCTGCGCGCGGTCGAGGGCAATCCGCATATTCACCTGCTCGCGCCGATCGCCGATCGGATCGCGCTGGCGCGGCTGATGGCAAGTGCCGATGCGCTGATCCATGGCTGCGAGGCGGAGACATTCTGCTTCGTCGCCGCGGAGGCGGCGGCATCGGGGCTGCCGCTGATCGTGCCCGATCGCGGCGGCGCCGCGGATCATGCGCGCGCGTCGGGCGGGTCGCTGTACCGCTCGGCGAGCGCCGAGAGCGCGACCGAGGCAATTCTTCGCTTTGCGAACCAGCGGCCTGCGCAAGGCATGCCACCGGCGCGCACGATGGACGATCATTTCGACGATCTGTTCGGATCCTATCGCACGATGCTGGCCGAACGCCGGATGCGGACGCGCAGAGCCGCCTGATCCCCGTCCCTAAAAATGCACGGCTGCGCCCACGCGAACCATGCGTGGTCGCTGCGGCGTGACCTGATTGCCCGCCATCACGCCGAACGGATTGCCCAGCGCGAAGATATTGCCCCGCTCGTCGGCGAGGTTGGTCGCGTCGAGCGAGACGGCGACGCGCCCCAGCGAGACGCTCGCCCCCAGCGCCGTATCGAAATAGCGGCCTTGGTGCACGTCCAGCACCGTACCGACGCCGAGCCGCGATCGGCCGACATAGCGTATCGAACCCGATAGCTCGACCTGGTGTCCGGCCGCCTCGAACGTGTATCGGCTGCCGATCCGACCGATCACATCCGCTATATTGGGCAGGCTGGCATCCTTCTCGCCCGCGAAAGCGGCCGCCGGGTTCGACAGGCGGCTGTTGTCGGCGAAGACCTGGCCGTCGACGACGAGTCCGGGGAGCGGTCGCCAGACCGCCTGCGCTTCGAAGCCGATGATGCGGCCCGTGCCGATGTTCGCGGTGTAGGGCAGGCCGTCGGCTTCGACCAGGTCGGCCTGGATATTCTCCCAATGCGTGAAGGAGATCGCCGCGCTCGCGCTCAGCCGGTCGGCCGGGCTGCCGTAGCGGATCCCCGTCTCGTAGGTCGAGACGCTGTCCGACTGGAAACGCTGGGTGACGCTGCCTTGCGTCGAGAGGCCGCCCGGGCGGTAGCCCTCCTCGTAGCGGCCATAGACCGCCAGCCGCGCCGTCGGCCGCCACAGCAGACCTGCCGACGGGAGCACGGCGGTGACGTGGCGATGGGGCTCCGAGGCGGTGTCCGCCTGGTCGAGCGCGTGATCGATCAGCCGGGCATATTCGAACCGCGCGCCCGCCGTGACGAACCAGCGGTCCGCGAGCTTGAGCGTGTCTTCGCCGAACAGCGAGGCCTCCTCGGCGACGTCGTTGGTGCCGGCGATGCGCGTGTCGGTGCCCGGCGCGCCGAGCGTGCGCGTCAGCCGCTCGCCGCTACGCAGAAGCTCGCCACCGATCACCCAGCTGCTGCCCGATCCATATTCGCGCGAGAGCCGAGTCTCGTTGGTCAGCAGCGTGATGTGGTTCATCTCCTGATAGAGACGCGGGGTCTGAGCGGTGAGGCTGGCGTCGTAGCTCGAGTTGACGTCGTGGCGCACGACCGAGCTTGCCGAGACCAGCTGCGCCAGCCCGATCGCGTGCCGGACCGTCACGCTGCCGAGCATATAGTCGTTGTCGAAAGGCTGGGCGAGCACGCTCGATCGCTGCAGCGCGGGCAAGCCCCGCTCGGCATATTGGCCGTCGCGGCTGTTGATGCCTTGCACGACAGCGCCGACGTCGATCGTCCAGTCGGCGGCGGGTCGATAGCGCAGCGTACCGCGGATGCCGCGCGTCGCGGTGCGGTTGATGTCTTTCGATCCGCGCGAGGGATCGTCGATATAGCCGCCGTCGCTATCGGCATAGCCGACGACGCGGAGCCCCAGCCGGTCGGTGTCGATCGGGAGGTTGAGGATCGCGGATACATCGCTGCCCGGCGCGCCATGCGCCTGGAGCGCACCCCCGGCGGCAAGATCCAGCGATGCCCGCGCCAGATCCGGGGCGACCGGAACCAGCCGGACGATGCCGCCCAGCGATCCGGCGCCGTAGAGCGCGCCCTGGGGGCCTTCGAGCACCTCGATCGATGCCATGTCGTAGATTGCGAGTTCGGGATCGGGCGCGTTGTAGTTGAGCCGAACCTCGCCCAGATATTGACCCACCGTCGCCTGTGTCGGGCCATTGAAGCTCGAATCGGCGACGCCGCGTATGAACAGCTTGTTGCGCCCCGGGCCGAGATGCGTCGACGACAGGATCGGGACCTGCGCGACCAGTGCCGCGGAACCGTGGACCAGCCGGTCGGGCCGGACCGAGCCGCCATCGACCAGCACGACGCTGCCGATGTAGTTGCGCAGCGTCGCCGATCGCTTGCTCCCCGTCACGATGATATCGGGATCGGATCGCCGCGTGGCGAGCGGCGTGGCGGGCGCCGTCCGCCGGGGCGATCCCGAGCCGGACTTGCGTCGCACGAGCTCGAACGTCCTTGCGTCGATCTGCCGGAAATCCGCCGTCGTCCCGGCGAGAATCCGGCCGAGCGCCGCCGCGACGGTCATGCGCCCCCTGACCCCGTTGACCGCAAGCCCTGCGATCATGGGGTCGCTCAGGCCGATGGTGACGTTCGCCTGCGCGCCGACCGCGATGACCGCGGACCGCAGCGCGCCGGGTGGGATGTCGAAGCGGGGCATGCGCACGGCGCCTGCGTGGCCGGCGGATGCCAGCACGAGAATCGCCGCAATGCCTGACCCGAACCGCCTCACCGGCTAGGCATTACCATTCGCCAGCCTTGAGGGGCATGCCGGATATCGATGCCCATTACCGCTGCCATGCGACGGAACATCAGTGGTCGATCGGCATCGATCATCACCACGCCGCTGAACCGGTTCTGCGCGAGCGCCGGGTCGACCGCGATCGGCTCGCCGATACTGCGTGCGACGTCCTGCGCGACATCGGAGAGCGGCGCGTCGCGGTAGAGCAGCCGGCCCGACCGCCATCCGCCGACCGCCGCGCTATCGATCGTCTCGACCGTGGCGCTGTCGTCGGCGATGCGCGCCGCCTTACCGGCATCGAGCCGCACCGCGGCACCGCCTGGATCGTACAGCACCGCGCCCTCGCGCACCGCGACCCGCGTCACTCCGGCACGGTGCGTAACATCGAAGGCGGTACCGACGTCCTGGAAGGTCGCGCCGCCCGCCTGCACCGCGAAGGGATGCGCGGCATCGTGGCGAACCGAGAAGAACGCCTCGCCCTGTTCGAGCACCGCGACGCGCCGATCATGGCGATCGAGACGAAGCCGGCTATCGCCGTTGAGGGCGATCGTCGTCCCGTCGAGCGTGATGGAACGATGCTCGCCCGCGGCGGTCTGGACCAGATAAGGCTGCGCACCGCCTGGCAGCAGCGCCGGCACTGTGACAATCGCCGCGACGCCTGCCGCCACCGCCATACCGAGGCCCGCGCCCCACCGCGACCAGCGACGGGACACGTTCCGCGGCTCGACGCCATTGTCGTTCGTGGGGACCGGCGAGACGGCATAGGGCTGCGGCGGCGCAAGACCCTCTGTCGCCTCGGCGATCAGCGCGCTCGCCTCGTCGAACGCGGCGAGATTGCGCGGATCGGCTTCGAGCCAGGCGGCGTGCGACGCCCAGTCGGTGAACGACGGATCGTGGAGGCGGCGCACCCAGTCGAGCGCCTCGTCGGTGCGCTCCCGCTCAGCGTTGGCCATCGATGCGCTCCCTGCCGGCAGGCGTCGGATCATTGCCGTCGGCCAGCGCACGCTGCGCGGCGGCGATTGCGCGATAAGCCTTCTGAAGATGTTTCTCGACCGCGCTCAGCGAGATGCCGAGCTCGACGCCGATTTCGCGCTGGCCGATTTCGTCGACACGGTGTCGGCGAAAGACATATTCGGTGCGCGGCCCCAGCCCCGCCAGAACGCGATCGATCTGACGCAACCGCTCGCGGCCGATCAGGATCCGCTCGGCGGCCGGTGCGTCGTCGGCATCGCCGTCGCCGCCCTGGATATCCTGGCGATAGGACAGTTCGCGACCCTGGCGACGGTGTGCGGCGCGATAGTGGTCGAGCATCAGATTGTGCGCCATGCGGTAGAGATAGGGAAGGGCGTCGCCGACCACGTGATCGGTGCTGGCCTCGACACGGATCCACATTTCCTGGAGGCAGTCCTCGGCATCGTCACCGGCGCCGCGTGCGCGCAGATAGCGGAGCAGCGGCGACTGGTTGGCTATGAAAGCCTCCGCGAGGGCGCTGCCGGCCATGCTCTGGTCGTTCCCGATCACCGATGTTCGCCAAGCGTAAGCGCTTGTCGTGCGCGTCGTAAAGCGCATCGTCGATCGTTGTGCAACGTCGATCGCGAGCGCGCCGCCAGCGGTGGCGACATCGCCGCGATGCGGCCCGGTATCGCACGCAAGCCGATCTCCGGGCCATCCGGGACGACTGCCGGATGGTTGCCGACCACTGCGCGCGGCCGATGTTCGCAGCGCAACGGCAGCGTCGCCGAAACCGACGCTGTCACGCGCAGATTGCAAAGACAGGCGAGCGAACATAGCCAGATAGCCCTTCATGGTCGTTCCCGTCGACCATCGCTTTGGCCGCGTCGGCGGCCATCACGCCTAAGGACGCCGGCCGCTCGCTCGACCCGCAACACAGGTGCAAAAGTCGCAAGCTGCGGTGTCGCGATCCCCTGCGCGGACGCCACAGCGGTCGCCGCGGGATCGCTGCGGGATCGCGGCCGGTGCGACGTCTCTCGACATCGTCGATCGTGACGATGGAGAAGGATCAGGCCGAAATGGCAGCGGAAGCGCTCCCGGTCACCATCGCGCGCGATGGCGATGGCCGGGTCACGTATATCGACGTCCACGCCAAGCCGCCGCGAAGAAAATGGCGCGACGGTCAACCGTCCGAGGAGATGGCGGCCGCGTTCGAGAATTTCTACGGCATGACGACTGGGCGACTGCGATACAGCCAAGTCGCGGCGATGCTTGAGTATCGCTCGTTCGGGATCGCCTGTTCGGCGCATATCCTTGCCGGCCAGACCCAGGACGCGCGCCAGCTCTTTGCGCGACTGATCGCCGCCTTCGTCGCCAGGGACGGGACGATGGCACGCGATGTGCGTCGCTATCAGGCGGCGATCGAGCGACGCGGATCGCATGGCGACGTCCGCGATTGCGCGCAGTTCGAACAGATTGCGGCATTTTGCCGGCAGGCCTGCGCGATGCTGTCCGAGCAGGGCATAACGCTGAAGGGGCTCGGCTTCATCGGCGCCGGCGATCTCGGCGCAGCCCGCGTGCCGCCGCGGCACGACGCGATCCGGCACTGAGGAAACGCGGGCGCCGACCGTCGCGGCGGGCGGCGCGACGCGCCGAGGCAAAGCTGACGGCGCCGCGGCACGCTAACCGCACCGCACGCCACCGAAATAAATTGCCTGCGGATTTTGGGCACCAACACCGTCTGGTTTGCGGACCATCTGGAGTATGTCGATGCGCCCCACCGTCTCCGCGAACTTCGCTCGTCGCCTGTACCGACGGCACCATGGCGCCGATATCTGCCCAAGCTACCTGAGCTGGCGGACGGTCAACGCCGCCGACGGCAGGCCGCTCGCGGTGCTCGGTTATCGCGCCGCCGCGGATGGGCCGCTGTTTCTCGAATCCTATCTCGCCGGCCCGATCGAAACGGTCGCAGCCGAGCGGCTGGGGATGGACGTCGGCCGTGGCGATATCGTCGAGATCGGCTGTCTCGCCGCATTGCCCTCGCCCGCATTGGTCCGGCTGTGGCACGGCTCGGCGACCGCGCTCGGCGACCGGTTCAGCGTCGCGGTCGCGACACTGACCGCTCCGCTACGCCGCGGTTTCGCGCGCGTCGGATTGCCGATTGTGCCGATCGCCCCGGCAACGCGTGGGCAGCTTGCCGGCAAGCGCGAGAATTGGGGGCGCTATTACGATCAGGACCCGGTCGTCTGCGTCGGGATCATCGCCGACGGCGCGCTGGCGCTGTCGCGCTACGCCGCACGGCTGGACGCGCACGCATGAGCACGCTGACCGCGCTGATCGAGCGCCGAGCGATCCAGGATCCCGATGCGGTCGCACTCGTATCGCGTGGCGAGATGATCTCCTATGCGGCGCTTCCGATCGCCATCGGCGCGATGGCGTCACGGCTCGAGTCGAGCGATCCGAGCGGGCGTCCGGTCGGTATTCGGCTCGGCAACGGGATCGACTGGATCCTCGCCGACCTCGCGCTCGCCAGGCTCGGTCGCGTCGCCGTGCCGCTGCCGTCCTTCTTCCTGCCGGCGCAGAGCGAGGCGGCGCTCGTCGATGCCGGCGCGTCCGCGGTTCTCGAGCCCGAGGGATTGCGCCTGCTCGACGCGCCGCCGGCGACGCTGCCGCACGGCACCGCCAAGATCAGCTACACCTCGGGCTCGACGGGTGTGCCCAAGGGCGTCTGTCTGTCGGAGGCGCAGCTTCTGGCGACCGCGCAGGCGGTGGTCGATCGACTCGGTGCGGAGAGTGCGGGGCGGCACCTTCCCGTCCTCCCGCTCGGCGTGCTGCTCGAAAATGTCGCGGGTCTCTATGCCAGCCTGCTCGCCGGGGGTGCCTATCTGGCCGAGGACAGCACAAGCCTGGGCCTCGCCGATCCGTTCCGGCCGGATTTCGCCGTCTTGGCCGAGGCCGTGGCGGCGCATCGCGCGACCAGCCTGATCCTCGTGCCGGAGTTGCTGCGCGGCCTGGTCGCCTATCTCGAGACCTCCGGACGGCGACTGCCTACGCTCGCGCTCGTCGCGGTTGGCGGCGCACGCGTCCCGGTGAGCGTGCTGATGCGCGCGGGAGCAGTCGGCCTGCCGGTCGTGCAGGGCTATGGCCTGACCGAATGCGGCTCGGTCGTCGCGATCGAGGCGCCCGGCGAGCCGGAGCGCGGCAGCGTCGGCACGCCGCTCGGGCACGTCTCGGTCTCGATCGCCGACGATGGCGAGATCGTCGTCGACGGCAACGGCCATCTTGGTACGGTGGGCCATCCGCGCGCGCCGGGCCCTATCGCCACCGGTGATATTGGCCGCGTCGATGCGGCTGGGCGACTGACGATTTCGGGGCGCAAGACCAACCTGATCGTCACGGGCTACGGCCGCAACATCTCACCCGAGTGGATCGAGAGCGAATTGCTCGCGCAGCCGGAGGTCGTGCAGGTGATCGTCCATGGCGACGGCGAGGCGGCGCTGGCGGCACTGATCGTCCCAGCCTCGGCGACGACCGATCCGGCGCCGGCGGTCGCGCGCGTCAATGCCGGCTTGCCGGCCTATGCGCGGATCGCCAGCTGGCAGCTCAGCCGGCCGTTCCTCCCTGTCGACGGAACACTGACCACCAACGGCCGCCCGCGTCGTGCGGCGATCCTGGCACGGCAGGCGGCGCTGCCCTTCTTCGACCGGCTCGTGATGCAGACCGCCGAGGCGCGCGGGCGCCTGCAGGCGGTGCCGCAGCTCCAGGCGGGGCTCAAGGGGCAGATCGGACTGTCGACCTATCTCGCCTATCTTGCGCAGGCCTATCATCACGTCCGCCATACCGTGCCGCTGATGCAGGCGGCACGCGCAGGGCTCGCCGATCGGCTCGATCTGGTCGCGGCGCTCGACGATTACATCGCGGAGGAGACCGGCCATGAGCATTGGATCCTCGACGATATCCGCGCGGCGGGCGGCGATCCCGACGCGGTTGCGGCGTCCACCCCGGCGCCCGAGACCGCCGCGATGGTCGAGCATGCCTATCGCACGATCCGCGAGGGCAATCCGGTCGCATTCTTCGGGATGGTCTTCGTCCTCGAAGGCACCAGCATCGCGCTCGCCCAGCAGGGCGCGGAAGCGGTGCGCAGCAGCCTCGGTCTGCCGCCCGAGGCGTTTCGCTACCTCACCTCGCACGGCGCGCTCGACCAGGAGCATATGCGCTTCTTCGAGCGGCTGGTGAACCGGCTGGACGATCCCGCCGACCAGCTGGCGATCCTCGCCATGGCCAACCGGATCTTCGATCTGTTCGCCGCAATCTTTGCGGGCATACCGATGGAGCACTCGCATGAGCTCGCTTGAGAGGGCGCGCATCGTCGTCACCGGCGCTGCGGGCGGGATCGGATCGCAGGTCGCGGCCAAGTTGCGGCTCGCCGGCGCAATCGTCACCGGCGTCGACCGCGTTGCCTGTCCGGCCTGTCACAGCTCGATCGACGCCGATCTCGGCAGCCAGGAGGGGCTCGCGGCGATCGCGGCGACGCTGGCCGCAGCCGAGTGCGACATCCTCGTCAACCTCGCGGGCGTGCAATATTTCGGGCCCCTGGCGGAGCAGACGCCGGCGTCCTTGTGGAGCGGCTATGTCGTCAACCTGATCGCGCCGGCGATGCTGGTGCGTGCGGTGCTGCCGGGCATGCTGGCGCGCCGTCATGGTCGCATCGTCAATATCGGGTCGGTGTTCGGCGCCATCCCCTTCGCGCATTTCGCCAGCTATTCGAGCGCCAAGGCGGGGCTCAAGGGATTGTCCGACGCGCTGCGCCGCGAGGTTGCCGGCACCGGTGTCGAGGTGACGCACATCGCGCCGCGCGCGGTCCGCACTGCGCTCGCCTCGCCCAAGGTGATGGCGTTCGCCGCGGCGACCGGCATGCACATGGATGCGCCCGACGCGGTCGCCGCTCGCATCGTCGCGGCGATCGCCAGCGGCACTGCCAATCTCGTGATCGGCTTTCCCGAAAGCCTGTTCGTCCATCTCAATGCGCTTGCCCCCCGGCTCGTCGACCGCGCGCTTGCCGCCAACGATCGCAAGGCGGCCGCGCTGTTCCGCTAGCCGCCGCGCAGCGCGTCTCTCATTTCCTCAGCAGAAACGGACCCGATCATGTCCCTCCGCCCTCGTCTCGCCATCGCGTCGCTCTTCGCCCTCGCATTCGCCGCGACCGCCCCGGCGGGTGCCTCGAACAATCCGGCGATGGACGCCGACGTCTCCCGGATCGACAATGAATGGGCGCGCATCAAATATCAGGTGAAGGACAAGGACGCGCAATATCGCCAGATCGACGCGCTCGCCAAGCAGGCGGCGGCGGTCGTGGCGCGCTATCCCGGCCATGCCGAGCCGCTGCTGTGGCAGGGCATCGTCACCAGCGAGGAGGCGGGCATGGCGAGCATGTTCCAGCAGCTCGGCTATGCGAAGGCCGCGCGCGCGATCCTCGACCGGGCGGCCGCGATCGACCCCAAAGCGATGAACGGCGGTGTGCCGATGAGCCTCGGCGTGCTCTATTACCGCGTGCCGGGCTTCCCGATCGGCTTCGGCAGCACCGAAAAGGCGCGGACGCTGCTCAAGAACGCGCTCGCCATGGACCCCGGCGGGCTCGACTCGAACTATTTTTACGGCGACTTCCTGCACAGCCAGGGCGATGACCGCGATGCGATCACCTATCTGCAGCGTGCGCTGCAGGCGCCGGCCAATCCGCACCGGCCGGTCTGGGACGCGGGGCGTCGCGCGGATGTCCGCGCCGAGCTCGCCAAGCTCCAGAAGCACGCCGGTTGATCCGCGCAGGGGATCGCCGGTGACGATCTGGCACCGATTCGGTCGGCAGTTGCGCGAGCCGTCGGGCTGGGCCGGACGGCTGACCGGTCACTTCATGCGTCTCGTCAATCGCGCGCCCAATCGGCTTGCGGTCGCGGCGCTCGATCTGACGCCTGACGCGCATGTGCTCGAGCTCGGCTTCGGGCCCGGCGAAGCGATCGCCGCGCTGGTCGATCGTTTGCCGGATGGCGTGATCGAGGGCATCGACCGGTCCGCCGCGATGCTTGCCCAGGCCTCGCTGCGCAATCGTGCCGCCGTGCAGGCGGGGCGCGTGCGGCTGCGGCTCGGTGACTTCGCCAGCCTCCCTTATGCCGACGCTTCGTTCGATGCCGTGCTGGCGATCAACATCGCCTATTTTTGGACGGATGCGAGCGCTGCCGTGCGCGAGATCAGGCGCGTGCTCAAACCGGACGGCCAGCTGGTGCTTTATGCGACCGACGCGCGTTCGATGCGGCGCTGGAAGTTCGCCGGTCCGCAGACGCATCGCCTGTTCGATCTCAACGCATTGCGCGTGGTGCTCCTCGCCGGCGGATTTCGCCCGGATAACATCACCATCAGCAAGCGGCGGCTCGGTGCGAACATCGTCGGCCTGGTCGCGCGGGCCCGAAATGCGACGACGTTTGTTCGACAGATTGCCGATCGACCCGGCACGCTGACCGAATGGGGACTGCATGGCTGATCAGGCGATATCCAGCGCGAACGGGGGCGGGCCACGATGCCTGCGGCGGCGTCTGATCTGGCTGCTGCCTCTGCTCGCCGGCGGTTGCACGGCGGTCCCGCGCGACGTCGCCGCGCCGCGTCCCGCGCCGCATTTCGCCGTCGAGGCGTTCTTCGCGGGGCATAGCGAGGGGAGCGGGACGCTCAAGCTGATCTTTTCGCGCGCGCGATCGGTGACGGTACATGGCAATGGCCGTCTCGCCAGCGACGGCACGCTGATCCTCGACCAAAATGTGATCGATGCTGCCAAGGCGCCCAAGCAGCGCGAATGGCGGATCCGACGCGTCGCGGCCGATCGCTATGCCGGCACGCTCAGCGATGCGAGCGGGCCGGTCAGCGGCGACGTGACGGGCAACCGCCTCCATCTCCGCTTCACGATGAAAGGTGGCCTAGCCACCGACCAATGGTTGTCGTTGCGGGCGGACGGGCGGATCGCGGACAACATCATGGTCGTGCGCAAATTCGGCGTCACGGTCGCCACATTGCATGAAACGATCCGCAAGGTCGATTGAGCATGGTGGGGGACGGTCAGGGAGAGGATGCCACATGAGCGAAGCGAGATCACAGCCGGTCAGCGTCGAGCGTGCCGCGGATGGCCGCCGGGTCGTGACCTATTATTCCACTGTCGCGGTGACGCTGCACTGGCTGATCGCGGTGATGATCCTGTCCAACATCGTCCTCGCCTGGTTGCATGAGGACGTATCGAGCGCGACATCGGCGCGGCTGATGCTGTGGCATAAGTCGACCGGAATCCTCGTGCTGCTGCTCAGCCTTATGCGGCTGGCATGGCGCGTCGCGTACCCCGCGCCGCCTTACCCGGCGGGTCTTCCGGCATGGGAGCGGACCTCGTCGCGGATCGTGCACTGGGGTTTCTATGTCATCATGATCGGCATGCCGCTCACCGGCTGGATCATGACGTCGGGCCCGAGGACCAAGGCGGCGCTGATGCTCTACGGCGTCGTGCCCTGGCCGATGCTCGGCTTCGTCCACGGTGCGCAGGGGCAGGCCGCGGCGGTCTGGCACGCCGTCGGCGAGACGCACGGCGTGCTCGCCTATCTCGCCTATCTGCTGATCGTGCTCCATGTCGGCGCGGCGCTGAAGCACCAGTTCCTCGATCGCGACGTGATCATGGCGCGGATGATGCCGTGGATGCGGCGATGAGCCGCGCGTATCGCCCGCATCACGAGCACCACATGTCGTCGAGGATCGGCTGGCTGCGTGCCGCCGTTCTCGGTGCCAATGACGGGATCATCTCGGTCTCGAGCCTGGTCGTCGGCGTCGCCGCCTCGTCGGCGGGCCGCAGCGCCGTCATGCTCTCGGGCATCGCCGCGCTGGTCGCCGGCGCGATGTCAATGGCGGCGGGCGAATATGTGTCGGTCAGTTCGCAAGCCGATGCGGAGGCCGCCGATCTTCAGGTCGAGCGCCGCGAGCTGGAGGATGATCCCCAGGCGGAGCGCGCCGAACTCGCCGCCATCTATGTCGAACGTGGCTTGTCGGCCGAACTGGCGAACCAGGTCGCCGACCAGCTTACTGCGGCCGACGCGCTCGCCGCCCACGCGCGCGACGAACTCGGCATGTCCTCGGCGACGCGGGCGCGGCCGGTCCAGGCCGCGCTGGCATCGGCGGCCGCGTTCACCAGCGGCGCATTCATACCCGTCCTCGTCGGAGCGCTGCTGCCGCGCGCGACGATTTCCTACGGCGTGTCGATCGTGGCGGTGGCGTTGCTGGCGGTGCTCGGTGCGATCGGTGCGACGGCCGGTGGGGCGGGGCGCGTCAAGGCGATCATCCGCGTCACCTTCTGGGGTGCCGCCGCGCTGCTGGTAACGGCCGTCATCGGTCATTTCGCCGACGCGACCGTCTGAGCACCGCCATGCCAAGATCCGGCTCGCCTCGAGGCCGAGAGACTTGTATTGTGAACGCGCCCGTCTTGCCGGATTGGGACCGATATCATGTCTAGCTGTGTTCGGCGTCGCTATTTGGACCTGCTCGGGTCGATCTATATCTACAACGAGCATCGCGGCTACACGGCGATCGATCGGGTCATCGAGGTCGCGAAACGTCGTGCGCCGCAAGATCTGCATTTCATCGCGGCGCTGACACAGCATCGCGCCGACGAGCGCAAGCATTACGACATGTTTCGTCGCTGGTTCAGCCTGCGCGGCACGATGCCGTTCGCGGTCGATCGCACCTGCGGGCATATCGACCGCTTCGTGGAAATCATGTTCCGCTCCGCGATCGACGATCTCGACACGCAGGCGCTGGTGACCGACGACAGGCTGTTCGCGCGCCTCTGCCGCGTCGTCGCGCTGACCGAACGGCGCGGCTATCGTCAGGTCGAGATGTTGTTGCGCAGCGCATCGATACGCTCCGATCCGACACTGACCAAGATTTTCGAGATCATCGAGAAGGACGAGCCCAGCCACTGGGCACCCTATGAGGCGTGGCTCGCGCGGCATGGCCTGCGCCGGTCGCGCTGGTGGGAGCGCGTGATCGACGGCTTCATCCACTCCGAGCTATTGCTGCTCAAATTGCCCCTGTTGTTCGTGCGGCCGGGCTTGCCGCGCCGCAGCCGATGGGCGGATGCAGATGCAGGCGACGCGACCGCGCAGCTCGCGCCCGCTGGGCGCGCCGCTGGATCACCCGATCCGGTTCCCGCGGGGATCGGATCGATGGTCCGACCGGCCGACAACGGGACGGTCAGGCATACCGAAACAACGCCATGAAGCCGTAATCCATGTGCAATTGCTGGTGGCAGTGGAACAGCGTGTCCCCGGGATTGTCGGCGGTGAAGTCGAATGCGAGCTCCTGATAGCCGCCGAGCATGACGACATCCTTGATCACGCCGGCGGTGGCACGCCCGGCGATCCGGCTCAGTTCGAAGCTGTGGCGGTGGAGATGGAGCGGATGGATGTCGTCGCTCGCGTTGCGGAAGATCAGCCGATAGCGGCGGCCGCGATGGAGCGTGTAGATCGGCTCCATCCTCGTCATCGAAAAGGCGCGACCGTTCAGCGTCCACTGGTTGAAGCCGCCCAGCGCGGCATTGTGCTTGACGATCGTCATCACGATCGTCTCGTCTGGCGCCGCCGTCACGGCATCCGGCTTGCCGAACAGTCCGTAATCCCAGCGGAAGGATCGGGGCTTGATCCAGACCGGTTTGCCGCCATGCCCGGCATATTCGACGACGATGCCCATGCCGCGCGTTCGATCGTCGTCGGCGAGATCGCCCATCACCCAGACGCCCGGATGGTCCATCTCGACGATCGCCGACACGCGCTCGGCGGTCCCGATCCAGAGAACGGGAACCGATGCCGGCGTCGGCACCGGATTGCCATCCAGCGCGACGACCCGGAACAGGTGTCCCGGCAGCGCGAGACTGCGTATCTCGCCCGCGCTTCCGTTGAGGATATGGAACAGCACGCGTTCGCCGGGCCTCACCCGGATCGGTTCGTGATGGCCGAGCATCTTGCCGTTGATCGAGAATAGATCATAGCCGACCTCATAGCCCTTGGTCCTGGTCGGTGCCGCCGCGTCGGCGGCGGCGCCCAGCGCCTTGAGCGCGGCGATCTCTGTGCCGGCCAGCGCGTCCATCGCCATGTCGCCGCCCTTGCTGAAGGTCGGCGCAAACTCCTTGAGCACGAGGAATATCTCGCGGTCGTAATGGCCCGGATCGTTCTTCGGTTCGATATAGACCGGGCCCAACTGCCCCGAATAGGTGCCGCGCGTCAGATCTGGTCCGGCGGCGGCGTGGCTGTGATAGAAGCGGAACCCGGCCGGGCCCGGGATGAAACGCAGCCGCCGGCTCGTATGCGGCGCGATGTAGGGCGTGCCTTCCTCGGCCGCGCCGTCGACATCGCTTGGGATAGTCTGGCCATGCCAGTGGACCAATTCGGGCACGTCGGTGTCGTTATGGACGTCGATCGTGACGGTGCGCCCCTGCTGCATCCGGAGCAGCGGGCCGGGAAACGCGTCATTATAGAGCGTCGTCGAGACGATGTGATCGGGGGCGAGTTCGACCAGCCCCGTGCCGATGCGGAGAACATGCTCCGCGCTGTCGTCGCCTGGCGCATTGGCGGCCGAAAAAACGGGTGATGCGGTCGCGACAAGCGGCGTCATCGCGGCGATTTGCAGAAATGATCGTCGGTCCGGCGGCACGGCGTCCTCCTCGCATCTTGTCAGTTCGTCACGACCACCCGTTTTCCTCGAAGGTCAGGGCGCGGCGTGGAGTTCGGCGCATGCCACCCGATCGCCAGCGCCACCGATCGGTTGGCTCGCATAGTCGTCGGGCTTGGCGTGGATGACGACCGCCGAGCCGTCGGCATCGAGCAGGTCGGCGCGCGGCGAGCCGGCATGCAGTGCGACGAACGGTGAGAAGAGTTCCGCGATCCCCGTGCCGTCGGGGCCGACATAGAGGTTGGGCAGGTCGCCGAGGTCGTTGCCCTCCGGATTGAGCAACCCATGGACGGCGGGGCTCATCATGTGGACGTGGCCGCCTGCGGTCTTGAACATCGCGCCCGAGCAATCCGCCTTCTCGTGGAAATGAATGCCGTGCCAGCCCGGCGTCAGACCGTGCACGGTGACGCGCAGGAGCACCCCCTTGGGCGCGTCGGTCAGCGTGACCTGGCCGATGTCGGTGCCTGACGCGCCCTTCAGCGTGGCGGTCTTCGAGGCGGGATCGGCGGCGGATGCCATGGTGGCGAGTGTCGCGAGCAGGACGATGGGCAGGCGGCGCATATGAGGTCTCCTCAACATCAACGAACGAGCGGGCGGTTGCCGCGGGCGGCGAGGTGTCTGTGCGGGTCCGATGCAGCAATAGCGGGGACCGCTGGTGTCGACCACAAGATCCCGCCGGCCTCGCTTGCCGCCAAGACGCTACCGGGCGCGTCCCGAGCGGCGATCCGCACGTCATGCGCCATGGCGCATAGCCGACATCGTCGATGGTCTGATCGTGCACCGATATGCCGCCGTTCGCCTGCTGATTGCATCCGGACGAGTCGCCGCCTGCCAGGAAAAGACGTCGCACCCGCGGCCATCCCGCAGTCTGTCCACGCCTTCGTCCACCCTTGGATGTTGAGCCGGCTGCGGTCCTGGCGGCGTGGCGACGTCGCTCGATCGGACCGGGTTCGCCTAACGGACCCCGATGCGGAGATGGAGATGGTTTTGGCGATGTTTACACGCGGCGCATCCGCTCATGTAATGGCCCGATTGTTCGGTGCAGCGACGCTCGCCACGGCGGCCTTCGGTGCGTCGCATGCCTGCGCCGCCGACCTCACGGTCGTCGCGCGCGGCATCGTGTCGGGTCCGGGCGCGATACGCGTCGCGCTGTACCGGGGCGCGGAGGGTTTCCGGCACGAGGATCGCGCGCTGCGCGTCCTGAGCGTGCCGGCGCGCGCCACGACGATCGCTGTGACCTTCCATGACATTCCGCCCGGCCGCTATGCCGTGCTCGCCTATCACGATGCGAATGACGACAAGAAGCTGGATTTGCGCTTCGGCATGTTTCCGAAAGAGGGTTGGGGCCTGTCGAACGATCCGAGGGTGATGGGGCCGCCGAGCTTCGCGGCATCGGCCCTCGACGTCACCGGAGCGGCAATGACGACGACGATCACCATGCACTATTGAGTGTGCGGTCCGTTGTATCCGCGCCATCGCCTAGCCGTCTAAGCAGCTTGAAAGGCGCGACTAGAGCGTCCTGCGACCGGCATTTTGTATCATCACATTTTGCGTACCGCGACACGGGATCAGAAGATCGGGCCGGGGCGAAGGAACCGTCCCGGCCCGACCCCACCACCGCAAAATGCCTATGCCAGAGCATGAAGCGGCAAAATCGGCTGGCGAGTGGTATCGTAAGTTCAATTCTAGGCGTTTGTCAAGTAAAAACCGAACCTATACATCCGATTCGCGTGAAGATCTGTATATATTGTTGCGTCAATAGCCTCATTATTTCACGATCGAGCAATCTCTGGGCAGCCCGTGGCGTGTCGCGCATCCTTCGGGGCCCGCGCGGCAGGCGCGGTCCGTTGACAGGGTTTTTTCCGCGTGCCCGAGACGATGTCGCACCATCGCCGACGATGGACTAAGCGGTTGGTCCGGCAGGACAATTATCTGATAGCAAAAAACTAATGCAGGCACATCGGTAGAACTACTCATTTGCGATGGACCGATCGCATCGAACGCATCGGCTTGCGCGGCCTGAGAGCCCTGGTGCTAACCCTTTGTGTACAGGCTGTTTATTGATGAGGCGAGCAGGGAAGGCCCTGTCGATTATTGCAGCATGCGCCGGTTTGCCGAGCAAACCCCTCGCGTGTCCGCCAATCGGCGCATTTCCGGTCGTCTTTTACGTAGCATGTTCTGCGCATTTTCCGTGCTATGGGCATGGTTCGGGTATCGGCAGGTGACCTGAGAATGATGACGAGACAAGCGGTGCGCGGCAATTTCGTCGTTCGCCTCAGACATTTCGCAATTGCCATTTCCGTAACATCGAGCGGCGCGTCGATGGCTGGGTGGGCGCTCGGGCTGGATTGGCTGCGTGGCTTCGGCATCGCCAATTATCCCGACTGGCCGCTGACGGCGTTGTCCAATCTTCTGATTGCGCTGTCCTACATGCTCATGTTTGCCGGTCATCGCGATGCCGCGCGGGGCACGCTGCTTGCGCCCGCGGTCGTTGCCGTTGCGACCGTCGCCGAATATCTCGGGCGGATCAATCTGGGCTTCGACACGCTGTTTTTTCCAGCCGCGGTCAGGACGATCGCGATCGCCAATCCCGGGCGTCCGGGGCTCGTGCCGGCAGTATCGATCCTCCTGCTGAGCGTGGCGGGTTGGCTCGCATCGTCACGCGGGCGGCGCAGCGACGCCGTCATCCTGGTCTGTTGCAGCATGGCCGTCGGGCTGGCGTCGATGTCGATCGCGCTGCTGCTGTTCAAGGCAGATCTGCACGGTGAACCGTTCCGGCTGGCGAGCTCGCTTCCCGCGGCGTTCAGCCCGATCGGTCTGGCACTTGGACTGATAGCATGGCGGGCCGGCCGATCGGGCGACCGCAGAGGCGGTCCGTTCGAATGGCGGCTGGCACTGCTCAGCCTGCCGGCCATCATCATCCTGCCTGCGGTGTTGTTCCCGATCGAAGTCCGGCTCGCGCAGGCCGGCGTGCTCGCCCCGATCGGGCTCGAGGTGATCGCCTCCGCGCTCAACCTGCTCGTCGTGATCGCGCTGCTCGTGTGGTCGATGACCGCATTGTGGCGCGAGCGCCATGCGCTCCATGCCAGCGAGCAGCGGCTCGCGCTCGCCACTGAGGCACATGGCGTGGGGATTTTCGAATGGGAAATGGCGTCCAACCGCCTGGTATGGAGCGAGGGTTCCGAACGGCAGCTCGGAATGCCCGCCGGCACGATCATGGATTTCGAAAGCTGGAGCGCGCATGTCTCGCCGGCGGACGTCGCCACGATCGTCGCCGAGGTCGATCGGGCCGCGGCGGCCAGGGCGGAGCGATATACGTTTCGCTACGGCTTCAGGCGGCCCGACGGCGAGATCCGACAGATCGAGGGATCGGCCCGCTGCATCTACGATCATGACGGGAAGCTGGTCTCGTCGATCGGCGTCAATATCGATGTCACCGTGCGCGAGCGGCAGGAAGCCCAGTTGCGCTCGATCGTCGAAACCGTTCCGTCCGCGCTCGTCATCATCGACACCGAAGGCCGGATCCTCCGGTTCAGCCCCGCCGCCGAACGGATGTTCGGCTGGACCGCCGCCGACGTCGCCGGCGCCAATGTATCGATGCTGATGCCCGATGATCAGGCGCGGCATCACGATCATTTCCTCGCACGCTATATGGCGGGCGGCGAGCGGCATGTGATCGGCCAGACCCGACAGCTTACCGCGCTTCGCAAGGACGGCACCACCTTTCCGATCGAGCTGAATGTCGGCGAAAGCTGGGCGGCTGGCGAACGCCTGTTCACCGGCTTTATCCGCGACATTTCCGAGCGGGTCGCGGCGACCGCCCGGCTCGAGCAGCTGCAGGTCGAATTCGGCCATAGCGCGCGGCTCGCCGCGATGGGCGAGATCGCGGCGGGCTTGGCGCACGAGATCAATCAGCCGCTCGCCGCCTCGGCCAATTTCCTAAGCGCCGCCGAGCTGACCATGGGCGACGACCCCGCGCCGCGCGACGCGGTGCGGCGCGCGCAGGAACAGATATTACGCGCAGGCGCGATTATCCGCCGGTTGCGTGATTTCCTCGCCAAGGGCGAAGCCGATTCCGAGCCCCATTCGGTGCACGCGGTGATCAAGGACGCCGTCGCGCTCACGCTGGTGGGGCGCGACAGGAGCTGCATCGACGTGGAACTTGTGCTCGATCCGGCCGCTTCGACGATGATGGCCGATCGCGTTCAGATCCAGCAGGTGCTCGTCAATTTGCTGCGCAATGCGGCGGAGGCGCTCGACGGCAGAGCGGGCGGCACGATCACCATCACGACGCGGGCGATCGCGGGACATCGCATGGTCGTCGAGGTGCGCGACAACGGCCCAGGGCTTTCTCCCGAGATGTTGGAAAGGCTCTACACCCCGTTCGTATCGACCAAGCGACAGGGCGGGATGGGCGTCGGACTGTCGATCTGCCGGCGGATCATCGAGGCGCACGGCGGATCGATCCACGCCGAAAACCTCCCCGGTGGCGGCGCGTCATTCTCTTTCATCATTCCTCAGGCGATCACCGGAGAACTCGCAGCGTGATTCACTTCATCAACATCGTCGACGACGACGAAGCGGTCCGTTCTTCGCTATACACGCTGCTGGCAACGCGAAAAAACCTGATGATCCGGCTGTTCAAGTCGGGTGATGAATTCCTTGCCGCGTTCGATGAGCTCGAGGGCGGCGTCGTCCTGCTCGACATCCACATGCCCGGCGCCTCCGGTCTCGACGTGCTGCGCATCATGCGCGAGGATAATCGCGGTTTCGCGGCGATCGTGATCACCGGCCAAGGCGATATCGGGATGGCGGTCCAGGCGATGAAGCTGGGCGCGTTCGATTTCATCGAGAAGCCCTATGACCACGTCACCCTGTTCGGCGCGATCGATGCCTGCACCGCGCGGCTGGGGCGCGAGAGCGCATCCGTCGAGCGCGCGCGGGCGGCGCGCGAGCGGATCCGATCGCTATCCGATCGCGAACTGGAGACGTTGTTGCTGCTGATCGACGGCAAGGCCAACAAGCAGGTTGCGCTGGCGCTTAACGTCAGCCCCAGGACGGTCGAAGTTCACCGCGCCAATCTGATGGCCAAGCTCGATGTTGGCAGCCTGCCCGAGGCCGTCCGGCTCGCCTTCGCGGCCGGCATCATCAAGGAAGACTGAGCGGAATCGCGCCCGCGGCCCGCGGACCACGACGGCCGACCATCCGCGAGTGGCGGATTTCCGCGGTTCGCGCCGCGCCGTGCGGTCTTTACGTAGGCCGCGCTTAAATCGATCGAGAACGATTTCACCTAACCCCCGATCGTCTCCTTCGAGCCGGTAGGGGGGATCCGACGACGCTGCGTGCGGGACGCAGCCGATCGATCCTCATGGGCTTGGACGTCGTGGCGTCTGCTCTCCGTACGCTGCGGAGTCGTGGCGGGCAGCCAGCGATCCGAGTGCGGGCGCCGGCTCGGAGGAGACGCAGTGATCGAAGCTGCGCCACCGAGACGGTCTCGGTCGGGGTACCGCATCGATCGCATACGGCCGCACATCGACGATCATGTCGGTAGGCGGCGGGGCTGCGACGAGGGTCAAAATGAAGAATTTGCGCATCGCGAAAAAGCTTCTCGTCATGTTCGCCATCTTGGCGGCGATCATTTCGGCGACGACGCTGTTCTCGGTCTATGAACTGTCCACTCTCAACGCGGAGACGCACAGCATCGCCGACGTGCAGGTGCCGCAGATTGTCGACGCCGATGTCATCAACACCGCGACCTCCGATTTCGAGGCCGGGCTCCAGTCGCATGTGCTGGCGACGGGACCGCGGTTCGAGCAGATCGCCCAGGCCGAGATCGCTTCGCGCCGTGCGGTGATCGATGACGCCTATCGGCGCCTCGCCGGCCAGGACAATGACGCTGTCGAGACGCGCCTTTTGCAGAGCTTCCGCGGCAAATGGGATCGCTACGAGGCGCTCGCCGACGAAGCGGTCGTCCTGTCTCGGGGCAGCCGCGACAAGGAAGCGGCGGCCAAGCTCGAGGCGGGCAAGCCGCTGTTCAACAGCCTGAGCGACGATCTCAGCCAATTCTCCGCCTATCAGAAGAGCGAGGCGGCGCGCCTGGCGGGGCTGTCCTTCGCCACATACCATCGTTCGCTGCTGCTGTCGGTGCTTGCCCTGGCGCTGGCGCTCGGGGGACTTGGCGGCATCCTGGTGCTGCTTGTCCGCCTCGTCGCCAAGCCGCTCGCAAGCGTTACGAGCGTTCTCGGCGAACTCGCGGCCGGCAATATGACGGTCGATGTGCCGGTCGACATCCGTCGCGACGAGGTCGGCGACCTGGCGACTGCCACCGCGACCCTGCGCGACCAGCTTCATGCCGCCGAACGTTCCAAGCAGGCGCAGACCGACCTGCTCGTGTCCAGCGTCGGCATCGCGCTTACGGCGCTGGCGGATGGCGATCTCGCGGTGCGCATCGATGCCGATCTCCAGGGTCCGTTCGCGCAACTGAAAGGCGACTTCAACGCCGCGATCACCAGTCTGCAGGCAACGATCAAGTCGGTCGCGGCGAGCGCTGCCGATATTCATTCGGGCTCGTCGGAGATCCGGGTGGCGTCGGACGATCTGGCACGCCGGACCGAGCAGCAGGCGGCGTCGCTCGAGGAGACGTCGGCGGCGATGAACCAGGTGACGGCGATGGTGCAGGGGACGGCGCGCAGTGCCGCGGAGGTA
>CAIQHF010000022.1 GCA_903871605.1 uncultured Sphingomonadaceae bacterium
CTGCTGCCGCTCGGCGGGGCGGGTGTCGCTCTCCTCTACCATCTGATGGGACGGTCGGTCGAAGCAGGCAACAACCTCATCGTCGAGCAAATTCACGAGCCGGGTGGTGGTGTGCCGCTTCGCATGGCGCCGCTTGTGTTCCTCGGCACGATCGTCACCCACCTGTTCGGGGGATCTGCCGGGCGCGAGGGGACCGCGGTTCAGCTTGGCGGAAGCCTCGCAAGTGCAACCGCGAGCCTCTTCAAACTTGATGCGCCGAGTATCCGCGTACTGCTCATGGCGGGTGTCGCAGCGGGTTTCGGCGCCGTGTTCGGGACGCCTCTTGCCGGGGCGGTATTCGCACTCGAAGTCCTTGCGGTCGGCCGTGTGGAATATGCCGCGCTGGTCCCGTGCCTGGTCGCCGCTCTTGTTGGCGACTGGACCTGTCAGGCATGGGGGATCCACCACACGCCCTATCATATCGGCTTTATCGCCTCGCCATCGGCACCGATCCTCATGGAGCCGGTACTGCTGGCGAAGGCGGCAATCGCCGGCGTGGCGTTTGGCGTTGCCGGTCTCGTTTTCGCCGAGTCGAACCATGCCCTAGGCGGCTTTCTCAAGCGCATCGTGCCCTACGGTCCGCTACGCGCGATCGTCGGCGGATTGGCCGTCATTGCCTTGGTTTATCTGCTCGGAACGCGCGCCTATCTCGGCCTGGGTATATGGTCGAACATCCCCGGTGATCCGACGATCGCGGGCTTCTTTGCCCCGCATGTCCATCCGTGGAGCTGGGCGCTCAAGATGCTGTTCACCGTGGTCACGCTCAGCGCAGGCTACAAGGGCGGCGAAGTCACACCGTTGTTCTTCATCGGCGCAGCACTGGGCAACGCGCTCGCCGGCCTCCTCAACGCGCCGATCGATCTGTTTGCCGGCATCGGGTTCGTCGCGGTGTTCGCAGGTGCAGCCAATACGCCGCTGGCCTGCACCGTCATGGGCATCGAGCTATTCGGGTCTGCCTATGCCGTGCCGATCGCGGTCGCCTGTTTCGTGGCCTACATCTGCTCGGGCCATAACGGGATCTACCTGTCGCAGCGGATCGCGGTGCCCAAGCGCGGCAACCGGGTTCTTGCCCCCAATTCGACGCTGCGCGACGCGCGCGCCATTCGTCCTCGGCCGTCGATGGCCGAACTCTACCCTGCGCCTGTCAATCAAAAGGAGCGCGATCAGATGCCCCATCGGCACACCGTAACCTCAAGCGAAATCGGCATGGTCCGGATCTATCTCAAACCGTCCGACAAGGCCGCCAAGTCCGCGCGGGGGTTCTGGGGCGGTAAGCCGCTCTACCGCGAGCTGGTTGCCACGGCGAAGCAAGACGGCATCATGAACGCGGTCGCGCACCATACTCACCACGGCTACAGCAATCATGGTCCGGTGCGCGAAAATGGCGCGGAGGTCTGCGATCCGCATCTGACGATGTGCGTCGAACTGATCGGACACCGCGACCAGCTCGAACTGTTTTGCCGGCGCCACGGCGATCTGCTTTCCAGCAAAGTGATCGTCTACAAACATCTCGAGCATTGGCGCGTCGGGCCTTCGGGGGTGGCGCACGAAGATGCGGGCCCTGAAGTCCTGGCATCTGAACCAGGCTAGAGTCCCCAGTTCACGCATTTGACATTCCACCGAGCAATCTGCGCGACACAACAAGCAAGAGAGGAAGCCAAAATGGACGGAGACGCCAAGAAGCCGACCGACAAGGACATTCTTGAAGAGATGGAAAAGGATACTGATGCTGGCGCCATCCAGGAGGAAATTGACGAGGAGGAAGAGGAAAAACGGCAGCGCGATCGAGGCGCGCCCGGTGAGGAATAGATGGAAGCCCTAACCGGATTCGCCGTTGTTTGCGCAGGCGCCGGCCTACGCGGAATGCTTCGGCATGGGATTACGCTTGCATTGCGCCTATTCGGCGCCGGCTTCCCTTACGGGACTCTGGTGGTCAATATCCTCGGCTCGGCCGTGATGGGCCTCGTGATCGGGACTTTCGCCGCCCGCCACGTTGAAAGCGTACATCTCCGATTGTTTGTCACGACCGGGCTTCTAGGCGGCTTCCCGACCTTTTCGAGCTTCCAGTTGGATGCACTGACCTTATGGGAGCGAGGCCACCCCCTCGCCGCGGTCGGCTACGTCGTCGCAAGCCTGGCTTTGTCGATGGTATTCCTGTCGGGAATCATCATCGCCTCCCGTCGTTGGGGCTGATGATCGCGCGGAGCCTGGAACGAGCGGCTCACTACCAAAAACGGCGCGGAGATCGCACGTGAATATGTGGACACATACACATGTGTATATCGCGTAGGAGCAGCCGCAGATCAGTCTGGGCGCAGCGGACCGGCTGGCACGACAGTCTCGATCTTTCCCGTCGCCACATCGTAGACCAGGCCGACCACGGTGAAGCTGCCCGGAATGTGCGGATTGGACCTGAGCGCCGACACGTCCACCGCGACGGAAGCATAGGGATCGGTGATGGCGAGCGCGTCGAGGTCTTCGGACGGAACGCCCATATAGGCCGCGAGCATGTCCGGCGCGTGATGATAACAGCCGACAATGCCGCAATTGGTATGGTGCAGGACGATCAAATTCCACCCCGCGCCAAGCTCCTGCCCTGCTGCCTTCGATACTGTCCGCAGGATCGTCAGCGTCTCAAGCAGCGCGGGGTTGATCCGGCCGCCGACGTTGCGGATCACTACTGCCTCGCCGCGCTCGAGCTTGAGAATGTCCATCGGGTCGACGCGCGGATCGACGCAGCCGACGATCATCGTCTTCGTCGACGGGATGATCGTCAAGGTGGGGTCGAACTCATTGGCGGCATAATCGGCGCTACGCGCGGCGAGTGTTTCGAGAAAGTCCATGATGTCTTCCTTCAAGGTTGTAGGGCGGTGTCAGGCGGCCTTGGGCAGTCGCGTGGACATCATCGCCTGGACCTTCTTGGGATCGGCGGTTAAAGCCTGATGGATGGCGCGCGTCTGCGCACCTGCGATAACCTCGTCACTGACGCCAGCCTGGATCGCATCGAGCGCATCCGAGACGACTTCCTGCGGCGCCATGCGCGGCTCGGGCAACGCCGCGCCCATCGCGGTGTCGGTCTGCACCGCGAGCACGCCAATGACTTGCGTGCCTTGGGCTGCAAGTTCGGCGCGGATGCTGCGGGTGAGCGACAGCCCGGCGGCCTTCGAGGCCGAGTAGGTGGCTGCCATAGGCAGACTCACGAGCGACAACATCGATAGCATGTTGAGGACCGTTCCACCGCCGGCGTCAGCAAGCTGCGAGGCGAAGGCACGGGTCATAGCGAGAGTGCCGAAGTAATTGACCTCCATCTCGCGGCGGGCGTCGTCCATGTCCGTAGCGGCGATCGCGCCTTCGAAGGCGGCGTAGCCGGCGTTGTTGATGAGCAAGGTCACATCGCTCGCGACGCTGGCCGCCGCAGCGACCTGATCGGGGTCGGTCACATCAAGCGGCAGCGGCACGAGACGCCGATCGCCATCCTTGAGGAGCGCGCCGAGCGAGGCGGTGTCGCGCGCGGCGACGTAGACCTTGGCGGCACCGCGCTTCAGCAGGTCGGTGACGAAGGCGCGGCCGATGCCGCCGTTCGCGCCGGTGACGAGCGCGATCGATCCAGAGATATCCATGATGATGATCCTTGTGCTTGGGTTGAGCCGACGCGATCGCCGGCGCGTCGTGTCATTTACCGTTGAGGGTATCGGCGTGGAGGCGGGCGAACTCGCCGACCGTCATCGAACGGCGGCCCGTCAGCTTTTCGACATTGTCGTCGGCGCCTGCCATGTGGCCGTGCTGATAATCGAGCATCGCGCCGCCGAGATGCTGGACGATGTAGGCCGGGACGCCCATCTCGGTCAGCGAAGCGGTATATTCGTCGATCGGCAGATCCTGGAAGATGATCTTGCGGCCCAGCGCCTCGGACAGCTCAGCCGCCATCTGCTCATGATCCATCTCGACCGGACCGGAGAGCGGTATGGTGGTGCCGATATGCCCTTCCGGGCTCTTCAGCAGCACGGCGATGGCACGGCCCTGGTCGTCCGCTGCGATCGGGGAGTGGCGGCCCTTGCCGACCGGCATCCGTAATATGCCCTTCTGAAGATAGGGGAGCTGCCATGGGTAGAGCAGCCATTCGAGGAAATAGGTGGGGCGCAGATGGATGACCGGCACGCCGGACCAGTTGAAGACCTGCTCGGCGATATAGCTGTCACGGCAGGAGTTGCTGGTCGACGTGCGATCGGCCGAGCGCTGCGACAGGTTGACGATCGTGCCGACGCCGGCATCCTTTGCAGCCTGCGCGAAGTTGACGACGGCCGTGATGAGGCCGGGCTGGACCGGCCAGACGAAGTAGGCCGCATCGACACCCGCCATGGCGGCGACGATTGAGTCGATCTCGAGCAGATCACCGATCACGATCTCCGCGCCGAGCGCGGCCAGCGCTTCCGACCGTGTGTCATGACGACGTACCATCGCGCGAACCTCAAGCCCGAGTCCAAGGGACTCGCGGACGGCAGCGCGGCCGGTATCGCCGGTGGCGCCGGTAATGAGGACTTTCCTGGACATGACGAGTGTTCCTTCGAATGAGGGGTTAAGCGGACATCACTTTTTAATTGGGAGAGCCGACCGGCTCAGACGCTGCTTGTTTGTGAAGTGAGAATGCGGGGAGGCGCCGCGGCTCGGTAGCCATCGGTTTGGGCTAACATCTATGATGGATCGGCATAGATGCCCGCGGCGCCCGCCCGCAATTTGCTCAGCTCCGAAGTGGAGCCGGCGGGTAATCGACCACGAAGCTGGGACGGTTCGCTTCGATGAACTGCTCGACTGTCTGAAGTGGTGCTCCGATGATCGCGGTTCCGATGTCGTCGGTGCCGGCGAGCAATCCCTCCTGCTGATCGATCGTGACTGCTTCGAAATGGCGCCGCATCGCCTGCGCGTCCTGCAGGCCGAACAGGTCGAGGAAGGTCGACACCGTGACCTGCTCGTAGGGCATCGGCCTGCCGAGCACGCGGCTGACTTCGGCGGCGAGCTCTTCGTGACTGTATTCGACCGGCCCGTGCAGCGCGATGGCCTTACCGACATAGGCCTCAGGCGTCTCAATGATGCCCGCGATAATCCGCGCGATGTCGCTACCGGCGATCGGCGCGAAGCGGCTGTCCTTGTCGTAGGGCATTACGTAGCGGCCGTAGCGGATCAGCGGCGCGATATAGAGCAGCCACTCGGCGAAGAACGTCACCCGCAGATGCACCGACGGCACGCCAGACCAGTCGAACACCTGCTCGGACAACCAGTGGTTCTGCGTCGCCTTGCTGCGTGCCGCTGGCCGTGATTGCTTGTGCGACATGTTGACGATCAGTTCGAGGTCGGCCTCCTTCGCGGCCTGCGCGAAGATCACACCGGCCTCGACGAGACCTTCGGCCAGCGGAAAACAGAAATAAGCTCGCTGGACGCCGTTCATCGCCAGGCGAATGTCGCGCAGGCTGAGCATGTCACCAATCACGATCTCGGCGCCGAGATCTCGCAGCTTCTGGGCCCTTGCGTCATCCTTGCGGACGAGCGCACGGACGTGGAAACCCTTTTCGAGCAGACGCTCGACAGTGGGACGCCCGGTATCTCCGGCAGCGCCGGTTACAAGTATGGTGGTCATGGTCCGATCCTTCGTTGCGAAGCCGCCGGAGCCGATGCAGCCAGCCACCCTCCACCGCGCGGTCCGCGGTTTGGAATTTGGCGGCATCTGGCCGGCTCCTGAGCCGAGGTCGAAGATCGGATGATGGAAGTTATCCCGGTAGCCACTGGATCCGGCTAGGACTTATGCTAGACCTGCATCGATACCTGCGCAGGTCTGGCGCGACCGTATCGACTGGTCGCGAGGGAGTGCTCCGTGAAGGATATCCTGACGCTCAAACTCTACACGCGCGTCGCGCGGCTCGGCAGTTTTTCAGCCGCCGCGCGGGAGGCGGGCCTCGCCCAATCGCAGGTCTCGCGAATGATCGCGGAGCTGGAAGCGACGCTCGGCACGCGCCTGCTGTCGCGAACCACGCGGGCGGTAGCGCCAACCGAGGCGGGCACCGAGTTCCTGACGCGGGTGGAGCCGATCCTGGCGGCCCTCGAGGACGCCGAAAACAGCGTCCGCGAAACCGGAGAACTGCGTGGGCTGCTCCGCATCGGCATGCCGTCGACGATGGGGATCCGGGTTGTCATGCCGCGTCTTTCGGGTTTCGTGGAACAACATCCCCACCTTCATGTGGAGTTGCTCCTCGACGACAAATGGCAGGACATGGTTCGCGAGGCGGTCGATGTCGGGATCAGGGTCGGTGCGCTACCGGATGCCGCCGGCACATCGAAGCTGATCGGGCGAATGCGCCGCGTCGTCGTGGCGGCGCCATCCTATGTCGCGCGCCACGGCACCCCGAAGGTGCCGAGCGACATTGCAGGTCATCGCGTCATCGCCGGTCCGGCGGCGGCGCACACATCGTCATGGACATTCACACGCGACGGCCGGAGCGAGACAGTCGATGTGAAGCCGAGCATCTCGACGAACGATACCGCAGGAGCCCTTGCTGCTGCGGCGGGCGGGCTCGGCGTTACGTCGACCACATCGTGGGCCAGCAGGCTCGAACTGGAGAGCGGCGCTCTGGTGCACCTGCTCCCCGACTGGAAGACCGCCGAGCTTCCCGTCCACGCCTACTTCCCGATGGGAAGGGCGACCCGCATCGCGGCTCGTGCCTTCGTCGACTTCATCGCCGCCGACCTTCGCGACAGCCCACCCAATGCATCCTTCGAGCAGATCGGTTAGCGTCGCCGACGTGATCCTGGACAAGACCGAGTCGCTGCCGAAACAGATCCTGCTGCTGCTGCTGCTGCTGTTGATGCTGCGACGACGTCGAGAGGCGCTCGACGATCGGCGCCATATTCCTTCTGCGAGGAGCGCATAATGGTCGCTGCTGGTTCGAAGACCCGACTTCCAGTGGTCCCGGCCGCTTTTTTCGGGATCGTCCTTGGTCTGGCTGGCCTCGCCAACGTATGGCGCGCGGCTCATATCGCCTGGGGTCTGCCGAGCATGATCGGCGAAGCGCTGTTCGCGATCGCGGCGCTCGTGTGGCTGATCGTCGCGACGCTCTATACCCTGAAGTGGATTGTCGCGCCGGAGGAGGCGCGCGCCGAAGCCGAGCACCCGGTCCAGTGCTGTTTCATCGGGCTCGGCGGGGTCGCCACATTGTTGATCGCGCAGGGCGCGCTCCCCTACGCGCGTGCCGCCGCCGTCGCGCTGTTTGCCATCGGCGCGGCGTTCACGCTTGGGTTCGCATTGTGGCGCACAGGACTGCTCTGGCGCGGCGCGCGTGCGGCCGCAGCAAGCACGCCAGTCCTCTATTTGCCGACCGTGGCCGGCGGCTTCGTTGCGGGAACGACGGCGGCGGCGCTTGGCTGGGCCGACTGGGGCCAGCTCGCGTTCGGGGCGGCGTTCTTCTCGTGGCTGGCCATCGAGTCCGTGCTGCTCCACAGGCTCTACACAGCTGACACGCTCGCGCCTGCACTGAGGCCGACCTTAGGCATCCAGCTGGCGCCGCCGGCGGTCGGCGCGGTATGTTACCTCTCGATCGGTAGTGGCGCTCCGGATCTCGTCGCACATGCCATGATCGGCTATGCACTGCTCCAGGCGATCCTGTTGCTCCGACTGTGGCGCTGGATCGCAGAGCAGCCGTTCGGAGCCGCTTATTGGGCCTTCACCTTTGGCGCGACGGCACTGGCCGGTGCGGCGATCAAGCTTGTCGCACACGGCGACGCCGGAGCCATGTCTGTGCTGGCTCCGGTCTTGTTCGTCGGCGCCAATCTTCTGGTGGCTGCGATCACAATGGGGACGCTAGGATTGCTCGTCCGGCGGCGCCTTCTTCCTGCGGCGCTCGTACCGCAGCAGCAGTCGTGAATTAAGCTGGTGGTGTCGAGTTGACGGCGGAGATCCAGAAACGTCTGGTGTTGGGAAAATATGCCGTTCGCCGTATCACGCGCAAACGGCAGATATGTCCCACGATACGGCAGCAGCTGTCGACCAGACTCTGCCGTTCGCTTTCGCCGGCAGGAACGTCTTGTTCTGGCAGTAGCGGTCGTCGTCGCGTCGTGAGCCCGCTGTCAGCAGCAACCCCAATGTGCAGGCGCTAAAACTTAGCGGCAGTGCCCATCCGACCGAACTTGACCCCCTCCCCCCTAGGAGCCCGTCTGCGAACTCAATTTTGCCGCACGATTTTGTGTTTTGCCTAAGTAGGAGCGCGCTGCGGCCGATTACACAGTAGAACACGCCCCGATGACACCAGGGAAGTGGCACTGGCGGTCGTGAGATGGTCGAGAGGAGCGAATTACGATCCGCAGATCACGCTGCTGCCCATAATTTGTTGATATTATGGGCGATGCAAACAAGACCCCACTCCTGTTTCACGTTATCAAGCCCGCGCAGGAGGAACTGACGAAAGCCCCGGGCTTGTTTAATCTGGCCGAAAACCGGTTCGGGTAGTTGCTTGCGGAGACGATAGCGACTTCGGTGCCCACCGAGTTTCAGCTTTCTGCGCATCGCCTGAGTGAGCGGCCCGCCCACCTTGCCACCCGTCGTCGGTCGCTTCGCGCGCCCCGTGGCTATGTATGCGGAAATGCCGCGCTCTTTGAGGGCGGCGAGATTGGCCTCGGAGCAATAGCCAGCGTCCGCCGACAGCTCCTTCGGCCGCTTTCCCATGTTCTGCGTGACTGCGTCCGTAAGCGGGACCAGCCAGGGTGCGTCAGCGGATGAGTTTGACAGCGAGTGAGCGATAATGACCTGCGCAGTCGCGTCGACCGCGGCCTGTCCGTTGTACGCCTGAACAAAGCCATCCTTGCCCGGCATTATGCGACTGTCCGGATCAGTGAAATTGCGTTGAGCCTTCGGCTTTGGCGTGCCGGGCGGATGCTTCGGCTTCGGGCCACACGGTGGTCCGTCGCCTGGATCATCGTCCCCATTTCCGGATTTGGCTTTGGCTTTGGCGTCCGCCTGTGCCCTGGCTTCTGCTTCGAGGGCAGTCTTGGCCTCGCGAATTTTGGCCAGTCGCTTTTGTTTGTCGGCAACCCAGTCCGGCATCTCGTCACCGCGCCGATCCACGCCCACAGCCGCGTCGTCCTTGCGATCTGCAGCATCCGCGGCTTTCAGCCAGCCAGCAACTTCGGCCGCCAGAGCGGCCTCGGCCTTCTGCATCCGGGCATAGCTCATCGCCTTATGCTTCGATGCGTTGGCTTTGATCTTCGTTCCGTCCAGCGCCACATGGCCGAGTTTTACCAGGCCGGCCTGGGCGCACAGCTTGAGCACCTGCACGAACAGCCCCGACAAAGCCTTGAGGTGGCGCTTGCGAAACTCGGAAATGGTTCGGAAATCCGGCTTCGTGCTCGCCGTGACCGCGTGGAAATCAAGCCGCTCCTCGCAGGCGCGCGAAATCCGGCGGGAGGAATAGATGCCCTGCGTATAGGCGTACAGCAGCAGTGCCGTCATCATCGCGGGGTGAAAGGCTGGCGCGCCACGCGCATCCTCATAGGACGCGTAGATCGCCTCGAGATCCAGATCATCGCGAACGAGATCCCGTACAAAATGCGCCGGATGCGAAAGCGGCACGTAGTCGAGAACCGAGGGCGGAAAGAGGGATACCTGATCGACGTCCCACGGCAGAAAGCGCTTGCTCATACGCCAGTTGAATCAAATGTCGCCCCGACAGTCCACCTCAAATCGCAGTTCCCAGACAGGCTCCTAGGGGGTAGGGGCGTGAATGTCTCATGCATCTGATCCAGAGGTCCGCCGCGGCCTCAAGCAAGCCGCCGGTCATATCGAGTCCGTTCTCGCGATGCTCGTCGACGGGCGGTCCTGTCTCGACCTCACCCAGCAGCTTCAGGCTGTTGAAAGCACGATACGCACGGTGAAGCGGGCCTTGATCCACGATCACATGGAGCACTGCATTGCTGATGCCGTCGGCGAAGGCGGGATGACGTCGGAGCAGGCGCTCCGCGAATTCAAACAGCTCACCAAGTATCTCTGAGGAGCTGCCAGATGCAGTCGCTTCCCGATCTTCTCGCCCAAGGCAATGCGTGGCTGTTCATTCCGACCGCGATCCTGCTGGGCGCCTTGCATGGACTGGAACCCGGCCATTCCAAGACGATGATGGCCGCCTTCATCATCGCGATCCGCGGCACGGTCTGGCAGGCGGTGCTCCTCGGCGTGTCGGCTGCGATCTCACATTCGGCGGTGGTCTGGGTGATTGCGCTAGGTGGCCAGTATCTTGGGCGAAATCTCAACGCGGAGACCAGCGAGCCCTATTTGCAGCTCGCATCGGCCGTGATTGTTCTCGGTGTCGGAGGCTGGATGATCTGGCGTACCCGACGCGAGCAAACGATCGAGACCGGCCACGACCACGATCACGATCATCACCATGATCACGGCGTCGAGACGCGCCGGATCGATACGGGTCACGGCGTCGTGGCGCTCGAAGTGTTCGAGGATGGCGTACCACCTCGCTGGCGCCTGCGGACCGAGCGTGGCCACGCCTGGGCGGCAAGTGACGTGACCGTCGTCACCGAACGTCCCGACAAAGCGCGTCAGGCATTCACCTTCGCCGACCGGGGCGACTATCTCGAAAGCGTCGACGAGATTCCGGAGCCGCACGAGTTTCTCGCGCGCCTCAGTCTTGGGCATGGTGGCCATACCCATGATTACGAGGTCGCCTTCAGCGAGCATGATCACGGACACCGTGGTCACGATCATGGCACCGGGCTCGATGTCGGCAAAGTCGGCGAGGCAATGGACGCGCACCAGCGCGCCCATGCCAGCAACATCAGTCGCCGCTTCGACGGCAAAAGCGTCACAAGCGGCCAGATCTTGCTGTTCGGCCTGACTGGCGGCCTGATCCCTTGCCCCGCCGCGATCACGGTATTGCTGCTATGCCTGCAGCTGAAGCAATTGACGCTCGGCATCGTCCTCGTCGCCTTCTTCAGCGTCGGCCTCGCCGTAACGATGGTCTCAGCCGGCGTGCTGGCTTCGCTCAGCGTCACGCACATCAAGAAGCGCTGGTCGGGGTTCGACAACTTCGCGAAGCGCGCGCCCTACGCTTCGGGCGGCCTCATGATCGTGATCGCGCTCTACATGGGCATATCCGGTTATATCGGCCTGACCGGGGGCCACGCGCCCCAGATTTGATCTCCTACCTTCGAGGGCGACCGGCATCCGATCCCGCATGCAGAGTTTGCTCGAGACGGGTCCTAAGCCCCTGTTTGCGATCGTCGTGGCGACCGGCGTTGCTTGTGCTCCTGGCCGCAATGGCGTCCTGAAGCCGATGATGCGCTAAGCCGAAGCGCTTAGAGCGATTGGCGACAACGGCCATTTGTGAGACCGGCATCAGTCCGAACGGTGTGACCAGATTTGTGCTGTCCCCTATCAAAATTCCTTGAATTTCGTTGTATTCCGTTGTCATTCGATGTGATACACAAATGCAGGCAAGTGATTGATTTGTATGACTAAAGTAGGACCCTCTTAATCAGCGGGTCCTTGGTTCGAGCCCAAGTGCGTCCACCATAACTATCATAGACGGCGCTGGAATAGTGGTCGCTTCGATGCGAGCAGCTCTTGCTCGGCATACCATTCAGGCCAACGTCGGGTGCCTGAGCCTTTCTCATAACCGCGAACGACGAAAGCCCGCTCTTGGTCGGCCGTATCGCGTCGGCCGAATCACCGTTACGTCACATAATTTTGGCTAGCTTCTTTCGCACCGTGCGAGAACCGGGCGAGGGCTCTTGCCAAGCGTTGCTGTCAAGTCGGTGGATGGCAACACCCACCCCGTGACAACACGCGGCGATCACTGTCGGGGCACCCAGGGCGCAGCAGGTGACCGCGTCGATCAGCTCCGAATTGACGCGATTGACGATAGTGCCGTCCCTCTACGTTGCTTCCGAAGGTTAAGTTTGTTTCGACGAAACTGGGGTCTCGGGCACGCTCGGATGGCAGAGGCGGAAACGCGTGGGTACAGATGGTCGGTGAGATCGATGGCCACAACCTCCTGCCGAACAGCAATGCGCGGCGATTTTCGATAGCAGCTTGGCGTGCCGCAGAACCTCGGGCACCTCGAGCGGGCCGCCATGGCCCATGTAGAAGCGCTTGGCACCGCGTTGCACGAGATGCTCCAGCTCTCGGGCGACCCGCTCAGGATCGTCCTCGAAAGGTGGACGGATGGCCCGGCCGAGAAAAGCCATTCCGCCGATCAGTATGCCCGACGCGATCAGATCGCCGACGAGCGCGTCCTTCGATGCCAGCTCGACGGCGATAGAACCCGGGGTATGGCCGGCGGTATGCCGGACGACGCCATCGACCCCGAAATCGAGCAGGTTGGTCGTGTCGCCGTTGCTCATCATGATGTCCGGCACGAAGCCCTCATAGGGCTCGTGGGGGATCGGCGTCCTGAAGAAGAGCTTCCCCACCCAGCCGGTCGAGCAATAGGTCATCGGCTCTTTGCGGCTGTAGAAATCCGCATCGTCCCTGTGCGCCAGGATCGGCGCGCCCGACAGTGCGCGCAGGCGCGCCGCGCTGCCGGCATGATCGGTGTGCGCGTGCGTCACGATGATGAGTTTGATGTCGCGGAACGTCAGCGCGTGCCGGGCTAATACCTTGCCGATCCTATGCTCGGACCCCGGGATACCGGCATCGACGAGGATGCAGCCTGCCTCGCTGCGGATCAGATGCGCGTTGACCATGTGCATCGGCAGGATCGGAATGCGGATGATCTCGGTTTCGAACATTGCAGAGTCCTTCGACCTTTCGCCGAGCGGTCCGGCGGCCTGGCAGTGATGGATGAACCTCGTCTCGCTAGGCTGCGAGCGAGTCGGCGAAGATCGTGATCGCGGCTGCCAGATCGGCCGGTGCCTCCAGCGGCGACAGATGGCCGATCCCCGGAAGCAGCTGCAGTCTCGCCTGCGGGATTCGCGGCAGCAACGCGGCCCGGAGGATCTCTGGTGGATCGACCCGATCCTCCGTGCCCGAGATCACCAACGTCGGCGCGTCGATAGCCGCGACGACCTGGCTGATGTCTTCCTGGCTCGTCGCCAGCGGCCATGCCGTTTTCGCTGGTGCGGCGCCCGCAACGCTGTCGGCGACCACGCGCTCCAGACGATCCGCCTGGAGCGGGCTGCCGGCCAGCACCTGTTCGACCGTCGCGATCACGCTCGCCCGGTCGTCATACGCATGGACCATGCCCCGCCGAACCTCCAGCGGGAGCGCCATAGGAGACGGCGGCGATGGCGCGACCAGTACGAGCCCTTGAAGTCCGGCAGGTCGCCGCGACGCGATGAGCTGGACGACCTTGCCGCCCATCGAATGGCCGACGAGGATATATCGTTCGAGGCCCACCGCGCTGATCACGCCTTCGGCATCGGCGGCGAGGTCGGCGAGCGCATATCCCCCGGCCGGGGCATCGGACTGGCCCCAGCCACGCTGATCGATGGCGATGCAGCGGACTCCCGATCCAAGCGCGCCGATGACGTCGCGCCACGTGCGCGACGAGCCGCCCCAATAATGCAGGAACACGAGGACCGTCGGGCCCTGCCCGTGATCCTCGACGTGAAGTCGCACGCCGTTCGTGATGATGTTCATCAGAATTTACCTCGCAGAAGGCTGACGGAGATAATTCCCCGTCAGCGTCTCTCGGCCCGACGCCGGGTAAGGCGGCCGCCTGAAGGATGACGTCCGCCACCACGCCCGGATGCGACAGCATGGGCACATGGCTGGAGGCGACGTGGGCGACGGTCGCGTTCATTCGCGCCGCCATCCGCTCCTGGTCGACGCGCAGGATGGCCTGATCCGCGTCGCCGACCAGATAGAAGGTGGGGCGCGTCCGCCATGCCGCCTCGCTCAACGTTCCGCCGAGCGCGGCGCCGTTGATCGGCCCCTGGGTTGCGAACAGCACCGCCTGCTCGGTCGCATCGACATCCTGCGCGAACAGCGTCGCGACGCCGGCCTTCGTCAGTTTGATGAAACCTTCCGCATCGGGGCGCATCTCGCTGCCGAGCGGCGCGGCCTCGAACTGAGCGAACAGCGAGCCGGCCGACTCACCGGCATCGGGTGCGAAGGCGTCGATATAGACGAGCCGCGCTACCTTCGGATCATTGCCCGCCTCGCCGATCACGGCGCCGGCATAGCTGTGGCCGACCAGCACGACGTCGCCCTCGGCGATCGCGATGGCGCGGCGCACCGCCGCCACGTCGGCCTCGAAGCCGATCAGCGGGAGTTGGACGGCAGTCACCGTCATGCCCTTCGCCGCGAGCATCGGGATCACTTTGGCCCAGCTCGAACCATCGGCCCATGCGCCATGAACCAAAATCACGTTGGAAATCGTCGTCATCGTCTGTCTCCTGAAAGATGGGTGGGTGGGGGATGCCGTCAGGCGTGCCAGTGCGATCCGCGAATGACGGAGCAGAAGTTGCCGCGATGGAAGTGCGGCTCCTTGTCGGCGATCACGTCGGCTTTGACGTTGCCGAAGGTCGTGTCGGGCTTGTGCTTGATGCCCTCGTAGAATGCCTGGATGATGTCCTCCTTGAACCGCGCCGTGCGCGGAAAGGCGGCGACGACGGCTTTTCGGACATCGTCCGGGTAGCGATCATAGGTGAGGCCCAGCACGTCCATCTCGACGCCGGCGGTGGTGAGCGCGATCACCGGATGCATGAACTCGGGCACGCCGGGCGTGGTGTGGAGCGCGATCCCCGTCCAGACCTTCTCGATGTCCGAGGGATCGACCCCGTGGCCCGTCAAAAAGTCGCGGGCGGCGTCGGCGCCATCGACCTCGAAGCGACGGTCGGTGCTGCTGTGGGACGGCATCAGCCCCACGTCGTGGAACATCGTCGCCGCATAGAGCAACTCGGGGTTGAAGGTCAGGCCGCGCTGCTGCCCCGCGATTGCGCCGAAGAAGAAGACCCGGCTGGAATGGTTGAAGAGCAGCTCGGTCTCGGTATCCCGGACGAATTCGGTGATCGCGCGGCAGAGTGCGCTGTCGGGGATCGAGATGCCGCCGACCGCGCCCGAAGACAGGTCGTGGCCATGCGGGTGGTGTGCGTCGTGGATCATCGTTCGTCTCCGCCTTCGGCGGACGCGCACCGACACACCCGAAAAACGGGGTGTGCCGATGGCATGCCGCCATCTGGGTATTGGGTGCCGGGGACTGGGTCCGAAGGGCCTCGCTTCCCGCCCCTCTTCAATCGCAGACCAGCGATGTGGCAGCAACGGCGGCGCACATGGGAAAACTGCCAACCTTGTGCGATATGCTGCCTTCGAGGCGAAAGCGGCGATCACGGTGATCGACAGCCGGCGTGCGAAAGACGGAAGAGAGACGGATGGCGAACCGGGATATCGCGATGGTGATCCATGACGGCGTCCAGGCACTCGACGTCGCTGGACCGCTCGATGTGTTCGCCGCCGCCAACGGGTTTCTGCCCGAACGGGATCATTATCGCTGCCAGATCGTGGCTCGCGGCAAAGAGCCGCTCCGATCCTCGAACGGCATGCGGATGATGCCCGATCTCAGCTTCGCCGAGGCGTCCAGAATTTTCCACACCGTTTTGGTCGCTGGCGGACCCGACTTGCCGGACAGTCCCGCCGACGAGGCGATGTCGGCCTGGCTACAGCGATGGGGTGCGCAGGCCGAGCGTTACGGTTCGATCTGCAACGGCGCTTTTGCTCTTGGTCACGCCGGTCTGCTCGACGGAAAGGTGGTCACGACGCATTGGCTCTGCTCGGCCAACCTCGCCGCACGATATCCGATGGCGCGCGTCGAGCATGACAGGATCTACGCGCGGGACGACCGGCTCGTCACGTCGGCGGGAGTGACGGCCGGGATCGACCTCAGCCTGGCTCTCGTCTGCGAGGATCATGGCCCCGCCATCTCGCTGGCCTGTGCCAAGGCGCTCGTCGTCGTGGCCCAGCGGCAGGGCGGTCAATCGCAGTTCAGTCCGCTCCTGCTACCGTCGTACGATGCTGCGACCCCGTTGGGGAAGGTCCAGGCCTATATCATGAGCCATATGAGCGAGGCGCTCCCCGTGGAGCGGCTTTCGGAGATCGCTGGTGTCAGCCCCCGTAGCATCGCCCGTCTCTTCGTGAAGGAGCTTGGCCAGACGCCGCATGAATTCGTCGAGGGCGTCCGCATAGATAATGCGCGCAATCTGCTGGAAGCGACGGATACAGCGCTCAAGGTAGTGGCTTTCGACTGTGGCTTCGCCAGCCCGGATCAGATGCGCAGCGCCTTTCAGCGCAGGCTCAATGTCACGCCCCTTCAATATCGTGAGAGCTTCCGCGTGGCGTCTTGAATCGACCAGAGCCAGAGGTTCAGTCGTGCTTGCCTGGAAAGAGCGGTTCACTCTTCAGGGCGGGGCGTCATCGCATCGGTATCGCCGGCGACGAAGCGGGGGACGGATTCGCTGTCTTCGGGCACCAGTCGATGGATAAGGCTGCGCACCGCGGCGACATCGCCGGCGTCTGCCCCGCGATGAACGGCCTCGAGAACCGGATGGATGGTCCTGCTGACGAACGAGCTTGGCCCGAATCCAGCCATGCTCCAGCGCGGATAGCGGCGCGTATCGGCCTGCTGCCGGTCGACGGTGATGACATCGCGGTGGCGGCCGTCACGGACGATGCTGTCCATGAGCTCGTCGAGCGCCGGACGATCGCCCTCGAGCAACTGTGCGAAATAGGTCGGCGTGGCGATCAGCAAGCCCGTAATGTCGAGCACAGAGTTGCGCGCAAGCGACACGAGCCGGATATCCTCGAGCGCATCGCGCCCGGCGGGATAGTCGAGCGTGCTGCAACTCACATAGATAAGGCTCGCCATCAGACCTCCCCAGCGGGCCGCCGGCAGCGGCGTTGCGTACGATAAGCAAGGTAGATCGATGGGTCACCCATGCCATCGGGAATATTACGAGGCCGGCGCTCGTTCCCTGGGGTCAATCCGCTCGTCCACGCACGGAAAGACCGTCCGGCGGGGGCGCGCGGTCGGGCCCGCCGGTTCACACGGCGTCGTTCCGCCTCATCCGATCGGCTGCCTTTCGTGCATGCGAAGTATCGCGCGCGCATATGCCAGCTGGCGCGGCAATTCCAATCGCTCTTCCTAGCGACGTCGAGTCGCTGAAGGTCCGATCAAACGTTGCCCCCCACCCAATCCGTCGACTTGGTCGCCCCGCCACCCCTTTCCGGGCCGGACCCCGCTTGTACCGCCGCCCCGACCGATGCAGACACCGAGGATGGCATTCGACCCGCGACAGCTGCGCGTTCTTCTCACGGTCGTCCGCGAAGGCTCGTTCAGCGCGGCCGCACGCGAGCTGACCATGTCCCAGCCCGCGGTCTCGATGGTCATCGCCCAGCTCGAGCGCGCGGTCGGCACGCAACTGGTCGAGCGCGGCCGCCAAGGCGCGGTTCCCACGCAGGCCGGCAGGATCCTCACGCGGCGCGCGGAGATGATCGAGACCGTGCTCGATCTCGCATCGCAGGAGATTGCGCTCGGCATGAACGAGATCGAGGGGCCGCTGGTCGTCGGCGGCACACCCGGCGCGCTGATGAGCCTGCTGCCCGCAGGCATCGCCCGGCTGGAGGAACAGGGGCATCGTTTCGCGCTGCGAATCGTCGAGCTTGCCGATCCCGACATATTCCCGATGCTCCGCTCGCTCCGGATCGACATGGCGCTGGGCACCGTCGGCGTCGGCATCGTGCCTGACGACATTGTCGAGCGCGCGATCCTGTCCGACAGCTTCGTCCTGGTCATGAAGACCGACCATGTCTATCGCGTCCCGCGCGCCAGGCTCTCGGACCTGATCGAGCTGGATTGGGTGCTGCCCGAGGTCGGAGGCGCTTTCCAGCGACAGATCGAGGCGATGTTCCTGAACGCCGGGGTCGCTGTCCCGCAGCGCGCCGTTCGCTGCGATTCGCTCGCGACGACCAAGGAGATCATCCGCAAGACGAACCGCGTCACCATCCTGCCGCAACGCGTGATCGCGACCGACATCGCCAGCGGGTTGCTTCGCCAGGTCGAGATCGCCGCCGGTCCCCCGCCGCGGTTGGTCGGCGTCCGCATGCTGCGTGAGCGCGCGCAAATGCCGCTGGCGGACCGCCTCGTCCGCGCCCTGTCCGATGCCGCGACTGATCCATAAGCAAAGATGATGATGTTGGCCGTTCTCATTATTTGACGCTGGCCATCGCCACGCGGCATCAGACCTCCACAAGCAAGCGAGCGCAATCGCTTCTCCCGGAGAGCTCCCGATGCAGCGGACCATTTTCGATCACGTCAAAATCTTCGACGGCAGCGGCAGCCCCTCCTTCGCCGGTCGTGTCCTCGTCGAGGGCGAGCGCATCGCGCAGGTTGCCAAGCGCGACGAGCCGCTGATCGGCGCGGCCGACGCGACCGTGATCGATTGCGCAGGCGCGACGCTGATGCCGGGACTGATCGAGGCGCATGCCCATCTGACCTGGCCGTCCTCGACCGAGCGCTTCGAGCCCCGCTTCATGCTGCCGCCCGAGGAGATGATGCTGGCCGCTGCGCGCAACGGTCGCATCCTGCTCGACCAGGGCTTCACCAGCGCGTTTTCGGCGGGCGCCTTGGGCGAGCGCATCGAGGTGGTGCTGCGCGACGAATTCAAGTCGGGCGGATTGCCCGGACCACGCCTCAAGGCCTCGACGATCGAACGCAGCCCCGAGGGGGCCGACGGCATCGAGACCGGCAAGAAACTATCGAGGGGCCGCGGCCCCGAGGCGATGCGTGGCTTTGTCCGGCATTGCGCCGAGATCGGCATCGACACGGTGAAGCTGGTGCTGTCGGGTGAGGACGCGCTTCTGCCCGGCAGCTCGCAGCATATCCTCTACGACGAGGCCGAGGTCGATGCCGCCTGCGACGAGGCGCGCCTCCACGGCCTCAAGGTGGCCGCGCACACGCAGGCCGCCGAGGCCGTGAAGATGGCGCTCCGCTGCGGCGTCGACGTTCTCTATCACTGCTCCTACGCCGACGAGGAAGCGCTGGACATGCTCGAGGCGCAGAAGGACCGGATCTTCGTCGCGCCGGCGATCGGCGTGATCGTGGCGACGCTCGAGGCCTCGCCGCCGCCGCATATCGACATGCGTTCGATGAAGGAGATGGCCAAGCCCGTCGTCGAGAACACGCAACGGCTGATTCCCGAGTTGCACAGGCGCGGCGTGCGCGTGCTCCCCGGCGGCGACTATGGCTTCCCGTTCAATCCCAACGGGACGAACGCGCGCGACCTCCAGCATTTCGTCGATCTCTACGGCTATACGCCGGCCGAGGCGCTGTCTGCCGCGACGATGCTCGGCGGACAGATTATGGGCTTGGGGCAAGAGCTCGGGCTGATCCGGCAGGGCTACCTTGCCGACCTGCTCGTCGTAGAGGGCGATCCGACCGTCGACGTGCGCTCGCTCGTCGACAAGCGAAACCTTCGGATGATCATGCAGCGCGGCCTTTTTCATAAGGCGCCGCAGCCGATCGCGCACGCGGCATGATCTGCGCAGCAGGCTTGGCCGTTCACTCGAGGCGCGGAACAGACTCGTGACAGCTTCCTATGACATCGCGATCGTCGGGTGCGGCCCGGTCGGCGCCTATGCGGCCAATCTTTGCGGCCGGCACGGGCTACGCACGGTGGTGCTCGAGCGCGAGGCGGATGCCTATCCGCTGCCGCGTGCCGTGCATCTCGATCACGAGATGATGCGCCTGTTCGCCGATGTCGGCCTGCTCGACGTCATGACGCCGCTGATGTTCGCGACCGACGGCCATGTCCATATCGGGGCGGACGGCGGCGTCATCCGGTTCCTGAGTTCACCGGGGACTTCTCGCCCGTTCGGCTTCTCCAACGACTATTTCTTCTATCAGCCCGAGCTGGAAGCGGCGCTTCGCGACGGGATCGGCCGTTTCCCGGCGGTGACGCTGCGTTCCGGCGAGACGGTCGTCGCGGTCACCCCCGCCGATCGGGACGTCACGCTGTCGCTCTCCGGCGGCGAGACCATTTCCGCGCGCTATGTCATCGGATGCGACGGCGCGCGCAGCACGGTACGAAAGTCGCTCGACATCCCGCTCGACGACCTCGGCTTCGAGGAACCCTGGCTGGTCGTCGATGCCGAGGTGGACGGTCCGATCTGCTTTCCCGGTTTCAAGGGGGTCCCCGAGGGCGCCGACCTCCAACGGCTGTCGGTGATGCTGTGCGATCCCGGTCGCCCGACGACGGTGGTGCCCGGACGCGGCAATCACCGTCGCTGGGAGTTCATGCTGCTCCCCGGCGAGGTCGATGAGGCGATGATGGCGCCCGAGATCGTCGACGGGCTGGTTGCGCCGTGGGTCGAAGGCGTCGCACACCGCATCGTGCGCGCCGCGACCTACCGTTTCCACGGGCTGGTCGCGGAACGGTGGCGGCAGCAGCGCGCGTTCCTGGCCGGCGACGCCGCGCATCAGACCCCACCCTTTTTCGGACAGGGGATGTGTCATGGCCTGCGCGACGTTGCCAATCTGGTCTGGAAGCTTGCGCTCGTCGTTCAGGGCAAGGCGGAGGACGACGTGCTCGACACCTATCAACTCGAACGCGATCCGCATGTCCGCGGCGTGATCGGGGCAGCCGTCGATGCCGGGCGCTACATTTGCGAGCTCGATCCTGACCTTGCGGCGGCCCGCGATGCGAACTTGCGGACGCAAAGCGGCCCGCGCACCGCAGCGGATCTGATCCCGGCGATCGCGGCAGGCATAGTCGAAGGCGATGCCGGGGAGCGCTTCATCCAGCCGCGTGTCACGACCGCGCTCGGAATCTCCGCGCCGCTCGACGTCGCGACCGGCGGCGGCTGGGTCATGCTCACGCGCGGAGTCCTGCCCGCTGTCGGCACGAACGCGCGCCACGTCTGGGACATGATCGGGGGCAGGACATTCGCGGTCGGCCCCGATATCTCGGATGACGCCGATATCTTGGATGAAGAGGGCCATCTCGAGGCATGGTTCGAGCGCCACGGCGCGATCGCGGCGATCGTCCGCCCCGATTTCTACACCTATGCCGCGCCCGCCGACATGCCCGCGCTGATCACGGCGATCGAGCGGCTGTCGACGCATCTTTGCCTGCGAACCGCCATCGGTGCCGAGGGATAGACAATGGCCGGGATCACGCTTTCTTGCGCCGACACGATCATCGAGGGTGCACTCGCCCACGCGCGCAGCGCGGGCCATGCACCGCTGGCGGTCGTCGTCCTCGACGCAGGCGCTCACATGGTCGCGATGAAACGGCAGGACGGCGCGAGCCTGTTCCGCGGCCAGATCGCGACGGGCAAGGCGACCGGCGCGCTCGGCATGGGCTATGGCACGCGCGAACTCGCCGCGCGCGCGCAAAAGGGTCCGCTCTTCTACACGGCATTGATGGCGATGACCGGAGAGGTGGTCCCGTCGCCAGGCGGTGTTTTGATCCGCGATGCGGACGGAACGCTGATCGGTGCGGTCGGCATCAGCGGCGATACCGGCGATTGCGACGAGGCTTCGGCGCTGGCCGGGATCGCCGCGGCCGGCCTGATCGCGCAACCGGCCGGATGATCGGAGACGGACGATGAAGCTACGCAGCATTGAAATCGAGCTTCCGCGCATCGACGCCGCAGCGGACTTCCTCACGCGGATCTGGGGGCTCGCCGACGGCGAACGATGCCGCGGCGCCATCTATCTTCGCGGTTCGAGCCCGCTGCCCTATCTCGTCGGGCTGTTCGAGGCCGAGACCGAGAAGGTCCGATCGGTCACCTTCCTCTGCGACGCGCAAGAACTGGCCTCGCTCGCGGCGCGCTGCGAGGGGCGCGCGCCTTTCCGTGCGGTCTCCAGCGACGATCCCGGCGGCGGTCACGGAATCGAAGTTCAGCTCCCCGAGGGCGAGATATTTCGATTTCTCGCAGACGCCGCCGACAGCCTGGCGATCGAAGGCCGGGATCTGCCGTTCAAGCTTACCCACGTCGTGCTCAGTTCCACCGACGCGGAGGCATCGGCGCGCTTCGCCGAGGAGGTGCTCGGCTTCACCGTCTCCGATCGCACCAAGGGCATGGTGTTCGTCCGCTGCAACCGCTCGCACCATTCGATCGCCTTTGCGCGCGCAGGCTATTCCTCGCTCAACCACGTCGCGTTCGAGATGTCCGACATCGACGGCGTGATGCGGGGAATCGGCCGGATGCGCGACGCCGGCACGGCGCCCGTATGGGGACCGGGCCGCCATGGCCCGGGCGACAATGTGTTTGCCTATTTCATAGCGCCGTTCGGCGCGGTGATCGAATTCTCGACGGCGACCAATCTCGTCGAGGACGACTATCGGACGGGGTCTCCCGACGATTGGACATGGCCCGAAAACCGGATCGACCAATGGGGCGTCTCGGCAAAGGACGTGACGGCCATCACCGAAGCCGAAAAGCGCTTCCGCTTCCGCGACTGGGCGCCCGGCGCGGCCTGAAAAAAGGATCCATCATGCGTTACATCAGCTTCGCTCACCACGGGCGCACCTCCTACGGCCGTGTCGTCGGCGACAGCGTCGCCGATCTCGGCGCGCGTCACGGGGCGCCCGACGATCTGAAGTCCGCGCTTGCCGCGGGCACGCTCGCCGAACTTCAGGCCGACACGCATCTTCCGCTTTCGACGCTGACGCTGCTACCCGTCATCCCCAATCCCGCAAAGATCCTGTGCGTCGGCCACAATTACGAAACGCACCGCCAGGAGACAGGCCGCGCCAAGGTCGACAACCCCTCGATATTCACGCGCTTCGCCGATACGCTGATCGGCGCGGACGATGCGATCCGCAAACCCGCCGTCTCGGACTCGCTCGATTTCGAAGGCGAACTCGCGATCGTGATCGGCAAGGCCGGGCGCAATATCGCCGAAGCGGACGCGATGGCCCATATCGCGGGCTTTGCCTGCTTCAACGATGCTTCGATCCGGGACTGGCAATGGCATACCAGCCAATTCACCCCGGGAAAGAACTTCCCCGCGACCGCGCCGTTCGGACCCGAGCTCGTCACGCCTGACGAGATCGAGGATCTTGCCGCAGTCACGGTGACGACACGGCTCAACGGCGAGCAGGTGCAACATGCGCCTGTCGCGGACATGATCTTCCCGATCGCCAAGATCATCGCCTACATCTCGGCCTTCACCCCGCTCAACCCGGGCGACGTGATCGCAACGGGCACGCCCGGCGGTGTGGGTGCGAAGCGCCAGCCGCCGCTGTGGATGAAGGCCGGCGACATCGTCGAAGTCGAGATCGCAGGGGTCGGCCTGCTGCGATCGCGCATCAAGGCCGAGGATTGAGCAGCAGAGCAATATAAGTTGCGCTGATGATCTTAGCAAAACTCATTATTTGACGCGATCCTTTCGGTAGAGGATCACGGTTCGACAATAATCGGTCAGGCAGGAACGGATAAGCCCGCTCCTCACCTGTCCACCAATCGCCCGGGTATCAGCCCGGACACGGAGAATGCCGCGGCAAAAAGCCGATGGCACGGGAGGGGACATCATGAATTTCGCACCTGCAACCCGTCTTTTGATCGGCGCGAGCCTCGCCGCCATCGGCGCGACCGCGCACGCACAATCGACGCCGGCCGATGCCACCGACCAGGGCGCCGGCGCGCCCGCCGCGGCGAGCGCGACCTCGGAGATCGTGGTCACCGCACAGCGCCGTGCCGAGCTTGTCACCAAGGTGCCGATCTCGATCACGGTCGCGACCCAAGCGCAGCTTGAGCGGCAGCAGGTCAACACGTTCAACGATCTCAACCGGATCGCGCCATCGCTCGAAATCCAGTCGGCACCCGGCCAGAATACCGGCGGCGGCGGCGCGATCCGCGGGATCGGTACGCAGACATTTTCGGCGGGTGCGGTCGCCTCGGTCGGCGTCGTCGTCGATCAGGTGAGCCAGGGCAACGCCAATATCTCCGATCTCTTCGACATCTCGCGCGTCGAGGTGCTGAAAGGACCGCAGGGCACGCTGTTCGGACTCACCACCTCGGCGGGCGTGATCAACATCACCACCAACGCACCCGACCCGACGCATTTCTCCGCACGCATCCGCTCCGAGCTTTCCGACGCGGGGACCGCCGGTTCGAAGTTCGGCAACCAGGTCGTGCAGGGCGTCGTCAATATTCCGCTGAGCACCAATGCCGCGATCCGCGTCGCGGGCACCGCCAATCTTCGCCAGGGCGTCGATCGCAACGCGCTGACCGGCAAATATAACGCCAATGATCATTATAGCGGCCGCGCCCGGCTGCTGTGGAAGCCGACCGATCGCCTGACGGTCAATGTGATCGGCGATTATGCCAAGAGCAGCTACAATGGCGGCGGCGACTTCTTCACCTTCGTCAGGGCCAGCGGGCCTGGCATCCTCCCGCTCCCGACGCCCTTCCCCATCCCGGACACGGGCGTCGCCAACCAGCTCGCCAGCTGCGGCGTGACGGCGCGCGAGGGCAACCAGGATTATTGCACCAACGAGCAGGTCAGCGGCCGCATCTACAATTATGGCGGCTCGGTACAGATCGATTATGCGGCCGACCCGTTCACCGTCTCGTCGATCACGGCCTATCGCGGCAGCAAGGAGCGCGGCGCCGGCGCGGCCGGGGACGTGTTCCGCGCCGATCCGCTCGAGTTGCAGGTCAATAACGGGGACGTCCACCGCAATCTGCGCCTGTTCACGCAGGAATTCCGGATCAGCTCGCCGGCCAACCAGTTCTTCGAATATACGGCTGGCGTGTTCCTGTCGCACCAGCGCGCGACCCGCACCCCCGAGACGCTCACCGTGGCGCTTACTCCCTTCCCCGGCGTCTATATCCCGGTCGTGCAGTCGCTCGGCGCCTACGACTCGATCCTCGACGAATCGATGGCCATCTACGGCCAGGGCACGTTCCACATCGCGCCCAAATTCCGTCTGATCGCGGGCGGCCGCTACACCGCCGCCAAGCTGGCGCTCGACCAGTATAATTACGATATCCCCGCCGATCCTGTGCAGCATCAGTCGCTCAACAGCGACAAGATCTCGTACCGTGCCGGCGCGCAATATGACGTCGCGCCCAGGACGATGATCTATGCGACCGCCTCGCGCGGCTTCAAGGGCGGCCAGATCGCGCTGCCGTCCGCACCGGCCACCCCCTATGTCGTGCTGCCCGAGGTCCCGACGGCCTATGAGGCGGGCCTCAAGACGACGCTGTTCGGCGGATGGGTCGCCGACATCAATGCCTTCTACGAGAAGATCAAGAACTTCCAGGCGCAGCAGTGTACTGTCGACGCGACCTCGGTCATCTCGTGCGTGCAGACCAATATCAGCGGCGTGAAGACGCGGGGCGCCGAGATCAACCTGTTCGGGCGCGTGTTCCAGGGCCTGTCGGTCAATACGGGCTTCATCTTCGCCAAGGCGACCTACCCCAAGGGCTTCCTGGGGACCGACGGCACCAACATCGGCGGCAGCCAGCTTGCCTATGCACCCAAATATAAGTTCACCTTCTCGGGCCAATATGACCAGCCGATCGGCGACGGCTTCAAGGGCTTCGTCGCCGCGGACGCGGTCTGGAAGTCGCGCATCCGCTACGAGGCCAATTCGTTGCAGGACACGACCTTCCGTGCGCACTGGCTGGTCGGTGGGCGGATCGGTGCGGCAACCGCAGACGACCGCTATCAGGTCGCGCTGTTCGTGCGAAATCTGTTCAACGTGCATGAGCCGTCGCTGTACCAGAGCGCCTTTCCCTATAATGGTGCCGCCAATATCGGTGCGATCTACGGCCCGCAGTCCTTCCGCCAGGTCGGGTTGAGCCTCGACGCCAAATTCTGACGCAGCGCAGGGGCAGGCCGTAGCATGGGAACGCAGCCGCGCGAGTTACGCCAGGCGATCGCCGCGATGGGCCAGGCGCTCGGGCCGGATGTGCTGCGGTCGGTCCAGGCGCTGTTTGGCCCCGAGCAGGATGCGATGGCGGGGATGCCGGCTAATGCCGACATCCCCTACGGCACCCACCCCCGCCAGACGCTCGATCTCTATCGGCCGGCGCAGCCCGCGGCGCCGGCGCCGGTGCTGCTTTGGGTCCACGGCGGCGGCTTCGTGCGCGGCGAGAAGCGCGCGCCGAACCATCCGTTCAACGCGCATGTCGGTCGGTGGGCGGCGCGCAACGGCATGATCGGCGCGGTGATGGAATATCGGCTCGTCCCCGATGCGCAATGGCCCTCGGGCGGCGAGGATGTCGGTCTCGCGGTGCAGTGGCTGAGGGCGCATATCGCGGACCATGGCGGCGACCCCGATCGGATCATATTGATGGGGACGTCGGCGGGTGCGGTACATATCGCGACCTTGCTCAAGCTCGACGGACAGGCGGGTGGCGCGCAGGCCGCGGTGCTGCTGTCGGGGCTGTACGGTTTCACCCCGCTCGACGAGCGTGACACGCTCTATTACGGCGCCCACGGCTGCTATGACGAGCGGATGCCGCGCGATGCGGTGATTGGCGCGTCGATCCCGCTGTTCGTGGTCTGCGCGCAATATGACCCGCCTCGTTTCCAGGCGGAGACGCTCGGCCTCCTCCACGCGATGCTCGAGCATGACACCATGCCGCGTGCGATGATCGTCTCGGGCCACAATCATTTCAGCCTCGCATGCCACCTCGGCGGGGCCGACACGCGACTGGCGGACGAGGTGATCGCCTTCATCCGCGACCAGCGCTGATCGCTTTTCCAGGAGAATGAGATGATCGATCGCCGAACGCTGATCGCAACCGCAGGCGCGCTCGCCGCGACCAGCGCCGCCGGTGCTGTGCCCATGCGCCGCTCCTTCCCCAAGGGCTTCCTATGGGGTGCGGCGACCGCTGGGCACCAGGTCGAGGGCAATAATGTCAATGCCGACGTCTGGCTGCTCGAGAATGTGAAGCCGACGATCTTTAGCGAACCGTCCGGCGACGCCGACAATAGTTTCGAGCTGTGGCAGACCGATCTCGATCTGGTGAAGCGGCTGGGGCTCGACAGCTACAGGTTCAGCCTCGAATGGCCACGGATCGAGCCCGAGCAGGGGCTCTGGTCGATCGCGATGCTCGATCACTACAAGCGCATCGTCGAGGGGTGCCGCGCACGCGGCCTCACCCCGATCGTGACCTTCAATCACTACACGACACCGCGCTGGTTTGCCGCGCGCGGCGGATGGGTTGCCGCCGATTCGGCGATGCTATTCGCGCGCTTCTGCGATCGCGCCGCGCGTCACCTGGCCTCCGGCATCGGCTATGCGACGACGCTCAACGAACCCAACATCATGCGTATCCTCAATTATGTGCTGCCCCCGCAGTTCGTCGCGGGGCAGCGCGCCATGCTGGCGGCGGCGGCGCGCGCGTGCGTCACAACCGCCTTCTCCGCCGGCAACGCGGTCAATCCCGAGGACATCGACGCGGTAACCCATAACCTCGTTGCCGGCCACAAGGCGGGACGCGAGGCGATCAAATCCGTCCGCCCCGATCTTCCCGTCGGCGTCAGCCTCTCGATGTTCGACGATCAGCCGATCGGCCCCGGCAGCAAGCGCGACGCGATGCGTCGCGAGCTGTACGGCATATGGCTCGACGCGGTGAAGGGCGACGATTTCCTCGGGGTGCAGAATTACGAACGCGTGCTGTGGGGTGCCGACGGGCGTCTGCCGCCGCCCAAGGGCGCGACGCTCAATGCGATGGGGGGCGAGGTCTATGCGCCGTCGCTCGCCAATGCGGTCCGCTACGCGCATGCCGCGACCGGGGTGCCGATCCTGGTGACCGAGCATGGCGTCGGCACCGACGACGATCGCATCCGCGCCGCGCTGATCCCCGCCGCGCTCGCCGAGCTGCGCAAGGCGATGGACGACGGCATACCGGTCAAGGGCTATGTCCACTGGTCGCTGATCGACAATTTCGAGTGGATCTCGGGGTTCAAGGGCAAGCTCGGCCTGTGCTCGGTGGATCGGACGAGCTTCAAGCGGACACCGAAACCCAGCGCCGGCATCTACGGTGCTATCGCGCGGGGCAACAGCCTGTGAGCCGGGCGCTGACGTTGAAGACGCTGGCCGCCGCGATCGCGCTCATGCTCCCCGCCGCGCTCCCTGCGCAGATGCCCGATTTCAAGCTGCTGCCGATCGCCCGCCCAGCCGATCCGGCCGCGCTCGAGCTCTGGCCGCGTTCGACGCTGCCACCGCCTTCGGTGCCTGAGCGCTGGGGGCGACTGGTTGCGGATATCGGTACGCAGCACATGGATGCACGCATCGCGCGCAATGTCTCCTATCCGACGATCACGCCGGTGCTGCCCGATCCGACCAACGCCACGGGCGCCGCCGTCGTCGTCGCACCGGGCGGCGCCTTCCTGTCGCTATCGATGGATTCCGAGGGCTTCGATGTGGCGCATTGGCTGGCGGCGCACGGCATCGCCGCGTTCGTCCTCAAATACCGGCTCAATCCCACCCCGGCGAACGACCGCGACTTCATGGCGACGGTCGGTCGCATCATGGGCGCCGCGATCCGGTCGGGCGGCACGGCCGACATCCGCGACGATTATGCCGCAACGGATGCGTTACAGGCACTTCGGCTTGTGCGTGACGGCGCCTCGAAATGGCATGTCGACCCGAAGCGCGTCGGCATCATCGGATTTTCGGCCGGCGCCATGACCGCGCTGCAATCGGTACTGACCGGCGAGCCCGCGGCGCGGCCCGCCTTCCTCGGTTATATCTACGGGCCGATGGTGGCCGTGGACGTCCCGGCCGGCGCGCCGCCGATGTTCGCTGCGCTCGCGCTGGACGATCCGCTTTTCGGCCGCCAGGGCTTCGGCATCGTGCAGGCCTGGCAAAAAGCGGGACGCCCCGCCGAGCTCCACGCCTATGAGCATGGCGATCACGGCTTCGGAATGGGGCGGCCGGGCACCACGACGGTGCTGCTGATGGACGAGTTCAGATTATGGCTCGCCAGCAACGGCCTGCTGCGCGCGGGCGGTGCTCGGTGATCCGCTGGCTCGCCGCGCTCCTCCTTGCCTCGACCGGGGCATGCGCGGGCGCAGCCGATCCGCTCGCCGACGGCTTCGCCACGCCGCCGCAAAGCGCCCGGCCGCGCGTCTGGTGGCATTGGATGAACGGCAACATCACCAAGGACGGCATCGCCAAAGACCTCGCCTGGATGAGCCGGATCGGAATCGGCGGCGCGCAGACCTTCGATGCGGCAATGGCGACGCCGCAGATCGTTGACCGGCGCCTCGCCTATATGAGTCCCGAATGGAAGGACGCCTTTCGTACCGCCGCCGCGGACGCGGACCATCTCGGCCTCGAGCTCGGCATTGCCTCTTCGCCCGGCTGGAGCGAGACGGGCGGCCCGTGGGTGGCGCCCAAGGACGGGCTCAAGAAGCTGGTTTGGAGCGAAACCGAGATTGTCGGGGGACGGCATTTCGTCGGCAGGCTCGCGTCGCCTCCGGTCACCACCGGCCCGTTCCTTACCGCACCGTTTGACGATCCGCTCGCCGCGTTCGGCGGCAAGCCGATCGTGCCCCCGACCTATTATGCCGATGCGGTTGTGCTGGCCTATCCCCTCGCCGACCCCGCGCCATTGCCGCCGGCGCGGATGACGGCGGACGGCAAGCTGCTCGATGGCACGCTCGTCGACGGCCACGATCTCGCCGGCGGGATCGCGATCGAGCAGGGCACCGCGGCAAAGCCCGGGATGGTCGCGATCGACTATGCCGCACCCCAGACAATCCGCTCGGCGACCATCGCCATTCCGGGCGCAAAATCGATGTTCGTCGATGCGACGATCCTGCCGGTGCTCGAGGCGGAAGACGCGACCGGATGGCGACGCATCGCAACGCTGCCGCTCGCCGAAGCGCCGACCACCGTCGCGTTCGCGCCGGTCACCGCCCGGCGGTTCCGACTGCTGCTCGAGCCAAGTCCACCGGCCGGTGCTCCAGGGCTCGGCGACGGCGCACCGGGCGCGATCGTCGGCGGTATCTTTCCGACTGGCCCCGCCACGACGACGGTCAAGCTCGCCGAGCTGCGCCTGGAGTCCGCCCCCAGGGTCGACCGCTTCGAGCAGAAGGCCGGCTTCGCGATCGCGCGCGATTACTATGCGCTCGCCACCACCGCGGGGGACGACGCAGGCGTCGCGCCGGGCCGCGTGATCGACATCAGCCGCCACATGCGGCCCGACGGTACGCTCGACTGGACACCGCCGCCGGGGCGCTGGCGGATCCTCCGCCTCGGCGCCTCGCTGCTCGGCACCACCAACCATCCGGCGACGCCCGAGGCGACCGGGCTCGAGGTCGACAAGTTCGATCGTGCGGCGGTGCACGAGTATCTGGAAACCTATCTCGGCACCTATCGCGACGCCGCCGGCCCGGGCCTGATCGGGACGCACGGCGTGCGCGCGATGGTGACGGACAGCATCGAGGTGGGCGCCGCCAACTGGACGCCGAAGATGATCGCGCAATTCCAGCGGCTGCGCGGCTATGACCCAACCCCCTGGCTGCCCGCGCTGACCGGCACGATCATCGGCTCGCGCGCGCAGTCCGACGCGTTCCTGTACGACTATCGCCGGACACTCGCCGAGCTGATCGCGAGCGAGCATTATGGCGAGATCGCCAAGACGGCGCACGCGCATGGCTTGACGCTGTACGGCGAGGCGCTCGAAAGCCTCCGTCCCTCGCTCGGCGACGACATGGCGATGCGCAGCCACACCGATGTCCCGATGGCGGCGATGTGGGCCTATAATCGCGGTGGGACACCGCGCCCGACATTGCTCGCCGACATCAAGGGCGCGGCATCGGTGGCGCACATCTATGGGCAGAATATCGTCGCGGCCGAATCCTTCACCTCGGCCTTCTCGCCATGGGCATATGCGCCGTCGGATCTCAAGCGCATCGCCGACCTCGAATTCGCGCTGGGCGTCAACCGGCCTGTCGTCCACACCTCGGTCCACCAGCCGACCGACGACAAGCTGCCGGGCCTCTCGCTCGCTATCTTCGGGCAGTATTTCAACCGCCACGAGACCTGGGCCGAGATGGCGGGGCCGTGGGTCGAATATCTCGCGCGCAGCGGCTATCTGCTCCAGCAGGGGCGCTACTATGCCGACGTGGCCTATTTCTACGGCGAGGAGGCGCCGCTGACGTCGCTCTATGGCGACCGCCCGATCGGCGATGCGCCTACCCATTATGGCTATGATTTCGTCAATCCCGACGTGTTGTCGAACAAGCTGACCGTCGAGAATGGCGACCTCGTGGCACCGACCGGGGCGCGATACCGTATCCTCTACCTCGGCGGCTCGAGCCGCCGGATGACCTTGCCGACGCTGCGCCGCATTGCCGCACTCGCGCAGGCCGGAGCGGTGATCGTCGGCGAACCACCGGAAAGCTCGCCCAGTCTTGCCGACGATCCTGCGGCGTTCGCACGGCTGACCCGCATGCTGTGGAGCGGCAAGCCCGTGACGCCGATCGGCAAGGGCCGCGTCATCGCCGGGCATGATGTCGAACGCGCGCTCGCCTCATTGGGGATCGCCCCCGATTTCGTCTATGCCTCGCCGGAAGCGGATGACGACATCCTGACGCTGCACCGTAGGCTTGCGGACGGTGACCTGTATTTCGTCGACAATCGCGCCAACCGCCAGACACGGGTCGAGGCCCGCTTCCGCGTCTCCGGCAGGCAGCCCGAACTCTGGCATGCCGACAGCGGTACCGCCGAGCCGATTTCGTACAGGTTCGAGAATGGGCAGACGATCGTGCCGCTCGATCTCGCAGCCGAAGAATCCGTCTTCGTAGTCTTCAGAAAGACCACGCGCGTGCAGTCCGCGACCGTGGCGAAGCCGACATGGCGAGAATTGCCGCCAATCGCCACGCCATGGACCGTGCGCTTCCAGCCCGATCGTGGCGCGCCCGCGTCGGTCTCGCAACCGTCGCTTCGCCCCCTCAACGAGAGCGGTACACCGGGCATCCGGTATTTTTCCGGGATTGCCACCTATTCGAACAGCTTCACGCTCGCCAAGGCGCCGGGCCGCAGCCTGCTGCTCGATCTCGGCAAGGTCGGCGATATCGCTGAAGTGCGCGTCAACGGCATACGCGTCGGTACCGCCTGGCACGCGCCCTACCGCGTCGACATCGCGGCCGCCGCGCATGTCGGGCAGAACCGGCTGGTCATCAGCGTCGCCAATCTCTGGGTGAATCGTCTGATCGGCGACGCACAGCCCGATGCGCATAAGATCAGCTGGACGCCATTGCCGACCTATCGCGCGGATGCGCCGTTGCGCGCGTCGGGTCTGATCGGACCGATCGCGTTGCTCGAGCCTGTCGAGTGACGGACGGCAGCCAAGCGACCCGCAGCTTCGGATTGCGCTATTATCTCCATGAGGCCGCGGTGAGCGCCGCGATCAACGCGGTACTCAGCATTGTCTTTGCGTTGCTGGTGTTCGGCGGCCGGCCCTCTGTTCCGACGCATGGCCCGTACAGCCTGGCGGTCGATGCGGTGCCGCAGACCTTCATGATCAGCCTGATGGCGAGCCTGGTGCCCATGCTGATCGCGCGTCGGCGTTTCGCGCTGGAATGCGCCAGGCGACGCGTCGCCATCGACGCCTTCGGCTGCGCGATCATCGCGACCGCAATCGGGGGCGCGCTGCATTGGCTGCTTCTGCCGGGGTCGGGTTGGACGCTGCGGGCGGCGCTGATCTACAAGACGGTCTATGGTGCCACGCTGGGAGCGGCGATCACCGTTGCGGCGCTCCGTGCGCGAAGCCGGCCACGCGCCTAGGCGGTGCGCGCGATAGCACAGCAACGCCTTGCGCCTCGCCGATATTGCGCTAGCAGCGCGGGGGAAACAGCCGCGGGGTCCAATGATGCGCATCACGATGATCGGAACGGGCTATGTCGGGCTGGTATCGGGTGCCTGCTTTTCCGATTTCGGCCATGAGGTGATCTGCGTCGACAAGGATCCGGCCAAGATCGCGGCCCTGGAACGGGGTGTGATGCCGATCTTCGAGCCCGGCCTCGATGCGCTCGTCGCCGCCAACGCCAAAGCCGGAAGGCTGTCCTTCACCACCGATCTCGCATCCGGCGTGAAGGGAGCGGAAGCGGTGTTCATCGCGGTCGGAACCCCGTCCAGGCGCGGCGATGGCCATGCCGACCTCAGCTATGTCTTCGCCGCGGTGCGCGAGGTCGCCGCCGCGCTCGATGGTCCCGCGGTGCTGATCACCAAGTCGACCGTTCCCGTCGGCACCGGCGACGAGGTCGAGCGGATCGTCGCCGAGGTCGCGCCGGACAAGAATATCAGCGTCGCCTCCAACCCCGAATTCCTGCGCGAAGGCGCGGCGATCGACGACTTCAAGCGCCCCGACCGCGTCGTGATCGGTACCGACGATGAATCGATCCGCGGCGTGCTGCGCGCAATCTATCGGCCTTTGTCGCTCAACCAGTCCTCGCCGATCCTGTTCACCGGCCGTCGCACCGCCGAGCTGATCAAATATGCCGCCAATGCGTTCCTGGCGACCAAGATCACCTTCATCAACGAGATCGCCGATCTCTGCGAGGCGGTCGGCGCCGACGTCCAGGAGGTGTCGCGCGGGATCGGGATGGACAATCGCATCGGCCGCAAATTCCTCCATGCAGGCCCCGGCTATGGCGGGTCCTGCTTCCCCAAGGACACGCTGGCGCTGCTCAAGACCGCCGACGACTACGAATCCCCGCTGCGCATCGTCGAGGCCACGATCGCCGCCAACGACGCCCGCAAGCGCGCGATGGGACGAAAGGTCATCAAGGCGATGGGCGGCGAGGTGCGTGGACGCACCGTCGGCGTGCTCGGACTGACGTTCAAGCCCAATACCGACGACATGCGCGACTCGCCCGCTATCTCGGTGATCCAGACGTTGCAGGACGCCGGGGCGAAGGTGCGCGCCTTCGATCCCGAGGGCATCGAGCAGGCCAAGCTGGTGCTGACCGGGGTCGAATTCCTCGACGACCCCTATGCGGTCGCCGACGGCGCCGACGCGCTGGTGATCGTGACCGAGTGGGACGCGTTCCGCGCGCTCAATCTCGGGCGGATCGCCCGCCTGTTGACGACGCCGCTGCTCGTCGACCTGCGCAACATCTATCCGCCCGAAGACGTCGCGGCGGCCGGGTTGCGCTATCACGGCGTCGGCAAGGCGAGCGCCTAGCGCGCGATATAGTCTCGATACCAGTCCACCCAGATCGGGATGCCGACGTCGATCGGCGTCGAGGGCCGGAATCCGAGGTCGCGCTCGATCGCCGAGATGTCGGCATAGGTGGCCGGCACGTCGCCGGGCTGCATCGGCTTGTCGATCCGGACCGCCTGTCGCCCGCAGGCCTGCTCGATCAACGCGATGAGCTTCTCGAGCTCCTCGGCGCGGTTGTTGCCGATATTGTAGAGTGCATGCGGGCCGAGGCTGCCGCCCGGCTTGACTGCACCGTCATCAGCAGGCGGATGATCGAGCGTCGCAACGATGCCGTCGACGATGTCATCGATGAAGGTGAAGTCGCGGCGCATCCGGCCGCCGTTGAATACCTCGATCGGTTCGCCGGCGAGAATCTTCGCGGTGAAGCCCCACACCGCCATGTCGGGGCGCCCCCACGGGCCATAGACGGTGAAGAAGCGCAGCCCCGTCTGCGGCAGCCGGTAGAGATGCGCATAGGCTTCGCTCATCAACTCGTCCGCCTTCTTGGTCGCGGCATAGAGCGAGATCGGGAAATCGACGCGCTGCTCGACGCTGAACGGTAGATCGGGGCTGGTGCCGTAGACCGACGACGAGGAGGCATAGACGAGATGTGCCGCCTGCCGTTCGCGGGCGAGTTCGAGAATGTTGAGGTGGCCGGTAAGGTTCGAGGCCGCATAGGCGCGCGGATTGGTGATCGAATAGCGCACCCCCGCCTGCGCGCCGAGATGGACGATCCGGTCGATGTCGGTCGTCGCCAATGCCGCGGAGAGCGCCTCATGGTCGGAAAAGTCGAGCGCGTGGAAGACGAAACGCGCGCCCGCCGCCCCGTTCGCGATCGCCGCCAGACGGTCGCGCTTGAGTGCCACCGGATTATAGTCGTTGAGATTGTCGATCCCGACCACGCTCTCGCCGCGCGCCAACAGCCGGCGGCTGACATGCGAGCCGATGAAGCCCGCAGCCCCTGTGACGAGAATCGTCATTGTCCTGCGCGCCGCCGCTCGAGCCCGCGTTCCCACGCGAGCGCGTGCGTCACGATCGTGTCGAGCCGGGCGTAGCGCGGCTGCCAGCCGAACGCTTCGACGATCGCGTCGTTGGCCGCGACCAGCGCGTCGGGATCACCCGCACGCCGCGGCTCCAATCGGCGCTCGATCACGGCACCGCTCGCCGCTTCGACCGCCGACAGCACCTCGAGCACCGAGAACCCGCGGCCATAGCCGCAATTGAGCGTATGGATGCGCGTGGGCTCGGCGATCAGCGCCTCGAGCGCGAGAAGATGCGCGGCCGCGAGATCGGACACGTGGATGTAATCGCGCACGCCGGTGCCGTCCGGCGTATCATAATCGGTGCCGAACACGCTGACATGACCGCGCTTCCCGGTCGCCGCCTCGGTCGCGACCTTGATCAGGTGCGTCGCCCCCTCGGTCGCCTGCCCGGTTCGGCCGTCGGGATCGGCGCCGGCGACGTTGAAATAGCGCAACGCGCAATAGTTGATCGGATGCGCCGCCGCGGTATCCCGGAGCATCATCTCGGTCATCAGCTTGGACATGCCATAGGGGTTGATCGGCACGGTAGGCGTATCTTCGCGCACCGGGCTGACCTCGGGCACGCCGTAGGTCGCGGCGGTCGACGAGAAGATGAAGTGGCGCACCCCACCCGCGACCGCGGCGGCCAACAGCGTTCGACTGTTGCTCGTGTTGTTGCCGTAATATTTCAGCGGATCGGCGACCGATTCGGGCACGACCACGGAGCCGGCGAAATGCATGATCGCGCCGATCGAAAAAGTCGCCAATGTCCGCGCCACCGTCTCGGCGTCGCCGACGTCGCCCTCGACGAATGTCGCGCGGGGGTCGACCGCCCAGCGAAAGCCGGTGACCAGATTGTCGAGCACGATCACCGGCCAGTCCGCGTCGAGCAGCGCCAGCACGGCATGGCTGCCGATATATCCGGCACCGCCGGTGACCAATATGGGAAAGCGATCGATCACCATCGTCATTGCCCCTTCAGATAGCGGTCGAACCACGCGATCGTACGCTGACGTGCATCGGCGACATGCTCGGGCGCGCGAATGCCGTGCCCCTCGTCGGGATAGATGATCAGGCTGGTCGCCACGCCGGCCGCCTTGAGCCCGTTCCAATATTCGACCGATTGGCTCGGTGGCACTTCGATATCGCGCTCGCCCACCGTGATCAGCGTCGGCGTGCGCGCCTGCTTGATCGTGCGGATCGCCGAGATATCCCAATAGGCCTGCGGATCGTCATAGGCCGACTTGCCGAAATAGGGGATCATCCAGGCGTTGATGCCGTTCGTGCCATAATAGCTGATCCAATCGGATAGCCCCGCCGCCGCGACGATCGCCTTGAAGCGATGCGTCTGCGTATTGGCCCACATCGACATGAACCCGCCATAGGAACCGCCCATCATGCCGAGCCGCGAATCGTCGATCGGCGCGGCGGCTTCGGCGGCATCGATACCGGCGAGAATGTCCCTCAGATCGCCGCCGCCGAAATCGCGGCGATTGGCGACGGTAAACGCCTCGCCCTGTCCGTAGCTGCCGCGCGGATTGGGGAAGAACACCCAATAACCCGCCTTGACGAGCCCGGCGAGCGGGCCCTGCCAGATGAAAGTCGGCACCGTCGCCGCCGCGGGGCCGCCGTGCACCACGGTGATCATCGGCGCCCGGGCCGATGGCGCATACGCACCGCGCGGCGCGACCAGCCAGCCTTGCACGTCGCTGCCGCCGCTCTGCCATGTCAGACTGCGCGCAGCGACGATCGGTGCGAAGCCGTCATTGTCATGGCTGATCTGTTTCGGTGCCGACGGAGGCCCGACGACGATCGCCGGCCCATGGTCGAAATCCTGCGTAACCGTCGCTATCGTGCCGGTGCGCGCGAACGCCACCTTGGCATCTGCCGCCGAAAGGCTCGCCGCCGCCGTCCAGAGCGGTGTGCCGGCACCCCTCGCCGGGTCGATCGGGACGATCACCGCCTGCGATCCGATCAGCGCGGTGGCCCGCAATCCGCTCGCCGTCCAAGCGAGCGAGGTGAAGCTGCCCTTAAAGTGCGGCGTGATGTCGCTCGCTACGCCACCGGCGAGCGGCACCGTCCAGACATCGCCGCCCACCGATCCGTAATCGCTCATCAGCCCGCCGATGAACGCGACTGACCTCCCGTCGGGCGACACGCGCGGGAAATCGACCTGTGTCGCGGGCTGCGCGATCCTTCGCATGCCGCCGGTCGCGATATCGATCGCGTCGATCGTAGCCACCCACCAATTGGCATCGCCATTGCCCGGCGCGGTGGTGGCGACGAAGCCGCCTCCATCGGGGAGCCAATCATATTCGTACACGAACCGGTCTGCGGGCGAGACGATCCTGAGCGCACCGCCCGTAGCCGGCACGATCGCGATGCGCTGTTCGTCATCGGTCTGCCCGATTTCGCCGACTTCGCGGATTCCGGCCTGCGTCGCCCCGGTCTCCTTGCGCGCGCCGATCGTGACGAGCAGCGCGATACGCGTGCCGTCGGCGGACCAGCGCGGCATCGCGGCCAGGCCATGTACCGTTGCCAGCCGGCGCGGCGCGCGGGCGCCGGGCGTTTGCACCATCAGCGTCGCCGTGCCGGCCGCCTTGTCGCGGACGACGAAGGCCAGCTGGCCGGCCGGACCGAAGCTCAGCCCGGAATAGCCGCAGCTGTGGCACGGATCGAGCGTCGCCAAGACGTGACCGTCGCCGGCTGCGCGGACGACGATGACGCCCGGCGCGATCTGCGGCGCGTCCGGCTCCGCCGCGCTCTCGACGCTGGCCACGCGGTCGCCGGCGGGCGCCAGCGCCAGGTCGGCATATTGGTGGAGCGGCTGCGCCGATGCGGACGTGCCCGCGACGAGCAGCGAAACAAGCAGGCCATATTGCGCGCGCACGAAAATCCTTTCCGCAGTCCCCTTAAGACGGCGATAGCATGGCAACCGTCCCGCGCAACGCGCTAGCCGCGCGTGGCCGACGCAATCGGGCTCTTGCAAGCCGGGGTCGGCGCGATCACAAGCCGGCGCAGCACCAGCAGGAGAGATGCGGCGATGCCCGAGACGAAGCCGATCGACGCGGACACGCGCGCCGCGATGCAGCGCCGGTCGCTCGACGATCCCGACGCCTTCTGGCTGGAGCAGGCGCAGCGCCTCGACTGGATCGCCGCCCCCACCAAGGCCGGCGACTGGAGCTTCGCTGCGGACGATTTCCACGTTCGCTGGTTCGAGGACGGCATGCTCAATGTCTCGGCCAACTGCCTCGATCGGCACCTGAAGGAGCGCGGCGACCAGGTCGCGATCCTGTGGGAGCCGGACCAGCCCGACGAGCAGCCGCGGCGACTGACCTACGCCGAACTGCACGGCGAAGTCTGCCGCTTCGCGAACGTGCTCAAGGCGCTGGGCGCCGCCAAGGGCGATCGCATCACCATCTATATGCCGATGATCCCCGAGGCGGCGATCGCGCTGCTCGCCTGCGCACGGATCGGCGCGGTGCACTCGGTGGTGTTCGGCGGCTTCTCCGCCGACGCGCTCGCCGGACGCGTCGAGGATTGCGGCAGCCGCATCGTCGTCACCGCGGACGAGGGCCGGCGCGGCGGCAAGCGCATCGCGCTCAAGGCGTGCGTCGACGAAGCGGCGACGATCACCGCCCGCATCGAGACCGTGCTCGTCGTGCGCGCGACGGGTGGCGAGGTCGCGATGACCCCGGGGCGCGACGTCTGGTACCACGACGCCGCAGCCGAGGTCTCCGCCGACTGCCCGCCCGAGGCGATGGCCGCCGAGGATCCCCTGTTCGTGCTCTACACGTCGGGTTCGACGGGCAAGCCCAAGGGTGTCGTCCATACCAGCGCGGGCTATCTGCTGTGGGCCGCGCTCACCCACCAGACCGTCTTCGACTATCGCGCGCCCGAGATATTCTGGTGCGCCGCCGACGTCGGTTGGGTGACCGGGCACAGCTATATCGTCTACGGGCCGCTGGCCAACGGCGCGACGACATTGATCTACGAGGGGATCCCGAACTGGCCGACCGCGTCGCGGATCTGGGAGGTGGTCGACCGCCACCAGGTTGCGACGCTTTACACCGCCCCGACCGCGTTGCGCGCGCTGATGAAGGAGGGCGACGACTTCGTCACGGCGACCAGCCGCGCGTCGCTCCGGTCGCTCGGCACCGTCGGCGAACCGATCAATCCCGAAGCCTGGCGCTGGTATCACGATATCGTCGGCGAGGGGCGCTGTCCGATTGTGGACACGTGGTGGCAGACCGAGACCGGCGGCCACATGATCACGCCCTTCCCGTCCACCCCGCTCAAGCCGGGATCGGCGACGCTGCCCTTCTTCGGGATCGAGCCCAAGCTGCTCGACGGCGAGGGCAAGGAGCTGCACGGCGAGGCCGAGGGCAATCTCGTCATCGCGCGCTCTTGGCCCGGGCAGATGCGCGGCGTGTGGGGCGACGAGCAGCGCTTCTTCGACACCTATTTCCGGACCTTCCCGGGCGTCTACACCACCGGCGACGGCGCGCGGCGCGATGCCGACGGCTATTGGTGGATCACCGGGCGTGTCGACGACGTCATCAACGTCTCCGGCCACCGTATGGGCACCGCCGAGGTCGAGAGCGCGCTGGTGCTGCACGAGCATGTCGCCGAAGCCGCGGTTGTCGGGATGCCGCACGAGGTGAAGGGCCAGGGCATCTATGCCTATGTCACGCTCAACGCGGGCGTCGAGCCCGGCGACGGCTTGCGCAAGACGCTGCGCGACTGGGTACGGCGCGAGATCGGACCGATCGCGACTCCCGATGCGATCCAGTTCGCGCCGGGGCTGCCCAAGACGCGAAGTGGCAAGATCATGCGCCGCATCCTGCGCAAGATCGCTGAAGGCGATACCGGCTCGCTGGGAGACATATCGACGCTTGCCGATCCCACCGTGGTCGACGATCTGCTCGCCAATCGCGTCCGCTAGGCCGTTCAGGAGACGCTAACGCGCTTCTGTCACAAGCGCGACGTCCGTCTTCGGGAGTCGCCAGTGATCCGATCGTTCCTCTTGGTGCTGCTCGCCGCCGGCGCGATGGGCAGCGCGGCTCTCGCCCAATCGCAGCCGCGCCCGATGCCCGCCTATCAGGACGATGAATCCTACGGCCAGCCGACGCCGTCCGACGACAATGCGAGCAGCCACGATGCGCGCGCCGAGAGCGGCTATCCGCGCGATTTCGGCAACCCGCGGACAAAGCAGAGCAACGATCGATCCGATGCGGCGCCGAGCGATCCCTTTGACGGCTATCCGCCGCCACCAACGGCCGACCGCGCGGAAGATGCCGCACACCGGGCCGACCGCCGCCGGACCAGCGAGCTCAACCAGCGCGCCCGCGCGCATCCCAAGCCAAGCAACGGCGGGGACGATTATGCCCGGCAGAGCGCGCAATATCGCGCCGAGCTCGACGAGCACGCCCGCGCGATGCAGAATTATCACGACGCCAACGCACGCTATGCCGAGCGCATCGCCCGCTGGCGCGCACGCGCCGACGCGTGCGAGGCGGGACAGACCGACGCGTGCGAGGGCCCCGAATAGGCTTAGGCGAAGCGCTCGACGATCGTGGCAAGCGGTAGCGTCGCATCGATCTCCGCCACATCGATCTCGTCCGGCGCAGGCCGTTCCAGCGTCGCGAACTGGGTGGCGACGAGCGACGCGGGCATGAAATGCCCGGGCCGTCCGGCCACGCGCCGTTCGGCGGTTTCGCGCGTGAGCGCAAGGTAGAGGAAATGGCAGCCGCCCGCGGCGACACGCAGTCGGTCGCGATAGGCGCGCTTGAGCGCCGAGCAGGCGACCACGACGCCATCCGGATAGCGGACACGATCGGCGAGCACCGCGCCGACCGCGTCGAGCCAGGGCGCGCGGTCGATATCGTCGAGCGCGATCCCGGCATGCATCTTGGCGACGTTCGCCGCGCTGTGCAGATCGTCGCCGTCGCAGAACGCCACGCCGAACCGGGCAGCGATCCCCTGCCCGACGCTGGTCTTGCCCGATCCCGACACGCCCATGACGACCAGCGCGAGCCGCGGAGCGACGTTCGTGCTCATTTGAACAGCACGAGTTCCTCGGCCATCGTCGGATGCAGCGCGATGGTGTCGTCGAACTGCTGTTTGGTCAGCCCCGCCTTTACCGCAACCGCAGCCGCCTGGAGGATTTCAGGCGCATCGGGCCCGATCATGTGCAGGCCGATGACCTTGCCTGTCGTGTCGTCGCAAATCATCTTGTAGAGCGAACGCTCGTCGCGATTGGCGAGCACGTTCTTCATCGGCTTGAAATCCGACGTATAGACCTTGACGGTGCCGTAGCGCTCCTTGGCCAGCGCCTCGGTGAGCCCCACCGCCGCGATCGGAGGATGGCTGAACACCGCGGAGGGAATGCAGTCATAGTCGACGTGACGCGGGTTGCCGCCGAACTGCGTGTCGGCGAATGCATGCCCCTCGCGGATCGCGACGGGGGTGAGCTGGACCCGATTGGTGACGTCGCCGACCGCGAAGATCGACGGCACGGTCGAACGGCTGTCCGCGTCGACCTTGATCGCGCCTTCCGCGTCGATCTCGACGCCCAGCGCCTCGAGGCCCAACCCCTCGCTGTTGGGGCGACGGCCGATCGCGAACAGCACGACGTCGGCCTCGAGCGGCTCGTGGCCGGTCAGATGGCCGACCAGCGTGCCGTCGTCGCGCTTCTCCAGCCGCTCGAGCGGCGCGTTGAAGCGGAAGTCGATGCCCTTCTTGATCGAGATCTGGAGCAACCGGTCGCGAACGCTGTCGTCATAGTGGCGCAGGATGTCGGCGCCGCGATTGACGATCGTCACATGCGCACCGAACTCGTTGAAAATACCAGCAAACTCGTTGGCAATATACCCGCCGCCCGCGATCGCGATCCGCTTGGGGACCGAGTCGAGATGAAAGGCCTCGTTCGAGGTGATGCCAAATTCGGCGCCCGGGCAGGTCGGCACCGCCGGGCGTGCGCCGGTCGCAATCAGGATGATGCCAGCGCTATGCCGCGTACCGTCGGCAAGCTCGACCTCGTTGGCGCCTGCGACAGTCGCACGCTGGTGAAAGCTGGTGACGCCATGGCTGTCGAGCGTGTTTTGATAGAGCCCCTCGAGCCGGTCGACGTCGGCGAGGACATGATCGCGCAGCACTTTCCAGTCGAACGCGCAACTGTCGGGCACCTGCCAGCCGAAACGCTTGGCATCCTTGAGATCCTCGGCGAAATGCGCGCCATAGACGAGCAGCTTCTTGGGCACGCAGCCACGGATCACGCAGGTGCCGCCGACGCGAAACTCCTCGGCCATCGCCACCCTGGCGCCGTGCGCGGCCGCGATCCGCGCGGCGCGGACGCCACCGGAGCCCCCGCCGATCACGAACAGGTCGAAGTCATGGTCGGACATCAAGCAAGGCTCCCGGAGGCAGTCCGACGCACAGGCGTGCGCAGGGGGTGGCGCGCATGTAGCGATCCCGGCTCCAAACGCCAACGCCCCGCCCGAAGAAGCGCCGCTCGCTCGCGCAGGCGGCGGCCCGGAACGGCACGCGGAGCGCTCGCGTCCTCTGGCCCCCGGCCCCCGGCCCCCGGCCCCCGGCCCCCGGCCCCCGGCCTGCACGCGGGAAGGCCCGTATTTGTTCCACAACGACGAGAGCCACGCCCCCAGCGGCCGTTCGCGCGCTTGACCTCGGCCCACGGCTTGCCCAAAGCGCCGATGTGCCCGCCACCTCCCAGACGACGCGAAACCCAGCCCGCGCCACCCACGCGCCCAGCGACTGGCGGGGTACGATCCGCTTCGTCCTGATCGTCGCGCTGATGGCGCTGGGGCTTCGCTCGTTGGTCGTGATGCCGCGCAGCATCCCGTCCGAGTCGATGATGCCGCGGCTGCTGGTGGGTGATTATCTGCTCGTTGCGAAATGGCCCTATGGCTGGTCCCGCTTCAGCCTGCCCTGGGCGCCACCCGCGCCGCATGGTCGGCTGTTGGGCCGCGCACCCTCGCGTGGCGACGTCGTCGTCTTCCGTGCGCCACCCGACGACCATGAGGATTATATCAAGCGGCTGATCGGCTTGCCCGGCGATCGCGTCCAGATGCGTCACGGCATGCTGTGGCTCAACGGCAAGCCCGTGCCGCGCGTCCGGATCGCCGATTTCTCGGTCCCGATCGCGGCCAACACCGAATGCAGCGTGATCGCCAATGTGCAGGTGCCCTACGGCGCGGGGGCCGACGCCGAGGGCCATCCCGTCTGCCGGTTCGCGCGCTACCGCGAGACGCTGCCGGGCGGGGTCAGCTACGAGGTGCTCGATCAGGGCGAGACGCCGCAGGACGACACGCCCGTGATCACCGTTCCCGCCGGACATTATTTCATGCTCGGCGACAACCGCGACATGTCGGCGGACAGCCGGTTCGCGGCCATCGCCGGTGGCGGCATCGGGATGGTGCCCGCCGAGAATCTCGAGGGTCGCGCGATCGTGACGATCTTCTCGGTCGATGGGTCGGCGCGTCTGCTCGATCCGGCGACATGGTTGCCCGCGATCCGCCCGGCGCGCATCGGACATGGCTTCCGATGAGCGCGGCGTTTCCCGCGCATGTCATCGATGCGATCGGCCACGTGCCGCGCGACGAAAAGCTGTTTCTCGCGGCGCTGACGCATTCGAGCCATGCCGGCGCAAGCTATCAGCGCCTCGAATTCCTCGGTGACCGCGTGCTTGGTCTGGTGATGGGCGAATGGCTGTTCGAGCTTTTCCCCGATGAACCCGAAGGCAAGCTGTCGCGGCGGCTCAATGCGCTGGTCTCGGGCGATACCTGTGCGGAGATCGCGCGTGATCTCGATCTCGGCCCCCATCTGCGGCTGGGCAAGCAGGCGCGCGACGATGGCGCGCAGCATAGCAGCTATGTGCTCGGCGACATTGTCGAGGCGCTGATCGGCGCGCTCTTCCTCGAGGCGGGGCTCGACGGTGCGCGTGCCTTCGTCCGCCGCGTCTGGGGCGACCGCGTCCATCTCGACAAGGCGCCGAAACATCCCAAGGCCGAGCTGCAGGAATTCGCCGCCGCCAAGCAATGGCGTCCGCCGATCTACGAAATCGCGTCGCGCTCGGGTCCGCATCACGCGCCCAGGTTCGTCGTCACCGTCACTATCCCCGGCCGCGCCACCGCCGAGGGCCACGGCACTTCCAAGCAGGAGGCCGAGACCGAGGCGGCACGCGCGATGCTGGAGCAGGTGAAGTGACGTTTGGCACCTTCCTGTTCTCCCGCGAAGGCGGGAGCCCAGAGTTTCAAGCGCTACGCCCGCAGCCCTGGACCCCCGCCTTCGCGGGGGAACGGCCGACGATGGGAATACTATCATGACCGAACAACGCTGCGGCCTCGTCGCGATCGTCGGCGCGCCCAATGCAGGCAAGTCGACGCTGACCAATGCGCTGGTCGGGCAGAAGGTCGCGATCGTCAGCCCCAAGGCGCAGACCACGCGCGTCCGGCTGATGGGGATCGCGATCGAGGGCGCCAGCCAAATCCTGCTGGTCGATACGCCGGGCATCTTCGATCCCAAGCGCCGTCTCGACCGCGCGATGGTGGCGGCCGCGTGGGAAGGCGCACAGGACGCCGACCTGATCGCGCTCGTCGTCGACGCCAAGACCGGCCTCACCAAGCGGATCGAGCCGCTGGTCGAGTCGCTGTCGAAACGGCGCGAAGCCAAGATCGTCATCCTCAACAAGGTCGACGCGACACCGAAGGAGAAGCTGCTCGCGACCGCGCAAGCGCTGCAGGAGCGCCTCCAGCCCGAGGATATATTGTTCGTCTCGGCGACGACCGGCGACGGCGTTCCCGAACTCAAGGCACTGCTCGCCAAACGCGTGCCCGAAAGCCCGTGGCATTTCCCCGAGGATCAGGTCTCCGACGCCACCGACCGGATGCTCGCCGCCGAGGTGACGCGCGAACAACTCTATCTCCAGCTCCATGCCGAGCTGCCCTATGCCTGCGCGGTCGAAACTGAGAAATATGACGAGCGCAAGGATGGATCGGTCGCGATCCACCAGCAGATACTCGTCGAGCGCGACAGCCAAAAGGCGATCATCCTCGGCGCGCGCGGCGTGCGCCTCAAGGAGATCGGCAGCCGCGCGCGGGCCGAACTCGCGCCGCTGCTCGGCAAGACGGTCCATCTGTTCCTGCACGTCAAGGTCAAGCCCGACTGGGAAGAGGATCGCGGGCTCTACCGCGAGATTGGCCTCGACTGGGTCGAGTAGCCGCGCTCGGCGCCATCCCCCGTTCCACTCGGCATGTTAATCTTCTCTTCGTCTTTCGCGATTAGTCTGGCGACCGCATTACCCGGAGACGATCGTGCAAGCGAATGCCGAACTCCAGCTGTCGACGAGCGAGCTTCGTCAGGTCGAACGGTTTAACACCCGGGTCGAGGCCGGTATCAGGCGATCGGGATCGATCTCGATTCCCGCGACGGTCACCGACCTCTCGCTCACCGGCTTCCAGGTCGAATCGGAGGAGCGGCTGCCGCTCGACTGCATCGTCTGGCTCAAGCTCGGCACGCTGGCGCCGCAAATGGCACGGGTGATGTGGAACCGCAAATTGATCGCCGGTTGTCAGTTCGGCGCGCCGCTCCATCCGTCGGTGCTCGCGCAATTGGTCGCCCTCACCACGTCGCGCGGCTAAGAATCCCTGCGCGTCGGCGCGCTCAGCGCAGGGCGACGACGGGCACGAACATATAGCCCTCGTTGCGCACCGTCCGGATGAGATCCTCGCCGCCCGAATGACCGGCAAGCTTGCGACGCAGCCGGCTCACCTGCACGTCGATCGCGCGATCATAATGTTCGCTGTCCTGCCCCGTCGCATAGTCGAGCAGGCGATCGCGGCTGAGCACGCGGCGGGGATGCTCGACGAAGGCGCGCATCAGGCGGAACTCGCTGTCCGAAAGCGACACCATGACGCCCTGCGGGTCGAGCAGCGTTCGCCCGATCAGGTCGATCGCCCAACCCGCGAAGCGGGCCATCCCGTCGGCCGCCGCGTCGACCCCGGACGCCGGCGCATCGCTCGCCGCAGCCATGCCCCGGCCTTCACGTCGCCTGAGCACGGTGCGGATCCGGGCGAGCAATTCGCGCGGATTGCACGGTTTGGCGAGATAATCCTCGGCGCCCATCTCAAGCCCGACGATCCGATCGATGTCGGTTCCCACCGCCGAAAGCATGATCACCGGCGGCGCATCGTCGTGCTGAAGCTTGCGCAGCGCCGACAGGCCATCCTCGCGCGGCATCATCACGTCGAGCACGATCAGATCATAGCGACGGCGCAGCAGCTTGTCGCGCATCTCGCGCGGATCGGCGGCGGTGTCGGTGCGATAGCCATGCTTGTCGAGGAACGACGAGATCAGCGTCCGGATGCCGGCGTCGTCGTCGACGATGAGGATATGCGTCGCGAGGTCCATTGGCAGCAGGATGGCGTTCATGCCCCGGCATTGCCAGCCCGACATTGCGCGAAAATGGCGGGAGGGTCGCGAAACGCCATGTGCCGACACAATTCGCAACAATCGGCGGCGGGCACGACATCCATGCGCAAGCCGCAGCGCTTAACGAGGGGACATGACGCGCTCCAGCCAGACGAAGATACCAACCGGCCGGCCGGGCATGCTCGTCGCGATCGGCGGCGTCATCCCCATGGCCGGGATCGGCCAGGCGCACGCCGAGGCCGGCCATCCGCAGCCCATCGTCGATGGACATGGCTCGATTCCGACCGCGGCGATCGTCGTGGCGGCGCTGACGCTGCTCGCCTTCGCGGTGGCGGGGCTAGCCGGTCGGATGCGTTGGCGGCTGGGCGTGCTGGCGCTGATCCTGTGCGGCGCGCTGCTCGGCGCGGGAACCATCATCGACGGCATCCAGATGGCGATCGCGGTGAGCCGATGAACCGCCGCCGGCCGATCGTGACGACCGCTGCCCCGAGGCGTGACGACAGGGTCGTCGGCGTGCCATACCGCCGGTCATGACCCTGTTCCGCCGCCCCCTGCTCTGGCGCGAACCGCCGATCCTGTTCCAGATCCTCGTATTGCTGCTGGGCGGGCTGGTCGTGGCGCAACTGGTGACGTTGCTGCTGACGCTCGTGCTACCGCCGGCACCGGCATCTCAGCACAGCTTCGGAGAGATTGCCGCCGCGCTGGCCCAGAACGAACCGTCGGGCCGACTCACGCGGACCGAGCAATCGGGGCCGCCCGACGTGCACGGACCGGGATGGTTCACCTCCACCGAATCACGCCACCAACTCGCGACGTTGGTGGGCGTGCGCGACGAGGATGTCCGGCTGGCCTTCTACGCCCCGCTGCCGTTTGCCGGCATCACGGCACCCCCGCCACGGCCGGGCATGCCGGTCGATCGGATCAGCTGGCAGGTATGGCCGGAGCCATTGGCGCCGCGTCCCGCAATGACCGCGCGCCTGATCCCGGCAAGCCTGATCATTGACGGGCCGGGCCCGCCCGGCGGCGGGGGCATGGCGGGCGGCATGTCAGGGAGCATGGCGGGGGGTGGCGGCCCGGGCGACCGGCGCTCCCCCGACGGCGGATTTTCGCGCGGCAACGGCCAGCGTGGCCTGCAGCCCGGGAACCGCACGCGTGGCGGCGGTGGATGGCGCGACGGCGATGGCCTGGGCGACCACCGGGCGTCGCCCGCCGATCTGGATCACCAGCCGATCGGACCCTATGCACGCGACGAGGACGAGGATGCCGCGCACGACATGATCGGTGGTCGTACGGGGGACGCGAACGCGCCGGCCGTTGCGCCGAGCGCCGGCATCGACGCCGCGCAGGCGGAGTCGGCGACATTGCCCGACAGGCCGCCGCCGCCGCCGCCGGTCATCGCGACCGAGCGGCACGATGCGCCGCCGGATGCGAGCCAGAACGCGCCCGCGCCACTTGCCGGAACCGCCAAACCAGCCGGCGCGCGCGCGCAGCAGGGACGCGATCCAGTGGCGCGTGCGCTGCCGATCGTGCCGCCGCGCGCCTTGTTCGGCCTCGCGCCCGCGCCCTTCGTCGAGGGCGACTTCATCGCCGCCCTGCGCCTGCCCGACGGGCGCTGGGCCGTCGTCCAGCCCAGGGCCGAGGGCTTTCCCAATGCGTGGCAACGGCGCGTGATCCTGTGGTTCGCAATCGCCTTCGCGCTGGTCGCGCCGATCGGGTGGCTGTTCGCGCGGCACATCGTGCGACCGCTCGCGCGCTTCACCGCCGCCGCCGAACAGCTCGGTCGCGATCCCTCCGCCGCGCTCGTCGCGCTCGAGGGACCGGCCGAGATCGGCCGCGCCGCCCGCGCGTTCAACGTGATGCAGAACCGGCTGCGCAGCTTCGTCGACGACCGCACAGCGATGGTCGGCGCGATCAGCCATGACCTGCGCACGCCGCTCACCCGTCTGCGTTTTCGCATCGAGGAGGTCGAAGACGACGCGCTCCGCGACGGCATGAACGAGGAGGTGTTCGAGATGGAGGCGATGATCAGCTCGGTCCTGTCATTCATCCGCGACGCCTCGACGCCCAATATCCGCGAGCGACTCGATCTCGGCATGCTGATGGAGGACGTCGCGCAGGATGCGGCGCTGATCGGTAGCGACGTCAGGGTCGAGCAAACCGCGTCCGCGCCGGTCGAGGTCGATGTGCTGGGCATGCGGCGACTGCTTGCCAATCTGGTCGAAAATGCCGTCAAATATGGCCAGCGCGCGAGAATAAGGCTCGCCGTGCACGACGACGCCGCGATCGCGGAGATCATCGACGACGGCCCGGGCGTCCCCGAGGACGAGCTCGAGCGCGCGTTCGAACCCTTCTATCGCGCATCCAACGCCGCCCACTCGGGAAAGACGGGCACCGGCCTCGGGCTCGCCGTGTGCCGGTCGATCGCGCGCGCGCATGGCGGCGACGTCCGGCTGCATCGCTCGCCCGAGGGCTTTTCGGCGGAGCTGCGGCTGCCGCTTGCCCACGACAGCAGCCGGATCGCGGCGTAGGCCAGCGCGCCGGCGGCCCCGCCGCCATCTGCAATACGCTGACATTTGCCCGACTCATCGATCGGCGATCACCCGACGAGCGATGGAGGTGCACATGAAGAAACGACCTGTCGGCCGCGCAAAGTGCGCGCTGGGACGACATACGCCGCGATCCCCGCAGGAAAGCGCGGAGCTGCCGATCAGGCGCGACGTCTGCCGCTACTGCCACCAGCCGATCCTGCGCACGCAGGCGACGCGGATCTGGTTCCTGTCATCAAGGCTCGCCTGAGGCCGGCGGCTACGCCGGTCTTTGGCCGACGGTCGCCGGCGCGTCGCGCCGATCGCGGCGCCGCGCGACAGCCGCACGCCAGCGACGGCCGCGCCACCACATGATGAGCCCGGTGATGCCGAGCACGGTCGGTGCGAGACCCCAGAGGACCATCACCACGCGCCAGCCCACACCGAGGGCCGTGCCATCATGGAGATGACGGATCGCGAGCGCGAGCCCGGCGCGCCGCGGGGCGACCGTCGCCACACCCGTCGCGTCCTCGACGGTGACATCGGCCTGCCCTTGGCGCGAGGCGAGCGTGATCCGCCACGGCCCGCCCTCGGCACTCGGCCAATTGATCGTTACCGGCTTGCCGTCGGCGACGAGACGGGCGGCCACCAGGGCCCGGTCCGGCGAAAGCAGGGGATGTTCGGCGGGGATCATCCTGCCGCGCTCGCCCCGGCCACCGCCAGGCGCGGCCAGGCCGACCGTCGCCATCATCTGCGGCCAGGCGATCCAGACGCCGGTGAACGCCTGAAATGCGAGCGGCAGGGCGATCCAGAAGCCGATCATGTGGTGCAGATTGGTGTCGAGCCTTCGGTCGCCGCGCTTCCAGCGAAGGCCGCTCGCCAGGCTGCCGACGGTCGGCCACCACAGCCATAAGCCGCCCACCGCCATCAGGACCATCGCAACCCCGAGCAGCCCGACCAGTGTGCGCCCGGTGCCGGGGACGAACAGGCTGCCGTGAAAGTCGTGCGCGAGACGGACGAGACCGCTATCCCCGCGCGCCCGATCGAGCAGCGTCCCCGTCGTCGGATCGAGCCATAGCGTCATCCGCTGCGGCGGCGCCCTGCCCGTGGTGTGATCGCGGCGGCCACCCTGGTCGTTGCGAACACTGCCTCCCGCCGCGCTGCCGACATGCCCCTGCGGCGCATTGGTCGCCATGACGACCACCGGCCCCGCGCCGTCGGGGAAGCGGATCATCGCGATCCGTTGGTCGGGGTTGAGCGCCCGCCCCGCCGCCGCCGCATAGGCGGACGGTGCCAGCGTCGCGGTGCCATGGACGGCATAACGCTGCGGATTGAGGCCATGATCGATCGCGTCGTCCCACGCGAGCACGACGCCGCTCAATCCCAGCGGGATGAGCAGGATCATCAGGACCAGCCCGATCCATTTATGCACCTGCCACCACGCCCGGCGCAGCGCCTGTCGGTTAGCCATCGTCATCTTCCCATTGTCCTGTCCGGGCGCGCGCACGACGCTGCCCACGCTTGCTGGCCTGCTTGGCTCACACCTCCGCCCAGCGCCGGAGCAGGTTGTGATAGAGGCCGGTCAGTTGGATCACCGTCCGATCGTCATTGCCTTTCTCGGCGGCGAGCGTCTGCACCGCTTGGTCGAGTTCGAAGAGGTGGCGCCGCGCTTCGCCGTCGCGCACCATCGACTGGATCCAGAAGAAGCTCGCCACCCGCGTACCGCGCGTCACCGGCGCGACCCGGTGAAGGTTCGACGCCGGATAGACGATCATGTGACCGGCGGGCAGCTTGACCGACTGCGTGCCGTAGCTGTCCTCGACGATCAGCTCGCCGCCGTCATATTCGTCGGGATCGGCGAGAAAGAGCGTCTCCGAGATGTCGCTGCGCAGCCGAAGGTCGGTGCCGCGCATCATCCGGACCGCGTTGTCGATGTGCGTGCCGAATGCCTGGCCTGCGGCATAGCGGTTGAACAACGGCGGGAAGACCTTGGCAGGAAGCGACGCGGCGACGAACAGCGGGGTCCTGCCCAGCGCCTCGAGCACCAGATCGCCCGCCTCGCGCGCCGCAGGACAGCCGGCGCTCAGCTGCTCGTTGCGCTTGGCGAGCGCGGCCTGCGGCCCCGATGTCGCATTGCCGTCGATCCAAACGCCCGCATCGATGATCGTGCGCAATCGTGCGACGCCGGCGACGTCGAACAACCCGGCTATCTCGATCATCATCCGCAAGTTCCCCTCGACGCTGCGGCTATCGGAAACGGCGCCACCGGCGGCAAGTCTCAAAAGCTGTAGAAGAGGCTCGCCGTCACCGAGCGCGTCGCACCCGGTTCGGCCCAGCCATTATTGCGGATGCTGGTATAATAGTGCTTGTCGGTGAGATTCTGCACATTGACCTGAGCGGTCAGCGCGCGCGTGACGGCGTAGCTCGCGAACAGGCGGTGGAGCAGATAAGCCTTCGACATCGGGTATCTGCCATTGATCAGATGGTTGGCGTCGGTGACGATCGCGAAGCGGCCCTGATAGGTGAGCCCGTAGCCGAGCTGAAACCCGAAGGGCAGCTGATAGGTGGTGAACAGGCTGCCCGAATGTTTGGGGGTCTGCTGGAGCGGGCCGCCCGTCGTCGGCAGCGCCGCGAGCACCGTCGGGCAGTCGCCTGCCTGGGGATCGGCGAGGCATCGGTCGGGTCCGCCCTGCAGCACCTTGCTCTTGAGATAGGTGTAGTTGGCGAAGAGTGTCCAGGCCTTGGTGAGGTTGCCGGTGGCACCCAGCGCAATCCCGTCGACGCGCGAGCGACCGTCCGACACCTGTACCGGGGCCGGGTTGCCGCTGCCATCCGTCGACGCGATGCGGAAGTTGCTCCGCTCGTTGCGGAAGGCGGCGACGGTGAGCTGGAGCCGGTGGTGGAAGAGATCGGCCTTGGCGCCAATCTCGTAATTCTTCGCCTTCTCGGGCTTGAAGTCACAATAGTTGATGAAGGTCGAGGTGCCGAAGGTGCCGGTGCTGCAGCCGCCGTTGACCGTCGAGATCGCGGGGGTCTTCGAATTGCCGTAAGCGACGTAGAGGCTCGTCGAGCCGGTCGGCTTGAACACGCCGCCCGCGCGATAGGAAAATAGAGTGTCGCTATCGTGCTGCGGCACGACCGAGGTCAGCGCGCCGAAGGAAGAGCCCGGCGTCACGCTATAGTTGTAGGCGGTATAATCGCCTTCGCTATGTTCGTAGCGCAGCCCGAAATTGACCTCGAAATAGCGGCCGATCCGCGAGGTGTCGAAGAGATAGGCGGCATAATCCTTATGGTCGCCCACCCCGACGCTCGACTTGGCGAAATTGACCGGGCCGGTGTAGATATTCCCCTGCGACGGATCGGCGATGTTGATCAGCGGCAGGCCCGTGGTCAGATAGGGATTGCTGCCGTCGGCATTGAGCAACACCTTGCCCGTCGTGAGATCATAATGCTCCCACGTCGCCGCGCCACCCAGCACGACCTCGTTGCGGATCGGTCCGGTCGCGAAGCTGGCGCGCAGGTCGAGCTGGTCGTAGCCGAGCTGGTTGCGCGTATCGCGCAGATTGCCGCGCGGTCCGCCGGGCAGATAATAGCCCTCCGGCACGACAACATTGTGCGGGGCGGCAGCGGTGCCGAGGTTGATCGTGCAGGATCCGTCCGCCGCCGCCTGCGTGACGCCGGTGTTCGCCGGAGTCGCGGTGAGACACTGGCCGTCGAGCGCGTACACGCCTGCCTGCGGCGGATCGACAATGGTGAGCTGACGGATATTCTCGTAGCGGGTCAGGTTGCGGATCGAGACGTGATCGGAAAAATCGTGCTCGAAGATCGCTGTCAGCTGCGTGATCGTCTGCTTCTGCTCGTCGATATTGCGATATCCGTAATAGGCGCCATAGGGCACACCATCGGGCTTGCCGCCGACCGCGGCAAACCACGGGACGCCATATTGCGGCGTGTTGTCGTCATGCTGGTAGAGCCCGGCCAGCGTCAGCCGCGTAGGCGAATCGATCCCGATCGTCACAGCGGGCGCGACGCCCCAGCGACGGAAATGCTCATATTCGAGGCCCGGCGTGTTGTCGCGGTGATAGACCGCGTTGAGCCGGACCGCGATCAGGTCGTTGACGCGGATGTTGGAATCGATCGTCGCGCGGTAATAATCGTCGGTGCCGACGCTTGGGCTGATCACGGTGAGATCGTGCGCCTGGGGCAGTTTCGACACGAGGTTGATCGTGCCGCCGACCGAGCCCGATCCGTTGAACACCGAGTTGGCGCCGTTATAGACCTCGATCTGCTGGAGATCGAAGGTCTCGGTGCGGCTATACTGGGCGCTGTCGCGCACGCCGTCGATCGTGATGTCGGTATTTGCCGAATAACCGCGCAGGTTGATCGAGTCGCCGAAGCCGCCGCCGCCCTCGCCGGCGCCGAACGTGATCCCCGGCAGCGTCGCGAGCGCGTCGCGCAGCGTCAGCAGATTCTGCTTCTTGAGCGTGACGTTGTCGATGACGGTGATCGTCTGCGGCGTATCGAGCAGGGGCGCGGTGGACTTGGACGACGCGACGTCCGGCTGCGCATATTTACCGCGCACCGTGATGAACTGCGCGCCGCCCTCGCCCGCGGACGCGGCGCCTGAAGCAGCATCCGCCACCCCGTCCGTCGCTGCAACCTCGGCCTGCGCTGCATGCGGCGACAGGATCACCCCGACACAGGCGAGTGCCAAAAATGGCGGCGCAGCCAGGGTATTTCGGTCGGAGTTGGACAAGGCGGCCTCCCTTCGATCGTTGTGATCGATTTTTCTTCGCCCGCTAATGATAGTGACTATCAATAGAGTCAATCGCAATCGCGTCTGAGGCGCGAATGCTGCGCGGCGGCGCCCTTAAAGCACCGAAAATGAAGGGGTCGGCCCTCTCGCCGGGCCGGTCGCGACGGTATGTTGGCGGGACGCCATCCGCCGCTATGCGCGTTTCGGCGTATCCCGAGCGTGAAAATGGCGGTATGCGGAGCTCTCAGGCAGCGGCTCGCGGCTTGGGCAGCGTCGCGCGTGAGCGCGCGGCCGGCAAGCAAGATCGCTGGTGGGCCCGGCAGGACTTGAACCCGCAACCTAACCGTTATGAGCGGTCAGCTCTAACCAATTGAGCTACAGGCCCCCAGCGAGGCTCCCGATAGCGCGCCGCTTCACCGCGTGGCAAGCCGAAGACCGACATCGCGCGCGCGCCACATCGCCGCGATCAGCATATCGGCGCCGATCGGCTCGACCCCCTCGCGCGCCAGCAGCTCGAGCACGCCGTCCCACCATGCATAGAAACGACGCAGATCGGCGGCGTCGCGCACATAGGGCGTGTGGCCCGGCACGACCGAGGGCGAGTGGAACGAGATCGACAGCAGGCGCCGGCCGTCGTCGAGCAGCGTCCGGATCGCGCGCACCGCATCGATCAGCGGCGTGCCCTCCGGCGTCAGCGCGATGCGGCTGAGCGCCCCCGATCGCGACAACAGACCGCGCCCGTGCGCCACGCGGCCGGCCGCGGGATAGAGCCATCGGCCGAGGCGGCGCGCCCGCCCGGCATATACCGCGGTGAGCGGCAGCTCGAGCAGGAGCCGGCCGGGCGCGCTCCAACTCGGCGAGGCATCGTGCCGCATGAAATCGGGACCGCCTTCGATCGAATAGTCGAACAGCGCACGCACGGAGACGTCGAGCCGATAACCCGCCTCCTCGAGCAGTCGCGCCGTGTTCGGTCCGACGCCATAGCGTCCTGCGCGATAGATTTGCGGGCGTTTGCCGAAGCTCGTCTCGATCCGATCGGTCAGCGCAAGCAACTTGGCGCGTTCGATCGGCTCCGGGAGATTGCCGACGAAGCTGTTGGCGACGGTGAGGTCCTCGACGAACGGCGGATTGACCCACGGGTGGAGCTGCGTTCCGATCGCGCATTCACCCGCCTCGAGCAGCGGCCGCATCGCCTCGACCGCGGCCGGATCGGATGCGACGGGATAATCGACCAGATAGGTCGGGCAGATGCCGAACCCAGCGAGCCGGCGATGCGCCTCGGGCAGTGCTGCGATCGCCGTCGTCGCGGTCGCGTCGCGACGACGCGGCTGCGTCCAGTCGAACTCCTCCTCGGTGTCGACGAAGACGAGAAAGCGGCGGCCGAGCGACTCGGGCGGCGTGGCGATATCGGCGGGAAGCGGCGGCCGGTCGATGCGCCCCCCCCCGGCGGCTGGCGCCATCTCAGCCGCCGGTGCTGACGCGCGAGGGATCGGCGGCGGTGGGAAGCCGAAGCACGAAGCGGTCGGCTTCGATGATCATCGTCCCGCCCGCCGCAGTGGCGAGGCGGCGGACGAGATGCAGCGAGAAGCCGAGGCCGAGCAACGGCGCGTCGGGCGCCTCGCCCTCCGGCCCATAGCCCGGATCGAGCAACGCCTGCTCGGCCTGCCCGGCGAGCCGGCGCGGATGACCCACCGCCAGCTCGAGGAGCCCACTCGACGACGCGGCGAGCGTGACGCGGATCGTCTCGCGCTCGTCGGCAAGCGCGGTGCAACAGGCGATCAGCCGCGCGATCATCCGGCGCAGCGCGGCGGGATCTCCGATGGCCGGCGCGAGACCGGGCGCGACACCACATTCGAGCAAAGCGCCGCGGCGGAACAGCGCCGGCGCATAATCCGCGCAGATCGAACCAAGCATCGCGCCAAGATCGACGCTTGCGCGCTGCAGATCAAGCCGTCGCGTCTCGAGCCTTGCGGCGACATCGAGATCGTCCACCGCGGCAAGCAGACGACCGGCCTGCTCGGCGATGCTCTGCGCACGATCGCGATAGGCGATCGATGCCGGCCCGCGCATCTGTCGGCGGATCATCTCGGCAAATCCGCCGATCGCGTTGAGCGGGGTCCGCAGTTCGTGGACGAGTTGGCGCAGCGAGTCGGGATCGAGCCCCGCGCTATAGGCGTCTGCCGCGGGGTTGGCGGGCACGACCCGCTCATGCGCGCGGGGACGCCGTGCCGTGCAGCGATAGCCGCGAAAGCGGCCGTCGGCTGGCGCAAAGACGGGCACGCCCGCGATCCGCCATTCGCCGCTGGCGGTCGAGTCGCCGGCGACGACGAGTCGTGCGTCGCGGAACGGTGCGCGGCGCCGGAACGCGCCGGGCGCCTGCGCGTCGACGCCATAGCGCCCGGACGCCGGAGCCGCGATCGTCTCGCCGATCAACGGACCGCGTGGCACGCCATCGACCCAGCAGATGACGCCGCCGGTGCCGGTCTCGAAGCGGAAACTCGCCGCGTCGCCAGAGAGGGGCGTGTCGGCGCCGCGCGCGCCGCTGTCCCGATCCCGACGAAACCGCGCGATGCGTGTGATGATCGCCCGGATCTGCCCTTCGCCGACACCATGTTCGAGCGCCTGGACCGGCGGTGTCGGGGCGTCCTCGGATGCCGCGGTCGCGGCATCCGAATCGGTGGTGTCGTGCACCAGCGTGAGCCGCTGGTCGACCGAGCGCACCTTGCCGGTGGACCCGTCGTCCGGATCGATCGGCGGCGGCAGGCCATCCCCCTCGCCGACGTCGCTGGCAATCTGCATGTCGGTGCGGCCGAAGCTCGCCAGCGCCGCCTCGATCACCGGCCCCAGATCGCGGCGGTGGCGCAGGAAGCCGCGTCCGGTCGGCGAGAGTCGCGGCAGGATCGACAGCCATCCAGCCGGCTCGAGCCGCACCTGCTGGAGGATCGCGCCGGACACGACGGGGACGTCGGCGGCAAGGAAGGCAACCAGCGGCGCCGCGATCGTTCGGCCGGCGAGAGCGCGCGCGATTTCCTGCCGGACCGCCAGGGGCACTTCGGCGCGGAGCGTGCGCAACCGGTCGAATGCCTCGCTCGTCGCCTCAGCTTCGCCGTCCCCGGCCTGCTGAGCGAGCAGGTCGAGCAACTGGCGCCACTGCGCGACGCGATCCGCCGGTCGGTCGACCGGTCGCGCAAGCACCGTGGCAAGCCTGTCGTCGAACCGCACGCACGTCTCCAACCACCCAGGATACGACCACTGCCCCAGCAAGATTGACTAACTGTTCCCATGGGAGGGCACAAAGCCAAGTTTCTGCCACTGTTACAGAGTGAGACAATTGCCAGAACTCGCAACATTCTTATAGGAGAGAGGATCAACGACGAAAGGAAGCTTGCCGGTGGCCTCGCCGCTGTATCTCGATTCGATCGACCGGATTATCCTCGCCGAACTACAGGAGGATGGACGGATCACCAACGTCGAGCTTGCGCGCCGCGCCGGTCTGACGGCGCCGCCTTGCCTGCGTCGCGTCCGCGCGCTCGAGGAGGGCGGCGTGATCAACGGCTACCATGGACGGCTGAACCCGGCCGCTCTGGGCTATGGGATCACCGTGTTCGCGCTGGTCAGCCTGCGTAGCCAAGCCGAAGAGGATCTGCGCGACTTCGAGACCCACGTCGCGACGCTGCCCGAGGTTCGCGAATGCCACATGCTCAATGGCGAGATCGACTTCATCCTCAAGATCGTCGCGCACGATCTCCAGTCGTTCCAGAGTTTCCTGACGTCCAAGCTGACGACCGCGCCGCATGTCGCCAGCGTCAAGACCTCGCTAACGATCCGCACGTCGAAGGATCAACCCGGCGTACCCGTCGATCAGCATGGCTAAAACGGCGCCGGTCCACGGACCGGCGCCGTCCCGGACTTAGTGCGCTGCGGCGGGCGCCGCGGCGGGCGCAGAGCCCTTGTTCGTCCAGATCGTCCAATATTGCGCGAGCGGCTGCGCCGGCCCGCGGACCAGCGCAAAGGCCGCAACCGCACCGGGCTTGTCGCCCGATTGCGCGAGCGCCTCGCCCAGATGCAGGTTGACGACGTTGGCGTCGGCCCCCTTCTGGAGCGCGACCTTGTAGAGGTCGGCGGCCTTGGCGAATTCGCCATAGCCCAGATAGGCGTCGCCGATCAGCAGCGCCTGCTTGCCGTCGGCGGACGCGCGCGCGCGCTTCTCCGATGCCGGAAGATCGGCCTTGTCCGCCGCGATCTTGGATCCGGCGACCTGCTTGACCTCGGCGAGCGCCTTGCTGGTGGCGAGCGCCTTATTGTCGACCATGTTCGACGACATGCCCTGGTCGATCACCGCCTTGGCCTCGCCCGGATAGCCCTTGTTGAGCGCGGAATTGGCGTAGTCATAATAATCGCGTTCGCCGGCGAGCGCGTTGGCGACGCGCATCAGCCGCATCGTATCGATGTCGGTCTGCGGGTCGAGCCGGCTGGTGTCGCGATAGGTGGTCAGCGACACGCGCCAGAGATCGGCGCGCGGATAGGCATCGACCAGTTCCTGCCCATATTTGATCACCGCGGCCGACATCTTGCCGTCATAGGCGATCGCGAGCGCGCGACGATACCAATCCTCGTCGACGGCCTGTCCCGCCGCCTTCTTGGCCTGGATCGCCTGGTCGACGATCGGCAGCGCCTCGGCGCCGCGGCCTTCGCGGGTCTTGACCTGAGCGAGCAGGATCGCGGTGTCGCCATCGGTCGGCTTGAGCTGCACGAGCTGCGTGAACGCCGCATCCGCGCCCGCCAGATTGTTGGCATTATACGCCAGGCGACCCTTCATATCGAGGATTTGCGCGAGCTGCTCCGGCGGCGCCTTGCCGCTCGCGATCACCGCGTCGGCGGCCGGCCCCACTGCGGCGGTGTCGTTGGTGTTCTGGGCGATGATCAGCGCCATCAGCGCGACCTGATACTTGTCGTCGGGCGTCGTCGCGGCGGCCTGCGCGGCGGGAAGCGCCCCCTTGGCGGTCGGGTAGTCCTTCGCCTGGATCGCCTTCTGCAGCGGCTGCGCGGCAACCGCGAAGGCGGGGCTGAAATGCGGCTTCGAGGGATCGTCGGCCGCGGAGACCTTCTTGGCGAGCGCCGGGGTCGCCCCGGTCAGAGCCACCGCGCCGAGCGCGAAAGACAGCGCCAGCGCCGTCGTCGATGCGAACTTCATAGGAAAACCTCTCCTCTTGCGGCAACCGGGAGCGCCGCGCGCGTGGTGCTAACCGCTGCCTAGCTCCGGTTCAAGCGTGCGGACTGCGCGATACGCTGCCGTCCGAGGGCTGAACACGCATTGAACGCCGCGGGTTGCATAACAAGGAACATGGTTGACCGCCCGTCGGCGTTTGCTACCGCCGGCCGGCCATGATCGCGCTCCTCTCTCCCGCCAAGACGCTCGACTATGAGCGCCCCCTGCCCGCGCTGACGCCGACCGCGCCGCGTTTCGCCGACGAGGCGATCTTTCTCGCCGAGCGCGCGGCCAAGCTCTCCAAGCGCAAGCTGATGGAGATGATGGCGATCTCGGACAAGCTGGCGGCGCTCAACGCCGAGCGCTTCCGCGATTTCGCCGACGCGCCCGAGCGACCCGCGCTTTTCGCCTTCGCTGGCGACGTCTATACCGGCTTCGAGGCGTATAGTCTCGACGAGGCGGCGATCAGCTTCGCGCAGGATCATGTCCGCATCTTGTCGGGCCTGTACGGCCTGCTGCGACCGCTCGATGCGATCCGGCCCTATCGGCTGGAGATGGGTCGGCACTGGGCGCCCGGCCGCGCCAAGACTTTGGTCAAATGGTGGGGAACGCGGATCGGCGACCTGCTCCGCGACGATCTTGCTGCCGAAGGTTCGCACGCCGTCATTAACCTCGCCAGCCAGGAATATTGGGCGGCGATCGCACAGGCGACGCCGGCCGGCGCACGGGTCATATCGATCGAGTTCATGGAGGACGGCCCCAAGGGACTGCGCTTCAACAGCTTCGCCGCCAAGCGCGCGCGCGGCATGATGGCGCGCTATATCTGCGAGCACCGGCTGAGCGACATCGAAGCGCTGAAAGGCTTCGACAGCGACGGCTACGCCTATGATGCGGATGCGTCGGACGATCAGCGCTGGCGGTTCGTGCGGCGATAAAGCCCTCTCCCTCGGGAGAGGGTCGGGTGAAGGTGCCCGGCGTTCGATCTTGCCACCGGCCGCCCATGCGACGCTTGCGCGTCGCGCCCCCTCACCCCGACTCTCGCCCGCCGGGGAAAGTGCTGCACAGTGTCGGCCACACCCTCTCGCGCACGCGCACGCGTATGCGCGAGGGGTGGCGCCACGATGACAGCTGGGCTAATGCGATCGAAACGGTGCCGACACGCGCGCCGATGACCTGAACACAACCGAAAGCCCTAGATTTGGCCAGCGCCCCGCCGACCATCGACCCCTCCGATATCTCCCCCGTCTCGATCGTCGACGAGATGAAGACGAGCTATCTCGACTATGCCATGTCGGTGATCGTCAGCCGCGCGCTGCCTGACGTGCGCGACGGCTTGAAGCCCGTCCACCGCCGCATCCTCTACGGCGCGCAGGAGAGCGGCTTCGTCGCGGGCAAGCCCTATCGCAAGTCGGCGCGTCTCGTCGGCGACGTGATGGGTAAATATCATCCCCACGGCGACAGCTCGATCTACGACGCGCTCGCGCGGATGACGCAGGACTGGTCGATGCGGCTGCCGCTGATCGACGGCCAGGGCAATTTCGGCTCGATGGACCCCGATCCGCCCGCGGCGATGCGCTACACCGAGGCGCGGCTCGCGCGCTCGGCCAACGCTCTGCTCGAGGATATCGACAAGGACACGGTCGACTTCCAGCCCAATTACGACGGCTCGGAGAGCGAGCCCGTCGTGCTGCCCGCGCGCTTCCCCAATCTGCTCGTCAACGGCGCCGGCGGCATCGCGGTCGGCATGGCGACCAACATCCCGCCGCACAATCTCGGTGAGGTCATCGCCGCGTGCAAAGCCTATATCGAAAACGGCGCGATCACCGTCGACGAGTTGATGGCCTATATCCCCGCCCCCGACTTCCCCGGCGGCGGCATGATCCTGGGCCAGGGCGGCGCGCGCAACGCTTACCATACCGGGCGCGGCTCGATCATCGTGCGCTCGCGCTACGTCGTCGAGGAGCGGGCGGGCGATCGGCGCTCGATCGTGCTCACCGAAATCCCCTATCAGGTCGGCAAGAACGGGCTCGTCGAGAAGATCGCCGAGGCCGCCAAGGAAAAGCGGATCGAGGGCATCGCCGACATCCGCGACGAGAGCTCGCGCGAGGGCGTGCGCATCGTCATGGAGCTCAAGCGCGACGCGACCCCCGACGTCGTGCTCAACCAGCTCTGGCGCCACACGCCCGCGCAATCGAGCTTCCCCGCCAACATGCTCGCGATCCGCGGCGGCCGGCCCGAGATCCTCGGGCTGAAGGACATCATCGCCGCGTTCGTCACCTTCCGCGAGGAGGTGATCACCCGCCGCTCCAAGTACGAGCTGCTCAAGGCCCGCGAGCGCGCGCACATCTTGCTCGGGCTCGTCGTCGCGGTGACCAACCTCGACGAGGTGGTCCGCATCATCCGCGGCTCGCCCAATCCCGCCGAGGCGCGTGCCGCGCTCGCCGCGCGCGAATGGCCGATCGCCGAGATCGCGCCCTATATCCGGCTCGTCGAAGCGGTCGAGCTGGCGCCCGAGGGCGACGGCTACAAGCTCAGCGACATCCAGGTCCGCGCGATCCTCGAGCTCAGGCTCCACCGCCTCACCGGGCTCGGCCGCGACGAGATCGGCAACGAGCTCGCCGGCCTCGCCACGACGATCGCCGAACTGCTCGAGATCCTCGGCAACCGCGCCAGGCTCTACGAGATCCTCGTCGAGGAGCTCGATGCGGTCTCGGCCGCGTTTGCGACGCCGCGCCGCAGCCAGATCATGCCCGCCGGCGACGACATCGACGACGAAGACCTGATCGAGCGCGAGGAGATGGTCGTCACCGTCACGCTCGGCGGCTATATCAAGCGCACCCCGCTCGACGCGTTCCGCACACAGGCGCGCGGCGGCAAGGGCCGCTCGGGCATGGCAACCAAGGACGAGGACGCGGTCGTCAAGCTGTTCGTCACCTCGACGCACACGCCCGTGCTGTTCTTCTCGACCGCGGGCAAGGTCTATCGCAAGAAGGTCTGGCGCCTGCCCGAAGGCGCCCCCCAGGCGCGCGGCCGGCCGATGATCAACCTGCTGCCGCTGGCCGAAGGCGAGACGATCTCGACCGTGCTGCCGCTGCCCGAGGACGAGGCGTCGTGGGGCGACCTGCACATCCTGTTCGCGACCGCCAAGGGTCTGGTCCGCCGCAACAGCATGGACCAGTTCACCCGCATCCCGACCGCGGGCAAGATCGCGATGCGCTTCTCCGAGAGCGACAGCGACGACGAGACCGCCGAGACGACCAGCGACCGGTTGATCGGCGTGACCTTGCTCAGCGGCGACGACGACGTGCTGCTCGCGACGCGCAACGGCAAGGCGATCCGCTTCCGCTCGACCGATGTCCGCGAGTTCCAGAGCCGGACCTCGGCGGGTGTTCGCGGCGCGAGGCTGCTGGGCGAAGACGAGGTGATCTCGCTGTCGATCCTCCACGGCACGCCGTGGGACCAGGACACCGAAACACGCGAGAAATATCTGCGCGCGGCGCCCTGGAAGGAAGGCGAGCGCGAGACCGATCTCGATCCAGCGCTGGTCGCCGAGATGGCCGAACGCGAAGAGTTCGTGATGACGGTCTGCGCCAACGGCTATGGCAAGCGCTCGTCGGCCTATGAATATCGCCGCATCGGTCGCGGCGGACAGGGCATCACCAACATCGACAACCTCGCGCGCAACGGGCCGGTCGTCGCCAGCTTCCCCGCGCATAAGGGCGAGCAGCTGATGCTGGTCACCGACCAGGCCAAGCTGATCCGCATGTCGGTCGGCGACACGCGCGTAATCGGTCGCGGCTCGTCGGGGGTGCGGCTGTTCCACGTCGGCAAGGACGAGCATGTCGTCTCCGCCGCGCGGATCGCCGAGACCGAGGACGAGGCCGAGGTCGATCTCAGCGCCGAGGTGCCCGCGGCGATCGATCCGCAGGTCGAGGGCGACACCGACGAGGATCTGGCGGACGGCCACGAGGAATAGACGGCAGGGATTTCCAAGCACCCTCCCAGGACCGTTCGCAGTGAGCGAAGTCGAAGTGCGTGTTGCAGGCGCGGCGTTTGTGGCGCGTCCTTCGACTGCGATCAGGGCGAACGGGGGCTAGTGGCGTTACGCGAACAGGTGCTCGACCTCCGCCTCGGGATAGACCTCGTCGATCAGCACCTGCCGATGGCAATGCGTCGGCTCGCGCTCGAAGCAGAGCAGCGCCGACGGCCGTTCGGTCGCGAGATCGCGCAGCTGCTCGGCCGCGACGATCGCGGCGGGCTCGGCAAGCGTAGAGCGATAGATATCCGCCATTATCGCGTGCCGGCCCCTGCGCGCCGCCTCGCGCCCCTCGGGTGGCGTGCCGAGCGCCTTCAAGTGGACATAGTCGATACCATGCTCGGCGAGCGCGAGACGCAGCGGCGTCTTGGAAAAACCCGGCCGGCGCGACAAAGGCAGCTGGCGGATGTCGATCAGCCGCCGCACCCCGGCAGCGGCGAGCGCTGCGATCAGCGCTGGCTGCGTCGCGCCCTCATAGCCGATCGTGAAGAGCTTCATGGGTGGGCGAGACGACGGAGCTGCAGCGCCGCCAGGATCGTGACGACCCCGCCGAACAGGAAGCTCAGCGCCACGAACAGCCCGAAGAGCTGCACGCCCATCAGCGGGAAGACGAGCAGCAGGATGGCAAGCAGGACGTTGAGCACGCCCGTCAGCGCGAGCAGCGAACGGACATGGCCGCCGGGCATCCGCATTGCCGCGGCGATCTCGACGATCCCGCGTAGCCCCAGCCATACCGCCAGCGCATATGTGATGCCGATCGCACCCGCGAGCGGATGGACCAGCATGACCAGGCCGATCACGAAGGAGACGATCCCGTAAAGCAGGTCGATCGAGCGCTGGTGGCTGCTGCGCGTGCGGATTCCCATCACGATTCCGCCGATTCCCGCGATCAGCAGCACCCAGCCGAGGAAGATCGCGAACGCCGCGACCGTCGCGAGCGGTGCCATCAGCGAGACGATACCGGCGAGCAGCAGCACGATCCCGGAGGCCAGCGTCCATCCCCACCCCTGCGGACTGGCGACGAGGCCGGCGGCGGTCGACGTTTCGGATCGGGGGGGCGTGGCCATCGGGGAACTCCGCAGAGGATCGATATGGCTGCGTAACGAGGGGCACGCGCGCCGGTTCCTTCCGCCGTCCGGCTGCGCTATGCGCGGCGCCATGCACGACATCCATATCATCGGCGGCGGTCTCGCCGGGTCCGAATCCGCCTGGCAGCTTGCCGAAGCCGGCTTCAAGGTGCGCCTGAGCGAAATGCGCGGCGTCGAAGGCACCGCGGCGCACCAGAGCGACAATCTCGCCGAGCTGGTCTGCTCGAACAGCTTCCGCTCGGACGATCCCGAGAAGAACGCGGTCGGTCTGCTCCACGCCGAGATGCGGTCGCTGGGCTCCCTCATCCTGCGCGAAGGCGATGCGCACCGCGTGCCCGCCGGCTCCGCGCTGGCGATGGACCGCGACGGCTTTGCCGAAGGCGTCACCGCAGCGATCGTCGCGCATCCCAATATCGAGCTCGTCCGCGAAAGGGTCGACGCGCTTCCCGACGGCCCGGCGATCATCGCCACCGGGCCGCTCACCGCCACCGGCCTCGCACAGTCGATCATCGCCGAGACGGGGCAGGATCAGCTCGCCTTCTTCGACGCGATCGCGCCGATCGTCCACCGCGACAGCATCGACATGGACATTTGCTGGTTCCAGTCGCGCTGGAACAAGGGCGACGGACACGACTATATCAACTGTCCGATGAACAAGGACGAATATCTCGCCTTTCACGCCGCGCTGATGGCCGGCGAGAAGACCGAGTTCAAGCAATGGGAGACCAACACCCCCTATTTCGAGGGCTGCATGCCCGTCGAGGTGATGGGGTCGCGCGGCGTCGACACGCTGCGCTTCGGGCCGATGAAGCCGGTCGGCCTCGACGACCCGCGCACCGGGCGCTGGCCGTATGCCGTCGTCCAGCTCCGGCAGGACAATGCGCTGGGCACGCTGTGGAACATCGTCGGCTTCCAGACCAAGCTCAAACATGCCGAGCAGCTGCGCATATTCCGGATGATCCCGGGGCTGCAGAATGCCGAGTTCGCGCGGCTCGGTGGGCTGCACCGCAACACCTTCATCCGCTCGCCGCTGCTGCTCGACGGTACGCTGCGGCTGAAATCCCGGCCCAATATCCGCTTCGCCGGGCAGATCACCGGCTGCGAAGGCTATGTCGAGAGCGCGTCGATCGGGATGCTGGCGGGCCGCTTCGCCGCAGCCGAGCTTGCCGGCCGCAGCATGGTGCCGCCACCGCCGACCACCGCGCTGGGCGCACTGCTCGGTCACATCACCGGTGGAGCGGAGGCCGAGGTCTATCAGCCGATGAACGTCAATTTCGGGCTCTTCCCCCCGCTCGCCGACGCCCCCCGCAAGGCCGACCGCAAGGCGCTGATGAGCGCGCGCGCCAGGGTCGATCTGGCGGCGTGGCGTGAGGCGGTCGCGTCCGTGCCGGCCTGACGCCGGCGCGCCGTCGAGCGACGCTTACTGCGCCTCGTCGCCGTCATCGCCGGCGGGCGTCGGCGGCCTGGCCGGGATCGCGCTTGGCGCACAGCGGGGCTTCGCCTTCCGCACCACCCTGGTCGTCAGGAACTCGGCGCGATCGAGCGTGCCCGAACGGTCCGCATCCGCTGTCGAGAATTTGACGATCGCCTTGGCGGCATATTCATCGAAAGACAGCTTGCCGTCGCCATTGGTATCGAGCTTGGCGAAATTCTTGTGCCTGGCGAGCAGATATTCGTCGCGATCGATCTTGCCGTCCTTGTCGTGGTCATAGCGATCGAAGCGCCTTTCCTCACACGTCTTCTCGGTGGCCTGGGGTGCCTCGAGGGCAGTCGGCGCCGCGGCCGACGGGATGGCGCCGCCGAGCGCCGCAAGCGCTGCAGGTGGCGGCGGCACGGCCGGATCATGCCGCGCCAGCCCCGTCCACAAGAAGAACCCCGCCGTCACCAGCAACAGCGCCGATGCCACCCCAGCCAGAAACCGTGCCATAGCCCGCCTCCTCGTCGTGCGCGGAAGGCTACGCTTCCACGACGGCGACGCCAAGCTGTCAGCGCCCCGTCCAGCGGTGCGCCAGCAAGCGAAGCAGCCGCCGTGGCGATGCGGGCGGACGCAGCGCCTCGGCACCACAGCGGACGTCCTGAAGCGCCAGCGCGGTGAGCATCCCGAGCGGCCGTAGCGCGCCCGGCCAGCGCGTGGCCATGGCACGCTCGAGCGGTGCACGGGCCTGGTCGAGCAGCGCCGCGCACCGCGCGGGCGGCGCGAAGTTGCGACCGAGATCGACCAGCGCCCAGCCCTCGCCGGCATCCGACAGTCGATCGCTGTCGCGACCGAGCACGCGCCCCGCCAGCCGGAACAGGCCGACGCCGCGGTCTCGCGCGTGCGCCGCGGTGGTTTGCGACCCGAACTCGGCGTCGTCGAGCAGAACCTCCCAGCCCTCGGCCAGCACGGCGAGCTCGCGCCCCGCGATGCGATCCGGGCGCAGAGCGGCCGCCGCGGCCAGCAGCGGCTCGGCGGGCGGTGGCTCGCAATCGAGCGCCGCCAGCGCATTGCGCCACCAGACGAGCCGCATCATCCCGATCGCCGGTTCGCGCGCCCGCGAGACGATCGCTCCCAACCGTTCGTCGAGCGCGAAAAGCGTCGCCAGCCCGTCGCGCGACAGCGCGTGCGCATGCGCGACGGCAAGCCGGCGCTCGGGATGTTCGGGCATGAGTTTCAGCGCGGGCGCGGTCATCGCGTCTTGTTGCCGGTGGCGCCGCGATTCGCAAACGCGCCGTTAACCACGGTCGTGAACCGCGTTTTCAGCGCATATGCCGCATGGCGGGCTGCGTCGATCTCCGCTCCGATCGGCAGTGGTAAAAGTGGACAAGATGGCACGAGCCTACCCTCCGCAGGGCTTGCTGAGCCGTTTGCGAACCGATGCCGGTGGCAACACCCTAGCGATCATGGCGGCGGCGCTGATACCGATGTGCGCCTTTGCCGGATCCGCCATCGACGTCGCGCGCATGTACGTCGTCAAGACCCGCCTGCAGACCGCATGCGACGCCGGCGCGCTTGCGGGCCGCAAGTTCATGGATCCGAGCACTGCGACCAATACAACGCTCGCGGGCACAGCCGCCACGCAGGCGAATTCCTACTTCGTCAACAATTTCGGTTCGAGTTGGGGTGCCACCGGCTGGTTCAGCGGGACCCCGACGAAGACGTGGACGACCTTTTCGGACAGTGCGAACATCACGCAGGTGGCCGGCGCGGCGTCGGCGCAGGTGCCGATGACGATCATGCGCATGTTCGGCGCGCCGACGCGGACCGTCTCGGTCACCTGCCAGGCGAGCTTCAACACGCCCGATACCGACGTCATGTTCGTGATCGACACGACGGGCTCGATGGCCTGCCTGCCGTCCGACGATCCGACCGCGGACTGCGGCGGCTCGACCAGCTATACGCTGCCCGACGGATCGACCGACTATTATGACACCGAGAAGAACGGCTCCAAGCTCGCCGCCGTGCGTAGCGCGATCGACACCTTCTACACGACGCTCGCCGCCAACATCAGCGGGTCGGGCGCCAATGTGCGCTACGGGTTCGTGCCCTATTCGTCGACGGTGAACGCCGGCCAGGCGCTCTATTCGCTCAATCCGGCCTATCTGGCGACGAGCTGGACCTATCAGTCGCGCTCGATCGCGGGCGACTACACCGTCTCGACGAGCAGCACCTCATCGGGCACGCCGACGACGCAATCCACCTGCAACGCGGTCACGCTCGCGACGACGCGTACGCCCGCGACCGGCTATGACAGCAGCGGCACCGCCACCGAGCAGCAGGGTTCGTGGGGCGGAACCGGCAGCAATGCCAAATGCACGGTCACCACCTACAAGCTCGGGCCGAAGTGGACCTACCAGCCGGTGACCTACGGCTCTTCGATCCTCTCGCCGTTCATCCGCACGCTCCCGAATGGCGGTACGACTGACGATCCGAGCAAGGTCGGCACATCGACGACATCCTGGCAGGGCTGCATCGACGAGATGAGCAGCAACAACTACGACAATGTCAGCAGCTACAATATCGACGCGCTGCCCGCCGACATGAACCCGGACCTCATCCCGACCGCGTCGACGACGCCCTGGGCGCCGATGTGGCCTGCGGTCGAATATGGCCGCAATTTCAACACCGGCTCGTTCACCTATACGGGCACCTCGTATCCGACCTCGAATGGCGATTCCACGACCGGATCGAGCACCCCCAATTATATCAACACGACCTTCCGCCAGAACGGCTTCGTGCCCTGCGGTGCGCCCGTGCAGCGCCTCACCGCCGGCCAGACGCAAGCCCAGATCGACGCCTATACCGCGGCATTGCACCCGCATGGCGGCACCTATCACGATACCGGCATGATCTGGGGACTGCGCATGATCTCGCCGCAGGGCGTGTTTGCCGGCGACACCGCCAAGTGGACGGGGCACGCCGATCCCAAGCGCGTCATCGTCTTCCTGACCGATGGCGCGATGTCGCCCGATACGCGCAGCTACGGCATGTACGGCACCGAATATTTCGACAGCCGGATCAGCGGCAACGGAACGAGCGTGTCCAGCGGCACGACCGGGACGCTCGCCGCCTATCACAACGCCCGCTTCCTCGCCGAGTGCCAGAAGGCGCAGGAGAAGAACATCCAGGTATGGGTGGTCGCGGTCGGCCAGAGCCTTACCTCGCAGCTCCAGACCTGCGTCGGCACCGCACACCCCGAACGCGCGATCTTCGTCAACAGCACGACCGATCTCTCGACCGCCTTCGCGAACATCGCGACCGCCATCTCGATGCTGCGGGTGTCGCAATGATGCGCCGCGCGGCTGCACGGCTGCGGCGCGACAGCCGCGGCACGACGATCATCGAATTCGCGCTCGTCGCGCCCGTGATGCTGCTCATGCTGATGGGCTTCATGGAGGTCACCTATCAGGCCTATGTCCAGTCGGTGCTGAGTGGCGCGATCCGCAAGGCGGGGCGCGACGCGGGCATCCAGGGCGGTCAGCTCAACTGGACTGCGATCGACCAGACGGTGATGAAACAGGTCAACCGCGTGGCCCGCAACGCGACGATGTCGTCCTCGGTGCACCAGAGCTATGCGAGCTTCAGCAAGGTCGCCGTCCCCGAGCCCTATACCGACACCAACGGGAACGGCAAATATGACGCCGCCACCGAATGCTTCACCGACATCAACGGCAACGGAGTCTGGGATGCCGACCAGGGCGTCGTCGGGTCGCAGGGCAATGCGAGCGACGTCGCGGTCTATACGTTGACCGTCCAATATCCGCGGCTGTTTCCGATCTCGCGCTGGGTCGGCTGGTCGCCGACGGCGACGCTGGTTGGAACGACCATCATGAAGAACCAGCCTTACGCGACGCAATCCGCGACCAGCCCCAAGCAATGCTGTCCGGGCACGGGATGCCAATGATGATCCGTCGGTTCCGCATGGCGATAAACAAGCGCGTCGCGCATTTTCGTCGCAACGATCACGGCCTGGCGTTGCTCGAATTCGCGCTGTCCGCCCCGCTGATCATCGCGATCGGCGGCTATGGCCTCGAATGTGCCAATCTCGCGGTGATCAACATGCGCGTCAGCCAATATACGATGGATCTGGCCGACAACGCGGCGCGCATGGGCGACGAAGGCGGTCTGTCGAGCTATACGGTCGACGAGGCCAACATCAACGATGCGATGCAGGGCATCCGGCTTGAAGGACAGGGCATCAAGCTCACGACCTACGGCCGGATCACGCTGTCGAGCCTCGAGGGCACCAGCACCAACACCGGGCAGTTGCTCCACTGGCAGCGCTGCATCGGGCTGATGAATGGCACCGGCTACGCCTCGAGCTACGGTACGGCGAGCGGCACCGCGGGAACCTATATTGCCGCCACGGGGATGGGCGATGCCGGGTCGCAGGTTGTCGCGCCGACCGGATTCGGCGTGATGTTCGTCGAGGTGAACTATCTCTACCAGCCGCTGTTCGGCAGCCTGTTCGTGGCACCCCGCAGGCTCCACTATGTCTCGTCCTACATCGTGCGCGACGACGCCCGAAGCTATGTCTCGGGCGTCACCAACACCAATGGCCAGACCGTCTCGTCATGCTCGACCACGATGGCCTGACGGCCCACGGTCGAGCCGACATGGTCAGCCCCTGTAGCAGACCGTCTTTGCTGCCTTGACGACGTCGTCGGCCTTGAGCAGCGCGAGCTTCTCGAGATTGGCCGCATAGGGCATCGGCACGTCGACATTGGTGACGCGCAGCACGGGCGCGTCGAGATCGTCGAAACCGTGCTCCATCACCAGCGCGGCGATCTCGGAGGCGATCGAGCAGGTCGGCCAGCCTTCCTCGACGACGACGATGCGATTGGTCTTCTTGAGGCTTGCGAGCACCGTCTCCTTGTCGAGCGGGCGCAGCGTGCGGAGGTCGATCACTTCGGCCTCGATGCCCTCCTCGGCGAGCTTGATCGACGCCTCGAGTGCGACGCCGACGCCGATCGAATAGGAGACCAGCGTCACGTCGCTTCCCGCGCGCGCGACCCGCGCCTTGCCGATCGGCAGCACAAAATCGTCGAGCTCGGGCACCTCGAAGCTCTGCCCGTAGAGCAGCTCGTTCTCGAGGAACACGACCGGATCCTCGCAGCGGATCGCCGCCTTGAGCAGACCCTTGGCGTCGGTCGCCGAATAGGGCGCGATCACGATCAGACCGGGCACCGAGGCATACCAGGGCGCGTAGTTTTGCGAATGCTGTGCGCCGACGCGCGCCGCGGCGCCATTGGGACCGCGGAACACGATCGGGCAGCGCATCTGGCCGCCGGACATGTAATTGGTCTTGGCGGCGGAATTGATGATGTGGTCGATCGCCTGCATCGCGAAGTTGAACGTCATGAACTCGACGATCGGGCGCAGGCCGGCCATCGCAGCACCCGTGCCGACGCCGGCGAAGCCATATTCGGTGATCGGCGTATCGATCACGCGGCGGTCGCCGAACTCGTCGAGCAGCCCCTGCGTCACCTTGTACGCACCCTGATATTGCGCGACTTCCTCGCCCATCACGAACACACGGTCGTCGGCGCGCATTTCCTCGGCCATCGCGTCGCGTAGTGCCTCGCGCAGCGTCATCTTCACCATCTTGGTGCCTTCGGGCAGCTCCGGGTCGCGCGCGTCGACGCCAGCCTTCTCCGAGTCGACGACGTCGGCGACGAGGTCGCGCGCGCCGCTTGGCATCTGGTGCGGCACGGCGCTTTCGGGAATCGGCGGCTTGCCCTCGTCCTTGGGCGCCTCGACGGGCTGGGGAACGGCCGCCTCACCCGAACGGCTTTCGCTTGGTCGGGCGGCGGGGGCCCCTGCCGCCTCCCCCTCTTCGAGCAATACCGCAATCGGTGCGCCGACCTTCACGCCGTCGGTCCCCTCGGCGATCAGGATCTGCGCGATCGTCCCCTCGTCGACCGCCTCGAATTCCATCGTCGCCTTGTCGGTCTCGATCTCGGCGAGAATATCGCCCGATTTGACCGCGTCGCCTTCCTTGACCAGCCATTTGGCAAGCGTGCCCTCCTCCATCGTCGGGGACAGCGCGGGCATCTTGAGTTCGATCGGCATCAATAGGTTCCAACCAGCACATCGGTGTAGAGCTCGGCCGGATCCGGCTCGGGCGATTGTTCGGCGAAGTCGGCCGCCTCCGCGACCTTCTGACGAATGTCCTTCTCGAGCGCCTTGAGCTCGGCCTCGGTGACGCCGAGCGCCTCGAGCTCGCGCTTGGCGAGATCGATACAGTCGGACTTGTCCTTCATCGACTGGACCTCCTCGCGCGTCCGGTATTTGGCCGGATCGGACATCGAGTGCCCGCGATAGCGATAGGTCTTGAGCTCGAGCAGGATCGGTCCCTTGCCCGCGCGTACCCAGGCAAGCGCCTCTTCCGCCGCGCCGCGCACCGCCAGCACGTCCATTCCGTCGATCTGCATGCCGGGCACGCGGAAGCTCTCGCCGCGGCGATAGAGCTGGTCCTCGGCGGACGCGCGATTGACACTGGTGCCCATCGCATATTGGTTGTTCTCGATCACGAAGATGATCGGCAGCTTCCACAGCTCCGCCATGTTCATGCTCTCGTAAACCTGGCCCTGGTTGGCTGCGCCGTCGCCGAAATAGGCCATGCAGACGCCGCCGTCGGCGCTGTATTTATGCTTGAAGGCGAGCCCGGTGCCGAGGCTGACCTGCGCGCCGACGATACCGTGGCCGCCGTAGAATTTATGCTCGACGCTGAACATGTGCATCGAGCCGCCCTTGCCCTTGGAGATCCCCGCCTGGCGCCCCGTCAGCTCGGCCATGATGATCTTGGGATCGATGCCGTAGGCGAGCATGTGCCCATGATCGCGATAGCCGGTGATAACGCTGTCTTTGTCGTTATCGAGCGCGGATTGCAGACCGACAGCGACCGCCTCCTGACCGATATAGAGGTGGCAGAAGCCCCCGATCAGGCCGAGACCATAAAGCTGGCCGGCACGCTCCTCGAAGCGGCGGATCAGCATCATCTGGCGGTAGAATTCGAGCAGCTCCGCCTTGCTCGCCGTGTAGCGCTCGGGATCGGCGGGTCGTTCGCGATTGGGCGTCGGGAGGTCCGCCGCCTCGGCGACGGGCTTTGGCGCCGGCTTGGATGCGCGCGCGGTGCTCTTCGTGGTCGGTCTCGCCAAGATGGGGGCCCTTCGGTTGGCGTCTCAGGTGGGCGCGATATAGGCGCCGAAGAACCGATTCCGCAACGGCAAGCGGGGCCGTCGGGTATAAGGAATATGTCAGGGAGTGGGGATGATCACCTCATCGGGGCGCGCGAGCCCCATGTCGCGCCGAACCAGCTCGTCCGCCATGTCGGGATCGACATGGCGCGAATCGAGCAGCGCGACGCGGTGCGCCAGCGCATTGCGCTGCGCCTCGACCTGCGCGAGCTGCGCCTGACGCGTCGCCAGCTGGTGCTTATAGTCGCCGAGCGCGAGCAGCCCGTTGGGGCCCGCGATCGCATAACCCGCGAAATTGCCGATCACGAGCAGCGCCAGTGCGGGCGCTGCTGCGGCTTTGATGATGGCGATCGGATCGGGTCTGCGCATGGATCGGCATTATCCATGTAAAGACTCGCCGATTCAAGGGCGTTTCATCCGATTTTCGTCGCAAAGGCGGCACGTCCGGCATAGCGTCCCGCGCTGCCCAGTTCCTCCTCGATCCGGATCAGCTGGTTATATTTGGCGAGCCGGTCCGAGCGCGCGAGGCTTCCGGTCTTGATCTGCCCGCAATTGGTCGCGACCGCGAGGTCGGCGATGGTCGCGTCCTCGGTCTCGCCCGAGCGGTGCGACATCACCGCGGTGTAGCGCGCGCGCTGCGCCATCGATACCGCCTCGAGCGTCTCGGTGAGCGTGCCGATCTGGTTGACCTTGACGAGCAGCGAGTTGGCGATTCCCTCCTCGATGCCGCGCTTGAGCCGCTTGGGGTTGGTGACGAACAGATCGTCGCCGACCAGCTGCACCTTGTTGCCGATCAGGTTGGTGAGCGTCTTCCAGCCGGCCCAGTCGTCCTCGGCCATGCCATCCTCGATCGACCAGATCGGATATTTGGCGGCGAGATCGGCGAGATAGGCAGCCATCTCGTCGGGGCTGAGCGTCCTGCCCTCGCCGGCCATCACATAGGCGCCGCCCTTGAAAAATTCGGTGGCGGCGCAATCGAGCGCGATCGCGACCTGCTCGCCGGGCGTATAGCCCGCCTTCTCGATCGACTTGAGGATGAAGTCGAGCGCGTCGGTGGTCGAGCCGATATTGGGGGCGAAGCCGCCCTCGTCGCCGACCGAGGTCGAGAGGCCGGCGTCATGCAGACCCTTTTTGAGCGTATGGAAGATTTCGGCGCCCCAGCGCACCGCGTCCGCCAGCGTGTCTGCGCCGTGGGGGACGATCATGAACTCCTGGAAGTCAATCGGGTTGTCGGCATGCTCGCCGCCGTTGATGATGTTCATCATCGGCACCGGCAGGACATGCGCCGAGACGCCCCCGACATAGCGGTAGAGCGGCAGCCCGCGGCTGTCCGCTGCGGCCTTGGCGACCGCCAGGCTGACGCCGAGGATCGCATTGGCGCCGAGCTTGGACTTGTTGTCGGTGCCGTCGAGCTCGATCATAGCGGCATCGATCTCGGCCTGGTCCTCGGCCTCGAAGTCGGTGACAGCCTTGGCGATCTTGCCGTTGACGGCCTTGACCGCCTGCAGCACGCCCTTGCCGCCGTAGCGGGCCTTGTCGCCGTCGCGCCGCTCGACCGCCTCGTGCGCGCCGGTCGAGGCGCCCGACGGGACCGCGGCGCGCCCGAAGCTGCCGTCCTCGAGCGTAACATCGACCTCGACCGTGGGATTGCCCCGGCTGTCGAGGATCTCGCGGGCGTGGACATCGATGATCGCGGTCATGGCAAGGGTCTCCCGGCGCGCAGTCTTTGCGGTTGCGCAGGCTGTTAGCGGCGGGCCGGACGCGAGGCAATCTGCCGCGGCACGCGGCGACAACGGAACTGTTGCGCGGCGAGGCTGGTTTTATCCCCCGAGGCGGGTCATGATCACCCGCGTAACGAAACGAGGACCGTCATGGCCGAAGCACTTCCCGAAGGCACCGATCAGATCGTCCCCGGTGCCGGTTCGAACAACAATCGCGACGAGGATGATGGCACGTCGCGCGGCAAGTCGCGGTTCGACGCGGCCGACATAAAGGACAAGGTCAACGCCAAGGCGGCCGAGTTCAAGGATCAATATGCCGACAAGGCGCGCGACTATGCCGAGCAGGGCAAGGAGCGCGCATCCGCCGGGCTCGAGTCGGTCGCGAAGATGATCGGCGACGGCGCGGCGCAGGTCGACGGTGCGCTCGGTGCGGTGTACGGCGACTATGTTCGGCGCGCCGCGGGCGCGGTATCCGATTTCTCCGATACGCTGCGCGAGAAGGACGTCGATGAGCTGATGCACGACGCCCGCGATCTCGTCCGCCGGTCGCCGGCGATCGCGATCGGCGCCGCCGCGGCCGCCGGCTTCCTGCTCGCCCGGGTCATCAAGGCCGGCAGCGAGACGCTCGACGAGGCCGCCAAGTCGGCGTCGACAAGGTCCGGTACGACCGCCGACGGCGCAACCGCGCGCAAGCCACGATCGGCCGACTGACGCCATGACGAGGGGGGGGCCGGCGCTCGGGGTGCCCGCGCTGCTCAGGCAATTATTCGATGACGTGCGCGACGTGGCACGCGCAGAGGTTCGCCTCGTCAAGGCGCGCATCTTCGATCTGGTCCGCAAATCGCGCGCCGCGATCGGCCTGCTCATGGGTGCGCTGCTCGCGGTGCAGGGCGCCGTAACAGCGCTCATGGTCGGGCTGGTGCTGCAGCTCGCGCCATTGGTGGGGGCCGCGCTGGCCGGCGCGATCGTCATGCTGGTCGTGCTGCTGCTTGCCGGGATGTTGGTCTGGGCGGCGACGCGGCTGTTCGCGAAGACCGCAAGCCCCCCAGTCGCGAATACGGTGGAGGCCGGGACATGACATCGCGGCGTCGGCTGTTTGCGGGTATCGACAAGCTCGACGAGGCCGAGGCCGATGCGGCGGCCGCCCGCGCGCGGCTGGCGGACACGCTGGACGAGATCCAGACGCGTCTGGCGCCTTCGCAGCTGTTCGGCGACGCGATCGACGGAATCAGGACGCGGTCCGCCGATCTGGCCGAGACGGCGGGCGAGATCGTTCGCGACCGCCCCGCCACCGTCGCGGCCGGCGCGGCGGGTGTCGCGCTGTTGTTCGCGCGCAAGCCGATCGCGCGACTGGCCGCTCGACTGTTCTCGCGACGATGACGAAACCACGACAGCACTCGTCCGTTGGGCGAGTAACCCGCGCCGCGACGTGCGCCCGCCCGAAAGGATACGCTCCATGACCGCGCCCTCCGACAGCCAGGATTCCGCTGCCCGCCCCTCGATCCGCGACGGCATCGACGACGCGCGCCTGAAGGCGAGCGAGGTCGCCCATGCCGCGCTCGAGCGCACCAAGGACGGCCTCGAACAGGCGCGCGACATCGTCGCCGAAACCTATCAGACGAGCCGCGAAAAGGCGGCCGACGCCTATTCGGCGGCGCGAGAGACCGCGAAGACCGCGGGCCGGACCGCGACCCAGGGGCTCGATTCGAATCCCCTCGCGGCGTTGCTCGGCGGGCTCGTCGTCGGCGTCGCGCTCGGCGCGCTGCTGCCGCGCACCGAGCGCGAGTCGCAGGCGCTCGGTGCCGTCGGCGAAAAGCTGCACGGTGCCGCACGCGAGGCGGCGGATGCCGCCAAGTCGGCGGGTCGGGACAAGCTCGCCGAGCTCGGGCTCAGCCGCGAGAAGGCGCGCGAGACCGCCAAGACGCTGCTCGACGACGTCATCGCCGCGATCGGTACGGCGGGCGGCGCCGCGCTCGAGAGCGCGCGGAAATCGACGACATAGGTCGCGTGGCCGAACCGCTCGGCACAGTTTCCGTTCATCCCGGCGCGTCTAGTCGCCAAGCCTTGGGCGTCTGTGCGCCCGTTTCTTCGTAGATGGAGTTGTTTGCATGATCCGTATCCGCCTGGCATTCGCTGCCGCCCTGCTCGGGGCATCGAGCTTGGCCACGCCCATGCTCGCCACGCCGGCCGCCGCCGCGTCGGTCGACAATAGCGACCCGTCGCGATTCATCGAGACGCTCTCCGCGCAGGCCTTCCAGACGTTGCACACCGGCAGCAAGGCATCGGCGCGTGGCCAGTTCCGCAGCCTGCTCGGGCAATATTTCGCGGTCGACGAGATCGGCGACCGGCTGATCCGCCGTTGGCGTCCGCAGATCAACCCGGCGCAATACCAGTCCTACAAGGCGGCGTTGCCCGGCTTCCTGATCGGCACCTATGCGGATCGGCTCTATGATTATTCGAACGCGCAGGTGAAGGTGACGCGCGCGGTTCCGCGCGGCGACGGTGCCGCGGTGATGAGCACGATCATCATTCCCGGCCGCAACCCGATCAACGCGATCTGGACCGTCGAGAAGATCGGTGGAGGCTACAAGGTCAGCAACTTGTCGGTGTCGGGGATCAATCTCGTGCTGACCCAGACCGCCGATTTCGACAGCTATGTCCAGCAAAACGGGTTCGACAAGCTCGTGACGTTCATGAAGTCGCGGTCGTCCTAAGCGCTGGCGTGCGCCGCGCTCTTGTGCAGCGCGGCAAACACGCCTAGCGCCTGCGGCGATCCCCACACCGCAGCAGGTCAATCATGAGCAAGCTTCATCTCGTCATCGGCGGTCGCGTTCGCGATCCGCGCGGCCTCGACTTCGAGGATCTCAAGGCGATCGAGTTCGTCGGCGTCTTTCCCGACCTGGCGACGGCGACCGATGCTTGGCGTAGCGCGTCGCAGCGCACGATCGACGACGCCGAGATGAAATACGTCGTGGTGCACCTGCACCGGTTGCTCGAACCCGAGCTCTAGCCCGCGCGCGTTCCCCGGCCGGCGCATCAGCGCCGGGGAACGACCTCCGCCCCGCTGGGTCAGGCCGGCTCGATCTGCGCGAGCATGTCCTGCTGCTTCTTGAACATCGCCATGACGTCGCCCGAGGTGACGGGCCGCTGCTCGCCCTCGGCGACGGGCCGCTCGCCGCCGCTCGACCGGGTCGAGACGTCGACGCCCTTGGCTCTGGCCTTGGCGCGCAACGCACCGACGGTCAGCTCCTCGCGCTTGAAGTACGCGAACGGATCGAAGCGGAAGAAACGGATCGCATTCAGGTGCGTAATCTTGTCGATCTGCGCGTCGGTAAGCTTGCTCGCCGATTTCCACAGCTGCTCGGGCGCCTCGGGCCACAGCGTATCCGAATGCGGATAGTCGGACTCATAGGCGACCATGTCCTCGCCTATGTCCTCGAGATTCTTGAGGCCGAAGGCATCGTCGATGAAGCAGTTGAGGAAGTGGCGCTTGTAGACCTCGCTGGGCTTGAGGTCCTGATAAAGCGAGTTAGTCCACGCCTTGTGCCGCCAGTTGGAAAAATCCGCGCGCTCGAGGAAATAGGGCACCCAGCCGAGACTGCCCTCCGACAGCGCGATCCGCATCTCGGGATAGTCGTGCAGCGCCTTGAGCTGCAGCCAATCCGCCGCGCCCTGCACGATCGACAGCGGCATCGTCGAAATCCACGCCTCGATCGGCGTCTCCATCGAGGCGTGCGGGGCGGGATTGCCCGAGCCGATATGCAGGCAGATCGTCATGTCGGTATCGGAAATCGCCTTCCAGAACGGATTCCAATAATCGTTGTGGATGCTGGGCAAGCCCTGGATCGACGGATTCTCGTTGATCGAGACGGCGGTGCAGCCCTTTTTCGCGATCCGGTGCAGTTCGGCGACCGTCGCGGGAATGTCCCAGGTCGGCAACAGCGAGCAGGGGATGAAGCGGCCCGGATAGGCCGCCGACCATTCGTCGATCTGCCAGTCATTATACGCCTGGAGATGCTTGAGCGAGTTCACCCGATCGGGCGCATTGGCGAAGTTGCGGCTGTCCATGCAGATCGCATTGCCGAAGTTGAGCGACGCGGCGATGCCGTTGACGTCCATGTCGTCGATTCGGGCGTGGACGTCGTAGCAACCGGCGCGGAGTTGCTCGATCGCGGTGGGCTCCATGCCATATTCGTCCATCGGCCGGCCGACGACCGCGTTGAGCCCGACGGAGGGCTTCCGCATGCCCATATATTCCCAGTAATTATTGCCGTCCGGACGCGTGCAGAATTTGGGCGCGGTCGCGAGCGCCTCGCCCGACAGATGGTTTTTGAACAGGTCGGGCGGCTCGCAGATATGATCGTCGACGCTGATCAGGATCATGTCGTTCATTTCCATGGCATCTCTCCCGACGGGCCCGCTTTTGACCCGCGCAATGGCCGCATCATACCATCGACGGGGCGGCGACAGCAGGTCGCCCCGCATAGTGGCGTGCAAAACCGCCAAAGCGATGTTGGTGGTCAAGCCGGCCTAAAGCGCCTGCGCCGCCGCCCAGCCGCTCGCCCACGCCCATTGGAAGTTGTAGCCGCCCAGCCATCCGGTGACGTCGACGGCCTCGCCGATCGCGTAGAGCCCGGGCACCGCGCGCGCCGCCATCGTCTGCGATGACAGGCCGGCCGTCGCGATACCGCCGACGGTCACCTCCGCCTTGGCGAACCCCTCGGTGCCGTCCGGCACGAAGCGCCAGTCGGCAAGCCGGCGCTCGGCGGCCTCGAGCGCGCGATCGGACAGGTTGGCAAGCTCGCCGACGAGCCCGAGCCGCTCCGCCAGCGCCTCGGCGAGGCGATCGGGCAGCGTCCCCCCCAATGCCGAGCGCAGCCCCGCGCGCGGCCGCATACGCTTGGCTTGGCGCAACCAACCTGCGGGTTGATCGGGGGCGAAGTCGATGCCGATCGGCTCGCCATGCCGCCAATAGGAGGAGATTTGCAGGATCGCGGGGCCCGACAGCCCGCGGTGCGTGAACAGCGCGGCCTCGCGAAACGCCGCCTTGCCCGCACGCGCGACGACGTCGCTCGCGACCCCCGAGAGCGAGGTGAACAACGCCCCCTCCCCGCCCAGCGTCAGCGGCACCAGCGCGGGTCGCGGCTCGACGACCTTGAGGCCGAACCGGCGGGCGATGTCGTAGGCGATCCCGGTCGCGCCCATTTTGGGGATCGAGGGCCCGCCGGTTGCGATCACCAGCGCGGGCGCCTGCGCGACGTGGCGGCCGTGCGGCACCGTGAAGCGAGCGTCGGCATGCTCGATCGCGTCGAAACCGGCGCCGCAACGGATCGTGACGTCACCCCGATCGCACTCGTCGAGCAGCATCGCGACGATCTGCCTGGCCGAGCCATCGCAGAACAGCTGACCCAGTGTCTTTTCGTGCCAGGCGATGCCATGTGCCTCGACCAGCGCGATGAAATCCTGCGGCGCATAGCGGCCGAGCGCGGACTTTGCGAAATGCGGGTTGGCCGAGAGATAGCGATCGGATGCTGCGTGCAAATTGGTGAAGTTGCACCGGCCGCCGCCCGAGATCAGGATCTTCTTCCCGGGTTGGTCGGCATGATCGATTACCAGCACCCGCCGTCCGCGCAGGCCCGCGACCGCGGCACACATCAGCCCCGCACCGCCCGCACCCAGGATGATAGCGTCGTAGGTCTCGGGCGGCACGCTCATCATGCCGCCCTAGCCGTGTCCGCGGCCCGCGTCAGCCGCCGAGATTGTCGGTGCGCCGGATGAACCCGGCGACGCTGTCGTGCAGTTCCTTGAGCGACTGCTCATGCGCATAGACCATGTGGCCCGACTGATAATAATGATATTCGATATTGGCCTGCAGCTTGGCCGGGATCGGCAGATGGTGCATCTCGTACCAACCTTCGTAGAAGGGCGTGGCCAGATCGTAATAGCCGCCGTTGACCATCACCTTGAGCTGCGGATTATATTTCATGGCGGATGCGATGTCGGGCATCACGTTGACCGGACCGGGGAAAGCCATCGGCATACCCGGCTGCTTGTGCGTGAAGCTCCAATCCTTGCCGATGTCGATCTCGGGCTTGTAGACCTTGTCCTCGCCGAATTTGAGATCCTTGCGGACATAGTCGTTGAACGCCGAGACATAGGCCGAGCCGATCGCCGCCGATTGCGGATCATAGTCGGCGGTCTTGGAGAGCGGGTCCATGTCGGGGCCCGAGAAGCGCGTGTCGAGCCGGCCGGTGGTGAGCCCGGCGCTGTCCTGCAACTCCTTCGAGAACATCCCGCCATCGATACGCAGATGCGCCTTGAGGATATAGGCGGCGGGCAGACCGGTATATTGGGCAAGCTTGTCGGCGACCGCGCGCTCCTGCGCCGGATCGAGCTCGGCGCCCATCTGGAGCGCCTGCGCATAATCGGTGTTGGCGAAATGCTCGACCTCGGCGAGGAAGGGTTCGATCGTCGCCGTCCGCCCGCCGGGCAAGGTGTTGTGATACCAGGCGGTCGCCGCATAGGTAGGCAGCGTCGTGACATAGGCCTCGTCCGAGCCCGGATTGGTTTCGGGTCCGTCGGCCGAGAGGTCGAAATTGAGGATCTGCGACAGCAGGATCACGCCGTTGAAATCGATGTCGTCGCCGGTCTCGAGCTCGTTGACCACGACCGCCGAGCGCGGCGTCCCATAGCTCTCGCCGAACAGATATTTTGGCGAATTCCAGCGGCCATATTTGGACAGGAAGCCCTTGATGAACTCGCTGAACGCGTGCGCGTCGGCGTCGACGCCGAGAAAGGCCTTCTCCTTGTCCTTGCCCGCGATCCGGCTGAACCCGGTGCCGGGCGCGTCGATGAAAACGAGATCGGAGGCGTCGAGCAGGCTGTAGGCATTGTCGACGGTGCGATAGGGTGCCGCCGGCGTGTGGCTGTCATCGGCGGTGACGACGCGGCGCGGGCCGAACGCCCCCATGTGCAGCCACACGGACGACGATCCCGGGCCGCCATTATAGAGAAAGGTGATCGGGCGATCGGCGGACGGCACGCCCTTCTTGAAATAGCCGACATAGAAGATCGAGGCTTCCGCCTTGGCGTTCTTCTTGTCGCCAAGATCGCTGTCCGACTGCTCGCGCCATGCCGCATCGTCCCAACCGTCGGGATGGACGATGATCGTCCCGGCAACCGCCTTATAGTCGATCTTGCGACCCTCGACGGCGACCGATCCCGCTGTCTCGGAGGTCTCGGGGGCAAACAGAACGCCCTTGTCGGGCGCGGCGGTCGCGGCGTCGGGCTTCTTGCTTGGCGCGGGCGACGCCTTGGGAATGTCGGCGGCATGGAGCGCGCTCGCCAAAACGATCGAGCCGGAGAACAGCAACGCCTTCTTCATCGAAATCCCCTTCGAGAACGTGTATCACCCCGCCAACACGCTAAACGTGCGGGCGCGCGCGCAGCAAGGGATTTCCGCCGGTCGCGGGCTCAGCCGGCGACGCCGCCCAAAGCGCGAACGCTATCCACCGCGGTGGTGAGCTGGCGCGTCTGCAGATCGAGCAACGCGCGCTCGGCATCGAGCGCCGCGGTCTGCGCGGTCACCACCTCGAGATAGTCCGAGGCGCCGTCACGGTAGCGGATCAGCGCAAGATCGCGCGTCTTGTCCGCAGAGTTCGCCGCATCCTTCTGGTCGCGCGTTTCCTGGACGAGATCGCGCCCGAGCGCGAGATCATCCTCGACCTCGCGAAATGCGGTCAGCACGGTCTGCTTATAGTCGGCAGCGGCTTCGTTGAACTGCGCGCGCGCGATCCGCACGCGCGACAGGCGCGCACCGCCGTCGAAGATGTTGAAAGCCAGAGAGGCCGGCCCGAGCGCCCAGAAGCTGCTCGCCGCGCTCAGCAAATTGGGGCCCGTCGTCTCGCCACCGGCGCTTCCGCCAAGCGACAGAGACGGATAGAGCGCTGCGCGCGCGACGCCGATGCGGGCGTTGGCGGCGAATACGCGGCGTTCGGCAGCGTCGATGTCCGGACGGCGCTGAAGCAGCGTCGAGGGCGTGCCCGACGGGAAGGACGGCGCCTTGGTCTGGCGCGCATCGGGGGCGATCGTGAAGCTCGACGCGGGCTCACCGATGAGCGCGGCGACCGCATGTTCGTATGCCGCGCGCTGCTGGCGGACCTCGGACACCTCGGCACGCGCGGTAGCGAGCTGCGTGCGCGCGCGGCTGGTATCCAGGCCCGAGGCGACGCCGCCCTCGTGGCGCGTGATCGTCAGATCGTAGGCGCGCTGATAGGCCTGGACGGTCTGCGCGAGCAGTTCGGCGCGCGCGTCGAGCCCCCGCATCTGGAAATAGGCGGTGGCAAGACTGGCCTGGAGGCCGAGACGGATGCCCGCGACATCGGCGGCACTCGCCGCCGCGTCCGCGCGGTTGGCGCGGATCGAGTTGCGCACCCGCCCGAACAGATCGATCTCCCAGGAAAGCGACGCGCCGACCTGATATTCATTGTAGGTGACCGAGGAGCCGGTCGTCAGCGGTCGGTTGGCGGGCACGCGATCGCGCGATGCATTGCCGACCGCATCGACCTGCGGGAATAGGTCCGCCCGCGCCTCGTGCAGCGCGCCGACGGCTTCGTCGTAGCGCGCGACCGCCGCGGCAAGCGAGGGATTGGCGGCCTCGATCCGCGCCTCGAGCCCGGTCAGCACGGGATCACCGAACGCCGTCCACCATGCAGCCGGCGCGGCGTCGGCTGCGGGCGCCGCCGTCGTCCACCCCGTCGGGACCTCCATATAGGTCGAGGAGACCGCGACGCTGGGCCGGTGATAGTCAGGCGCCAGCGAGCAGCCCGACAGCAGCAGCGCGGCAAAGAGCGCCTTACTGCTTGGCATCGGGGCCTGCCTTGGCATTGCCGGGCGACGCGATCCGCACCGGATCGCCATTAGCGATCGCGTCGGGCGGGCTGTCGATCACGCGATCGGCCCGCGTCAGGCCGGCCGTCACCTCGAGCGTGTCGCCCAGGTCGCGTCCGATCTTGATCGCGTGCAGCTTCACCTTGTTGCCGGGCCCGGCGACCGCCACGAGCGTGCCGTCGCTGCGATAGAGCACCGCGCTCGCCGGGATGACGACGGAACCCGACGTGCCGGTGATCGGGAAGCGGACCTGCGCATAGGCGCCGGGCTTGAGCGCGCGATCGGGATTCGCCGCCTGGAGCTCGACGAGCACCGAGCCCGATTGCTGGTCGACCGCGCCCGCGGCACGCGTCAGCTCGGCGTCGAAGCTGCGCCCCGGATATTCCGGGAGCGTCAGCGTGACATGAAGGCCGGGATGGATCTCGGCCGAATAGGCCTGCGGGACGCGAACATAGATGCGCATCCGGCTGACATCGGAGACGGTGAAGAGCGGCTGATCGGCGGCGCTGCCGGCGGTGACCAGCTGGCCGATCTGAGTCGAACGACTGGTGACGACGCCCGAGAACGGCGCGACCAGCCGGGTGAACCCGGTCAGCGCGCTCAACCGGCCGACATTGGCAGCGGCGGCGTTGGTCAGCGCCTTCTTGGCGGCGAGATCGCCCTGCTTCTCGTCCGACTCCTGTTTCGAGACGGCATCCTTCTGAAGCAGCGTCGACCAGCGTGTCGCGGTCGTATCGGCGAGGTTCTGATTGGCCTTGGCGGTCTCGAGATCGGCACGGGCCGCGACGAGCTGCTGCTGCACCTCGGGCGCATCGATCGTCGCGAGCACCTGCCCGGCTTTCACCGGCGAGCCGATGTCGACATACCATTTGCTGACATAGCCGTTCGTCCGCGCGTATATCGGCGCGCTGTTGAGCGCCTGCACATTGCCGGGAAGCACCAGCGAATTGCTGTCGGGCTCGCCGCCGGGCATCACCACCGAGACGGTCTCTGTCGCCTGATCCTGCGTCCAGCTGGCGAGCTGGTGGTCGGCATGGCGGCGCGACAATATGCCCCACGCCACGAGCAGCAGCGCGACGACGACCGCGATGATGCCGATCCTCTTCAGCAGACGATTGTCCACGGGCGGGACCTGCTCGCCATGGGTGGCGTCATGCATGGGCTTCCTCCAAGCGGGCGGCGGGGACGGGCCGGCCCTTGCGGTGCGCGACGCTGAACACGACGGGCACGAACATCAATGTTGCAAAAGTGGCGACGAGCAGGCCGCCGATGACCGCGCGACCAAGCGGCGCATTCTGTTCGCCGCCCTCGCCCAGCCCCAGCGCCATGGGCAACATGCCGATCACCATCGCGAGCGCGGTCATCAGCACCGGGCGAAAGCGGGTAACGCCCGCCTCGAACGCGGCCTTGGTCGCGTCGCCCAGCTCCTCGAGCTTCTCGCGGGCGAAGCTCACCACCAGGATCGAGTTGGCGGTGGCGACGCCCATGCACATGATCGCACCGATCAGCGCGGGCACCGACAGCTGCGTGCCCGTCAGGAACAGCATCCAGACGATCCCGGCGATCGCGCCAGGCAGCGCGGTGATGATCACGAACGGATCGAGCCAGCTCTGGAAGTTGACGACGATCAGCAGGTAGATCAGCACGATCGCGCCGAGCAGGCCGAAGAAGAGGCCGGAGAAGGCGACGTTCATCGTCGCATATTGGCCGCGCAACGTGACCGTCGTGCCCTTGGGCGCCTGCGCCTTCATGTCCTTCAGCATCGCGTTGATGTCGGCGCCGACCGCGCCGAGATCGCGGCCCGCCGGCGTCGCATAGATGTCGACGAGCGGCTGGATGTTGTAGTGGCTCACCACGACATTGGCGTTGTCCCGGCTGAGCGTTGCGACGCCGCCGAGCACCTGCGAGGCCGTGCTGCCCGATCCCGTGACGGGGATGTTGTTGAGATCGTTCAGATTGCGGATGCGATATTCGGGCGACTGCGCGACGACGGGATAGGACACGCCGTTTTCCGGGTTCACGAAATAGACCGGCGCGGTCTGCGACGTGCCCGCGAGCGCGTTGGCGACGCTGTTGGTGACGTCGCGTTCGGTGAGGCCATATTGGCCGATCCGCGTGCGATCGACATTGACGTGAAGCTGCGGCAGGCTCGACGACTGTTCGATACGGCCATCGGCGGCGCCCGGTATCGTCTTCAGCCGGCGCAGTATCTTCTGCGCATAGGCCATGTTCGCCTTGCCGTCCTTGCCGGCGACCTGGATGTCGATCGGCGCAGGCGCGCCGAAGTTCAGGATCTGGCTGGTGATGTCGGCAGGCAGGAAGGCGAAGTCGGTGCCCGGGAAATAGCGCGTCAACTGCTCGCGCATCGCCTTGATATAGTCGGCAGTCGGCTTGTGGCCTTCGCCCAGCGTGATCAGGATGTCGCCATCCTGCGAACCGACCGTTCCCGAATTATTATAGACCGTGTTGATGCCCGATACGGGCAGCCCGATATTGTCGACCACCGTGACCAGCTCGGACGGCGGGATGATCTGCTTGATCCGGCGCTGGATCCGGTCGAATTCGGCCGCCGTGTCTTCGATGCGGGATCCCACCGGCGCACGGACGTGCAGCGTGATCTGGCCGGCATCGATGCTGGGGAAGAAGTTGCGCCCGAGGAATGGCACCAGCAGGAACGACAGCGCGACGCAGACGAGGAAACCGATCGCGAAGACCTTGCGGGCATTGAGCGCGGTCTCGAGCAATCGGCCGTAGCCGGCACGCAGGCGTTCGAACCGGCGCTCGAAGCCGCGCTGGAACCGCACCAGCGGGTTGGAGGTCTCGGCACGCTCGTGCATGTCCGTATGCGGCTTGAGCAGATACATCGCCATCGTCGGCACGAGCGTGCGCGACAGCACGAACGAGCCGATCATCGCGAACACCACCGACAGCGCCAGCGGCACGAACAGGAAGCCCGCGATGCCCGGCAGGAAGAACATCGGCACGAACACGATGCAGATGCACAGCAGCGAGACGAACGCCGGGGTGACGATCTGCGCGGCGCCGTCGAGGATCGCCTGGATGACCCCCTTCTTCTGCTCGAGATGATAGGTGATGCTCTCGATCGTCACCGTCGCATCGTCGACGAGGATCCCGACCGCGAGGCTGAGCCCGCCCAGCGTCATCGTGTTGAGCGTGTTGCCGGTCGCCCCCAGGCAGATGATCGCGAAGAGGATGGCGAGCGGGATCGAGATCGCGATGATGACGGTCGAGCGCCACGATCCCAGGAACAGCAGGATCATCACCGAAGTGAGCGCGGCCGCGATCGCGCCCTCCTTGACCACGCCCGAGATCGCGGCGCGCACGAAGATCGACTGATCCCCGACCGGAAGCACCTTGAGCGACGACGGCAACGTCGCGGTCAGGCCGGGCAGCTTGTCCTTGACGCCCTGGACGATTGCCAGCGTCGACGTCGCGCCATTCTTGAGCACGGTCATCAGCACCGAACGCTTGCCGTCGACATGGACGATGTTCTGCTGCGGCGCCGATCCGTCGCGGACATGCGCCACGTCGCGCATATAGATCGTCGCGCCGCCGACCGTCTTGACCGGTAGATCGTTGAACGCCTCGACGGTGTCGGGCGTGTTGTTCAGCGCGACATTATACTGGAACGTGCCGATCTTGGCGAAGCCGACCGGGTTGATCTGATTCTGCGCGGCGATCGCGTTGCCCACATCCTGCGCGGACAGGCCCTTGGATTGCAGCGCCTGCGGATCGATATCGACCTGGACCTGGCGGGTCTTGCCGCCGGACGGCAGCGGCATCGCCGCACCGGGGACCGTCACCAGGCCCGGGCGGATCTGGTTCTGCGAGAGATCGAGCAGCTTCTGCTCGGACAGGCCCTGCCCGGATACGGCAAGCTGGAGGATCGGCACCGTCGATGCACTGTAGTTGAGGATCAGCGGCGGCGTGATCCCCGGCGGCATCTGCTTAAGCAGCGTCTGCGAAATCGCGGTGACCTGCGCGTTCGCGGTCTGGATGTTGGCGCTCGGCTGGAAATAGATCTTCACCACGCCGATACCCTGCATCGACTGGCTCTCGATATGCTCGATATCGTTGACCGTGGTAGTCAGCGCCTTCTCGAACGGGGTGATGATGCGGCCGGACATGTCGTCGGGCGACAGGCCCGAATATTGCCACGCGGTCGCGATCACCGGCACGCCGATATTGGGGAAGATATCGACCGGCGTGCGCGCGGCCTGCAGCACGCCGACGATCGCGATCAGGATCGCCATCACGATGAAGGTCAGCGGCCGGGCGAGGGCTATGCGGACGATGCCGTTCATCGCTTTACTCTTTCAACATCGGCGAGGCCCGCAAGCGGCCGGGCAGGATACCGAGCCTCGCACTCAAACCGCTGAGGGGGTGCGGGGAAGCGAGGCTCGGCAAGGCGGCTTCTGCGCCGCAGTGCAGCGCGGGTCCAGTATGGATTTGCGCTCGATTGATACGTATAACATATCGATCATGGAACTCCGTCACCTCCGATATTTCGTGCGCGTCGCAAGCGAGCTGCATTTCGGTCGTGCCGCGGAGCAGCTGGGAATCTCGCAGCCGCCACTCAGCCAACAGATCAGGCAGCTGGAGGTCGAGCTCGGCGTGCAGCTGTTCGAACGATCGAGCCGGCGCGTGCGCCTGACGGTCGCCGGCCGCTTGTTTCTCGACGAGGCGAGGGCGACGCTCGAGCGCGCCGAGCACGCGATCAGCGTCACGCGCCGCGCCGCGAGAGGAGAGCTTGGCGAGCTCAGCTTCGGGCTTTCGGCGTCGGCGCTGTTCACGCCGATCTTCGCCGATGCGCTCACGACCTTCCGGCGGCGCTATCCCGATGTCCATCTCGACCTGACGGAACGCGCCTTGACCGCGCAGCGCGAGGCGGTGGCTGCGGGAACGCTCGACATCGGCCTGGTCCGCAGCGGCCGTCGGCTCGTCCTGCCGCCGGACGTCTCGGCGACGGCGTTGGCGACCGATCGCATGTATGTCGCGATGCGTATCGACCATCGGCTGGCATCGACCGACACGGTCATCGACGTCGCCGAGCTCGCCGACGAGCCGATGGTCCACTACCCCTATGACTTCGAGGGTTTCCAGGAGGACTTGCACCGCCTGTTCGGCAACGCCGGGCTGCGGCCGCGGATCGTGCAGGAGGCGCACGAAATGTCGACGCTGCTCGGGCTGGTCTCGGCCGGGCTGGGCATCACCGTGCTTCCCGCCTCGCTGCGCCGATTGCACATTGCCAACCTTCATTATCGTGAGATCGGCGGCGACGATGCGCTCAGCCGGATGTGGTTGATCCGCAATGTCGTTCGCCCCCGCCCGACCGCGCTCGCCTTTCTCGACCTCATCCTCCCGCACGGGCAGACGCTGCCCGATTCCGCGCCGCCCGAAACACGCTGAGGCGACTGTTCGGCCAGCGTGGGCGGTGCTAACCGCGCGAAGATGACGCAGCCCGCCTCGATCGGCATCGTGATGCACGACTTTCCCCTGGGCGGCACCGAGCGGATCGCGCTGCGGCTCGCGCGCGGCTGGATCGGCCTGGGGGTGGCGGTCACCCTCTTTTGCGGCGATCGCCACGGGCCCTTGCTGGCCATGGTGCCGGACGGCGCGACGCTGGTCTGCGCCGATCCGCCCATCCCGCGCGGCCCGGGATCGCGCCTGCGTCTGGGCCGTGCAGCGGCAGGTTATTTTGCGGCGCACCGCGTCGACGCCTTGTTCGTTCCGGGCAATTTCCATTGGGAGGTGGTGCCCGCCCTCGCCGCGATCCCGAAACGGCCGGCGATTGTCGCGCAGATCAGCTCGCCGCTCACGCTGCCACGGCGCGGGCGTCTGATGCAGTGGCGCTTCCGTCGCCGCATGCGTCGCCTGCTGGGCCAGGCCGACCGATTGATCGCCATGGACGAGGCCGCCCGCGTCCGCGCCGATGCGATGATGGGCGCTGCAATGGCGCGGCGCATACCCCTGCCTGCGCTCGACGACGACGACGCGCGGCCGATGTCGGCCGCCACCGGGCGAACGATCCTCGCCGCGGGACGACTGATCCGTCAGAAGGGATTCGATCTGCTGATCGAGGCGTTCGCCGAGCTCGACGATCCGCTTGCGCGGCTGGTGATTGTCGGCAGTGGCCCCGAGGACGCGGCGCTCCACCGCCAGGTCGAGCGGCACGGGCTTGTCGGGCGCGTGACGCTCGCGGGCTATGCGCCCGATATCCGTCCCTATCTCGATTCCGCGCGCTGCTTCGTCCTACCCTCTCGCTTCGAAGGCTATGGCGCGGTGATCATCGAGGCGCTGGGTGCTGGCCGCCCGGTCATCGCGACCGCCTCGACCCCGGCGGTCGACGACGTGCTGACCACGCCCGAGCACGGCATCATCGTGCCGGTCGGCGACATCGGCGCGCTGACCGCGGCGCTGCGCGCGCTGCTCGATCGCGCGGCGCCCGACCCCGACCGCCTCGCGCAGGCGGTCTCGGCCTATCGGATCGGTGGCGGCGGCAGCGCCTATCTCGACGTCGTCGCCGAGGCGATGGCAGCGCGGGACGCGCGCCGATGATCCGCATCGCCTATATCATCAATTCGGTGGAAGGCGGCGGCGCGGCGCTTCCCGTACCCTCGATCGCCGACGTGCTCCGCGAAGGCGGCGCCGACATCCGGGTGCTCGCCCTCACCCGCCGCGACGGCCGCGCGCTTGCCGCGATGGAGGCCGCCGGGCTCGAGGTGCACGTGCGGGACGGTGGCGAGACGGACCATCGCGCGGCGCTGGTCTGGCTCGACCGCGAAATTGCAGCACTACGGCCGACGCATCTGTGGACGTCGCTGACACGCGCGACGCTGCTCGGTCAGCTGGTCGGCTTGCGCCGTCGCCTGCCCGTCGCGAGTTGGCAGCATGCCGCCTATCTCAAACCCGGCAACCGCCGGCTGCTGCGGGCGATGCAGCCGCTTTCCAGGCTGTGGATCGGCGATTCCGACGCGGTGACGCGGCTTACCGCCGAGCGGCTCAAGGTGCCCGCCTCCCGCCTGATGCAATGGCCGATCTTCCGCGCCGACCCCGACGCGCCGCAATCCGTCGCGTGGACGGCCGGAAGCCCGGTTCGGATCGGCAGCCTCGGTCGATTGCACCTGGTCAAGGGCTATGATGTGCTGATCGATGCGCTCGCCGCGCTCCCGCCAGGCGTCGCGCCCTACCAGCTGTCGATCGCGGGAGACGGCGCGGAGCGGGACGCCCTGCAAGCGCGCGCCAACGCCCTCGGGCTGACCGACGTGCGTCTGGTCGGCTATGCCGACGATCCGCGCGCCTTTCTGGCGGGGCTGCACCTCTACGTCCAGCCGTCGCGTTCGGAGGGGCTTTGCGTCGCGGCGCACGAGGCGATGCAGGCAGGGCTGCCCGTCGTCGCCAGCGCGGTCGGCCAGCTGCCCTATTCGATCGTCGACGGCCGATCGGGGTTCACGGTGCCACCAAACGATGCGCCGGCGTTGGCGCGGGCCCTCGCGACGATGCTGTCACGGCCCGACGACCTCGCCGCGATCGGCGCCACCGCCCGGATCGACGTGCTCGACCGCTTCGGCCCCGATCACTTCCGCGCCGCCGGGCTGGCGGTGCTCGATCGGTTGCGCTCTTTCTAACGTCGCCGCGGTTCGCGCCGCGCAAGCACCGCGAGACTGCGCGGCGAGAGCACCCTCCGCTTGACGTCGACCAGCGTCCGCTCGCCGACCGATGACAGCGTGTGCAACCCTTGATCGAAGGGCGCGAAGCCTGCAGGTGCGCGGATCGCATCTCCCGCCTCGGCGACGAAGAGGTCCGGCGTCAGTCGCTCGATCGCCAAAGGCCGTATCGCGCCGCCATAGGTCGCGCTGCAATCCTGAACAGGGAGCACCAGCCGGCCGTCGACCATCGCGGGGGTGCCGCCCGGCCGGCTGCTCGTCGGATCGCGGCGGAGCGGATTGGCGAGATGTGCGTGCCACGGACCCTCGAGCCGCTCCGCCCACGCCGCGAACAGCGCACCGGTCTTGTCGACCGCGCGGTCGGTGGACGAATAGAGCAGCCACCAAAGCCCGTCGTGGAAGACCGGCGTCGCGTCGACGGCGACATGATCGAGCGCCACGCGCGTGGCCGGCACCCAGCGCCAGGGAAACGCCTCGGCGCGATAGAGTGTGAGCGCCCCGGAGCGATGCGCCTCGGGGAGCATCCACGTCTCGCCCTGGGCCTCGAACACATAGGGATAGGAAAGATGCCACGGCTCGTCGAGCACGCGACGGCGGTCGAGCAGCACGAAATCGGCATCGAACAGCAGACATTCGATGACGCCGCGCCGGGTGCGATAATCATAGAGCTCGACGAAGACATGCAGGCGACCGTCGCGGACCAGCCCGAATGGATCGGCGAGGAAGCGCAGATATCCCTCCCCGGGAAGCCAGCTGTGCGCATGACCAGCGATGGTTCCGTCACGCAGGATCGTCTCGATCGGCGCATCGACGAGAAGCGGACGCCAGATGTCTTTGGCAAGCGGCATGGCGTTTCCCCTCCCACGCGCGCCGCACGGGGGCAAGCGGTCAGGCGCGAGCGCCGTCAAGACGATCGGTCGCCGACCCGGCCGACGATGATCGCGCCGGCGCGGTCGGGCGGCTCGCGGCGGCCAGCACGGCACGCGCCGCGCGCAACGCCGACGGTTCGTCGGTAAGATCGAAGCTGCGCGCGAAGAGCGCCTCCTGCACCGGCCGATAGCCGACCTGACGCTGTTCTGCGCGATCGAGCGCGGCGCCCAGCGATGCGGGACCGTCGATCACCGCGCCGGCCTGCCAATGTGCATAGTTGGGATTGCCGATCCAGTCGACGCCGTGGCTGTCGAGGAAGACACAGGGTCGCGGCCGCTGAAGGAATTCATAGACCTGGCTGCTGACGTCGCCGAGATAGATGTCGGCCGCGGACGTATAGGTCATGTCGGTGCTGGCGCGGCTGCCGAGATCGACATGGATGTTGGGCGCCGCGAGCACGCCGGGATCGATCTCGCCCGGCCGGTCGATGCGCAACCGATCGATGGTCAGCACGAACCGGCGCTGGAACAGCATGACATGCGGCGCGAAGATCAGATTATAGCGATCGTCGTGCACGAAGTGGTCGAGCACCGCGCGGCCGTGCCGGAACCAAGACGAGAGATGCGGCGACGGATGGGGATTGTAGAGGACGGTCGGCTTGCCGTTCGCCTGAAAAGGCAGGCGTGCCGGCGTCTCGGGGAGCAGATCGAATTTGGGATAGCCGACGATCGTGAGGCGGTCGGCCGGGACCCCCGCCTCCGCGATCAGCCGGTCGCGAATCTTGGGCCCCGAGACCAGGACATGATCGAACTCGGCGCTCGCCTTGTCGAAACCGATCGCGCGATCGCCGGCGCCATGCCGCGTATGGATCAAGCGCAGTCCCGAGAGGCCGTAGCGCGTCTTGAGCAACAGCGAGGTCTTCTCGGCGACTACCAGCGCGTCGAGCGATCCGAAGAAGTCGAGATTGTCGCGATAGATGCCGAGCTTGGTCGCAGGCAGAAGCGCCTCGAGGTGACGGGCGGCGAAACGCGTCAGCGGTTTGCGCAGCGCAAGCTCGATGATCGGAAGAGCGACGCCTTTTTCCGCGCACAGACGCCGCACCTCGTCGGTCAGCCGTGCATTGCTCGTGGCGATCACGATCTCGGTCGACGGCGACAATCCGGCGAGCGCGATCGCGATCGGCAAGGAGTGCGCGACCTGGTGGATTTGATCGTGGTTGAAAAGAAAACCGATTTTCATGCTGCTCTGCGTCTCGATGCGGGGCCCGTGGCATAGCAGACCGCAAGCGTGCGCACCCCTCATCATGTTAGGGTGCCTGCAGACGCGTTTCGCGTGCCAGCCCCGTGCATTCGCGGCCGTTCCTCGCTAGGGGGCGCCGATGACCGAGCCCGCCCATCAAAGCCGCTCCGAATCCGGCCTGACCCGCGTCCTGTCCAACCTCGCCCATCTGCTGGGCGGCAAGGCCGCGGCGGGGTTGATGAGCCTCGTCTATCTGGTCGTCGTCGCGCGCACACTCGGCGCGCGCGACTATGGCGTTCTGGTCCTCGTCAACGGCTATGTGCTGTTCGTCGGCAGCCTGATCGCGTTTTCGGGCTTTCACGGCGTGGTACGTTACGGAACGCTCGCGCTCGAGGCGCGCGATCCCGCCCGGCTGGCGCGGATCGTTCGCTTCATGGCGTTGGTCGAGCTTGTCTTCGGGCTGCTCGCCCTGGTCGTCACGGCTGCGCTGGTGCCGTTCGTCGGGCCACGCTTGGGATGGTCGACGGATGCGATGCGGATCGCGGTCCCCTACAGCCTTGCCGTGTTCGCGACGGTGCGCGCGACGCCGCAGGGGCTGCTTCAGCTCGCCAACCGATTCGATCTGATCGGCCTGCATCAAGCGGTCTCGCCCACCGTCCGACTGATCGGTACCGTGATTGTCTGGGCGACGGGGCCGAGCCTCCATGCCTTTCTCGTCGTCTGGCTGATCTCGTCGCTCGCCGAGGGCGCGGCGATGTGGGGCATGGGGCTGGTCGGCTGGCGTCGACTGATGGGAGGCGAGCGGCTGCCGGGTCCGTGGCGGGGCGTGCTGCGCGAGGATCGCGGTTTCGGACGGTTCACGCTCGTCGCCAATCTCGACATCACGCTGCAGGAACTCGCCCCCAACCTTGCACCGCTGACGATCGGATGGATGCTCGGCCCGATCGCCGCGGGGCTGTTCTCGCTCGCGATGCGCGCGACCAACCTCCTCCAGCAACCCGCCAAGCTGCTCAGTCAGGCGAGCTATGCGGTGCTCGCCGACCAGGTCGCCAAGCGTCGCTTCGGCCAGCTGCGGCGGACGGTATGGCGCAGCGCCGCGCTGGCCGGCTCGATTGCGACGCCGATCGTGCTCGCGCTTTGGCTTGCCGGCGACCGGCTGCTCCCGCTGATCGGCGGCAGGACGTTTCGCGGCGGCTCGACGATCGTGACGCTGATCGCCGGCGCCAGACTCTGCGGCTTGATTGCCTCGCCCATCTCGTCCGGGCTGACCGCCTTGGGCCGGCCGCAACGCTCGATGCTGGTCACGCTCGCGACCAACCTGGCGCTCTACCCGCTCCTGCCCGTGTTGATCCTGTGGATCGGCCTGCACGGCGCGGGGCTTCATGCGCTGCTCCAGAACGTGGTCGCGACGACTATGCTGATCCTGTTCTTCGCGCGCGACGCGCGCGATCCTCGCCCGTCTTCCGCCGCGGCGGCGCCGGGCGGCCTCGGCTCCGACTGACGGGCCGATGCGCCAACTCGGCCGAGGTTCGGCCGCAGGGGTCGCGTGGCAGTATCGGGCGAAGGGCGCCTTCCCCGCGACGATCGTCGGCAGCGCCGCCGTCCCTTGTTCAGAGCATGGGAACGACCGCCTCCTGCGCGTGCCACGACGCTCCGGAACCGCGTCGGCAAGATCCCGGACGCATTCTTGGAAGATATTGCGCTGCACCGCACAACAACGCCGAAATAACTCGACTCGTCGATATTGATAAACGACTCGTCGTAATCAATTTATGATAGTATAGACTATCGATCCCAAATAGCTCGCAAGGACGCGTACAGCCAGCAGAGGCAGATGTTGCAAAGTGCAGATTCAATAAGCTGAGAGCTTCTATGGCCTCCCTCCGATAATGTTTCGACTCTTCGTCGTTTATGTCTGCGAACCTGCAAATATCACCATGTATTTATCCTGTCTCTTTTTGGGTCATGGCGCGAGTGAAGCGATCTCGTCACACATGAAAACAATCTTCATCAGGTGAATGGCGCTGCAGCCTGCGTTGGGTTAGAGTTAATGCCGCGCTAACCACGTACGGGAGCTTAAGCATGGCCCAGTCGTCCATCGTTCACGATCCCGTGGCGGTTGAGCCTGCCGACGCGCTGACGCCGCACATCGCGCTTCATCCCCAGTCGGGCGACCGGGGACGACTGTTCGATCTGGGACAGCTCGATTGTCGTCACGACGCGGAATTTCACACGCTGTGGACGTTCATGACGCCCAGCCAGCGCCCCAATTTCAACGAGTCGATGCTCCAGGATTTCGAGACCTGGCAGTCCGAGATCGTCCGCACGCTGGGCAGCCCCGAGATCGCGCTGCGCTATCTGGTGCTCGGCTCGCGCTTCCCCCGCGTGTTCAACTACGGCGGCGATCTCGAGCTGTTCACCAAGCATATTCTCGCCGGCGACCGCGCGGCGCTCGAAAGCTACGGCAAGGCCTGCGTCCGTATCCTCCACCGCAACATGCTGGGCCTCGGCCTGCCGCTGATCACGATTGCGCTGGTGCAGGGCGAGGCGCTCGGCGGAGGCTTCGAGTCGATCCTGTCGTTCGACGTCGTGATCGCGGAGCGCGATGCGCGTTTCGGCCTGCCTGAATCGATGTTCGGCCTGTTTCCCGGAATGGGCGCGCACAGCTTCCTGTCGCGGCGGATCGGCAGCGCGCGCGCCGAGGAGATGATCCGGACCAGCCGCATCTATTCGGCCGAGGAGCTCCACGCGCTCGGCCTTGTCCACGTGCTGGCAGATCCCGGCAAGGGCGAGGAGGCGGCGAAGGACTATATCCGGCGCAACCATCGCTATCATGCCGGCCAACTCGGCGCGCGGCGCGCGGCGCGACTGGTCGAGAATATCAGCCTTCAGGAGCTGGAGGATATCGTCGAGATCTGGGCGGATTCGGCGCTCGGGCTCAATCCCGGCCAGCTCAAGATGATGGGGCGGCTCGCCGGCGCCCAGACGCGGCTGTCGCTGGCCTCATGAGGCGTTGCGCGCGAGCCTGAGCATCGGCGCGCGCTTCGCCGGCACCACCACGCCCTGATCGAGCAGAACGGCGAGCTCGGCTGCGGGAATCGGCATGCTCAGGAAGAAGCCCTGGACGCCGGCGCAGCCGAGTTCGCGCACCTGGTCGAGCTGGCTCGCGGTCTCGACACCCTCGGCGACGGTCTCGACCTCGAGCGTCCGCGCGAGGCTGACGACCGCATTGACGATCGCGCGCGCGGTGCGGTTTTCTTCGATGTTGCGGACGAAACTGCTGTCAATCTTGATCTTGTCGAACGCATATTTGTGCAGATAGGCGAGGCTCGAATAGCCCGTGCCGAAATCGTCGAGGACAAGCCGCGCCCCGATCCGTCGCAGCGCCTTGAGCATCGTGTTCGATTGCTCGCTGTCGTCCATGAACACCGTTTCGGTGATCTCGAGCTCAAGCTGCTGCGCGGGAAGGCCCGAAGCGATGAGCGCGCTCATCACCGATTGCAGAAGGTCCGCGCGCTTGAGGAGCATCGGCGAGATGTTGACCGCGACGCGAATATCGTTGGGCCACGTCTTCGCGGCGCGGCAGGCCTCGGTCAATACCCAGGCGGTGATGTCGGCGATCTGGCCGGTCCGCTCGGCGAGCGGGATGAACTCGACCGGGCTGACCAATCCGCGCGTCGGGTGGTGCCACCGGATCAGCGCTTCGCAGCAGGTGACCTGCGACGACCCGAGATTGAGGATCGGCTGATAGTAAAGTTCGAGCTCGTGGCGTTCGATCGCGAGCCGCAGGCTTTGCTCGGTCTCGCGCATCTGCATCAGCTTGTGTTGCATTGCGGGTTCGAACTCGCAGCTCGAATTCCGCCCCATCGCCTTGGCATGGTAGAGCGCCATGTCGGCATATTTGAGGAGTATCTCGGCGTCGAGCCCGGCATGCGGCACGGTCACGATGCCGATCGACACCGACACGTGCAGCGACGCGCCGTCGATCAGCAGCGGCGTGTTGAACAGCCCGAGAATGCGGTCCGCCAGCGCCCTGGCCGCGCGCCGATCGACGCCGGCGGCAAGCAGCACGAACTCGTCGCCGCCAAAGCGCGCCAGGCAATCCTGCGTGCGCGCGACACTCTGCAGCCGCTCGGCGACGACCCGCAGCAGCTGGTCGCCCACGGGATGGCCGAGCGTGTCGTTGACCTCCTTGAAGCGGTCGAGATCGATCCACAGCAGGGACGCCGAGTCGGCACCGCCGCCGAGCTCGAGCAGCCGGTCGAGATTGCTCTTGAGCGCGAAGCGGTTGCGCAGGCCCGTGAGGCTGTCGATCTGCGCCAATCGTTCGAAGCGCTGCGCGAGCTGCGCCTGGCTGTGCGCGGCGGTCATCGCCTTGAGCACGACGCGGTAGGTCTGGAGCGTGATCTCGAGCATCGCCAGGATGAAGAGGACATTGGCGAAGGCGAGCGTCCAGCAGGCGAGATTGCCCCCCTGTGCCAGCGCGATCGTCAGCGGCGCCGCCGCCAGCGACAGCTGACCGATCGCGATCGCGGGACGGCCCGCATTGCGCCCGGATATGCCCGCGGCATAGCCCGTCGTCGTCGTCGCAGCGAGCATATGGAGCTGGAAGTTGGGCTCGCGGGTGATCGTCAGATAGGTCATCAGCCCGAGCAGCGCCGCGAACGACCATGCACCGAATTCGTAGAAGCGCTCCCAGACGGCCGCGCGAGCGTTGCGCTCCTCCTCGTTGGTGTCGCGATATGCCATTGCAGCCGCGACGCGAACCGCGCCGACGAGGCTGATCGCAGCGCCCAGATAGATGAGCACGTGATCGTGCGACGACAGCCCGATGATGGCCGAGATCATCGAGCCGGTCAGCGCGCCCGCGGCGAGCGACGACGGCGATGCGAACAGCGTGCCGACAAGCAGCTGCCGGACCTCGCGCGCAACGCGCTGGTCGACATCGCGCAACCGCTGCCACCTTCCCAGCACCGCCAAGCCTAGCTCCTCAGGCTGCCGCCAGACGGAATCGTTCCGCCGGGCCGGCCGCTCCTCGACTGTTCAGATGGCGATGAAGCGCAGCAGACCCGCAGCGTCGCCGATACCAGGCACCCGTGCATAGAGGCCGACGAATCGGGCCGCGTCGCGGGACAGGGTGAGCGTCCAACGGCCACCGTCCGGACGGTCGACCACCAGAAGCAGGCGTTGCGTTTGGGTTGCGTTCATCGAGCTGAGCCAGTCTTGGAGACAAGCATCGGGGCTAGTCGAAAATACTTAACAGAACGTCACGCGCGCGCCGCGCGACGATTTCGTCGGGCTGAACAGGCCGCGCTCAGACGCCGCCCGGGCGCAACGAGGGCCTCCGGGTCGCTTGCGCCGTCGCGAGTCGGGCTAGGCAGGAACGGGCGCGACCAGTTCGGGCCGGAAGCGAACGGCCTCGTCGTCGAGTCGGCGGGCATCGCGCGCGCAGACATGGTCGAGCAACCGGTCGAGCACCTGCTGCCCCTCGCACCAGCGGCCGATCCCCGACGCGCTGTTGATATGGCCGATCTCGCCGGCATCGCAGAAGGCGGCGAGCCAGTTGCCCGCCATCGCACGCGCCTTCGAGAAGTCGCACCAGGGATCGTCGCGACTGGCGACGACGACCGTCGGAAAGGGGAGGACACCCCGCGGCGACGGCGCGAAATCGGCGATGCGGCGATCGACGCTGACACGATCGAGATCCGGCGGCGCGACCAGCATCGCACCCGCAACCGGGCGCGCCGCCCCCTCGCCTGCCAGTGCCGCCCACCAGGCGACGAGGTGGCAGGACAGGCTGTGTGCCACCAACACCACGGGTCCCCGCGCCTCGGCGACCGCACGCTCGAGCCGCGCGATCCACATGTTGCGCGACGGCTGCGACCAGGAGCCGAGCCCGACGCGCTCGATATTGGGACGTTCCCGTTCCCAGATCGACTGCCAATGATCGGCGCCGCTGCCGTCCAGCCCGGGCAGTGTCAGGCACAGCGGCGTCCGGCTCAGGCGATCCTGGAACATGGCAGGTCCTCTCGATGAGACGACAAGATGGCGCCGATAATACCCTAGTGCAAATGTCGGCTATTCATACTGGCGCAATCTTTCGTCGCTCTGGCGACAAGCCACGATCGATTGCGACGAAGCGTTTTGCGAACGGTTCGCAAAGACCTTGACGCCCACACGGCTTCTCGCTTTATTGCGATCGGTTCGCAACACATGGGAGTTGCTGATGTACGATTTCATCGATCGGCCGGTTGCCTCGCTCTCGCCCGGGGGGCGCTTTCTTTTATGGGCGATGCGCGGCTGGATCCACGCGGCGAGTGCCGGGCATTGTCCCCCCGGCGCGCTGGCCCCCGCCTTCGCGCGCCATGCCGTGCTGCCCGCGCTTCCGCATCTCCATCTGCTGCTCGCCGCGCTGAACGAGCGGGCGACACGAAGAGTCGCGTTCGCGCCGCTCGCCTGTCGGCTGATCGGTGACGACGAGGCGGTGATGCTCCAGCTTTGCCGAGACGCGACCGACAATCCCATCCGTGCACGCGCGACGCTGGCGCTGCTGCTCGACGCGGATGCGTTGGGCGCGGCCTATGTCGCGCTTCTCACGACCATCGCGCGGCTCGATGATGGACAGCTCAACATCGTCGCACTCGCGCCGGATGACGTGTCGGGATCCCACTGACCGCGGCCCGCCTCCCAGATCCACACCGCAATGGCGATGGCGGGCGCGGCGCGGCCTTCTCGCGCATCGTCTGACCCGCTAAGGGCGGGCCATGACGCACGGCGCTCCCCTCTCCTTGTACAACAGCATGTCTCGCGCGATCGAGACGTTCGCCCCGATCGATCCCAAGATGGTGCGGCTCTATTCGTGCGGCCCGACGGTCTATTCGACCGCGCACCTCGGCAACCTGCGCGCCTATGTGTTCACCGACACGCTGCGCCGCACGCTCAACTGGAAGGGCTGGCCGACCACCCATGTCATCAACATCACCGATGTCGGTCACCTGACCTCGGACGCCGATGCGGGCGACGACAAGATGGAGCTCGCTGCGGCGAAATCCGGCACCACCATCTGGGACGTCGCCGCGCGCTACACACGATTGTTCAAGGACGACCTCCGCGCACTCAACATCGTCGATCCCGCGATCTGGAGCGTCGCCACAGACCATATCCAGGACATGATCGCCTTCGCACAGGCGATCCAGGATGCGGGGGCGGCCTATGAGATCGACGGCGGGCTCTATTTCGACGTCAGCAAGGTGCCCGACTATGGCCGCCTCGCGCGCCATGGCGACGGGCCCGAGATCGGACGCATCGAGTCGGTGGCGGGAAAGCGCAACCCCGCCGACTTCGCGATCTGGCGACGCTCGGCCGGCGACGAGCAGCGCCAGATGGAGTGGCTCTCGCCCTGGGGCCCGGGGGCGCCGGGCTGGCATCTCGAATGTTCGGTGATGAGCCTCAAATATCTGGGGCTCCAGTTCGACATCCACACCGGCGGGATCGATCACCGCGAGATTCACCATTGCAACGAGATCGCGCAGAACCAGGCGTTCACCGGTACCGCCGCGAGCGGCGCCAACATCTGGATGCACAATAATTTCCTGGTCGATCGGACCGGCAAGATGTCCAAGTCCAAGGGCGGCGTCGCGACGCTGGGGGCGCTGACCGCGCTCGGCGTCCATCCGCTCGGCTATCGGCTGCTGTGCCTGAGTGCGCATTATCGCTCCGAGCTCGAATTCTCGCTCGATGCGGTGGCGGCCTCGCTGACGCGGCTCAAGCGGCTGGTCATCGCACTCGCCGCGCTCAAGGCCGAGGCCGCGCTCGACGATGCCGCCCTTCGCCCGACGCGCGAAGCGGGCGCGAGCAAGGGCGCGCCGTTCGATTGGCAGCGCCACGCGCTCGAGCACGGCCTGTCCGAAGCGGCACGCGCCTTCGTCGCGCGGTTCGACGAAGTCATTTCCGCGGACCTGATGACACCGCAGGCGCTGCCGGTGCTCGAGGCGGTGATGGCCTCGCCGCTTGCCGCCGGTGAGAAGCTGCGGCTCGTCGCGAATTTCGATCTGGTGCTCGGTCTGGGGCTGCTCGATCTCGATCGCCGCGCGCTCTCGGTACGGCCCGAGGATGCGACGCTCGCCGATGCCGAGGTCGAGGCGCTGCTCGATCAGCGCCAGCAGGCCCGTGCCGCCAAGGATTTCGCCGCCGCCGATGGCGCGCGCGACCGGCTCAAGCTGGCCGGCGTCGACATCATGGACGGTGACCCGCTGCGCTGGGAATGGCGCCCGCGCCTCGGCGATTAGTCGCTCCAAAAAGGGCTGACTCCGCTCCAAAATCGAGTCATCCTCCACGCCATCGTCAGCGGGGGCGCGTGCGATGGAGACGATCGGGGTAGGCCGTTCCGGGCCGCTCAGACTTCTGACTGTTGTCGGCACGCGGCCGGAGGCGATCAAGATCGCACCGATCGCACTGGAGGCGCAACGACGACCGGCTCTACAACACCGGACGCTCGCCTCGGGCCAGCAAGGCCCCCTGTTCGACGACGCGCTCGAAGGCTTCGGCCTCGCGCCCGAGCTTCGGCTTCCGGCCGTCCTTCACGACCGCGATCCCGACATCATGACCGAGCGGCTCGACGCGGCAATCCGACCCGTTCTTGTCGCAGAACGGCCCGACATGGTCCTCGTCCAGGGCGATACGACATCGGCCTATGCGGGCGCGCGTGCCGCCCATGCGCTCGGCATTCCGATCGGTCATGTCGAGGCGGGCCTGCGCTCGCACGACTGGGCGCAGCCATGGCCCGAAGAACGCAATCGCGTGATGATCGATCGACTGGCGACGCTGCTTTTCGCGCCGACCGCCGACGCCGAGGCTAATCTGGCAGCCGAGCACGATGTCGTGGTCGGCACCGTCGTCGTCACCGGCAACACCGGCATCGACGCGCTGCTCACGATGCGCGCCAAGCTCCCCCCGTGCCACCGGCCGCGGACACCGCGCTGATCCTGCTCACCTGCCACCGCCGCGAAAATTTCGGGCCCGGCGTCGCGGCGGTGTGCGAGGCCGCGCTGCGACTCGCCGCGCGTGGCGACGTCACCATCCTCTGTCCGGTCCATTCGAACCCCCGGGTCGGCGACGTCGTCCGCGCGCGGCTGTCCGACCATCCCGCGATCGCGCTGACCGGCGCGCTGGCCTACCGCGAGACCGTGGCGGCGATGGCGACCGCCAGGCTGATCCTCACCGACAGCGGCGGCATTCAGGAGGAGGCACCCGCGCTCGGCACGCCGACGCTGGTGCTGCGCGACGTCACCGAGCGCCCCGAAGCGCTCGCCACCGGCAACCTCGCGCTCGTCGGCACCGATACCGATCGCATCGTCGCGGCCGCGACGCGGCTGCTCGACGATCCGATCGCGCATGCCGCGATGGCGTCCCCCGCATTCCCGTTCGGCACGGGCGATGCGGCGATCAAGATCCTCGATGCCATCGAACAATATTTCTCGTCGGGCCTCGACGACGTTCGTCCATTGCGTTCGGAGGCGCTTTGGATCAAGGACGGCGCCCGATAAGGAGCACGCCGATGGCCATATGGGCCCCCGAAAGCTGGCGCGGACACGAAGCCAGGCAGTTACCCGACTATCCCGATCCCGGTACGCTCGCTGCTGCCGAGGCGACGATCGCGCGCTTCCCGCCGCTGGTGTTCGCCGGCGAAACCCGCGCGCTGACCGCGGAGCTGGCCGAGGTCGCCGCCGGCAAGGCCTTCCTGCTCCAGGGCGGGGACTGCGCGGAAAGCTTCGCCGAATTCCATCCCAACAATATCCGCGACACCTTCCGCGTGCTGCTGCAGATGGCGGTGGTGCTCACCTACGCGTCGAAGCTGCCGGTGGTGAAGGTCGGGCGGATGGCGGGACAGTTCGCCAAGCCGCGTTCGGCGCCGATGGAAGAGATTGGCGGCATCTCGTTGCCGAGCTACCGCGGCGACAACGTCAACGACATCGCGTTCAACGAGGCGAGCCGCAGGCCCGATCCCGAGCGGATGATACGCGGCTACAATCAGTCCGCAGCGACGCTCAACCTGCTGCGCGCCTTCGCATCGGGCGGCTATGCCAATCTGCTTCAGGTGCATCGCTGGATGCTCGACTTCATGGGCCGCAGCCCATGGGCCGAGCGCTATCAGGATGTGGCCAACCGAATCGGCGACGCGCTCGACTTCATGGCCGCCTGCGGTCTCGATCCCGAGACCGTGCCCCAGCTGCAGGGCACGCATTTCTATACCAGCCACGAGGCGTTGCTGCTTCCCTACGAGCAGGCGCTGACGCGGCAGGATTCGCTGACCGGCGACTGGTATGACTGCTCCGCGCACATGCTCTGGATCGGTGACCGCACGCGTTTCGAAGGCTCGGCGCATGTCGAGTTCATGCGCGGCATCGGCAACCCGATCGGCATCAAATGCGGGCCGAGCCTCGATCCCGACGGCCTGCTGCATCTGCTCGACACGCTCGATCCGCAGCGTCGTCCCGGCCGGATCACGCTGATCACGCGTTACGGCTTCGACAAGATCGAGAAGGGCCTTCCCGCGCTGGTCCGCGCGGTCAAGCGCGAGGGACGTCCGGTGGTGTGGTCGTGCGATCCGATGCACGGCAACGTCGTCAAGGCCGCCAACGGCTACAAGACGCGGCCGTTCGAGCGCATCCTCGCCGAGGTGCGCGGCTTCTTCGCGGTGCACCGCGCCGAGGGGACGCATGGCGGCGGCATCCATGTCGAGATGACCGGGCAGAACGTCACCGAATGCACCGGCGGCGCGGTCGCGATCACCGACGAGGGGCTGGCGGCGCGCTACCACACGCATTGCGATCCGCGTCTCAATGCCGGCCAGTCGCTCGAGCTCGCCTTCCTGCTTGCCGACATGGTCAACGAGGAAATGAAGGAACGCGAGCGCCGCGCGGCCTGACACATATTGGCGGTTGACGGGGGGGCGTCTCGCCCATAGAGAGCCCCCTCTCCCGCCGACGGCCCCTTCGTCTAGCGGTCTAGGACGTCGCCCTCTCACGGCGAAAACACGGGTTCGATTCCCGTAGGGGTCACCAGCAAAATCAATGACTTAGTCGAGATTTTGTCGTTCCGGGTGCGTATTTGTCTAATAATTGTCCAATAAGCTTCCTCGGATGTCTGCGGACATTCTCGGCTCGGACGGATACTGCTTAGTCGGGATCAGCCGGCACGATTCGGCGGGCTACGGCTTCCCGGAGGCTCGCAACCAAGATCAGCGTGCATCGCCGATCTTTGGCGATCGTGATCTCGCCGGTGGCTATCAACTCATAGAGGCGTGATCGGCTGAATCCCGTCATCGCTGCAGCGGTGGGAATGCGGACACTGATTGGCTCGATACCGCTGCGATCGTTGACCAGATCGCCGTCTCGGGGTGACACGTAATTACTTTCTGGTCGACCGCGACCGAGCGAACGCGCGATCGCCATTTAGGAACGCGGACAACATGGCAGGAATGAGGTCCGCAAGAGCCTCCTCGCGGCCGTAGGCTTCCCTGTATAAAGCGGCATATGCCGCGAGGTCGATTGCGAGATCCGGCATGACGCTGATATTCAATTTGACCGGAGTACGATCAGGAAGTTGACCGAGCTTCAGTTCGGGCATGTCGCGTCTCCTAACTTTTCCAAGGCGCCAAGATCAGGTCGCGATCAACCAGCAGCCGAACGGGAGCGCCGGGCCTGATCGTAAGCGTCGGCTGGACGTCGAGCGCATGCGCCGTCAGCTGGTCGCCCGCACGCGATACATTCTGTTGCCCGGACTGCCGGATCGCCTCGACCAGGCCCCCATTGCCGCTGAACTGCAGATCCGAGCCAATGCCCAGTATCGTCGAGATCGCGACGCCCTTGAGCAGCTGCCAGGTGTGGAAATCCACCTTGTCCTGCAGACCAGCATAGCCCGACGGATCGGTCGCGGGCATATTGTCGAGACTGATCGAACTGCCGTCGGGAAGGATGATCCGCTGCCAGACGACGAGTGCGCGCTTCTGTCCGAAGGCAACGACGCTATCATAATTCCCGATCATCCTTGCCCCTTGTGGGACCAGCAGGATCCTGCCTGTCGGGCTGTCGAAGACATCTTCGGTCACTTGCGCGGTCACCATGCCAGGCAGATCCGAGCGCAGGCCGGTGATCAGGCTCGCGGAGATCATGCTGCCGGCAGAGATGAGATAGGGTGATGGGGCCGCCACCAGACTGTGCAGGTTCGCCGTTCCCTCCTTGGCGAGGGCTCCAACGAAATCGGCCTTATGGCCCTGCCCATTCGGATCGTGCGTCGGATCCAGCGAGAGGCCAGGCTTTTCGCTAGAAACTGTCGGAGCCGCCGGGGCGGCCGTTACTGCCGGGGCAACCGGCGATGCAGCGCTCGCGTTGACCAGCAATCCCGATTGCAGCGCCGCCTTGGCCTCCGCGACCTGCTGCTGGCGCGCGGTCTCGGCTGCTTGGGCGGCTTGTTGCTGCTCGGCCGGGGGTGGCGTCAACAACGTGCGCTGCTGCTGATCGGCCATTGCCTTGCCGAGGTCGCCGGGAAGCGGCGGCCCTAGCCTCGGTACATCGGCATAGGTCTTTGCCAACCCCTTGAGACTGTCGCCAGCGGGGTTCGATACCGGCTGAGATCGGTCCTGGGCGGAAGCGCCCTTGCCGCCCCCGCCGTGGCGAAGAGCCACCCAGGTCGCGAGCAGAATGAAGGCCATCGCAGCCGAAGTCAGCGCGATGACGGCGCCGCGCTTGATCCGAATGGCTCGCCTGGGACGCGCGCGGATCGCCAAAGTCTCGGGATCGACCTTCGGGGGCGGCGCCGAAGGCTTTGACGCGTCCTGCCCGGGCGCGACGGCAGCGGCCTCGTTCATGACGCCCTCCGTGCCGAGACCTGGTCTGCGGTGCGCGCGATCCGCACGACCTGCTGGTGCTTGAGCCCGAGCCGCAGTTCGGCCACGTCGAACAGCCGGTCGACGACGTAGAACCGGCCTTTCACCCGGTAGTTGACCAGCTGGGCGGTCCCCCTGGCATCGACCAGGAAGAGCGGCGGCGCCTCCCCGGTGCCAAGATCGGCGGGAAATTCGATGAAGGTCTGGCGGCCGTCGTCGAATGCGCGCGTCGGCCGCCAACCCGGCTGGTCGCCGCTGATCGCATAGTTGAAGTGCAGCTGGGTCACGTCGATCCCGGTTGCCACCGGCGCCGCGGCCTCGGCCTGCTCGGCCGCCTTGCGCAGCGCGATCAACTGGTCGGCAGGATAGGTCCAGGACAGCGCCGCCATTGCCGTCCGCGCCGTGCTGGTCAGCGCCACATAATAGATGCGCCGGTCAGTGGTGATGACGAGATTGGTTGACAGCCCGCTGGTGAAGGGCTTGACCAGGACGTGCGTGCGCTTGGCATCGCCCGAGCCGCTGCTGGTGTCGCCGATCACCCAACGCACGGTGTCGCCCGACGCGACCGAGCCCAGCGTCTCACCCGGCTGCAGCGCGATGTCGGTGACCTGGCCGGGTGCCGTGTAGGCATGGAAGATCGCGCCCTCGACGAACGGATAGACCTGGACTGCGCCGAGGAAGCCGCGGGCATCGGGTTCTTGGGTGGCAGCGCGGTTCGCCGACAGGATGCGGGAGGCTTCTGGCGATGTGCGCCGATAACGGGGCGCATGCGGCCGAAATGCCGACGCCTTCGGCTGTGCGGCTGCTAGGACCGTGGCCGATCTGGTCGCCGCAGGTGCCACCGCAACAGGCGGCGCCGTGGGCGCCATGGACCGGGCCGCCGGCGGCGCATTGCCCACAAGTAGGATGGACGCGCCGGTCAGAAGCGGAAAGACAAGCAAGCGGGTCATGGCTGGACCTCCGGGGTAGATTGGGTTTCGAGCGTGGGGAGTGTGGGTGCCGGCACGGGCGCCAGCGGCTCGAGCTCGCGGCTCCAGTCTATCGCGTCGACATAGATGCCGAGCGGGTTCTTGCGCAGCGCGTCGGCGGTCGTCGGCGGATCGGTCACGATCGTCAGGATCGCGGTCCAGTGAGACGTCTTGGTAAGCGCGCCGTGGTCGTAGGCGGTCTCGATCCACTTGACCTGGAAGGAGCGATCAGAAGCACGCACCACGCTGGTGACCTGTACCGACACGCTATGCTCGCCGATGAGCGCAAAGGGATCGGCGGTGCGCTCATAGTCGCTGAGCGCCTGCGCGCCGCGCTTGGTGGTGAAATCATACTCTTCCAACCAGGCGTTCCGCATCAGCACCGGATCGATCGAGATGGTGCGCACGGCGCTGATGAAGTGGCCGAGATGCCAGGCGATCTGCGGATCGGTCGGCTGATAGCTGGCTTCAGCCGGCGACACCGCCCTCGCCTCGCCGAGCCGGTCGACCTCGACGACATAGGGCGTGACGCGGCTCTGCAGCGACTGCCAGACCAGGCCGCTCGAGAGACCGATCGACAAGCCGAGACCGCCGAGTGCCATCAGCCGCCAGTTGCGCGCCTGGACGCGGGCCGAGCCGAGCCGATCGTCCCAGAGCTGGCCGGCGCGCCGATAGGGCGTCTCGGGCTCGGGTGTGCGTCCGTAGCGCTGGACGCCGCGCTTGAAATGCATGGGGTCAGTCCTCCTTTTCGCTGATGTCGGGGGTGGCCGAGGCGCCGCCGCCATCGCCTTCCTTGAGCGTCTGCGCGGCAGTCTGGCGATGATAGCGGGCGGTCTGCTCGGATCGGATTTGGCGGGCCCAGTCGGGCGCACCCGAAGATGTCCCCTGCCCGCTGCTCGAACCGCCAGCCGACGCCGGCTTGCCGATCATCGCGCGGGTCGCAGCGTTGCGGCCGGCTCCGGCGGCGTCGCCGAGACCGAGTGCGCCAGAGACCTTCGCTTTGGCCGCATTGCCGGCGGCGTGCGCGACGCCGCCCATGCCGGCACCGAGCGAGGTTTCGCCAACCGCCGCTTGCCCGAGTCCGAAGGCGGTGGACGCAGCCGATCCCATTGCGGTGCCGGCACGGATCGCGCCGAGCGCAGCACCGCCTGCGGCGCCCGCCGCACCCATGGCGGCGCTGCCAGCAAGCGCCAGCGTCCCGCCCGCACCAATCGCCGTGCCGACCGCGGCGCCAGCGCCGAGCTGCGGCGCGCCAGCAACGAGCCCGGAGGCGATGCTCGGACCAAAGATGCCGAGACCGAACAGCGACAGGGCGGCAAGCATCAGGCTCATTGCCTGCCCGATGTCGGGCTGGTGACCCTGCAGCGCTGTCGTGAACTGCGTGAAGAAGGTCGAGCCGATCCCGACGATGATCGCCAGCACCATAACCTTGACGCCGGAGGAGACGACATTGCCGAGCACGCGTTCGGCGAGGAAGCTGGTCCGGTTCCAGAGTGCGAAGGGCACCAATACGAAGCCGGCGAGACTGGTAAGCTTGAACTCGAGGATCGTCACGAACAGCTGGACGGCGAGCACGAAGAAGGCGAGCACCACGACCATCCAGGCGAACAGCAGCACGATGATGGTCAGGAAATTGTCGAAGAAGCTCGCAAAGCCCATCATCTGCGAGGCCTGGTTGAGCAGCGGCCAGGCCGCCGAGAAGCCGGTGCCGGCAAGCTTGCCAGGCTTGAGCAGGTCGTCCGCCGAAAGCCCCCCGCCCCCCGCCTCCAGACCGATCGCGGCGAACGATCGGTAGATGATGTCGGCGAGCGCCGAGAAGCTGTTGAGGATATAGGCGAAGGCGCCGACATAGAGGATCTTGCGCACGAAGCGCGCGATCACATCCTGTTCGCCGCCGAGCGCCCAGAATAGGCCGGCGAGCGTCGCGTCGAGCCCGATCAGCAGCACGGTCAGCGAATGGACGTCGCCACCGATCAGCCCGAAGCCGCTGTCGATATAGGTCGAGAAGACGCTAAGGAACTGGTCGATGACATTGAGGTCGTTCACGAACCAACTCCTGTGCTGAGCAAATCCGCGGGACGCGTCCTGTGGGGAGCGGCAGTCCGCGCCCCGCGGTGGCAGTGACAGTTAGGGGCGACCGTCACCGCCCGATCCGGCTCTGGGCCTCTAGCGGGGAGTGTAGGCCGAGCCGGAACCGAGAAAGGCTTTGGTCGCCGCCTGCGCGTCGATGCTGGCCTGCGCGCGCGTCGCGGAGGCCGTCGCATCGGCGCGGCCTTGGGCCGCCGCCATCTGCTGGATCTGGAGCTGCTGCTTGGCGGTGAGCGCAAGCAGCTGGTTGGTCGCCTGCGCCACCTGAAGCGCGCCTTGCGATGACTGGCTCCGCGCCGACAGCGTCGCGAGCGTCGCTGCATCGGCACTGATGTTCTCGGCGATCTGGCTCTGCGTCGCCATCGTCTGATGAAACGCCGCCAAGGTCGCCGCCATCCGCGTCTGTGCTGCCGCGACCTGCGCACTGGTCGTCGACGCCGTGCCACCCTGCCCCGGAAATAGCCGGGTGAATTCGGCGTCGATGCTGCTGACGTTGAAGCTGACGCCTTGGGCCTGGCCCATCAGCGTCTGGATCTTCTGAAGCGTGGTGGTGAGCTGCTGCAGCTCGGGGAAATTGAAGCTGGTCAGGTTCTTCGCCTGATTGCTCAGCATCGTCGCCTGGTTCTGTAGCGCTTTGATCTGGTTATCAATCTGGGTGAGCGTGCGTTCGGCGGTCAGAAGATTTTGCGCGAAATTGCTCGAGTCAAACACGGCCCATTGCGCACGTGCCGGACTGACGAGCGCCATCGCGGCGGCAAGCAAGACTGGCATGAGCGGGCGAGAAGGACGACGCGGTTTCATGATACATCTCCATTCTGGGAGTGGGGGGCGGCCGGATGCGGGAAGTCGGCAAGCAGCTGCACGGCCCAGTCGAGACCGACATCGCTGAGGAAGCGGGCGGCAAAGTCGGGAGCGCCGTGCTCGGCGAGCAGCCGGTCGATCCGGCGCTGCGACGCCGGGTCGGACGCTCCGCACAGCGCAAGCGCGATCGGTCCAAGGCCAAGCTCGAACAGCCGGTTGCCGCACGCCGACTGGAGATAATAGTGCCGTTTCGGGGTAGCCCTGCTGATCAGCTCGATCTGGCGGTCGTTGAGCCCGAAGCGCGCATAGGCGATCCTTCCCTGCGGCTCGATCGCCCGGTCATTGGGCAGCAATATGCGCTGCGGACAGCTCTCGATGATGGCAGGAGCGATCTGGCTCTCGGCGATGTCGGCCAGACTCTGTGTCGCGAACAGGACTGCGACATTCTTCTTGCGCAGCGTCTTCAGCCATTCGCGGATGCGAGCCGCGAACAGCGGATGGTCGAGGAAGATCCAGGCCTCGTCGAGGATCAGCAGCGTCGGCCGTCCATCGAAGCGCGCCTCGAGCCGGTGGAAGAGATAGGTCAGCACGGGCGCGACCGCGCCGCTCTGACCGAGCAGCGACTCGGTCTCGAAACATTGCACGTCGGCAAATGCCGCGTCGGCTACATCCGGCTCTGCCGCATCCAGCAGCCGACCATATGGTCCTTCGAGCGTATAGGGCGTGAGCGCGGATCTGAGCGCATTGGACTGGAGCAGCAGCGTCAGCCCGGTGAGCGTGCGCTCGTTTTCCGGCGCGGAAGCGAGATTATCGAGCGCGGACCAGACGATCTCCTTGATCTCGGGCGTCACCAGCACGCGCTCATGCGCGAGCAGCGCTGCGATCCAGTCGGCGGCCCAGGCGCGTTCGCTGGCACGGTCAATGCGGCGCAGCGGCTGGAAAGCGATGGCGGCGCCATCGTCGGCGCTGAGACCCAGCGCATGATGCGCGCCGCCCATGGCCAGCACCGCGGCGCGCGCCGAAAAGCCCTTGTCGAAGATGATCAGCTGCGAGCCTGCATAGCGGCGGAACTGCAGCGCGATGAGTGCCAGCAACACCGACTTGCCCGCCCCCGTCGGGCCGACCACCAGCATATGACCGACGTCGCCGACATGCGTCGCGAGACGGAACGGCGTCGATCCCGATGTCTGCGCGACCAGTAGTGCTGGCGCCTGCAGATGATCGTTCGCGGCTGGTCCTGCCCACACGCTCGACAGCGGCATGAGATGAGCGAGGTTCAGCGTGTGGACCAGCGGCTGGCGGACATTGGCATAAGCCTGCCCCGGTAGTGACGAGAGCCAGGCCTCGACGGCGTTCACGCCTTCGCGGATGCAGGTGAAGCCGAGCCCGTTGATGATCCGCTCGGCGGCGCGCACCTTCTCCTCGACCCGCGCGCGGTCGCTGTCGGAAACCGTGATGGTGGTGGTCATATAGCCGAAGGCGACATGATCGCCGCCGAGCGCCTGCAGCGCGAGGTCGGCATCGACGACCTTGTTGTCGGCGTCGCTGTCGAGCAGCGGCGACGGCTGATTGTACATCACCTCGCGCAGCAACGCGGTGATCGACTTGCGCTTGTTGAACCACTGCCGGCGCAGCTTGGTCAGCGCCTTGGTCGCATCGGTTTTGTCGAGCGCGATGAAGCGGGTGACCCAGCGATAGGCGAAATCCTGATGGTTGAGCGCATCGAGGATCCCCGGCCGGCTGACATTGGGGAAGCCGAAGATGGTCAGCGTGCGCAGATGCCGGTCGCCGAGCCTGGGCTCGAGACCACCCGCCAAGGGCGTGTCCGCCAACAGTCCGTCCAGATAGAGCGGTGTCTCGGGCGCGGCGACGGGATGCCGCTGCGTCGAGACGGTGTCGTGCAGATAAGTGAGCGTCTCGGCCGAACCCAGCGACAGCATCTCAGGCATGATCGCCGAAAATAGATCGAGCGCGCGGTCGGTCTCGGCGATGAAGCTCTGCAGCGCGGCGCGCCAGTCGCGGCCGGTCTCGCTTTCGGGGCGTTCGATCAGCGACCGGCCAGCAGCGTCGCTGCTGTCGGCGGGCGGCAGCCAGCTCAGCGTCAAATGGAAGCGGCTCTCATAATGGCGACCTTCGGCGCGAAAGCCCGCCATGCGCTCGCGGTCGACGGCCCAGGAGGCGGCGTCCGGAAACGCGCTGTCGGGATAGGCCAGAGCCTCGCGGCGCTCCGCCTCGAAGAACAAAGCCCAGCCCGAGCCGAAGCGCTTGAGGACATTGTTCGCCCGCGCGCAGGCCGAGACCAGTTCGGCCTCGGTCGCGGACTCAAGATCGGGGCCGCGAAATGCCAGCGTGCGCTGGAAGCTGCCGTCCTTGTTGAGGACGATGCCGGGCGCGACCAGCGCCGCCCAGGGCAGATGATCGGCAAGCCGATCGGCCGACGTGCGATATTCGTGCAGCGCTAGCATGCCCAATATCCCTTCTGACGAAGATGGCGGAGCAGCACGGGCGCGAAATAGGGATCCCGCCGGGCTGCAAAGACGGCGAGGCTGTGCCCCGCCGCCCAGAGCAGGAGGCCGGCCACCCATTGCTGGAGCCCCAGGCCGACGGCGGCCGAGATCGTCCCGATGACGATCGCGAGACCACGAGGTGCGCCGCCCAGCAGGATCGGCGACCCGAGCGCGCTGTGGATCGGGACCTCGAAGCCGGGAATGTGTCCGGCGTGCTGATGGGTGGCAGGCATGGTCATGCGATCAGCGCCCCGCCGCCGAAGCTGAAGAAGCTGAGGAAGAAGCTCGAAGCGGCAAAGGCGATCGACAGGCCGAACACGATCTGGATGAGCCGGCGAAAGCCACCGCTGCTCTCGCCGAACGCGAGCCCCAGGCCGGTCGCGATGATGACGATGACCGCCATGATCTTCGCCACCGGTCCCTGGACCGAGTCGAGCACGGACTGCAGCGGCGCTTCCCACGGCATGCCCGTCCCGGCGGCGTGGGCGGGCGAAGCGGCGAACGCCATCGACAGCCCGACACCGAGGGCGAGTGGATGAAGCAGGCGGGCCACAAAACGGCGGCCGCGAACGGACGGCAAAGTCATGCTGGATCTCCTTGGGCGAGGTGGTCAGGCAGGATGTCGACGAGGGCGTATTCCCCGTCGGGATCGACGCCGGTCAGGCGTGCGATGCTGGCGATCCGGCGCTGCAGACCGCGGCCGGAGATGAAGACGATGAGATCGACCGCCTCGGCGACCAGCCGGCGCGGCACGGTGACCACCGCCTCTTGGACGAGCTGCTCGATCCGGGTGAGCGCGGCTGGTGCGCTATTGGCATGCACCGTCGCGATGCCGCCAGGATGTCCCGTATTCCAGGCTTTGAGCATATCGAGTGCTTCGGGGCCGCGGACCTCGCCGATGATGATCCGGTCGGGACGCAGCCGCAGCGTCGAGCGCAGCAGATCGGCCATGCTGACGCCAGCGGCCGAGTTCGCCCCCGCACGACGCGTGCGGAGCGCCACCGTGTCGGCCGCCGGGCTCTGCAGCTCGCGTGTGTCCTCGATCAGGATCACGCGCTCGTCGAGCCCCGCCATCTCGGCGAGCAGCGCGTTGGCGAGCGTCGTCTTGCCAGAGCTCGTGCCGCCAGCGACGACGATGTTGCGGCGCTCGACGACGCCCAGCGACAATATCCGCGCCGCGTCGGGCGACATCAGGCCATCGGCCACATAGTCCACCAGGCGGTAGAGACGCTCGGCCGGTTTGCGGATCGCGAAACAGGGGCCGGTCGCGACCGGCGGCAGCACGCCCTCGAAGCGCTCCCCTGCCCGGCCTTCCGCATGCGGCGGCAATTCCGCCGAGATGATCGGTGCGTCGCTATGGATCTCGGCACGCGCGTAGCTCGCGACGAGCCGGATGATCCGCTCGACCTGCTCGACCGACATGACGATGCCACTGTCGACCCGACCTTCCCCGAGGATGTCGAGGCGCAGCGATCCGTCGGGATTGACCATGATCTCGATGACGCGGGGATCGCCGAGCGCCTCGGCGATCGCGGGGCCCATCGCGGTGCGCAGCATCGTGCGCCGACGGTCGGAGGAGAGCGTGCTCACCGGCGCGCCTCCGGTCCAGGCACATCGATGGCACGCTTGCCGCCAGCGATCTGCCGCCCGACCTGCTCGACGAACGCGGCAAAACGGTCGCGCGCCATCGCGCGTCCGGCATGGTCGTCGCCCGCTAGCGGCGCATGAATCGAGAGTTCGTAGCGGACGAACAACGCCAGCGTTTCGAGCAGGATATGACCGTCGCGTTCAATCCGGCCGAGTGCCGTCACGATCCGATCGAGGCGTTGGCCGAAACGCTCGTCGATTTCGCTGGTCGCGCGCCGGTCGAGCCAGGACAGCAGGGCCTGCTCGAGCATGGCGGATTTTGTGACGCCGGGCTTCGTCGCCAGCGCTTCGAAGCGAAGGCTGGTCGCTGGCGTCAGATAGAATTGGTGACGAACCTTCGTGCGCATTGGTCAGTCTCCCAGCCCCAGCACGCCCTGCCTTGGCCGGACGTCGTCGATGGCGAAGGACGAGCGAGCGATCGACGCCGCACGGACTTGGTCGAGCGGCTTTGCATCGACCACCGGATCGCTATCCTGCTCATCGATGCCGAGCGCATTGCCAGGGGCTGGCTCAGCCTCTTCGACAGAGACCTGGTCGGGCATGTCGGGCTGACGTTGCTGCTCGAGGCCACCATCACCGGTCGCGACGTCATCTTCGTCGGGCGATGCGAGTCGCGCGTCGAAATCTCGGGTCGTGCCCGACCAGTCGTCGTCCCGCTCTCCGGGCCGATCCGCATAGCGGCCATCGCCCAATTTTGGGGCGGGCAGGACACGCTCGACGAACAGCGGATCGGCGTAATAGCGCATCTTGGTGGCGCGGATCGGCGGCACCCCCGACACCAGGACGAGTTCGTCGGTCGCCGGAAGCTGCATCACCTCGCCCGGCGTCAGCAGCGCGCGCGCCGTTTCCTGCCGGCTGACCATGACATGGCTGAGCCAGGGCGCCAGCCGGTGTCCGGCATAGTTTCGCATTGCGCGCTGTTCGGTGGCGGTGCCGAGCGCATCCGAAATGCGCTTCGCCGTCCGCTCGTCATTGCTCGCAAAGGCCACGCGCACATGGCAATTGTCGAGGATCGCATTGTGCTCGCCATAAGCCTTCTCGATCTGGTTGAGCGACTGGGCGATCAGGAAGGCGCGCACGCCGTAGCCCGCGAGAAAGGCGAGTGAGGTCTCGAAGAAGTCCAGCCGGCCAAGTGCTGGAAATTCGTCGAGCATCATGAGCAGCTTGTGACGTCGTCCCGCGCTGGCCGTGCCCTCGGCGACATGCAGATGCTCGGTCAGGCGGCGCCCGATCTGGTTGAGGATCAGGCGGACCAGCGGCTTGGTCCGGGAAATGTCCGAAGGCGGCACGACCAGATAGAGCGACAGCGGATGCTTGGCCTCGACCAGATCCGCGATGCGCCAATCGCAGGCGGCGGTGACGGCGGCGACGGTGGGATCGCGGTAGAGACCAAGGAAGCTCATCGCGGTCGACAGCACCCCGGATCGTTCGTTGTCGGATTTGTTGAGCAGTTCGCGTGCGGCAGAGGCGACGAGGGGATGGACGCGCGGCGCCTCGTCGGTGCCGAGATGGTTGGTCGCCATCATCTGCTTCAGCGTCTCGACGAAGCTCCGCTGCGGGTCGCACAGGAAGGTCGCAACCCGCGCAAGCGTCTTCTCCTCCTCGGCATAGAGAATGTGCAGGATGGCGCCGACCAGCAGGGAATGGCTGGTCTTTTCCCAATGGTTGCGACGCTCGAGCGCACCTTCCGGATCGACCAGGATATCGGCGATGTTCTGGACGTCGCGCACCTCATCGGCGCCGCGTCGCACCTCGAGCAGGGGGTTGTAGCGCGCCGACCGCGCATCGGTCGGATTGAACAGCAGGCAATGCGAAAAGCGCGTGCGCCAGCCGGCGGTCAGCTGCCAATTCTCGCCCTTGATGTCGTGGATGACCGCGGACCCGGTAAAGCTCAGCAAAGTCGGGATGACCAGCCCCACGCCCTTGCCTGACCGCGTCGGGGCAAACGCCATGACATGTTCGGGGCCGTCGTGGCGGAGACCGTCCTGGTGGAACCGGCCCAGAAAAACACCGGCATTGGCGAATAAGCCGGCCCGTTCCATCTCGCGCCTCGACGCCCAGCGCGCGGATCCATAAGTCGTCACCTGCTTGCGCTGACGGGCCCGCCACAGCGAACCGAAGATCGCGGCGGCGCACGCGGCCATGCCGCCGGCGCCGGCGATCTCGCCGCCCCGATCGAAGATGCGCGGTGCATAGGCATCGAAGTGGTACCACCATGGGAACAGCGCCCAGGGCCGGTAGACATGCGCCCCAAGGATGCGAAGGTCAGACGGCCCGAGTTCCGGCTGGTACGCCAGTTGCGCTGCGACCCACTGCGTCGCCAGCCAGATCGCGCCGAACACGATCGCGAAGACCGTGAGGATCTGGCCGATCAGCAGCTTGGTGGGCGTCATCCGATTTCTCCGCCCGCGATCGACTGATCGGCCTGGGCACGTGAATAATCGGCGTTTCCGGCGCGAAGCGTCAGATAGCTGTTGTTGTACCGAAGTGTATTTCAGCCAATTTCGTGACGGAAAGGTGCGGTTCGGGAATGAATCCGTTGCTTCGGACGCGCGCCCGTTCGAGGGCCGCGACTCGATTCGCGTGGGCGGCCAGCCAGCGGGCTCTCACCGTCAGACGATCTCAGCCAGACTGACGCATGGCGATATCGAAGGGCCGCCCGACTGGCCTCGCTACGCCGAGAAGGTAGCTACGCCCCTCGAATGGCGGTCGGTCCGCGGCCGCGCGGACGCGCCGCCTACACGGCCAAGATCATAGGGTATCGAGAATACGAAGCGTGGCCTCGTCCTTTTCTCCGCCGAACCACCGCTCGATCGCCGCATCAAACAACGGCGCCCCGTCGGCCTCAGCGAACAACGTCAACGAAGAGCGAAGCTTGATTGCATCGATCGTGCCGAAAATGGCTTTTGCGGTCGTGCCCGTCAGGTCCTGCAGCGCCATCACGCATTCGCGGTAGCGGTTGCCGAGTGCCGGATGGGCAAGATAGGCGCGTGCCTCTTCGAGCGAGAAGATGGCGTAGCGCTGCGCCATGCCGCTGTGACCGAGACCCGCAATTTGCGGAAAGATGAACCACATCCAGTGCGTGCGCTTCGCGCCGCGTTTGATCTCGGCCAGTGCGGTCTCATAGGTCGCCGCCTGCGCCTCGACGAACCGCTCCAGGTCAAATTCCTCCGACACCGCTTGCTTCCCCCGGTTGTAGCGATCCATGTGAGCCGCTCGCTTGTCGCGCCGTTGGAGCCAACGCCCAGCCGATGCGGGTTTCGGCATAGAACATACCTAGAACTCTTCAAGTGCCGAACGCTGATGCGCGGCCGCCTCGACACCTCTTGAAGCGCTGAGAATGCTCCCTAAATTTCTCGCGCCGGGTGCTTCCGAGGCCTGGTTTGAACGAGAGGTTGGTCGATGGTGGCCATCCCCCAGATTGCTCATTGGAGGATTTGGTTATGCGTACTGCCTTTGATTTCACCCCATACCGCCGGTCGTCGATCGGTTTCGATCGTGTCTTCGATCTGCTCGAGAACACCGCCCGCGCCGACCAGGCCGAGGGCTATCCGCCCTATAATGTCGAGCAGCGCGACGAGGACAGCTATCAGATCAGCATCGCTGTGGCCGGCTTCTCGCGCGACGAGATCGAGATCACCAGCAAACCCAACCTGCTGGTCGTGTCCGGCCAGAAGAAGGACGAGGATGGCGGTCGCCGCTATCTCCATCGCGGCATCTCCGCGCGCAAGTTCGAGCGGCAGTTCCAGCTTGCCGACTATGTCACGGTGACGGGTGCGTCGCTGCGTGACGGCCTGCTGGCGATCGATCTGAAGCGTGAGCTTCCCGAGTCGGTGAAGCCCCGAAAGATCGAGATCGGGGACAACGCGGTCGGAACACCGCGGCTCGTCAGCGACACCGACGAGCGCCAGGCGGCGTAATCTGGAAAGGGCCCATCCGACGATGGGCCCTTTCTTACAAGGGGGCAGCGCCTGTGCCAGTGCCGCTTTGCTGATCCGCGACCAGAGGTCGCTGGTGATGCCGTGAGCGGGAGCCATCCACGCCGTTCGTTCGCCTTCACCGTCGGCAAATTCCCGACGCGCGAGAACATGGTTGTCAACCGAGCTCACATCCGCCCGCGCTTTCGTCATGGCACGTTGCGCGATCGGCTTCGTTGACAGCCCGCACTCATGTTTGTGGTGCGCGCCGCAGCTTGGCGCTCCGGTCGAGAGCGGACAGGTACAGATGGCGGACGATCGTTTCGGGAAAAGTGGCCGGGCCGTACCCAGTAGTCGCCTGTCGCGGCTCGGTGTGTTCGGCCGGCTCGCAGGAGGGGTCGCCGGTGGCATGGTGGCCGAAGGCGCGCGGAGGCTGGCGTCGGGCGAGCTGCCGCGATTGAGCGATCTGCTGCTCACGCCCGGCAATGCCCTCAAGCTCGCCGACCGCCTGTCGCACCTGCGCGGTGCGGCGATGAAACTCGGCCAGATGATCTCGATGGATGCCGGCGATCTGCTGCCCGCCGAACTCTCTGCGGTCCTGGCGCGGTTGCGCGACAATGCGCACCATATGCCCCCGACCCAGCTCCAGTCGGTGCTGGTTCGGCAATGGGGGCCGGACTGGCGCCAGCGCTTCCAACGCTTCGACCCCACTCCGCTTGCCGCCGCCTCGATCGGGCAGGTCCACCGCGCCTTCACGCAGGATGGTCGCGATCTGGCGATCAAAGTCCAATATCCCGGCGTTGCCGAGAGCATCGATTCCGATGTCGACAATGTCGCGACACTGCTCAGGCTTTCCGGCGTGCTCCCGAGCGGGCTCGACATCGCGCCGCTGCTCGCTGAGGCCAAGCGTCAGCTCCATGAGGAGGCCGACTACCGCCGCGAAGGCGACCAGATGGTGCGCTTCGGCGCCCTACTTGCCGACGCACCCGAATTCGTCGTGCCCTCGCTGCACGCCGATCTTACGACCGATCGCGTCTTGGCGATGGACTTTGTCGCAGGCGACCCGATCGAGTCCCTCCTCACCGCGTCCCAGGCGACCCGGGATACCGCGATGCGGGCGCTGATCGGTCTCGTGCTCCGCGAGTTGTTCGAATTCGGTCTGATGCAGACCGACCCGAATTTCGCCAATTATCGCTATCAGCCCGGCAGTGGCCGCATTGTGCTGCTCGACTTCGGCGCGGTCCGGCCGATCGGTGCGTCGACATCGGATGGCTATCTGGCACTTCTGCGCGCCGGTCTTGGCGGTGACCGCGATGCTGTCCGTGACGCTGCGGTTGCTGCCGGCTTTCTGGGGCAAGCCGCCGTTCAACGGCACCGGCCGCTGGTCGATCGGATGATCGACGTGATCCTGGGTGAGCTCAACCGTGCAGGCCCCTTCGATTTCGGTGACCGGGCTTTTGTCGGCACACTGCGCGAGGAAGGCGCCGCGATGGCGGCCGATCGCGCGATCTGGCACGTGCCGCCGGTCGATACCCTGTTTGCCCAGCGCAAGATCAGCGGCACCGCCCTGCTTGGCGCCCGATTGAAGGCGCGGGTCGATGTACGCGCCCTGATTGCAGAGCGCCTGGACGGCGGGAACGTCGCCGCCGACGCTTCGCTATAACCACAAGCGCCCTGCCCGGCGTTCGATCGAGGAAATCCGCCATGTCCGACAAGAATGCGACGCTCTACAGAATGGTCCTGCCCGAGGAGACCTGTCCATTCGGACTTCGCGCAAAGCAACTGCTCGAGGACAATGGCTTCGTCATCGATGATCGCCTGCTCCGCACACGCGACGAGGTCGACGCCTTCGAGCAGGAGCAGGGCGTCGAGACCACGCCGCTGATCTTCATCGGCGACGAGCGCATTGGCGGCAGCGACGATCTCGAACGCTATCTGTCGGCATGAGTACGCCCGACCGCCCAACTGCGTCCGGTCTGTCGCCGCTTCTTGCCGGCGGCATCGTCCTCGGCGTTCTCGGCCTCAGTGCAGTGCTTGGGCGGCGAAACGCACCGGATCCATCCCATCCAACGATCCGGCGTTGGTACAAGCGGCTCGACAAGCCGGACTTCACGCCGCCCGACGCTGTCTTCGGTGCAGTCTGGCCGGTGCTGGAAACCGGGCTGGCGGTCGGCGGCTATCGGTTGATGCGTCAGCCCGCGGCACCGCGGCGCAACCTATCGATCGCGCTCTGGCTGCTCAATACCGCGATGATCGGCGGGTGGACCCAGATCTTCTTTCGCGAACGTGCGCTGGGCGGCAGTGCGGTTGCATCAGCAACGATGCTGGCGATCGGCACCGCCTATGCCGCGACCGCCGGCAAGGTCGATCGCGTGGCGCAGGCGACCGCCATACCGTTCGTCGCCTGGCTCGGCTTTGCCACGCTGCTCGCCGAGCGGATCTGGCAGCGCAATCCGACGCCGCGGCTGCCGGCGCGATGAGCCTTACCGTCTGGCATGATGGCGGTTGTCCGCTATGCCGCCGCGAGATCGCGCTGATGCGGCGGCTTGATAGACGCGGCGCGATCGCCTTCATCGATGCGAGCGATGGCACCAGCGTGTGCCCGCGCGATCGCGCGGAGCTCCTCGCGCGGTTTCACGCGCGCGAAGATGGGCGGATGCTGTCCGGCGCTGCGGCCTTCGCCGCGATGTGGCGCCAGATTCCGATGCTGCGCCCCCTCGGCCTGGTCGCCCGCAATCCTGTAGTCCTCGCCGTGCTGGAAGCCGGCTATCGCGGATTCCTCCGCGTTCGCCCGTCGCTCCAATCGCTCATCCGCCATTTCGATCGGAAGCCTGCATGATCCGTCCTGTCCCCGATCCCGCCGGACCCGGCCAGGAAAGCGTCTGGAATTTCCCCCGGCCTTCGATCGCGCAGCCGGTCACCGCCCATGTGCGGATCGTCCTCGGCGGCAAGACGATCGCCGAGACGCGGCAAGCGATCCGCACGATCGAGACCAGCCATCCGCCGACCTATTATATCCCGCCCTCCGATATCGCGCCGCTCGTGCTGCGGCCCGCGGCCGGCAGCAGCTTTTGCGAGTGGAAAGGGACGGCACGCTATTTCGACGTGATCGCTGGCGATCTGGTACGCCCCGGCGCCGCATGGTCCTATCCGCGCCCGACCGCGCCCTTTGCAGCGCTCGCCGATTACGTCGCCTTCTACGCCGCGCCGATGGATGCCTGCTTCGTCGATGACGAGCGGGTCAAACCGCAGCCGGGCGAATTCTATGGCGGATGGATCACCCCGCATGTGACCGGCCCGTTCAAGGGCGTGCCTGGAAGCCGCGGATGGTGATAGGCGCGCGTGCCGTCGTTATCGGCGCGGGAGGCGGGATCGGCGCTGCCCTGGTCGCCGCGCTCCAGGCGTCGGCGCGGTTCGAGCATGTGTATGCCCTGTCGCGCCACCCTTCGCCCGACACCGGTAGCGTCAGCGGCGGTATCATCGACGTCACCGACGAGGCGAGCATCCAGGCTGCGGCCGAGCAGATCGGATCGCCGCTCGATCTGGTGATCATCGCGACGGGTATCTTACACGAAGACGGCCGGATGCCCGAGAAGGCACTGCGCGAGCTCGATGGCGCGATGCTTGCGCGGATATTCGAGATCAACACGATCGGGCCGGCTTTGGTGCTCAAGCATTTTTCGCCGCTGCTCGCCATGGATCGCCGCACTGTCGTCGCCACCCTGTCCGCGCGCGTCGGCAGCATCTCGGACAATCGGTCAGGTGGCTGGTACAGCTACCGGGCCTCGAAGGCCGCGCTCAACATGATCGTAAAATCGGCAGCGATCGAACTTCGGCGAAGCCGGCCGCAGGCTATCTGCACCGCGTTGCATCCCGGTACGGTCGACACCGCCTTGAGCAAACCGTTCCAGGTACGCGTGCCGGCCGACAAACTGTTCACCGCTCAGTTCTCAGCGGATCGGCTTCTTGCGGTGCTCGCAGAACTTGAACCCAAGGACACTGGCGAGATTTTCGCTTGGGATGGCGACAGGATACAGCCCTGAGGACGTTTCATCCGTCGCGTCACCCTACGGTACGGCCGGGCTGATCATAGACAGTGAGAACAGGTTCGGAATCATATGCCGAGCGATCGAACCTTCGCGGTCCGTAGATCGAGTCGCGGATGGGTGACAGCTCGGCCGGAACTAGGCGGCTACAGCCCGGCAGCAGGCGGCTAGTGGCCCGCGCCTGCCTCTGTCTCGTTCGACCCACAAACGGTCATTCTGAGCGGCCTAAGCCCTCCTCGAAACTCGACGCTCGTTCACCGACGCAATCGTCCGCAAGGCTGCGTCTGCCGCTGTTGCCCTTGACGGTGTTGCTCAAGCGGCTGCCGGCACCCTAAGGTGCTCGCATGGGGGAAGCTTCTGACGTCGAGCAGTTCATCGCGCAGTGGCGCGACACGGGGGGATCGGAGCTCGCGAACACGCAAAGCTTCATCAACGGTCTGTGCCGGCTCATCGGGGTGGAGCCGCCGCACGGCAGCCGCACCGATGATGCCCAGAACGACTATGTGTTCGAGCGCCGCGTGTTCCAGGACAATGGCGACGGAACAGTCAGCTTCGGCCGGATCGATTCCTACAAGCGGGGCGTGTTCATCCTCGAAGCGAAGCAAGGAAGCGAGGCCGACCGCGCCGCGGCGGAGCGCGGCGAGGACGATCTCGACCTGTTCGGCCAGACCGCGTCCGCGCGGCTGAAGCGGGGCACTGCGCGGCGCGGCACGCCGGGTTGGGCAAAGGCGATGGTGCAGGCCAAGGGCCAGGCCGAGCGCTACGCCAAGGCGCTGCCAGCTGACCATGGCTGGCCACCGTTCCTGCTCGTTGCCGACATCGGCTACTGTATCGAGGTCTATGCCGACTTCTCCGGCACGGGGAAGTCTTACGCCCAATTTCCCGATCGCTCGCGATATCGGATCATGCTCGACGACCTGCGCGATCCTGAGGTGCGCGAGAGGCTGGCGGCGATTTGGGACGCACCCGCCAGCCTCGATCCCGCCGCCCGTGCGGCGCGCGTCACCCGCGATATCGCGGACCTGCTCGCGACCGTCGCCCGCCGGCTGGAGAAGCGCGGCCACACCGCGGAGCGCACCAGCGGCTTCCTCATGCGCCTGCTCTTCACGATGTTCGCCGAAGACAGCGGGTTGATTCCGGAGAAGAGCTTCACCAACCTGCTCAAGGCCCAGCGGGCGGCACCGCAGCACCTTGAGCACCAGCTCACCGCCTTGTGGGCGGCGATGGATGCCGGCGCGTTCTCTCCCGCGCTCGGCGTGCCGCTGCGGAAGTTCAACGGCTATCTGTTCAAGGATCGCACCGCCATCCCGCTCGACGCCGAGGAGCTGGAGGTGCTGATCCAAGCGGCCGAGCATCGCTGGACGGAGGTCGAACCCGCCATTTTCGGCACGCTGCTGGAGCGTGCGCTCAACCCCAAGGAGCGCGCCAAGCTTGGCGCCCACTATACCCCGCGCGCCTATGTTGAGCGGCTGGTCGGGCCGACGATCATTGAGCCGCTGCGCGCCGACTGGGCGGGCGTGCGCGTCGCCGCGTCAGAGCTGATCGATCAGGGCAAGGCGGACGAAGCACGCCGCACGGTCGAGGCCTTCCACACCCGGCTCGCGCAGACCCGCGTGCTCGATCCCGCCTGCGGCACGGGCAACTTCCTCTACGTCGCCATGGCGCGAATGAAGGAGCTGGAGGGCGAGGCACTCGACCTCCTCGTCGACCTCGGCGACGACCAGTACCTGGCCGAGCTGACCGGCCACACGATCACGCCGGAGAACTTCCTCGGCATCGAGATCAACCCGCGCGCCGCGGCGATCGCGCAGCTGGTGCTGTGGATCGGCTACCTCCAGTGGCACTTCCGCGTGAACGGCGCCGACCGTCCTCCGCCCGAGCCGATCCTGCGCGACATCCGCACCATCGAGAACCGCGACGCGCTGATCGAATGGGACGAGCGCGTGCTTCAGCGCGATGCATCCGGCGCGCCCGTCACCCGCTGGGACGGCGAGACGATGAAGCCGCACCCCGTCACGGGGAAGCTGGTGCCGGACGAGGCCGCGCGGGTGGAGGTGTATCGCTACGTCAACCCGCGCGCAGCCAAGTGGCCGAAGGCTGATTTCATCGTCGGGAACCCGCCGTTCATCGGCGGCAAGGACGTGCGCGAGCGGCTCGGCGACGGCTACTTCGAGGCGCTGTTCCGCACGACCGATGTGCCCGAAAGCGCCGACTTTGTCATGCACTGGTGGGACAAGGCGGCGCATGCGGTACGCCGTGGCGAGACGCGCCGCTTCGGGTTCGTCACGACCAACTCGCTCACACAACTCTTCAGCCGCCGGGTGATCGCGAAACATCTCGATGCCAAGGACGGGCTATCGATCCGCTTCGCGATCCCCAACCACCCATGGGTGGACGAAAAGGACGGGGCGGCGGTGCGGATCGCCATGACCGTAGCGGTGCCGGGGAAGAGCGAGGGCTTGTTGCTGGCCGTAGTAGACGAGCGTGAAGCCCCAGACAGGATCGAGTTCCTTGGGCGAACCGGAGTGATCGGCAGCGACCTACGTGTGGGAGCCGAGTTGACCACGACTGTTCCGCTGCGGGCGAATGGCCGCATTGCCTCTCGCGGTGTCCAGTTGATGGGCGACGGCTTCATCGTCACGCCTGACGAAGCTGCTAAGCTCGATCCTCGCTCTATGGCGATAGCTCGTGGGGGTGATCGTGTGCCGCCGCGGGTGCGGAGCGGGCGAGGTAATGAGCCGCAGGTCATTTACGACTACCGCAATGGTCGGGACTTGGCCTCTCGGCCCCGCGACGTCATGGTAATCGACCTGTTCGGGTTGCGAGAGGCCGAACTGCGGCATCACTATCCGGCTGTCTATCAGCACGTCGCTGCCAGGGTTAAGCCACATCGAGATACTAACAACCGCGCGAGCTACCGCCAGAATTGGTGGCTATACGGCGAGCCCCGAAGCGAGCTCCGAGTGGCGTTAAGTGGAGTCGAGCGATACATCGCAACGATCGAGACAGCAAAGCACCGGGTCTTCCAGTTTCTTCCGATCTCGACTTTGCCGGATAACAAGCTCGTCGCCATCGCAAGTGATAAGGCGTACGTCCTCGGGGTGCTCTCCAGCATCTTTCACGTGCCTTGGGCTGTTGCTAGCGGTGGGCGGCTCGGGATGGGCGATGATCCTGTTTACGTGAAGTCGCGCACCTTCGACCCGTTTCCCTTTCCCACGGATGTATCCGAGCCGTTGACGGAGCGCATTGCCGCCGAAGCCGAAGCGCTCGACACCGTCCGCAAGCGCGTGCTCGCCGAGCATGCCGACCTGACGCTTACCAAGCTCTACAATGTCCTCGAAGCGCTACGCGAAGGCCGCGCACTCACGCCGCAGGAGCGCGACATCCACGATCGCGGGCTCGTCACGCTGATCCGCCAGCATCACGACGCGATCGATGAGGGCGTGGCGGACGCCTATGGCTGGGGCGACGAGCATCGCGCCGGCACGCTGGACGAGGAGACGATCCTCACCCGCCTCGTCGCGCTCAACAAGGAGCGGGCGGCGGAGGAGGCGCGCGGGCTGGTGCGCTATCTGCGCCCCGAGTTCCAGGACCCCGGCTACCGCGCGCCGGTCGCGACCACGCTCGATCTCGGCGAGGCGGCGGTGGCGCCGGTCAGCAATGTTATACCCTGGCCGGCGACCTTGCCGGAGCAGGTCGGCGCGGTGCAGTCGATCTTGGCTGCCGCGCCCGCGCCGCTCGCGGCAGGGGACATCGCGCGCAGCTTCAAAGGCAAACGTGCTGCAACTGTCCGTCCGGTGCTAGATGCGCTGGCCGGACTAGGCATGGCTCGTCGCCTCAATGACGGGCGTTATGCGGCGTAGAACGTCGCGTGCAGGGGGATGACCGCATGAGTTTCGACAGCACCAAAAACACGCTCGAGAAGCTGCTGGAACAGGTCGACGAAGGCAGCCTCCAGCTGCCCGAGTTTCAGCGCGACTATGTGTGGGCCGAAGAGGCAGTCGTTAGCCTACTGGCAAGCATCGCCAAGGGCTATCCGGTCGGCGCGCTGCTGCTGCTTGAGCGCGGCGGCGAGGTAGACTTCCAGCCACGTCTGATCGAAGGCGTAGCGCTTATGAAACCAATTGAACCTGATTTGTTGCTGCTCGACGGGCAGCAGCGGATGACGTCGTTATACCAAGTGCTGTGGAGCCCGCGCCCGGCGCTGCTCAAGAACGCCAAGAATCAGAAGGTCGAGCGGCATCTCTTTATCGACGTCGACAAGGCGGTGGCCGCCGGCGTGCCGTTCGAGGACGCGATCGAGATCGTGTCTGGCGATAAGCGCCGGATGAAGCCATTCGGTCGCGACATCGACCTCGACCTCTCGACGCCGGAGTTGCAATATGCGGCCAACATGTTCCCGCTCGACCGTGTCTTCGACGAGGACGACTGGCTGTTCGGCTGGCGCGATCACTGGCGCGAGAAGGAGGTGGATACCCGCGACACTGAGAAGCTGTTCAAGCAGACGGTGATCAAGCGCATTCAGAAGTACGAGATGCCAATCATCCGCTTGCTCAAGGATAACGGACGCGAAGCGGTCTGCACCATCTTCGAGAAGGTGAATGTGGGCGGTGTGAAGCTCGACGCCTTCGAACTGGTGACAGCGATTTATGCAGGGTCCGAGTTCGACCTGCGTCGCGACTGGTCGGGCACGCCGCAGGAGCATGGTCGACTGGGCCGCATCCGCAAGGCGACGCCGGAACACGGCGTTCATGCCTGGCTCGGCAGCCTCGACTTTCTCCAAGCCTGCGCCATCCTGCACACTCAGGAGCAGCGCGCCGAGGCAGCCGCGGCCGGTAAGCAGGGTCTCGACCTGCCGCAGGTGAGCTGCAAGCGCGAGACGGTGCTGGCGCTGCCGCTCGCCGCGTATCGCAAGCATGCCGACGCAGTGGAAGCCGGGTTCGTCGAGGCAGGCAGCTTCCTCAACGAGCAGAAGATCCTGTGGGGACGTGACGTACCCTATCCGCCGCAGGTCGTGGCGCTCGCCGCCCTGTTCGCGACGCTCGGCGCAAAGGCCCGGAACGCCGCCTACCGCGATCGGTTGGCGCACTGGTACTGGGCCGGAGTGCTCGGCGAGTATTACGGCGCTAGTACGGAGACCAAGCTCGCGCGCGACGTGCCCGAACTTGCCGCATGGTTGGACGGCGGACCGGTGCCACGGACGCACCACGAGGCGATTTTCCAGGCGCAACGGCTTCACAGCCTGCGCTCGCGCGGCTCGGCCGCCTATAAGGGCTTCCACGCGCTGCTGATGCGCAGCGGCTGCCGCGACTTTATCAGCGGCAAGCCAGTCGAGTTGATGACCGTCTATGCCAATCCGCTCGACATTCACCACATCTTCCCGAAAGCATGGTGCGAGGCGCGCGGCATCCCGCCCCAGCGCTACAATTCGATCATCAACAAAACCGCGCTCTCCGCCGAGAGCAACCGGGCGATCGGGGGCAGCGCGCCATCAACCTATCTGGCCCGTATCGAAAAGCGGCCAGGCGGTAGTGCGGAAGCCCTCGACGCAATCTTGCGCACCCATCTGATCGACCCGGCGCTGCTGCGCGCCGACGATGTCGATGGCTTCTTTGCCGATCGCGAGGCGCGGCTCGCGGCACTGGCGTCGGAGGCGATGGGCAAGGCGGTGGTCGGCAGCGAAGTGCCGCAGGAAGGCATCGCAGACGATGCTCTCGGGTTGGACGAGGAAGAAACGCTGGAGGAGGCAGCGTGATGGAACGCTGTGGTCAGCATCGATCCTGATTAGGACCCAGTTGCGGTCATTCAGGGCACCCCTGCGATTTCTCAATCCCGGTCATTGGTTCAGGTCCAAGATAAGGGCGAGGCTGCGGATATTCCTTCCTCCTCGACAGCACGGGGCAATCCGCAGACCTTCAGTTTCTAACGGTGCGTTTTGGGCATAGGTTGTAAGATTGGAGGCTTGCCCTCCCAATTGCGATGGTGTTTTGGCTACACCACTCGGGCAAGGAAGCCGCCGACTGCTACATCCTCCTGGACGCTACCAATCTATCGGGCCGCCGTTCGAACGGCGACCGGAAGATCGGCTCAGTACCCCGCTCTCTTGGTTATGTGATGTCCCTGCCGTTACGTTCAAGGATCTCGCGGGCTGCCTGGTTGCGCCGAACGATGCCTGCAGCGGCCGATCGCTCGATCGGGAGGTAGAGAGCCAAAGCCTCCGATCGGCTCGGCCCCCACCTTTCCCAAGCGTCGATCGCCTCGTTGCGCTCATCGAGCTGGACGATCCCAGCCTTGAGCATACCCTGCATGCCGTCGAGGTCGACGTCGGGCTTCTCCGCGAACGATTGCGCGATCGCCATCATCACTCCCTTGCCGTCGACGTTCTCGATCTCCGTGAGCAGAGCAGCAAGCTCGCCACCGCGTAGCGACGTGGCGAGGCCTCTATCGAGCGCGCGCACGTCGCGATCAAACGCATCGCGTCGATCTGCCGGAACAGCGTCGCGCCGATCGATTGCCTCGGTCAGGAGCTTCAGGATGCTGTAAAAGGCTGGCTGCGCCGCCAGCCCGGCTTCCGGATAGCCGGCGATCAGCACCTCCACCATCGGCCAGACCGCGCGGGCACAGTCAGCGGACAGTTCGGTCTGCCGCGCTGAGAGCGTCGGTGCCCTGTCGCCGTCCAAAGCCGACATCGTCTCCGCGTTTCGGGGCATAAGTCCCGGCCGGAACGCCGTGGACGTCAGGTCGATGAGACCGCTCAGCTTGTCGAGCGTCGCCGGCGTCGTCCGATCGACCGGCGTCTTTCCAAACAGCGACGCGCCTGCGCTGATAAACACCTGCGCTACCAGCGCGGAGCAGAAGATCCCATGATCGTCGACTCGATCCAGGATTCCGGCCGGGAAGACCGATCGGACGGCGCGCGCCACGGAATAATCGCGGCCGATCTCATATTGCGCGAGCTTTGCCGCTTTCCGCGCAACGGTCCGGTCGGGATAGCGGAGCAGTCTGACGTTGGCGACGTCGTGGGCAAAGCATCGAACCAGTGACAATGTGCTGACCCCGGTCCCGATTGCCTCCACGAACACGGGCGGGCTGGAGCAGATGAGAGCGTGGCTGAACCTGCCGCCCGTCATCCGTCGGATCACCCCCGACTGCTTTAGACCAATGCGATCGTCGCTGAAGACGTTCGAGGTGAGCAGGATGTCCCCCGCCTCGACCACTTCCACGCGCGGCAACGCGACCATTTTTCCGTCATACTCCGGCTTGGTCGCGGCTGGAGCAGACGTTTCCTGACGGCTGTTCATGCCTCGAACATGGTGATTACAGCAAGCCTGTTGAAGATGGTCATCGTGCGGCGGAGGGCGGTTGCCGATGGTGCAATGACGATCTCGCGCTACTGTCGAACCGAGTGGAGACGGGTTGTACTTGCAATGCCGGGTGGTGCCGTGAGGCGGCGTGTCGCCGGACAAGCCTCGTTGGCCTTGAACGGACCGGTCCCGGGCGCAATGGCATCACTGCATTGGCCGGTGTGGATCGAAGCGTGCGCGACGCGCAGATGCTCAGGGGCGACCTTCCTGCCGGAGCTTCGTCGCTTCGTGCCTGTCTGACGGCGCCATCCCCTCTTGTTCCTGAACGACCTAAGCCAACCAACCGGCGGCCCCAACCCGCGTGTCGTCCGTGGTGATCAGATCATCGCAAGGTATCCGAGGGGCTCAGAGCGCGACGCGCAGCCGACGAGCCCGCTCCTTGAACGCATCCTCGCCGCCTTCGAGGATGGCGCAAACCCGCTTGCGAATGTCCTCCTCGTCAAGCCCGCCCGATCGGTAGGAGATCGGCGGCATTGCGCCCGGCACATGCGTGCCCGCCTCCGCGATGATGATCTGGTCCGCATCGGTGTTGATGACGAGATTGGCGTTGTGCGTCACCATGATCACCTGGCGCTGGAGTTTGGCCTGCGCGAACAGCGGGACCAGCTCGTCGAAAATCGACTTGGGGTCGAGATTTTCCTCCGGCTGATCGATGATCAGCGGCCGATCGTCGGATTGATCCAACGCCAAGTACAGCAGGAGCAAGACGATGCCCCGCGTGCCCGGCGACAGGTTGCGGATATCGGTGCCGTCGTACCGGACCGAATATTGCACGCTGATGTGATCGGTACTGTAGAGCCACTTGGCGAACGCTCGAAGCCACGCACGGTGCGCGGCGGGGTCGGTCTCGCTCACCCGCGAGCTCGCCAACAGTACCTGATCGTGGGCGGTGCGGAAGGCCCGCATTGCGTCGGAGACCTCTTCCGCCGTCCCGCTCAGCCAAGCGCGGCGAAGATGCTCGTCGGCCAACTCGAGCAGCGTCCCGCGCCCCTTGAACGGTCCGGCCTTGCGCAGGTCGACGAAGGCCTCCCCTGCCCTCGCCCATTGCTGCACATTCGCGACCCGTCGCACCGTGAAGGACAGCTTGCCAAGCGTCCCCGGCGCCGCCTCGAGCCTCGCCTTAATGGGTGCGTAAAGGTCATTGAGGACGCGCTCCTCCGCAATGACCGCTGCAAAGACGTTGCGATAGGCCGTCGCCCGTTCCACAGTCAGGGTTTCCCGGCGCTGCGCCGCGCCGCTGGCATCCGCCAGGCGCTCCTTCAACGCCTTGGCGAGATCGCCCTCGCTCGTCATGCGGTTGGTCAGCTGCGTAAACTTGTCTTGCGTCGCGCGATCAACGTTGATGATCTGGCTTAACCGGAGGATCTCGCGCTCCAGTGTGGCCAGCGGCTGGCGCGCAAGCTCGCAATCCGATGCCAGCGGCACGGGCGGCACCGCGGGATCGGCGACGACGCCTTTCCAAGACGCACCGCTCGCACGGGCCTTCTGCAGACGCTCGGCCAGCAGCTCACCGACCTTGCCGACGAAATCGGTGCCGAACGGATCCCAATCGGCATCCTTGAGGCCGCTCGAGCCGAACTTCGCCTGCAGCCGGCGCAACGTCTCAGGCGACTGGTTGCGACGATAGTCGTCGACCTCGTCCTGCAGGGTGAGAAGCTGCTGCTCCTGCACGCTGAAGTGCCGGACATAGCTTCGTACGGTCTCGGCCGCGGCACTGACATCGGTCAGCCGTGCGGCGGTCTGTTCATCGCCCTTCCTCACCAGAGCCGCGCGCTCCTGCGCGGCCCGCGCCGCCGACTGCTCGCGTTCCGCGATTAGCTTCTGCAGCGTGGCAATGCTTTTGGTTTTCTCGATCTCTTCCCCGATCCGATCCGACAGGTTGATCAGGGCGGTTTCGTCCCGGCTACGGGCTTCGCGGTGGCGCGCCGCCCTCAGATCCAACAGCGCGTCGAAGTCGGTCGCGCCGTCGCGGGTGCTGACCGAGTGGGAATCGAAGACGACGCGCTCGACCTCGCGAAGCAGCTCGTCCGAAACGCCATCCGCCGAGCACAGTCGATCGACGAACTGCTGTGACAGATATTGCGCCCGTCTGATCTGGAAGATGTCATCTTCCGTCGCGTCCGCGATCGATCGTTCGTCGGCCGAACCCGCCGCCCAGCGGATCTGCACGGCAACGTCCTCGAGAAACTCCCGAGCCCGCCAAAGGAAGGACTGCTTGTTGCGCTCAAGGGGCAGCGGGACGGCGTCACACCCGGCAACGATCAGTTCGGCCAGGGCGGTCTTGCCCGATCCCCGCGCTCCGATGATCGTGACGAGGCCCGGATTGAGGGGAATGTCGGGCGTCGCCGCCCAGACCGCATTGCGGAACGCGACACCGGTGATGACTTGTGACCGCGACGCACCCGTCGGCGGGGCTTCGCCGACGAAGGCGCGTTCGGGCGTGATGCACGCCTGCCGAAGCGCATCGAAGGTAGGCGCCCCGTTGATCCAGCTGTAGCGATTGCCATAGGGAGCGCCGACGCGATCGAGTTCGTGGGCATCGCTGCCGTGCAGGCAAGGCTTCGCCATACCGTATTTCCGTTGGAACTCCTCAGCCAGCAGCTTCCGACCCAGCCAGAAGTCGCGATCTCCGGGCGTCGCGGAGAAGACCGCGCGCGCGAACTTCTCGACTTCCCGCCGCAGCGTCGCATCGGCACCATCGCGCAGCCCCGAGGTGCCGTCCGCCCCCGCCGCGACGGCCACGACCATATTCTCCCGCGCCCAGCGGAAGCTGCTGAAAATCTCCTTCAGCTGGTCGAAGCTGACCTTGAACTGCGTCGAGCCGAAGCGCCGTGCCGCGCCCTCGTCGCGAATGGAGGGGTCTGCCTTGAAGCCCAGTCTGGTAAGGTCAGCGGGTGTGCAGCTGAAGCGATCGTCGAGCGCCGTGAAGGTGATGTTCGACAGGATGCGGTTGAGTTCGGTCAGATGATCCGGGTCTTCCGGCGAGACGAGCAGGTGGACGTTCACCCACGCGCCGGCCGCGGTACCGAGACCGAGGCGCATCTCGATATTCGGGAACAACGTCGTGCAGTTGGGAAGCCGACCCTCCTCGTCCTTCGCCTTGCGAAGGCGGGCATAGGTGTCGGTGTTGTAATAGTCGGTGAGACCGATCACCTCGAGCGCCGGCGTGATACCCTCCAGCTTCGAGACGTAATCTTCCCACGCGGTAGCGCCAGCGAACAGATCGTTGAGCTGCGTGCCCGGAGCATGGACGTGGGGGTCCCAGCGTCGCCATACCGATCCGACACCCGCCCGGTCATACGGATTCATCGCTCCCCCCTATCGCCTTCATCTAGCTTGTCCGGCGGTGAACCCTGCGCGATCGTCCACTCGCGACCGGTACGAGCCTGTAGTCTGGCAATGATCTTCGCACCGCGCTCAGCGAAAATCTCGTCGAGCGCGTCGACCAGCTTCGGCCATTCGTTCGATCCGCCAATGTAGACGCCCAGCCGCGTGCCCAGCGTGACGACGAAGCGACCATCCTCCTCGACGATCTCCATCTCGTCGTTGACCGAATGATGCTCGTCGACGTGCGCGTAACGCTTGTTGCGCAGGTCGACGATCTCGTCATGCGCGGCGCGGAGCGGCTCGGGCAGCGCATTGCGCGCAAAGCCGCTGCCACCGCCGCCTGTGTAGAGGCGGACATAGGTGGCGAGGAACGCCGTCGTCAGCATATCGAGATCGAGCAGCGCCTCCATGTCCGCCTTGAAGCGGTACTTGGCCAAGCGATCGCGCACGTGCCGAAGCACGACGACGTGATAGTAGGAGAGGGATAGCCGTGAGAGCTGCTTTAGCTCGTTGTCGGCCAGAGCGAGGACACGCCGCCCCTCCTCGGCTCGGGCTTGCAACGCGACCCGCCATTCCGTGGGAAGGTACTGCATCGCCTCCTCCGGAACCTGGTAGTAGTCCTGTCCTTCCTCGTCCGCATCATCTAGGTCCGAGCCGACGCTCGGTTCTGTCTCGCTGAGAGGAACCAAGAATCCCACGGCGTCGGGAGCATCGGCGCGAGCAACCGCCTGCGCGCGCATTGCCTGTCTTGCTCCAACTTTCGGATCATGCTCGTCCATAGCGCGAACGTGCCTCAAAAGTCCTGTCGGTCCAAGTCACTCCGCATCGATCCGCGGGTGGGCCAAAGGTCGTCACCGGCCTAAGCTGCGGTCAGACGTTTATTGAAATAGCTCAACGGTAGCCCGATATTTAGAACAATCTAGCAACAAGGGAGGACGTCGTATGGCGCAATGTACAGCGCCCCGAGAAGGCCATCGAACGGCAAGCGCGGCTGCCAATTGCCCCGCATGCCGGCATAAGAGCCGTTACGGTGGAAGCTATGGGGGTGGGTATGGCGGCGGCTATGGTGGCGGGTACAGCCCGTCCCCGTCCCCGTCCCCGTCGTACCGAGCATCGTCTGGGCGTGGGGCGAGCACCGTGAAGGCGAAATGGTCTAAGCCAGCCTCGACCGTCTATTACACACCGGTCGAGGCCAGAGCGCTCGAGCCGATCCGTGAGACGGTCGAGAAACGCGCACCACTCCCCGATGTCCGCGAGCTCTTCCTGTGCCATGCTTGGGCTGACCGACTGGATGACGCGACCAAGCTCTATAACCTCCTGATCGCGCGCAGCGTATCGGTCTGGTTCAGCGAGAAGGACATCCCCCTCGGATCGTCCTTCCTTCGTGAAATCGATCGCGGTCTCGCCAAGTCACGCGTCGGCATCGTCCTGGTCACACCCGCGCTGCTCACGCGCCTCCCGTCCGGCGGTGTTGCCGACCGGGAGCTTTCCGCGCTGCTCGCAACCGACCAGCTCGTACCTATCGTTCACAACACTACCTATGACGCCTTGCGCATGGTCAGTCCGCTGCTCGCATCGCGCAACGGCCTCTCGACGGAAGACGACTCTTTGGAGATCGTCGCGGATAAGTTGGCTGAGCTGGTGAAAACGTCCTGAAAGGTCAGCGGGCGCGAACGGCAAGCCGATCCGCGCAGCCGAGTGCAGTACGGATCGGGGCCAGCGTCCAATCTTCGACGAGTGCCGCAGCACGCAGGAGTACCGTTCACTCGCCACCATATCCACAGCCAATAGGCGTCCGAGCCCCGGCCCGGCTACATGAACGAATGGCAGGTTATTCAGGTGGCTACACAAAAGCGGACAGGCCGCTCTCCACCAGAATCAACGTGAAAGCAGCCTGTCTACTCATCGCCAGAATCAGCGTTCTCGCAGGCGTTTTCTGACGCCCGTTCTGAGATGCCGGTCGCCGAGTTTCAAAATCAAAGCTAGGCTGCGGGCGTTCCCTTCAGGCCCGATAGCCGAGGAATGCCTCGATCCATCCTGAAACGGCATCGATCGGGTAGTGATCAGAGGCGTCGCCGATGACGATCTCCGTCAAGCTGTGCCCGGCAAGCGCGGTCGGCTGAAACGCACCGAATAGCCACGTCTTTCGGTCATGCGCGAAGGAGCGGTGCCGTTCGGCCAACTCCGCAGGCGAGCCCGGCATCCAGATTTGAAACGCGTTTGTACGTGGTATTGGCGGTTGCAAGATTAAGCCGGGAACGCCGTTGAGCGCACTTGCCAGGGCCCGGGCGCGCTCGACATATTCCGCCATTCGCGGGAACTGCGTGTCGATCCCGATCAACGCGGAGATGGCCTGCGGGTACGCCGTGTAGAGATCACCGCCGTAGCGCGTCTTCCAGGGCGCCAGCGACGCGATGAACTCGCTCGACGCTGCGACAAGTGCGCCGCCGAGGCCGCCCAACCCCTTGTAGAACGAAACGTAGACACTGTCCGCGAGGGCCGCCAGCTCATCGAGCGGGACGGCGTACCCGGCCGCAGCCTCCCAGATCCGCGCACCATCGAAGTGGAGTGGAATGTGCGCATCGCGGCACCACCGCGAGATCGCGACGAGCTCATCATAATCAGGCAGCATATATCCGGCGCGCCGGAGCGGCAGCTCGACCACCACCGCGGCCAGCGGCTCAGTCACACGTTGCAGCTCATCAATCCCGAACGGCGCGTGGCGGCCGAGCCTGACCGCATTCAGATTGCCGACCCGCTCGATCGCGTTGCGTTCGTCCAGATCGAGGTGGCTCATCGGATGCACCACGACGTTGCGGGTGCCACGCGCTTCGGCATAGGCGTTGAGTGCACAGAGCTGCGCCGTGACGCCCTTGATGAAGAAGCGCCCGGCCGGTTTGCCAAGCAAGTCGATCGTACGCCGCTCGAGCAGCTCGACTGCACCACCCCCGCCGTAGACATCGGCGTGCGCCTCAGCGGCTGGATGCGCCGCGAGCCTCTGCAGCGTCGTGCGTGGATCGACAGGAAGATGGTGCGAGAGGAAGCGGGTGCAACCCGCCTTTGCCGCGTGATCTGCCTCGGTCATGGCCGCCTCATTGGGCCGCCAATTCGGCCAGGACTTCGATCAGGCGATCCACCTCGGCGGCGGTATTATAGTGGCATAGCCCCACCCGAACGAGACCGCCGCTCGCGTCGAGTCCCAAGCGTCGGACAGTTTCGACCGCATAGAAATGTCCGGCCCATGCATTGATGCCGCGCGTGCCGAGATGCGCTGCAACCGCGGCAGGCGCGTGACCGGCAAGCGTGAATGCAAAGGTCGGCACGCGACGCTCGGCACGCTGTGGGCCATATAGACGCAGGCCGGCAATCGACGACAGGCCTTCCATCAGCTGGCTCATCAATTCGGTCTCGTAATGCGTGCAGGCGATCATGGCCGCACGCAGCGCCGCGCGGCGTTCGAAGGGGGCGGCCGCGGCTTCGCGTCCGAGCCAGGCAAGATAGTCGATCGTCCCGATCAGACCTGCCTGCGCCTCGAACGACGGCGTGCCCGTCTCGAAGCGCAGCGCCGCGGGACGATCGGCTGCCGGTCGCACCTTATAAGCCGCAATCTCCTCCATCCGATCAGTGCGTCCCCACAACACGCCCATATGCGGCCCGAAGAATTTATAGGGTGAGCAGGCGAGGAAATCGCAGCCCAGCGCCGCGACGTCGGTCGGCACGTGCGGCACCGATTGCACCGCGTCGACGAAGGTCAGCGCATCGCTGCCGCGCCGGACGATCCCGGTGATCGCCGCGGCGTCGTTGAGCGTTCCCAGCGCGTTGCTCGCGCCGCCGAACGCGACGAGCCGCGTCCGCGGCGACAGCATGCCCGCGAGATCGTCGATCCGCAGTTCGCCCGTGTCGACGTCGATATCGAGCCAGCGCACCGCTGCGCCGCGATCGCGCGCGGCGAGCACCCAGGGCGTGACGTTGGCATCGTGATCGAGCCGGGTCAGCACGATCTCGTCGCCCGCCTGCCACGATTGCGACAGGGCGCGTGACAGCGCGAAGGTGAGCGACGTCATGTTCGGGCCGAAGCCGATCTCGTCGGCCTGTCCGCCGATCAGGTCGGCGGCGGCCGCGTGCGCCTCGCGGCTGAGCGTGCCGCATTCGATCGAGATCGCGAACGGTCCGCCGAGATTGCCCGTGCCCGTACGCATATGTGCGCTCATCGCGTCGATCGCCTCGGCGCAAACCTGGGTCCCGCCGGGCGCATCGAAATAGATGCGCGGCCGCCCCGCGTCGGTGACGGTGAGCGCGGGGAAGCGCGCGCGGACCGCGTCGATCGGGAACGTCATCAATATTCGCCGTACCGGCCGCGTACGGACTGGATCAGCTTCGCGCTGTCGTAGCCGACGCCGTCCTTGAAGGTAACCTCGACATGTTCGATGTCGGCGATCCGCGCTGCCGGGTTGCCGTTCACGACGATCAGATCCGCGTCCTTGCCGGGCGCGATCGTGCCGATGCGATCCGCGAGACCGAGAAAGGTCGCGCCGTTGAGCGTGGAGATCTGGATCGCCTCTATCGGCGTGAAGCCGGCATCGACCAGAAGCTCGACCTCGCGCTGGTCGCCATACCCCGGCACCACGCCGCCATTGCCGGTCGGGTCGGGCCCGGCGAGCAGCAGCCCGCCTGCCGCCACGAACTGGCGCTCAAGCCCGAGATCGTTGACATAGGCTTTCTCGAAGAGCGGATTAGGATGCAGGGCGCGGGCATTGCGCGCGTAGAGATACGCCTCGCGCGCTTCCGGCGTCATCGCCTCCATGGCGCGTGGTTGCAACGGCGCGCGCGCCGGGATTGACTGTTCGAACACCGGCAGCGTCGAGGTGAGCGCAACGTGATGGCGGACCAGCAACGCGATCAGGGCGGTGGCGTCTGGGCCGCCCGGCGTCATTCCCGCGAGCGTCGGCGTGCCGGTGCCGTCGGAGCAGCGATCGGGCTGCTTGCCCGGATCGTTCTGCGTGTTGACGAAGAAGCCGTGCTCGAGATTGTCGATGCCAAGCGCGGCCGCCTCCGGATAGGTGACCGCGCAGAGGTGGCCGGTGATCTTGAGGCCGCGGCGATGCGCCTCGGCGATCGCGGCGCCAAGCTCGGCGCGCGTGATGTTCATATACGCCTTGAACGAGGTGGCACCCTGGTCCGCCCAGAAAGCGACCGTGCGGCGCGCATCCTCCGCGTCGCGCAGCTGGTGCATCTGGATAAAAGGGCTGTTCGCGCCTTCGAGATAGGGCCCCGTCACGTCGACATGCGGGCCGGGGATGGCACCGGCATCGATCTGCCGTTTGAGATTGAGGTCGGTATAGGGCTCGACGCTTCCGGTGGTCCGCAGCGTGGTGACGCCCGCTGCCAGATAGAGCCGGGGCGAGGTGAAGGTCATTTGCGGCACGACCAGCGGCGGCTCGCTATGGCCCTGCGCATCGAGATCGGGGCGGCCGATATAATACATGTGGTCGTGCATGCCGACGAGGCCGGGCAGGATCGTGCGTCCGGTCATGTCGATTATCTTGACGCCCACGGGGATGGGCGCCGTTGCCGACTGTACGGCGGCGATCCGCGCGCCATCGAGCAGAACGACCATGTCCTCCTGCGGTGCGGCGCCGGTGCCGTCGATCAGGCGAACATGGGTCAGAGCGATCCGTCCGGCCGGAACGCGGACATAGGGCTGGACCGCGGCGCCGGGCGCCGTCGGCGGGGGGAGTACGATCGCCGCGAACGGCGCCGCCTGCGCCGACGTCCACGCAGACATCGCCAGCGCTGCCGCGATCAGACCTCGTGCCGCCATCATTTTTTTCTCCCGTTCGCAAAGCCTTGCCGCGGCGTATCACTTTGGGCAGCTTGCCGAACATGCTCAAGTCATTCCGTATCGCCGCTCCGCTTTCCCTGCTGCTGCTGATCGCCGCGGCGCGGTCGCAACCGACAGATCCTGACACGCGCGCATGGTGGGCGACGACCGCTGCGCTCTCGGGCGACGCGATGCAGGGCCGCGACACCGGCTCGGCCGCGTACGAGCGCGCCGCCAAGATCGTCGCGCAGCGGCTTGCGGCCGCCGGGCTGAAGCCGGCGGGCGAGAACGGCAGCTACTTCCAGCGCGTGCCGATGCAGGAGCTGCGCGTCGAGCGCGCGACGCTGAGCGTCGGGGACCGGCCGCTCCGTTTCCTGTACGACATCATGGCAAACCCGTTTCCCGGCATGCCGCAGCGGCTCGACGCACCGCTCGCCTATCGCGGCTATTGCGCGGCGGACACGCTGGGTGACGTGCACGGCAAGGTGGTGATCTGCCACGGCACCCATCGCGCCGGGTTGCCCTCCGACGCCGAGCGTGTCGCGGCCGTCAAAGCCGGCGGCGCGGCGGCGCTTGTCACGATCGCGGACCCGGGCTTTACGGTGGAGCCGCCGCGCTGGCCGTTCGCCTATGCGCGGACCGTCTGGTTGCAGGGCAGCCCGCCGGATACCACCGGCCCGGTCCGCTTCACGCTCAACGCCGATGCCTTGGGCACGATGATCGCGGGGAGCGGCCGCGACGCGGCGGCGCTCGTCGCGGCCGGTGCTGCGGGCACGCCGCTGCCGTCGTTCGATCCGCCGGGGCGGCTCCACGCCGATTTCAAGCTTATGCAACGGCCGATCAGCGCGCCGAACGTCCTGGCGCTTCTGCCGGGCAGCGATCCGGCGCTCGCATCGCAGACGATCGTGCTGTCCGCGCACCTCGACGGCTACGGTCCGGGCGAACCCGTCAACGGCGATGGCCTCTACAATGGCACGCTCGACGATGCCGCCTATGTCGCGCTTCTGATCCGACTTGCGGAGCGGCGAGCGGGGGCCGGCTTTCACCGCCCGGTGCTGTTCGCCGCCTTCACCGGCGAAGAGAAGGGCCTGCTCGGCGCGCGTTGGTTCGTCGCGCATCCGACGCTTCCGAAAGCGGATATCGCCGCCGACATCAATCTCGACCAGCTCCGTCCGATCTTTCCACTGCGGCTGCTGACCGTCCACGCGCTGGGCGATACGACGCTCGGTGAGGACGCGCGCGTGGTAGCCGGCGCGATGCGGATCGCGGTGCAGCCCGATCCGGAGCCCGAGCGCAACCTGCTGCGCCGCGCGGATCAGTGGCCGTTCCTCCAGGCGGGCATCCCGGCCACCGCATTCGTGTTCGGCTATCGGCCCGGCACACAAAGCGAGCTTGTCTACCGGCAATGGTACCGAACGGGCTATCACAGACCGCAGGACGATCTCGCCCAGCCGATCGACTGGCAGGCGGCGGCAGACTTCAATCATTTCTTCTACGATCTTGCGGCGCGCGTCGCGGACCAGAAGCGGGCGCCAGCCTGGAAGCCTGACAGCGCCCTGCGTCCGACCCGCCCCTAACCCACCAAGTCAGTCCGCGCGCGGCGGCAACGCCGCGCGGTCATCTCAATGGTCAAAGGCCGGCGTTCCCGCCGGCCCCTAGCATTCACCCCTCGACGGTCTCGCCCACGGGCACGGCGGCGGTCGCTGCGGCCTTGGGGGGGCGGCCACGCTTCTTGGGCTGAGCCACGACATTGTCCTCGACGGCAGTCACGGCCTTCTTGGCGGTCTTCTTGACCGCCTTCGTGACGGTGGCCACCGCCGGCGCAGCGATCTCCGTCACCTTCTTGCGGCCGAGACCGATCGCCTGGGCAAGACCGCGGCGCTGCTCGGCATAGGCCGGCGCCACCATCGGATAATCGCGCGGCAGATCCCATTTCGCGCGGTACTGCTCGGGCGTCATGTCGTAATTGGTGCGCAGATAGCGCTTGAGCATCTTGAGCTTTTTGCCGTCCTCGAGGCAGACGATATAATCCTGCTTGATCGACGAGCGAACCGATACCGCAGGCTCTGCTTTGATGGGCTCGACGGCAGCCGGGGTCTCAGCGTTGGTCAGCGCGGTGAAGACGTTCTGGATCAGCGCCGACACGTCGGCCGCTGCGGTGTTGTTGTTGCTGACATGCGCGGAAACAATATCAGCGGTCAGCTCGATGAGACGGCTATCGGTCAAAGGGGCGTGTCCTTACTTGGGGGGGTGGGGCGCCAATACGCCGATCCTGACATATGTCCATAACGGATATAGTCTTAGGGATGTCGAAACTCTCCTGTCTATCGACAGCTCCATCCACAGGATTTTAGAACATCATCTGTGTGGTCGTTGTGCCGCACGATCTTGGACGCGTCTTACGATATTGTCGGCCCGCTTCGATCGCGTTCGATTTGCCAGTTGACGCCGCTATCACGAAGTACGCCGCCAACACGCCTTCCCAACTCTCGCTCGAGCATAGGCCGCCACGGTACGAGCGTGAATTCTCGGCTCTTCTCGACGAGCGCGAAACGTCCGCTGGAAAGATCGATCCGGCGCCTGAGGACGCCCTCGATCCGATCACCCGACTTAGTCTCGGCGAAGGCGAGGCCGATCTCGTCGGACAATTGGTTGGCGACACGCAACAGCTCGCGGCGCTGAAGCGTCGCGAGCAGGTTCGCCCTGTAGCGGATAATCCCGTCGCGATTGTCTGCCAGGTCCTGATCGATCAGCCATTGCTGGCGTTGCCGCTGCGCCCTTCGGACCTCGCCACCGAAGCCGGCATCGCCGATGGTCGTGTCAGCGTTACCACCACTATCAGCCATAAGTGTCCGATCGAGCCAGGTCGCTGCATCCGCGCGGGGCATGCGCCCCAGAGGAATGCTCGACATCATCTCGACGTTCACGGGTCGGTCACGCGTCTGCCGCGCCTCGAATGTCGCCGCGCGGTCGAGATGATCGTCCGCGATCGTCCAGCTGCCGTCGGGCCGCCTCTCGGCGCCGCCGGTCAGCCGGCGCATCGCCTCGAGCCGGCGAACATGCGTCTCGGCAAAAGCCTGCGTCGCGCTCGGATCGTGGCGGAGATGGAGATCGATCGAATAGCGTCCGCCATTGGCGCGCGCGACCGCGTCGACCGTCCGGTCCGCATCGCGGACAACCGCCGGTCGTGGGATGATCCGGACGATCGATCCCTCGGGTGTCGGCTCGGTCGCATCGCCGCGGCCGATATCGATCCGGTGGGTGCGGCCATCGACACCGTCGACGAGCAGATAATGGCGATCGTGGATTTCGTCGGACAGGCCGCGCTTCACCACCCGCCCGACGATCGGCGATACATCGACCTTGCGGGGATCGAACAGGCTCCGCTGACGCTCGGACCGGTCGAGTTTCTTCTCGGTAAGGTCGCGCTGCATGGCGCGGATGATGTCGCCTCGCTCGCCGATCTCGCGCAGCGTCAGCTCGAGCCGTTCGTCGAGCCGCCAGCGACCGCCGCCGAGGTCTTCTGCCAACCCCATGGCGCCGAGCTTCTGCAGGCGGCCAGCACGCAGCGATTGCTGCAAGGGATCGCAGTCGACGGCAGCGACGACATGCTCGGCATCCGCATCGCGGATCAGTCGGCGGTCGATCGTCGTTAGACGGTCGGCGTCGACGTCAAGCCGCAGCCGCGCCTCGATCTCGATATCGGTGCGCGGACCGAGATCGAGGCCGACCAGCTCGGCTGCGCGCTCGCGCAATCCTTGCGCGATATATTCGCGTGCAATGATCAGATTCTCGCCGCGATCGTCGACGCCGCGCAGCATGATGTGGCTGTGCGGATGGGCGGTGTTGAAATGGTCGACCGCGACCCAATCGAGCCTCGTTCCCAGATCCCGTTCGGCCTGCGTCATCAGCCTCCGGATCAGGTGTTTCAGGTCGGAATATTCGCCGCCGTCCTCGGCGGAGACGATGAAGCGGAACTGGTGACGGTCGCCGGCCTGGCGTTCGAGAAAGGCCTTGCCATCCGCGACGTCCCGCTCGGCGGAGTAAAGCGCGCCAGGCTCGCCCTCGCGGGTGACGCCATCGCGCTGGATGTAGCGCAGGTGTGCAGTCGCGCCCGACAGCCCCTTGGTCCCAAGCCTGACCAATCGTGTCTTGACCACCGCCCGCCGGGCGCGGAGGCCGGCATGGCGATCGCGGCCCCAGAGCAGTCGCGCGGTGGCCGCGCCGCGTCCGATCCGGCTGCCATCGAAGCGCCGATTGCGGACGCCGGTAACCGTGCCCGCGCGCGCCGCCGCGGCGGCGACCCTGCCGAGATATCGCCGGCCCTTCTTGCCGCCACGCGCGCGGATGCGACCGAGGCGGGGTTCGAATTCGTCCTCAGACATGGTGGGGTCCTCCACAGGGAATCGGCGGTCCGACCACTGGAATCCTGTGGGCCGCACGCAAGGATGTTGCGGGGTCTGGCGCCCATCCTCCCATGCTGTCGCTTTGGGCACTCATAAAAACGGTGTGCAGACAGATATTTGGCAGACCCTGGGAGGGTCTGCCTTTATCTTGCAATCCCGCCCTTCCCCCTCCTGCCGCCGCCGCTCCAAGCCCATCCACCGCGCACATCGAAGGAGAAACGACGCCGTGCCGACGCCGCCCCTCCGCTTCGAAAGCCCTCCGCTCAGCGGGCATCGCGCCACGCTTTCCGCGCCGCCTTCGCCGATCCGAAATGCCGCCGGGCGCTCATGCCATGCGCCCGCCCCTCGCCGTCCACGATGCAGACCGCGGTAAACCAAATCCCGCCCAGCCGCCCGCAGATCGCCACCCGATCTAGCTCCCCATCCGCCTCGTCCAGGCTGTCGAAGCCGTCCAGCAGGCGTTCCTGCAACCGCGCTTCCCAGTGAAAATCGGTCTCTTCCGCCGCCAGAAACCGGTCCGCCAAAGCGCGCCCGGCGTTCATTCCGAACTCGTTTTCGAGCCCCGCGATCAATGCCGAAATTGCGTCGATCTTCGCATTGCCGATTGTCTGCATGATGGTCATCGCGCTGTCCTTTCGCTTGCGTCCTCCTCATCGAGAACCCCCGCCTGACGACGGGCGGCGGGGTGGCTGTCAGGGCCGCGCGAGCATTCGCGCGCCGCGCAGCGGGCGCGGGGGGAACCGATTTTCGCAGAAAATTGGGGGGTACCCGCGAGCCTTGATAGCCGCCCCGCCGCCCGTCACACTGCCCGCCGTCGAGACGAGCCCTCCAACCTCAGGGGCCGGACGCACCGCTGCCGCGCGCGACGAACAGGCCGTCCGCATGCGTCGCGCTCGCGGACGAAGACGCCTCGGTACGATCATGGCGGACGACGAACAGGCTTTGCATCGCCGCCTCCCGCCGGGGCGGAAGGCGACGCGGCAGGCCGGTCACCGCCGCGAGATAGGCGAGCGTCTCCTGTGGAAGCCGCTGTCCAGTTTCCAGCGCCGCGGCATAGCGTGCGGGACCTGCATTGTAGGCGGCGAACAGGCCGGGATAGCCGAACCGATCGTACATCGCGCGCAGATAGGCGGTGCCCGCCAGGATATTGGCGCGCGGGTCGTCGGGATCGTTCCCAAGATGCTCGGCGGCGCGCATCTCGGCCCAGGTCTGCGGCATCAGCTGCATCAGCCCGATCGCGCCCGCGCGGCTGCGCACCGGCCGGCCGTCGAACTGGACATAGCCACCGCTTTCGGCTGCGATCACCCGCTCGATCCAGCCGGGCGGAATGCCGAAGCGCGCCGACGCCTCGGCGATCTGCGGTGCCCAAACCGAGACGGGGTTAGCCGCCAGCAGCGCGCCGGCGACGAGGGTCAACGCGCCCACAGCAACGTCGCTGGACCGATGATCTGCGATGCCTCGGTGACGCCGAAATAGCGTCCGTCGAACGATGTCGGGACATCGCGCATCAGCAACAGATAGTCGCCGGCATGCAGCCATCGGCAATCTGACCAGGACGGCATCGGTCGCCCCTGGCCATCAGTCCTGGCACGGTTTGTGACCGCCACGCCGTTGATGGTGATGGCGTCACCGGCGGCGCAGATCCGGTCGCCCGGACCCGCCGCGACACGCTTGACCAGTGGAACGCCGGCGGGAAGATAGGCACGCGCCGCCGCGAGCCGGCGCGCGGCCGGCGGTGGCCATGCGATGACCATGTCGCCGACCGAAATCGGCGCGCCTGGCGACACGGCATAGAGCCCGACCGGCGCGCTGGCGCTGGCATTCCACACCAGACGTGGCAGTGGTGGCCGCGCGATCGTCACTCCGACCGGCGCAGTTCCGATAGCGACGAAGCACGTCCACCCCAGTCGGCGTCGGCGCGCCAACCGCTTCCGGCGAAGCGCCCGCCCCCAAGCGACCAGCGGCCGATCGCCATCGCTATCGATGCGCCGATTCATGATTGCGGCCCCATCGCCTGCGCCGCCGACCATGCTGTCACGTCGTCGATATGATATTGGACCCACCGACTATGCCGACGGTATATGGGTCCCTTGCCGCGCCGGCGCAGCTTGACGAGATAATAGACGGACACACCGAGGAAATGCGCGGTCTGCGTCGTGGTCAGATAGGGGCTGCCTTGCTTGGCATGCTCCGCCCGTTGAACTGGATCTTCCATATGCAGGCTCCCGTCTGCAGTCGGCGAGATGCCGATGACGGGCATGCAAATGACGGCCGATCTGGCGTTTGCAGAGGATCGAAAAGGCGCATGGCGAAAAACGATCCCCCTACATCAAGGGCTGAGAGTCCCGCACCGATCGGCTTGCGATGACACGGGCTGGATACCGTGATCCGGTCTACACTTCGCCAATCCTGGATGTCGACGGTGGGTCCCCTCGCGATGACCACCGCCATTGGCCGCTGCTATCGCGTGGTGCTTATGCGGTTGGCATCGGCATGGAAATGCGCGAACCGGATCGGTCGCTCAGGCCGCTTGTTCGAGCACCTCGAGGCGGTCGCGCGACGCCTGTTCGACGAGGTCCAGCAGCATCGCCACGCGTGCGCCGAGCCAGTCGAGTTGGTCTTTCGTGATACGATATTCGGGCGAATAGCGCGCTTTCACATAGGCATCGACGAGAAGCGCGAAGCAGCGCCGCTCGGATTTTAGCGCGGTCGACCATACATCCCGGAACCGCTTGTCTAAATCCTCCGCCGCTTCGCGAAGCTTGCCAAGTTTATGCGTTTTCGGGCTGTAAAGCGTGCGTACGAGGAGGAGGCAATGGTAGGCACGCTCGGCCGCCTGATGCAGTTGGAACGCCGCATTGTTATGGCGTCCTTGGTCGAGATTGAATTGATAATTGTCGACGAATTCGCTGGCGGTCGTGAACCATGAGTCGAAGTATCGGCGCGTCTCGTCGAGCGCCTGCGCCGGCGAAAGCGGCTGCGGTTCGGCGAATGCGACGTTACCATCATCAGACAGCAGGATGCCGTCGCGCAGGATGTCCATGAAGAAATAGCGGCCGAGGCGGAGCTGCTCGTCGACGTCGTCGAGGCTGTGGACGATCAGGCTATGCGGCGTGCGCAGGTCGCGGCCCGCCGAGTTCGCCGCGATCAGGCGACGGTCGATCTTGTCCCAATATTCGTCCCAGTCGGTCAGCGCCTCGTGGTTGACGACGATCAGCAGATCATAGTCGGAAAAGTAGCGGCCGGTCGGGTCCTCGACCCAGTCGCCGCGCGCATAGGACCCGAACAGGATGATCTTGAGCAGCTTGGCCGTCTTGAGATGCGGCTGGTTGCGGCGCGAGGTCGCGAAGGAAAAGCCATTGCGGATCGTCCGCACGACGAAGGCGAGCTCGTCCTGTTTGCCCTGCGGCAGGAAGGATATGTCGGATCGCATGGGCGCAGACTCGCCTGCTTTGGCGGCGGTGCCAAGCCCAAAAATGGTGGTCGAACGCAGCTTCCGGTGGTGGGCCAAGCCCCGTGCCGGAAGGCACGGGGCGGCGACCTCAATCGGCCGGATTCCAGATGATCGCGAAGGCGTCCTCGTCATCCTGGCCGGCGGCGCGGCCGAGATTGGCGTAGAGCCTGCGCGGTCCGAATTCGGGGGCGGCGAGGCTGAGCGAGACATAGTCCTTGCCCGACACCTCGCCAGTGCGGATCCAGCCTGCGCCGACCTCGACCCCGCCTGCACTGACCCGGTAGTCAGGTTGCGTCTCCGACGCCTTGCCGCGGTTGGGAATGATCTCGACCTCGGCGCGGATCGAGAGGGTCTTGAGCTGGCCCTTGAAGCTGCCGTTGGCCTGCTTGGTGACATATCCGATGGCGGGCATGATGTAGTCCTTTCGATGATCTCACCCGAACCTGTTCCGGGCGATGGACAGACCGCAAGGACCGGGCAAGCCGGCACGCGAACCGTCAGGCCGGAGCGCAGCGGAGGACCGGAGCGAAAGAGGCTATTTGGAGCGCCAAGCGACCGCGAGGAGCCCGTGCACACGGGCGGGGAAATAGCCTCGATACGCGATGGTTTCGCGGTGACGGCGTCCGGTCCAGGTCGTTGGCCAAGCAGCCGGACAGGATCGGGATAAAGCGAGATACGGGACGGATCTGCCGATCGGAGATGAGGCGAAAGGACGGCGCGGTTGGAAGGCGCGCGTGTGTCCGAGCGCGCAAGACCGAGAGCGACAGCGACGACGGCATAGGCGAGACGGACAGCCGACAGTGAGCGGTCGCGGCGGCATGGAGTCGCCTGGCAAGCGACCCCGGGCATGGTGGCCAGACGTCGATCGCCTGCGTACCCCGGCCGGATGGACGCTTGCTAGCGCGCGTCGCGATGGGCAGGGACGGCGTCCACAACGAGGAAAAGACCATGGCACGCCAACTGGAACTCGATCAGGCCAGCGTCGTCGACAATGACGTCGCGCGCCAGATCGAATTCACCGCCGAGATCGATGGCGACGATCGCGATTTTGCCGTCAAATATGGCGTGCTCAAGGAATTGAGCGGCGACGAGCCCGAGGACGATGCGCTCGAATTGTTCGAGCGGTTCGGCGACGAGATATTGGACATCTGCGGTGACGCGGCCGCCCGACAGCCGTCGGCCGATATCGTCACGATCGATGAGGGTGATCTCGAGTAGCGCCGCGTTGCCGCGCCATGGCGTGGGGACGCCGCTTCATCAACGCGCGTAGCGCACCGACGCGAAAGCAGACTGGCGTGCCCCAGCGCGCGGTGCTTCTTCGTGCGCCGCGTGCCCTGAATGCGCATCGCGCCCGGCGCGGACGTCTCCATGGACGCGCGAGATCAACGCCCCCGCTCACGCCGCAAGGCACGATCTGCCTCGTCGATCGCGCGAAGCAGCCCGCCAAAGCAAGGGGTTTCGTCGACCGGGTAGATGCGCGCGAAATCCGAACCGAGCTTCGCCACGTCGCCCGCGGTCAGCAACCCCAACGCAATGATCCCGTTCCTTTGACCCACAACATTCTTCCCGCATAAACCTGGATTAGTAACACCTCGGTCGCCGATTGGGGTCCGCAGCGAGCGCGCTGGTCTATCAAGATCAGTAAAAAATTGCGGATCGGTGGTCCTGGGCGCCCGCATAGCGGCACGGCTCGATCGGTGGACGGTTGATGTCCCGATAAAAAGCCGCGCGCCGCGGCCGGAACGCCGTGGCGCGCGGCCGGCTTCGATCCCGAAAAGAGGGGTGGCATCGCCACCCCTCCCCTCACCCTTCGGTCAGGCTGCCAGCGGAAGGGCAGCGACCGCGCCGGACGGTTCCGGCTCGGGCGCGGCCAGCACGAGCGGCGACGGCGCATCGGGGTCGGGCCGTGGCGGGGCCATCCGCGCCGCCTCGGCTTTCGCGTACGCCGCGACCGTGCCGACGCCGCCGCGTGTGGTATAGGCTGACGGCGGGAACGCCATCCAGCGCGGCACCCAGCGCTCGACCTTGGTCCGCCCGTCGCTTCCGTCTAGATGATCGCGGACGATCCGCTTCAATACCTTGGCGGGTTCGTTCGTATTGGCGCGCGCGATGCTGTCGCCCGCCACCTCGACGACGATCCGCTGCATGACCTCGCGGTCGCGGATCAGGTCGAAGAAGACGCCGTCCGCCTGCCAGACGGCCGCCAGGTCGACACCGATGTGGAGTCCTATGACCTCGACGGCGGCGCTGCCCGCCGCCAGCGTCTCGCCCATCACGATGGTGACGATCTCCAGCACGATGCTGTCGGGCAGATCGAGCAGCCTGAACAGCAGCGCCGACAGCCGGTCGCCGGTCTGGTCATGCGCCCCTCCGCCGGAGACGGTCGGCTCGTCGTCGGACAGACCGAGCACGCCCAGCACCGCGCGGCGGCGCCGGTCGAAATCGGCCTCGGCGACGCAGGATATCACGCTCTCGCGGACATCCTCGTTGCGAGTGGCATGCGGCTCGTGCGAGACCCGCCAGAGCGGCGATCCGACGATCGCGTGCGCCACCATCAGACGCAGCGCGACACCGGGGTGACCGGTGAGCGCGGCGCGGACGGCGGCGTGGCGGTGCAGGTCGATATAGGTCTGCATAGTGGCGGTCACTTCGGGCCGAGCGGCCTTGCGGTCGGGAGCATCGCCCTCGCCCTTCGGGACCCGCCGCGCCTCGGCGCGGCTGACATAGCCTTCATGGAAGACGACCTCGCCGCTCGCGCGGACATCGGCATAGACCCGGCCACCTTTCCGCTTGGGCGTCTTCTCATATTCCCATGCCGCGAAATGCTCGGACGCAGGCACGACCACGACATCGCTCCATCCGGCCTCGACATAGGCCGTCGTCCGCGCCTCGATCGCAGCATGCTGTGCGGTCCAGAAGCCGTCGGCATCGGCGAAATAGGCATCCTCGCCGAACAGGTCGGCGATCGTCGCGAGCCCGCTTGCCGCGACATCGAACAGCGCTCGGCCGACCGCGATCGAGTGGCCGCCGAACAGCCACGCCTTCAACTGGTGGCCGGATGGGCAATAGGCGTCCGTGTCGTCGCGCAGCGCGAGCCACGCCTTCTGCTGCGCCTTGCTCGCCATGGTGAGGTGGCGCACCGTGGTGCTGTCTATCTCCTCGTCCCGGTAGAGCGTGCGGAGGCGCGGCAGCAGATTGCCGAGCGCGAGCGTGCGCCGGATGACGAGCGGCGGGAGCCCGAAGGTCGCGGACAGGTCGTCGAGCGAACGGCCCTTGCGGACCAACGCTGTGAAGGTCTCCCAGCGGGTGACTTCGTCGGGATCGAGCCGGGCGATATTCTCGATCAGCGAGGCTTCGAGCGCTGCGGCATCGTCACCCGGCTCGATGATGGCGCACGGCATCGGCTCGATGTCGCCGCCGCTCGAACGCCGCTCGTCGGCGACGATCATCGCGGCAACATAGCGTCGCCGCCCCGCGACGATTTCGAACGTCGCATCGCCGGTGTCTTGGGGGGCGACCTCGCCGTCACCCGAGCGCGACGCCGACCCCGCGGCGAGGCGCACGAGGATCGGGACGAGCACGCCGCGTGCGCGCACCGAGGGCAGGATATCGGCAACGTCGGGTGCCTTGCGGCCACCGCGCATATTGGTGCTCGACACCGACAGCTTGCCAAGATCGATATGAGAGAGGATCATCGTCGTCACTCCATGCGAGTGCCGGTCCCGGCGTTCTGACCGGAAGGACGGGGCCGGCTTAGATTGCGGCGAAACGCGCCGCGCGTCAGCCGCCGTGGCCGGGCCCGTCGGGGTCCGGCATCGGCGGAAGCGGGTGGGATGCGGGATCGCGCCGCGCGAGCAGCCAGTCGGCAGCCTTGCCGGCGGCGCTGGCGGCACGGAAGATCGCGCGGTTGTCGCCGCGCAGCACGTCGAGCCAGCCGGCGAGGTAGTCCGCGTGGCGGACGGTGGGGACGATGCCGAGGCTCGCGCACAGGAAGGCCGAGCCGAGTTCGGCGATCAACTCCTCGCGCGCATAATCTTTCGATCCGAAGTCGGTGACGAGCGTGCGCCCGAGGCGGGAGGCGTGACCTGTCGCGTGGCAGAGCTCGTGGAAGGCCGTCCGGTAGAAATCGATCTGGTGGAAGAAGGCAGGCTGCGGGGGCAGCTGGACGGTATCGAGCGAGGGAACATAATAAGCCTTGTCGCCGCCGATCCGGACGGAAACCCCGCTCGCTGCGATCAGCGTTTCGCCGACGGGTATGATCTCGCGCTCGGGCAATGGCAGCGGCTCGGGCGTGAGGCCGGCGGACAGCCCGTCGCACTGCGCGCGGTTGAACACGGTGAAGCGTTTGAGGAAGGGGATGGCGCGCGCGGCGTCACCGACGTCGGCGGCGCGGGCGCGTTCGGTCTCGGGCGTAAAGCGATCGGCATAGACGATCGTGGTGCCGCGCTCGCCTCGGCGGACAGAGCCGCCGGCATCGCGGCATTGCTTGAAGGTCAGCCAGCCTTGCGAGGGATAGCCACGCTCGATGACCGCGCCCCACAGGATCAGGACGTTGATCCCGCCATAAGCCCGGCCGGTCGCCGCATTGCGCGGCAGGCCGACGCCCACGCCGCCGCCGTTCGTCGACGCCCGCCCCCAAGGTTGGACCCAGGGGAAGCGGCCCGCTTCGAGTTCGGCGATGATCCGACTGGTGACCTCGTCATAGATAGAGGCGCGCGCGGCGTCGCTGGCGCCGCCCGTACCGACGGACGATCCGAGCCGACCGCCGTGGGTTGCGGGGTCGGTCGCGATGGCGCGCCCCCTGCCCACGGTTTCCGCCGCGTCACGAATGCTGGCTTGGCGCATGATATCCTCCTTGGCCTGCCCCAAAACACAAACCTCCCCGGAGAACGGGGGGTGGGCGGCAGAAGCGACCGGAGAGGCCCGTGCGAGCGGGCGCCTGCACCCCCCGGGGTCCCCGCCGCGTGCGCGCGGCGGGGTGGGATCAGGGGCGAAATGCAATGGAGCAGCCGAGCGGGCACGCGAGGCTTGCAGGTGGCCGCGACGGGCCTAGCAGGACGCGCCGTCCACCTCCCGTCTCGCCGGGAGAGACACAATCGGCGCCGCCGCGCCAGCGGCGTCATCAGCGTGGGCCAAAGGCCCGCGCCACAGCGCCAGCAATCAGCACCGTCAGGCCGAGACGAAGGCTCGGTGGCGGCGTCGCAGACGCGCTATGCGAGTGCGGTCGCGCGGGCATCGCCGCGCGAGGCGCCCGCTCACTGTTCGCTGGTATCGATCAGCACGGCCCGGTCTTCGGACATCTCGTCAGCGAGCGTTAGCGCACCGCGACGGGATGGACGTAGCGGGGCTTTGGAGTTGGCGAACTGTCCAGGGTCATCTGCGTCGATCAGATTGTCGCGTGCGACGTTTCCGTCACGGTATCGCGATCGTCGGGATCGAATGGGATACGGGGTTCGCGTGCCTCGGGGTCCGCGTCGGCGAAACCGAGCCGGTCAGTTGAAACTGCCGAGCCTCAAGATCGACGACCGGAGAATCGATGCGTGATCGAGGCATCGAGGGAGAAGCCACCATACTGCGACAAAGGATATGCGGCGCGGTCTGCATCAGCGTGCGATTATAGATGCACCGAGGCAGAGACGACGCGCGATCGCCTGGGTCAGGACGAGCGCGATCTTGGCCGTCGTCTCTTGCGGCGTCCGCTTGTCCGATCGAAGCGTGAGCGTTTTGCGGCTTGCAATCATGCCCCTGTATTTCCCCCGGCGACGTCCGGATCTCGAGCTGCAACGAAGCGCTTTTCTTCTCGCGTCGGCATCTATAGTCTCGTCTGCGCACCGGATGACGTCGGGTGCCGAGGCCTGAAATCCTCGCTGTGAAGACATTTCCATCGGGTACACCCGGGTGGCCGACGTGCATGTACAGGCGCTTCGCGGCGCTAAAGACGGCGGCGCGTGTTTCCAGCATGTTTTCAGCACCCGGGCACCCTGTCGTCTCCTTCGCAGGAGGAGGACGATTTGCACAAACAGGATCACCCGAAAGCCTCTTCTTGGCGGCGCGGTCGCTCCATGCACGTCGGCACTGTTTTACGACCATGAAGCGCGACGACCCACTGCCGCCGGAAGACTGGTTGGGATATCGCGCCCAGCCGGCGGGGATCGATGCGCTCTATCGGGCGGAGCTGCCCCGGCTGTCGCGGTTCTTCGCGCGTCGGGTCGCCGCCGACGACGTCCTGGACATGGTGCATGAGGCGTTTCGGCGATTGCTTCGCGTCACGTCCGAACAGAAGACGCCGCTCGATTGCCCGGAAGCCTATCTGAGCCAGGTCGCAGGCAATCTGGTCCGCGACCAGCATCGTCGCGGGCTGAGCCGGTCGTATGATCGGCACATAGCATTCGATGAAGAAGAGATGGCAGGCTTCGAGCCGCTTGGACAGCTGGAGTCGCGCGACGCGATCGCCAAGGTCGATGCCGCGCTGCTCGAACTGCCGACCAAGACCCGCGAGATTTTCCTGCTTCACCGGAAGGGCGGGCATAGTTATGCCGAGATCGCAGCGGCACGGGGATTAAGCGTGAAGGCGGTGGAAAAGCATATCGCAAAGGCCCTGTTCGAATTGCGCCGGCGGTTGAGGCCGGACGAGTGACCCTGTCCTCCGAGGACAGGCGAGAGATCGACCTTGCCCTCGCCGAATGGTTGACTAAACTTGGCGGTGCCGATGGCGATCGGTATCGGGCTTCGTTCCATCGCTGGCTCGACGAGCGCGTCGAGCATCGCTCCGCCTATGCTGCGTTTCGCGCGACGGATCACGATGTCGAGTTGACCTCGCTACCGACACCGCCCCTCCACGATCGTGTCGGGCTTGCCCGAACGCCCTACCTTGTGCAGTTGGCGCTCGCGGCGACGGTCTTGCTCGCCATAGGTTCCGCGGGCACCTGGGCATGGCAGCATCATATTAACACTGCGGCATCGGGCACCACTCAAATCGCCGCTGACGACGCGGCTCGGGCGATCGATCTGCCCGACGGTCGACACGTGATGCTCGACGCGCATGCGGTGCTGCTGACCTCGCTCGAGGACGACCCGTCCACACTGACGCTGCTCGAGGGGCGCAGCCGGTTTCGCCTTCCTGAGGGCTCTGCCCGCTTCGTCGTCGCAGCCGGTAACTTGCGGCTGACCGCGCACGGCGCTGTGTTCGATGTCATCGTCGACGACAACGGCGTGCGGATAACGTCGTTGGGCGGTACGCTAGTGGTCCGCCATCAGGGCGGTCTACCGGCCAGACCGGACATGATACTCAAGCAGGGCGAGCAGCTGGTGGCGAACAGGACGGGGGATCGGGTGACTGCGGCGGCACCCGACGAGGCAGGCTGGACCTCGGCGCTGCTTCCACTCGACGGCAAGACGCTGGCGGACATTATCGCGATCGGGAACCGCCATGGCGGAAAGCCCATCATGCTGGCCGATCCGGCACTTTCAGCGAGGATGGTGCAAGGCCAGTTGCCGGCGACAGACACGCATATATTGGCGCTCCAGCTCGCCGCGGCCTTCGATCTCGATCTGCACGAAACCAAGCATGGCTATGTGCTCGCAATAAAAACGTGAGACCCCGGTAGGGGTGATTTCGCTTCCTGCGTCAAGCCGACCGTAAGGGCCGATAACGAGCCCTGAACCGGGGGCTTCATCCTATGCGCAAAGCGGCTTTACTGACTACGGCATGCCTGATCGCTGCGATCGCCAGCACCGACGCCCGCTCGGCCGATACTCGATTTCAAATTCCGGCGCAGGATTTGGCCTCCGCCTTGAAGGCGTTCGCGGCGCAATCGGGCGCTGCCATCGTCGCGTCGTCGGATCTCGTCCAGGGCCGCCAGGGTGGCGCGGCAGTCGGGAGACTCTCTCCCAGCGAGGCGCTTCAGCGAATTCTCCACGGTTCGGGACTCACCGCGCAGACGATCGGCGGCGCTTTCGTGGTGAGCATCGATCCTGTGACTCCGGCTTCGACGGAGGACGCGCAGGCCATCACCGTTACGGGTACGCGCATTCGGGGCAGTGCGCCGATCGGCGCGCCGTTAACGGTGATCGACCGCAAGGCGATCGAAGACAGTGGGCGCGCAACGGTTGCCGACTACATCCAGACGCTGCCGCAGAACTACGCCGGAGGCCCCAATGAATCCAATCTCGGAACCAGCGCAAGCAACGGCGTAGGCAATAATCTGCGCTATGGAGCCAGCATCAATTTGCGCGGGCTCGGTACGGAATCCACACTCGTATTGTTCGACGGCAATCGACCGGCGCTCGGCGGATCGACCGGCGCTTTCGTAGATCTCTCGCTCGTACCGGCGACGGCGATCGATCGAATCGAGATCCTGACCGATGGCGCGTCTGCGATTTACGGTACTGACGCGGTTGCTGGCGTCGTCAATGTCCGGTTCCGCGATCATTTGAACGGCTTCGAGACGAACCTGTATTCGGGCACCGCCGACGGCGCCTTCGGCCAGTACCAGATAGGACAGGCGGCGGGAAAACGCTGGTCGACCGGTGGTGTAATGATCGCTGCGCAATATGATCAGCGCGGGGCTTTGGCGGGCGCAGACAGACGCGCGTCGACAGACGATCTGACACCCTATGGCGGCCCCGATTATCGACCGGCTTATGATGCACCGGGTACGCTCATCGCTGCCAACGGAACGAGCTATGCGATCCCGGCGGGGCAGGACGGAAAAACCTTGTCGGCCGGATCGCTGATCGCGGATCAACAGCATCTTGTCGACGAGGCCAAACGGACCGATCTGCTACCGGCACAAAAAACCATTTCGGTGTACGCCGCGGGCGATCAGCAGCTCGGCTGGGGACTGACCGCCTACGGGCACGCGCTCTATGCGCATCGCCGTTTCGATACGATAACCCAGGTCCAGGGTTTCCAGCCGGTGACGGTGCCGGTCACCAATCCCTTTTACGTCGATCCACTCGGCACGCGCCAGCCGGTGATAGTGCAATATGATTTCTCCGGCGAAGTCGGTGCTCCGCGCAGCGTCGGTACCGTGGACGCCATCACGACCAGCGGGGGCGTCAAAGGCGATATCGGTCCATGGACGATCGACGCCTCGGGCTCCTATGGACGCCAGGTCGAGCGCAATTACTATCGCAATCTGATCAGCTATAGCCGTGTCGCATCCGCACTGGCGTACACCGATCCGGCGACGGCGCTCAATGTATTTGGCGACGGCAGCGGCAACGACCCGGCGACGATCGATGGCATCCGCGCGGAAATCGAGAATTATTCTCGGTACGCCGTGTGGTCGGCGAATTTGCGCACCGATGGGCCGGTCTTCAGATTGCCAGCCGGTATGGTCAAGCTGGCGGCGGGGTTCGAGCATCGCGACGAACGTTTCACCGGCTTTCAAAGCTCGACGACGACCAGTCTCATCCCCACGGTTGCGCCGACGAACGGCGCGCCAGGTCACCGCAATATCGACGCGATCTATGGCGAGCTTGCGATCCCGGTAGTCGGACCTCGAACGGATGCTTTTCCCGGACGTCTCGATGTCTCGCTAGCCGCTCGCTCCGACTGGTACAGCGACGTCGGGCAAACGATCAATCCGAAGGCGGGATTACGATGGGAGCCAACGACGGGGCTCGCGCTGCGCGCGAGTTGGGGCACGTCGTTTCGCGCGCCCGGTTTCACCGAGAATGTGGGCGCGGCGAACAATTTCTATGAGGCGGTCGCACTGCCAGACCCTCGCTCGCCTACCGGCACGACGCCGGTCTTGGCCAAGATAGGTTCGGGACCCTCAATCGGCCCCGAGAAAGCCCGAAGCTGGACGGTTGGCGTCGATCTAAAGCCCCTGTTCGCGCCGGGACTGACGCTCTCCGCCAGCTATTTTGACATCGCATATCGCGACCGGATCGGCAGCGCCAATGCCGAGGCCTATTCCTTTCTCGTCCAGCGCAACATCTATGGCAGTCTGATCGACGATCATCCCGATCCGGCGACCGTCGCCGCGTTCTACGCCAATCCGAGGTTTTTCAATCTGGCGGGCGTCGGCCCCAGCCAGATCGCCGCGATCATCAATCTCGAGACGCTCAATCTTTCGAAGCAAACCGAGCGCGGCGTCGATTTCGACATCGACTACACGCACGCACTGTTCGGGGGCACGGCCTCGCTCGGCGTCGCCGGCACAAGGCTGCTTGCCCTCGACCAGCGGATCACGGCCACGGCGCCATCCCAGTCGGTGCTTGGCACCCTCTCCTATCCGGTCAAACTGCGGCTGCGCGGTCACGCCGGATGGGCGATCGGCGGCTTCGATGCGACGGCCTTCGTCAACTATACCAGCGGCTATACGAACCAGCTGGTCACGCCGAGCGCTCCCGTCTCAAGCTGGACGACGATAGATGGACAGATCGGCTACCGCTTCAGCCACGCATCGCCACTTTCAGGTGCCCGATTGGCGCTGAGTGCGGTCAATCTGTTCAACCGCCAGCCGCCCTATGTCGAAAACCACTTCTTTTCGACGACGCTGGCGTATGACCCGAGTGCCGCCAATGCGATTGGCCGCCTGATTTCGATCCAGGCAAATTTCTCTTGGTGATGGGCGCCGCACTGGCAACCGTCGCGGCGGCAGTTGCGCTATCGGTCACCGCCGGGCCTGGGCGAGGCGTGTCGGTGTCTGACATCGTCGAGGTGACCGATCTGTCGGGTGTCAGCCTTTCACCCGATGGTCGCTGGATAGCCTTCCGGACTGACCAGGCTTCGATTGCCGACAATGGCTATCTCCTGCGCTGGTTTGTGATGCCGTCGGATCGTAGCGCAGCGCCGCATTTGGTCGCAGATGGCGGAGGTGCGTTGTTCCTGGACGCGGGGGTGCTCGCGACCGAGACGCCAATCTGGGCGCCTGATTCCAGCGGATTCTACATGCGGGCCCTGATCGGCGGCCAGATCCAGGTCTGGCGGGCGTCGTCCGACAGAAGCCCACCGACCCAGATTACGCACGACCCTGCCAATGTGCGCGATTTCACGCTGGCGCCAGATGGGCACCATCTGACCTACCACGTCGGAGCTTCACGATCGGCGATCGACGCCGCCGAGCAACGTGCCCAGGATGATGGCGTTCTCGTAGACAGCTCGGTTGATATCGGTCAGCCGATCACGCGTGGCGCCTGGATCGATGGCCGTTTGGCGAGCCAGCGCTTCACGGGACAATGGTTTGCGCGTGGCGACATATTGTGGAAGACCCCGCTGGGAAGCGTGACCATCAAGATTCCGGATCCGCCGACGCAAAAGGCGAGCACGGTGATCGGCGTAGCCGCTTCATCCGAAGGAACAGCATCCGGCCGCGCGATTATTCGTTTCGTCGGAGCCGGTACCCAGCTGACGATCGAGCGACCGGATGCCTTGCCTGTCCAGTGTCGCACGGCGCAGTGTCTAGCGGGACGGGTCGTCTCAGCCGTCCCGATGCGCAGTGGCGCGTCGTGGCTTGTGACCGCGAACGATCCGGCCCACCAGCAGACCCTGTTCGCCTGGACACCGGGGTCACCTCGAGCGCGCACGATCGCAAGCATAGCGGGCCTTCTCAATGGCGGGCGCGAGCCGAGTGAGCCCTGCTCGGTCGCTCGCTCGCAGCTGATCTGCGTAGAGGCGGAACCGACTAGTCCACCGCGCCTGGTCAGCGTGGATATCATGAGCGGGGAACGCGAGACTTTGTTCGATCCCAATGCGACGCTGCGAAATGATATCGACCGATCGGAACAGCATCTCTTTTGGCGAGGGCCCGATGGCGCGCACTTCACCGCCGAGCTGATCCTGCCACCGACGCCACCGCCATCGACAGGTTACCCGCTCGTCCTGCAATATTATTATTGCGCGGGATTCCTACGCGGCGGCCTGGGCGACGAATTGCCGATGCTGCCGTTGGCAAGCCGAGGTATCGCAACACTGTGTATCAATCAGCCGGCTTATGCAGGAGCACGCAACGCGACGCGCGACTACCAGCGCGCGCTCGGTGGGATCGATACGATCGTCGCGAGACTCTCGCGAGCGCGCCTCATCGATCGAAAGCATATCGGCATGTGGGGTCTGAGCTTCGGCAGCGAGGTCACCATGGCGGTCGCCGAACACTCCTCGCTCCTGGCGGCGATTTCGTTGGCGACCGAGCCCCTGGAGCCTAGTTATTACTGGTATTATAGCGTTGCGGGCAACTCGATCGGGCCGACTTTTTTAAAGAACTGGCACGTGCGCGACCCCTCAAGCGATCTTCAAAGCTGGAAGGTGCATTCACCCGCGCTCAATGTCAGCCAAATCCACGCGCCGGTGCTGCTGCAGCTGCCCGAACAGGAGGCCCGCATTTCGATGCAATTCTATTCATCGCTTAGCCGGACGTCGACGCCTGTCGAGCTTTACGCCTTCGCCAACGAACCGCACATCAAAGAGCAGCCGCGTCACAAGGCCGCCGCCTATCAACGCAATCTCGACTGGTTCCGTTTCTGGCTTCAGCACGTGCAGGATCCGGCGCCGGATCGTGCAGACCAATATGCGCGATGGCGCACGCTCGAGATCCGCCGTTCAGCTACGCGTCTTGGTAAGGATAGTGCGCGCCCATAGCTCCGCGTCTACCAGCGCCAGGATTCGAGCGTAGTCGGCGGGGCCACCCCGTGCCGGCTCGCGCAAGCAGTCGACGATCCTTGGCATGTCAAGCAATCCGGCGCCATGAAGAAGCCCATCTCGTAGAGTGGCTGTCAATTCAGGGCGCGCCCGATCATAGGCACGGACCATCAGAGACTCAACCCGACCTTTTTTGGTGCGTGCGAGTACCGCTGGCGGCAGGCGATCGGCGAAAGCGGCGCGGGCGACGGCGCGATCGCGGCCACCGGCAAGCCATTGCCAACTCGGGATCGCCAGGCAGGCTTCGAGCACGGGCTGGCTGAGCAACGGGAAGACATAACGCCGCCTGCAAAAGCGATCATGAGCGGTCAGCACCAGATGGATCCGGAGCACAGCAGCGATATGCGCGCGCAGTCCGGGCGGCGTTCCAGCCGGTAGCGCCAGCCAGGGATGACGGTCGGGTGCGGGTCGGACGTCGCGATTCAAAAAGCGGTGATTGGGCGGCCAATGGCGTGTGCGAAGGCTGTCACGGATCCCGCGCCGCGCGAGCGATCGTCCCACCTGCCAATAGGTACTGCCCGAGGTCGTTGCCACGTCGGCGAAGACTCGACGCGCCAGGGCTAATCCGCCCACTTGCCAGGCATCGACGATGGGCGCGGTCGATCCGATCGAGCAGAAGACATTATCGCCGCCTGCCCCGCTCAAGAAAGCATCCGCGCCAACGGCATCACCCAGAGCCTGCAAGGTTCGGTCGAGACCGGCCAGGAAACCCGTGCCACCGGGACGCTCGGTACGCCGTGTCGGCGTGTGGAGAGCGTTCACAACGTCGTCGCCGACGACGGCCTCGATCAACGGCGCTACAAACTTGTCGGTGACCAGTCGAGCATAGCGGCGCTCGTCACCATCCGCGGCGCGAGTCGCGAACGTGAAACCGGTCCAGCGCGCAGACGCGCGATCGAGCGCGGCGGCCAAAATCGACGAATCGAGCCCGCCTGAGAGCTCTAGCCCGATTTGCTCGACGCCGAAGGCCCAGGCAGCGACGGCGCCATCGACGACCGACTCAAGCTCCTTGATCCTGTTTCGGCTCGCCGCGGCTCCCTGAGCCGCGTTACGAAATGCCCAGGGCTGCCAGATCTGTTCCATGGCCGGCGCGTCGGCATCCAGCCGCATGCGCTGACCCGGCAAGAGCTCGGTAACCTCCTCGATACCGGTCCGCGCCGTCGGCACCTGCGGATAGCACAGGTTATGTGCGACGCCAGGCCAGTCGATCGGGGTCCGGATATGTCCAAAGGCCTCGAGGGCTTCGAAATCGGAGGCGATCAGGGTCAGGCCGGAACCGCTGTGAAACAGGACGGGCTGCGTCGCCGAGGGGTCGCGCATAATGCACCAAGGCCGGTCGGGACCCTCACGCCATATGGCCACGTAGCTTCCGAAATACGCGACCAGCAGCGACCGTCCGCCGGTACTCGCCACGGCCAGTTGTTGATGCGTCTCGATGTGCGATACCGGGCGGCTGTCCGCCGCCCGAAAGATCTTGCCGACGATCCAGCCGTCGACCGAAGGCAGCGCAATGGCGTTGCTCCCGGTCTCGGAGAAAAGCGCTGCGCCCTCCTGCATCGACACGATTGGAAAAAGCGGTGCCAAACGATCCCGCCATGTCGGAACGTATCCAGCGGCTTCCCGACCGATTGCCAGACAGAAACGAAACATCACAACGCCAGTATCGGAGTGAATTCGGCAATGACGTCGAGATCATCGCTGAGCACTGTCGAACCTGCCTGCACCCAGCTATGCGCGGCGAAAGGGTCGATACGAACGCCGAGTACGAGGGTGGCATCGAGACCCGCGTCGACGAGAAGGATCATGAGCGCAAGGCTATCGCGCAGGCACACCGGTCGGATCGGAACCCTGGTGCGGATCGCCCTATAGGTCTGGGCAACAGCAACAGCTGCATCGACGTCCCGCCGTAACGCGTGGGTCGCCTCGCGTGCGCTGATCAACCGGAGGCTAGCCTCGAAGCCGCGCGCCCATTGGATCCACGTGACGGACAGAAGCGCTCGGCAAACGCGAAGCCACAGCATATCCCGTGCAGATGCGACCGAGGCCAAGGGGATCATGTGTTCCGGGTTGGGAATATCGAGTGGTCGGTACGGGGTGTTTCCCGCGCAGAGAATACCGGCGGCGAGCAGATGCTCCAGCGCTGCGACGTCGGTAACGGTCTCATCCTTCGCGATGTTTTGAAACACGTGAGCGGCACGCGCGCCCAGCGATCGATAGCGGTCGGCGGAGATGTCGAGCAGTATCGCGCGCTCGTCGAACAAAGCGATCCGAAGATGAGGGGGAAGCGCGTGGGCCATCGCCGTTCGAATGCGCGGACGCCAAAACGCCCGCGCATTCTAGAGCTCAGTCGGCGTCGGAGAGACCGATCGGCTGGAGACCGGCGGTCTCCTGCGGAAGGCCTACCGAGCCCTGGGTCTCGATGCTGGCGGCGCCCAGATCGATCAGTTCAAGCGTGTTCTGGTCGGTGTTCATGACCATTCTCCTCTTGCCGTACGGAATTGGACGGCAGGATCAGACTATGCGGTTCGACGCAGATGGGAACTTTATACTTCTCGTATCGGCCGAATATTGTTTTACGGCCCGATGTGCTTATGACTTCGCAGAATTCCGGCAATCTCGCCAACGATCCGGAGACGACGGCGATGAAAATGATCGAAGGCGCGCGCCGCTTCCGTCCAGCGCGCATCAGCCAAAGCCGAATCGATCGGCGCGACATCCTCGTCGCTTCGCGGAAGGACCAATGCCTCCGCTCGCCGGCAGAGAGCCATGCGATCGTTGAGGCTGGCGATCGCGAGCCGATGCTCGTGGTTCGATGAGCGCAGCGCAAGGTCCGTGAACACGCCTTCCACCTGCGCGACATAATCCGCTGCGACGGCGCTCGTCGCTGCTACAGCGGTGCTGGTTGGACGCGCCGCGCTACGCAACACGACGTGAACAAGTTCGCTGCTCCAATCGTAAAGATCCCTGATCGCCGGCTCGACGATATGGGGTTGGCGGAAACCTTCCTGTTGCCAGCTTTCCACGAGATGTTCGCCAGCTAGACGATGAAGGGCTTCTCGCACCGGCGTCGGGCTTGCCGCCAGATCCAACGCCAACTGGTGCGGATCAAGCCGCTCTCCGGGCGCAAAGCCACCTGCCATGATGCGCGCCTTGAGAGCGTCATAGACGCGCATCATCGTCGCCCCGGGGCTCATGGCACGTCTGCGCTCGCGGCCACCTCAGCCGTCCCCTCATGTCGCTGTTGGCGAACATATCCGGCCAGAAGCGCTGCCTGGTCGGGTCGCAGCGCGTCGATTGCCCCGAGCGGGCGATCGGCCCAGTCGTCGAGCAGGACCGAGGGACATTGGCCTTCGAAGTTGCCGAGATTGGGACGGTGCTGCTGGTAGCCGACCAGACGCGCAAGATCCGCCGGGAAACCGCGCGCAATCTCAGGCGGATAGGCCAGCGACTGATTTTCATAGGCACGAAGCCACCCAAGACTATATCCTATCACAATCGCCTGGCGCCGGCGGGGGCCGACATTCGCGCCTGCGCCGTGCAGCGTGGAACCGAGAAAGACGATCGCGTCGCCGGGATCGCATTCGGCGGCGACGGCTTCCAATTGAGGCTCGCTCGCTTCGAGGGCCGTCGCGCCATGACTGTCGGGCCAGATACGCGTTGCGCCATTCTCCTGCGTGAACGGGGTCAGCGGCCACATGACATTGACGAGATATTCGCTGACCCCCTTCGATCCTTGCCACATGTCTTGGTCGCGGTGGGGATATTGTGCCGGTGCGCCCGGATGAATCTCGATCGCCTGGGCGACGTTCAGCTGGATCACGTCGCACCACGGTCCAAGAATGCGGTTGACGATCTCGAGCAGGATCGGCTGCAGGACGAGTGCCGCGGACGTTTCCGATCGCGCCAGCAGGCGGCCGAACCGCTTTGTATGCTCGCCATAAAAAGGGCCACGACAAAAGGGCGTTTGAGCAAAATTGCCATCGATTTCGCGCGCCACACGCTCGATGACCCTCTGCGATACGAGTTTCCGGATGATGCAGTATCCCTGATCCTCCAACTGGAAGGCCGCGATGTTGGTACGGGCGGCATCGAACGCCCCGTCGCTCAGCAATGCGTTCATGGTGTCTTCCTTCAAGCTGCGCGGGACATTGGCAGCGGATCATGGGGCACTGCGAAGATTCCCGCGCGCCGCAGCGCCGGGAGCGTGTCCTGCGTGATCCTGATTCGCAGTGCTCCGAGCATGCGCGAACCGTAGCGTTTCGGTTTCCCGAGCAGCTCGCAGTCCCAACCGAATTGCAGGATCTGCTCGAGCCATGGAAGGTCGGCAACACCTGTATAGGTATCGACCCCATGATCGACCGCATACATCGCAAGCGCCGTAACGAGTTTGTTGCGGCATAGTCGCCGGTCAGGCGCCCGCATGTCCGGAGACAGGCAGAAGCGCGTTATTTCCCATACGCTGTCGCCGGCCGGGAGGGGGCCATCGCACAGATCCGGAAAAAGCGTGTCGAGGATCCCCGGCCGTGTCGTCGGCAGCAGGCGGGCCGAGGCAAGATGGCGATGCTCGCCGTCGGCCAGAATGATATAGCGCGCGGCGGCGATATCGAAATGGTCCACTTCATATCTGTCATCGAGCGCTGGTATGTCCCAGCGCAGGAGATCAATGAAGACGCGCTTGCGCGCCTCGAACATTGATCTCAGAACGACGCGCTCATTGATGCGATTGGTGGCATCCACGTGCAGAAGCATTGCGTGTCTCCTTGATGGGAGACGGCAATGAAACACCCGATCGGATCGTCGCCTATGACCCGATCGGGTACCGGCGTCAGGAAAGAACGTCGGAAATGCAGAGCGATCCGTCGGCGAGCGCCTGAAGCGGAAGGGTCGTTCTGGTCGCGAACGCATAGCGCTCGCATGCTTCGCGCAGATGCTTCTTCACCGTATTCACCGAGAGACCAAGCAACTTCGCGATCGCCCAATTGCATTTGCCGCGACCGACCCACATCACGCATTCGAGTTGGCGCTCTGTCAGGATATCGCGCTTCGGCAAATGACGCGCCCAGCCGATATCGAGCATCTTCTGGAACAGGATATTCCCGAACGCTTGCGCCAGGAATAAGCGATGCTCGGGGAACGGCGTTCCTATTTCGGTCGCAAACGTCACCGAGCCGCGGGCCGCACCGTAGACGTTGGCCGGCACGGTGAAACCGTCCTCTATACCATATCCCCTCGCCTCATCGAGCATCGCATCGTCTCTTGGCGAGAATGGAACGATCAGATGCGCATCGCGCCAGCGAAATCCGCTGGAGCGAACATGACAGGCGCGATGGACGGGGTCACAGCGGCCGAGTTCCTCGCTGATATAGCGGGCTTCCCAGCCCGCCGGGTAGTTATGGATCGGCTCGCCAGGATCGTCTTTGCGGAGCCCCGGATGTCGCGATATCGCATAGAAATCAAATCCCAGCGTGCGAGCCGCTACCGGAAGAACTTCCCGCATATCGTCGAAAGTGCCGCAGTCGGCGATTGTCCCTGTAACCTGAGCAACATGATCACTTACAAGCATGACGGTCATCACGTCCGATCAGGAGTTTCCAGCCCCCTGCACCGGAACGCGCCTTGTGGCCGGCGCTGATCAAGCGGCTTTCAGGACCGCACAGTCCGGACGTTGCGACTCGCTCTTCAAGCTCCTCCCGAAAATATTATAACGACTACGACCAGATCGCCCGCGCTCTTACAATTATATCAACAATATCGATGAATTATCGCGTCCATCATAGGACTGGTTGCGATGCAGAGTGTTTTACTGCTCTTGTCGATTAGACTAAATTCGGCTTTTGGACGCCGGAAATTTTTGATCGCCCTCCAGGTTGGAGAAACCCTTCAGACGCCGGGTGAGCGATCCGCTTGGCAAAGCATGCGTTTCGCCATCGTGCGATGTTCTTGAGCATCGGCCGATCGTGGTGCTCATAACCGCGCCACCCAATCTTTCGACGAGGCCGCCGGACTGGAGGAAAGCTACCGATTACGAAGCGCTACGCTCGGCAGACCGGCCAGCATTCGCCTGGGAATGGCTGAGACGTTCCGCGATCTACCGCCGTGCATGGGAAGGCCGCGATGGCCACCAAGCCAATGCACGCGCATTTAGTCTCGAACGCTTCGAGGATCCGCTCCATCGCGTGCCCTTCGCGCGGCCGATCTGGAGTGCCAGCATCGATAAGTCCGTCATTATTGCGAGGGTACATAGCCTGTATGCCGCCGCCTCCGACCGCATCGATCTGCTGGACCTGCAGCATCTCGTGACGCTCACGGTCGATGAGGATCAGATCGAACACTTGTTGCTCAGCGATGGTGTGCGGGGGCTACGCATCGATGTTGTTGAAGGAACGCTGATCGGATGCCCGGCGGTGCTGCGATATTTGATCGAGGGCCTGGATACGCTTCGTGGGCCACTGGCCGCGATTGAGCGCCTCGTCCGATTGAGTAAGACGGGAAGCCTTGATCGCCCCGGCCCCCGATCAACCAGGCTGCCCGATCGTTGGATTTCCGAATTGCGGGTTGGGGACGCGCTGAGCAGCGGCGCCGACCACCAGGATATTGCCCGCGTCCTTTACGGGCATCTCGTTCCGGCGGACGGTTGGCGGACGACAAATACGGCGTTTCGAACGCGCATTCAGCGTCTCGCGCGCGCCGCTCGACGACGTTTGGAACGGCCGTTGGATGCATCATGGTTCACCGTGGAATGATGACGTGGGTTCTGGTCAATGACGATCAGCCCCGTCGAGATGTCGTGCTGCCGGGCCACGTGAAGCACCTTGGCATCCGGCGAAAACACCTCTTCCAGGATCTGCCAGCGCTCCTCGTCACTCCACCGGTGACGCCGCTCGACCCGCGAGTAGATTGCGACCTGACCCATCAACCACTCCAAAGCACGCGCTCAAGAGCGCTCCTAAGCGTGGTCATAAGAGCGTCGCCGCCGATGCCCGCAAGGCGGGCCTCGCCGGCTCTCGCTCATGACGCCCTTCGTGCCGAGACCTGATCCGCAGTGCGCGCGATGGGCACGACCTGCTGATGCTTTACCTCGAGCCGCAGCACGGCCACGTCGAACAGCCGCTCGCCGACATAGAATAGGCCTCTTATACCAAGTCCCGTTGATCATGACGCATGCGCCCATTTGCGTCGGCCGATGGACATGATGCGCCATGGCTGATCGACGAGGCGGTTCCAGGCGAAGCAGCAATGGTCGAGAATGTCCTCGTAGGATCGGAAGATCCGGTTC
>CAIQHF010000023.1 GCA_903871605.1 uncultured Sphingomonadaceae bacterium
GCCGCAAATCATCCCCATCAAAGTCCGAACGCAGATCGATCGCCGCTGCCATCGCAAGCCTCCTCCAGCCTACGATGTTGAATCAGATCGAACCCGGTTTGGGAATCCCCGACGTGAGTCAGCCTCACGCGGATTTGGTATGATCTACGACTGCGAGGATGGCATGACCGGGTTTCTGAGAAACGTTTGGCACATGGTTGCGTGGTGCGATGAGATAGGTCAGGACCTGATGTCGAGACGCGTCTGTGGGCAATCGCTGCTCATTTTCCGTCGGGTGGACGGTTCGGCAGTCGTCATGGACGATCGTTGCCCGCACCGCTTTGCACCTCTCAGCCTCGGCAACCGCGACGGAGATCGCGTCGCCTGCGGCTACCATGGCTTGGTGTTCGACGCGGAGGGTCATTGCGTCGGAAATCCATTTTCGCCGAAGATCCCGTCAGGTGCCGCGGTCCGGACCTATCCCGTGATCGAGCAAGACAGCATCGTCTGGGTCTGGATGGGGAGCGCCGCCGACGCCGATCAGAGCCTCATAGCAGACCTACCCTTTCTCCGGGACTTGCCGGAAGAGCGTCTGTTACGTGGATACACAAGGATGAGAGCCAACTATGAGTATGGCACCGATAATCTGATGGATCTCAGTCATATCGAATTTGTCCATAAAGGCAGCTTCGCGGGCGCCGGAGTGATCTTCGCGGGAAGCCATGAGGTGATCGAGGAAGGCGCAACGCTTCATTCGAATTGGTGGATGCCCGACGTGGCGGCCCCTGGACACACGACCGGGATATACCCCCCCAACATGCGTACCGATCATTGGCTCGATATGCGATGGAATGCCCCTGCCACAATGCAGCTGACCGTCGGGGCGACGCCGTTAGGGGGCCCGCGAGCTGACGGTGTCGTCGTCGAACAAGCGCATGTCCTCACTGCCGAAACCCAGGACACAACTCATTATTTCTGGGCCACAAGCGCAACATTTCCGTTGGCCGACGACGAAGCCACCGCTGGTTTCAAGGCGCTCTTCGCGAAAGCGTTCGACGAGGAAGATAAGCCGATGATTGAGGCGGCCTACGCGAATCTCGAGGGCGCTGATTTCTGGGATGCGCGACCGGTGTTCCTGGGCATTGATGCGGGCGGGACGCGCGCGCGCCGTATCCTTCAGAAGATGCGGCGGCTTGAGTTGCAATCTACGCCCGCGATGTCGCACGACGCGGGCTTCGGGGAGTGCCCACCCGGAGTTGGGGTATCGCCGCATTGTTGAACATGTTCCGCCTCGATGGGAAAACGGCACTGGTAACGGGTGGAACGCGCGGTTTGGGTTGGGCGATTGCGAGGCTATTTGGAAGCGTCGGCGCTAATGTCATGATAGCGAGCGAGAACTCCGCGGATTGTGAGGCGGCACAGCTTCGAGCTCGCGCCGACGGGCTCGAGATCAGTGCCAGAAGATGCAATGTGCGAGATATTGATGAGCAGCGAGCCTTGGTCGCCGCGACACTCGAGCGGTTCGGTCGGCTGGACATCCTGGTGGCTAATGCAGGAATTACCGGACCTCTAATCGCCACTCCGAACGCGTCGGCGGAGGAACTAGATCTTGTCCTATCAACCAACCTGACGAGCGTCGTGAGACTCTGCGACCCGAGTTTGCCCTCGATGCGCGCCGCGGGCGGGGGCAGCATCGTCCTGATGTCCAGCATAGCCGGGATCCGCGGCAACCGCGCGCTAGGCGCTTACGCGCTTTCCAAAGCCGCTCTGGCACAGCTCGCGCGAAATCTTGCTGTGGAGTGCGGGCCCGATAACATTCGCGCGAACGCGATCGCTCCAGGTTTCATCAAGACTGACCTCGCAACTCGCCTCCTAGAAGATCCGACGTTCATGGCGCGACGAATGGCGATGACACCGCTGAGGCGGCCAGGCGAGCCAGAGGAGATTGCGAGTGCAGCTTTGTACCTCGCTTCGAGGGCCGGTGCGTTTGTCACAGGTCACACGCTTGTCGTTGATGGGGGCACCACTATCACGGACGGCAACTAAAGACGGTCTCCGAACGGTTCGGACACGCCGCGCAAACTATGTCAGAGCGTCTCTCAATAAAAGAGCAATGAAAGAACAGCCGCACAAAATTCTGCGCTTGCGAGCGATGTCAAGCACAATGCGGAAAACCACAATGAGACGTGAAAGACTCGCGGATAGATGACGACATCACATGACCCCGTTCGCGTGACACAAGCTATTTCGTTTACATGAAGCTATTGATGCGGCATCGTCGAGTCAACCGGATCGACGGTGATGATATGACGGTTATCGCCGTGTGGAGGAAAAAGATGACGAGCAATCCAAGCCAAAAAGCGATACGGTCGGCGACAGACTGGCCGGTCAACGCCTGGTATGTTGCAGCCGCTTCGGACGAAGTCGGAACGTCGGTGCTGGGTCGCCGTATCTGCGGGCTTCCGGTCGCGATGTTCAGGGCGGCCGACGGCGTGGTCGCCGCGATGGAGGACTTCTGCCCGCATCGCGGCGCGCCACTCTCGCTCGGCTTCGTTCGCGATGGACAGCTGGTGTGTGGCTACCATGGGTTGGCGGCCGAATGTACCGGGCGGGTCGCATCGATGCCCGGTCAACGCGTTGGAGGATTTCCACGCATTCGCAGCTTTGCTGTTGTCGAGCGCTTTGGCTTCATTTGGCTATGGCCCGGGGATCCGGATTTCGCGGATCCCGGAAAGCTGCCGCAGCTCGAATGGGCAGATAGTCCAGATTGGGCCTATGGCGGGAGCCGTTTTCACGTGCTGTGCGACTATCGCCTGATGATCGACAATCTGATGGATCTCACCCACGAAACTTATGTGCATGGATCGAGCATCGGCCAGAAGGAAATTGACGAGGCCCCCGTTAAAACGCGGAAAATTGGTCAAAATATTATTACAAGCCGGTTCATGGATCGCGTAAAGGCTCCGCCGTTCTGGCGTATGGCGCTGAGCGGTGTCGGACTGCCTCAAGACGAAGCGGTTGATCGCTGGCAAATTTGTCGATTTTCACTCCCAAGCAGCGTGATGATCGAAGTGGGAGTAGCTCTCGCTGGGCGCGGTGGATATGACGCACCGGACAACGTCAAGGTCTCGAGTATCGTCGTAGACTTCATGACGCCGGAAACAGAAAAGTCTCATCACTATTTCTGGGGGATGGCCCGGAAGTTTGCCGTTGATGATCCATTGTTGACGGACAAGATCCGCGATGGCCAGTTTCAGATTTTTCGGGAAGACCTTGAAGTGCTTGAGCGGCAGCAGGCAAACCTGGACTCTGACCAAGGCCGACGGCTATTGCTCTTGAATATTGACGCCGGCGGCGCTCGGTCACGCGAGATGATTGAGGCGGCTATCACGAAGGAAACGTTAGGCAACCCCACGCCTGGCAACGAACACCCTCTAGGCTCAGATCGTGATCGGATGTCGCGCTAGCGTTTGAAATCGCTCGTATTCTCTAGAATCGCCGCTGCGACGGTTTGCCTTACCAATGCGTCACGCCACGTTTGGAAGCTCGTCTCTCCGTCACTGGCTAATGGCTGAAGAAGGCCCTTGCCGACTAAGCTAGCATAGCCGTAAATCGCCGACCAGAACGCAACGGTTCGGGCGCGAGCTTCGCCGTCGGCCATGCCGGGTATAGCGTCCTCGATTGCCCCACGAAGAAGCGCATAGGCCCGCAACTGCTCGGTGACGATCAGCGGATCAATGATCGGACGGGTCAATTCGCTTTCGTACATCAGATCGACCAGACGGGGCTTCTCGGCTTGAAAGGCAAAAAAGGCGTAGGCCAGTTCTGTCAGGACCTCGATAGGACTGCCCGCTTGTGCACGAATGGCGCTGCCACGCTCCCAGAGTTCGTCGAATCCCTCTTTCGCCATTGCGAGCAGAAAGGTGCGTTTGTCGGGAAAGTGGTGATAGGGCGCGCCAGGCGAAACGCCAGCATGAGCAGCGAGCTTGCGAACTGAGAGCCCTTCGTGGCCGCTGGCCGCGACATAGGCGTGGCCAACGCGAAGCAGGTCTGCTCGCAAATCTTCCTTATGATATGTCGTTGTGACCGCCATTTAACCCTTGCCTCGTAATCTGATCACTGCTTAGATCATATCCAAACGCCGTTCATAGCGTGATGATTGAGGAGAAGGTATGTCCAAAGGACGGATCGGCATCGTCGGCGCAGGGCCGGGCGGTATGGCAACCGCACTTGCCGCGATCAGGCTCGGTTATGACGTACAGATTTTTGAGCGCGCGTGCGAGATCAAGCCAGCGGGCAATATCCTTAATCTGTGGCCGCCGCCTCAAAAGGTATTGAAGCTCATTGGCGTAGACGTCAGTGATCTAGGTGCGGCATGCCATACGGTGTTCGCCAATGCCAAAGGTAAGGTCCGCGCCGACGTGCTTTTGCCGCCTGAAGTGGTCAGCGAGTATGGCGGCGGCTTCATCGGCCTGCTTCGCTGGGGTCTTTACAAAAGAATGATCGAGGCATTGCCCGAAGGCGTTCTTTGCCTTGGTCATCAAGTAAACGGAATTGAGGACCTCGGAGATCGAGTTCGCGTCGACTTTGCAGGACAGCCGTCGCAGGAGTTCGATATTCTTGTCGGTGCCGACGGGCTTCACTCCTTCGTGCGAAAATGGCTATGGGGAGATTCGCCAATCCGTCGTCAGTTTCTGCATTTGATTGGTGGTTATCTTTTCCTGGACGAGGAAGGTCCGGCTGAAGGTGTAGTCGCGCATGATGCTACTACGCAGTTCAGCTACACCCCGATCCGCCACGAAGGAAAGTGGGGCTATGAATGGTGGGTTCTGGAGGCCTTCAAAGAAGACGATCCGATACCGACCGACTTCATGAAATTTGCTAAGGATCGTGTGACCCGGTTTTCACCCTATTTGCAGAGTCTGGTCGATCAAACTCCGGTTGAGCATATGCAGCGGTGGGAGATCCGCGACCGGCCGCCGCTCAAGCAATGGTCGAAGGGGCGAGTGACATTGGTGGGTGATGCCGCGCATCCGACTTCGCCTTACGCGGCGTACGGCGCCGGCATGTCTATCGAGGACGGTTATTTTCTAGCACGGCACCTATCGTCGATAGATCTAAAAGATACTGGACAGGTGCGCGGTGCGCTTCAGGCATTCGAGGAACGGCGGAAACCGCACACCGCGACCGTGACCGAGACCGCGTACAAGACTGGCCGCATGTTTCACCACTTGCCGAAGCCTTTGCGACCGCTCCGAGACTTTGTATTCGACAAGACACCCTTCTTGCAGAAGATGATTGGCAACGACACGCCAAAGCATATTTTGTCGCAGCTGGCGGAGATCGAGGACGCCTAAGTTATCGCTAAGAGTGGAACGCGTTGTCGCATGTCGCAGAATAGCCTCAGGCTAACGGCGCTCGTGCGTCCCACTATTTTCTAAGTGTGTCGCAAAAGAACTGCGTCATGGCAGCGATCTGGTAGCAATTGAGGACGGTTCCCCCAGCACCAGCGGGTTCTTGGCGAAGCGTGCGTCCGATAATGCATTTGGCACGACCATGATATCCGTGCCGAGCATCGCGTGCGCGCAAAAGGAGGAACTGCGCGGCGTCTCTCGTGTCGCCAGCCCAGTCCGCGCCGGAAACCATTGGCAGTCGGTCTCGACCAGACTGATGAGCGCGATCGGCGCTTTGCAAAGGGAAGCTGCAAAATCCGTGATTTTCGTGAACCTGGAGTCGTCGGTAAGTCCGGCTAGATCAGAGGTCTCGAACACAGTCTGACGCAACGGTTCGCCAGGCGTCGAGATGGCCTGGTCGATCATGTCCGGCATAAGAAGCGCGCTTTCTGTGTGGTGGTCGATGGCGATACCTACCTAAGGTAACGCTGCAATCCGTTTTTTGGTCTCAAAATTATGCTCGCGGGATTGGGCGGGTATTGAGGTGCCCCCGTCTGAGTGGTCCATCGACTATGATAGTCTGGACCACGAAAGGGACGACGAATGCCGAGCAAGAAGCACAAGCCGGAAGAGATCATCGGGAAGCTACGTGAGGTTGAGATCGTGCTGGGCCAAGGCGGCACGACCGCCGAGGCCTGCCGACGGATCGCTTTCAGTGAGCAGACCTACTATCGGCGGCGCAAGGAATATGGCGGGCTGAAGACGGACCAGGCTCGCCGGATGAAGGATCTGGAGAAGGAGAACCTACGTCTCCGCCGGGCGATCTCCGATCTGACCCTCGACAAGCTGATCTTGCAGGAGGCGGCACGGGGAAACTTCTGAGCCCCGCGCGGCGACGTCGATGTATCGATCAACTGCGGCGCGAGCTGCCGGTGTCCGAGCGGCGAATATGCCGTGTTCTCGGGCAACATCGATCGACACATCGCAAGGTGCCGCGCGGGGCGGACGATGAGCAGCGGCTGACCGACGACATCATCGCATTGGCGAAACAGTACGGGCGTTACGGTTATCGCCGGGTAACCGCTTTGTTGCGCAATGCTGGTTGGACGGTGAACCGAAAGCGTGTCGAGCGGATCTGGCGCAAGGAGGGGCTCAAGGTGCCTCAGCGCCAGCCGAAACGGGGTCGGCTATGGCTCAACGACGGATCCTGCATCCGGCTTCGGCCGGAATATCCTGGGCACGTCTGGGCGTACGACTTCGTCGAGGGGCGCACCCATGATGGGCGTAAGTTCCGCATCCTCACCATCATCGACGAGGCCAGCCGGGAGTGCCTCGCGCTCATCGTGGCGCGCCAGCTCAAGCATGAGGACGTGCTGGCGGCGCTCGCTGACCTGTTCATCGCACGAGGGCCGCCAGCCCATATCAGGTCGGATAATGGCGCGGAGTTCATCGCCACCGCCGTGCAGGTCTGGCTTGCCCAGATCGGGGTGAAGACCCTCTACATCGCACCCGGCTCGCCATGGGAGAATGGTTATAATGAGAGCTTCAACGGGTCGCTTCGCGACGAACTGCTCAACGGCGAGATCTTCTACAGCCTCGCCGAGGCCAAGGTGCTGATCGAGGCGTGGCGGCGACATTACAACACCGTCCGCCCCCACAGCAGCCTGGGCTATCGGCCGCCGGCTCCGGAAACGGTGACACCGCCATTGCCGCCGTCCGGTTCCGCTTCGCTCCACCTACCGACGGCAATGGCGGCGGAAGCTACGATGCACTAACATTCAAACCGGACCACTCGGTGGGGGCCGATCAGGTCAGCGAAATGGACATGCTCGGAATGGATGCGAGCACATCGGTGCCGGAGCGTTCGCCGTTTGGCACGCGTGCCGAGCGCGAGGCCGAGCGCGCCGGCAAGCGCGAGGCGGTGCTCCGCGCCGCGGTGCGAATGTTCAACGCGCGCGGCTTCCAGGCGACGTCGCTCGAGGACGTCGCCTCTAGCCTGCACATCACGAAGCCGACCATCTATCATTATCTCGGCAACAAGCAGCAGGTGCTGCTCGAATGCGTGAGTCGCGGGCTCGCGGAGCTTCGGATCGCCGGCGAGGCGGCGCATGCGTCGCCCGGGGGCGGCCTGGTTCGCCTGCGCAGCTTTTTACGCGAATATGCCCGGATCATCATGGACGATTTCGGCCGCTGCGTGATCCGCACCGGCGATGAACTCCTCTCGGCAGAAGGGGCGGAACATTTCCGCGCCTTAAAGCGCCGTATCGACGACACGATGCGCACGCTGATCCGTGAAGGGATCGACGATGGCTCGATCGCCGCCGGCGACGAGCGGCTGCTCGCCTTCACGTTGGCAGGTGCGCTCAACTGGCCGGCGCGCTGGCATGATCCGGCGGGGCCGCTCGGCTCGCCGGACATCGCGGCACAAATGGTCGACATCCTCACCGCGGGGCTTGCGCCTCGACGATCGTGACCGCGGCGGGGACTGCTTCCGCTGTCGCGACGAGGTCGAGACGCCGACGCGCATGTTCGCGCACGACGACGAGCAGCATCAGGATCACGATTGGCGTGCAGATAGCGCCGATGCCCGCCAGCGCCACTGACAACGGATGGCGGACGCCCACCAGGCAATCGCTCACCACGCCCGCGACGATCGGCCCGAGCCCGGTGCCGAACAGCGCCGCGACCATCGCCATCAGCGCGATCGCCTGCGCGCGCAGATGGCGCGGCGTTATATATTGGAAGGGAAGCGAGGAGAGGCTGGTCACCGAACTGATCAGGAACAGCGCTGCCCCCATCAGCCACAGCTCGGCCGTGAGCGACGACGTCGACAGCCCAATCACCGCCGTGGGCCAGAGCAAGGCGAGCATGACCAACATGTAACGAAGCACGGTGCGGACCGGATCGTTGCCTGCGAACAGCATCACGATCGCGCCTGCGGAAAGCGTACCGGCAGCGCCGCATATGAGATAGATCGGCCCGAACAGCGCGCCGATCCGCGTTTCGTCGATCCCCTTGGAGCGCATGATCGCGCTCGGCAACCAAGTCACATAGCCCGCAAGGATGATCATCACGATCGCCATTGCGAACTGGAACAGCATGAAGATCTTCCAGTCTCTGTGGAACAGGGCAAAAATTTCTCCCAAGCCGGCTCCGACTACCGCAGCGGACTTCGCCTTCCTGTCGCGAATCAGCAGCAGCAGGATCGCGGGTACGAGCCCCGCCGCGCCGACGACGAGGAAGACGATCTGCCAATCCTCGACATGGACGAGCAGAGGCATGGCTGAGCGATTGAGCCCCTTCGCCCAGGCGTAGGCCGCGCCGCCTCCTGCCAGCGCAAGGCCGCCGCCGACATAGGGGGCGAGCATATAAAACGAGGTCGCGACCGCCAATTGGCGGCGGTTGAACCGGTCCGACAAGGTGGCGAGTGCAGCCGGCGTTAGCCCGGCCTCGCCGATCGCGATTCCGATCCGGGCGAGCATCATCTGCCAGAAGACGCTGGTTAGGCCACAGGCCATCGTCATCGCCGTCCAGAAGGCGACGCAGCCGCTCATCACGCGTGACCGTCGCGTGCGATCCGCTAGCCATGCGAGCGGCAGCGCGGCAGCGACGTAGAACAGCGAGAAGCTGACTCCCTGAAGTAGCCCGACCTGCGTATCGCTGATGTGGAGGCTGGCCTCGATCGGCCGGATCAGGAGGCTGATCACCTGCCGATCAACATAGGCGACGGTGTAGCAGACCGCCAATAGGATCGCGACGAGCCAGCTGCGCCATGACGCACCCGAGGCCCCAACCTGCTGCGTCAGATCGATCGAGCCTGCCTCCATTTTCCCGCTCCATTATCTTTTGTGGAACAATATGGCACGAGGGAGCGATAATCAACGATCTCGTTTAAGGTTGCCGAGCAACGCCAGGCAGTGGCACGAAGCGATATTGTGACATATTGACTCAGACGTTCGATATTGTCACTTATTCCAATGTCACGAGTTGGGATATTCCGGCTCGCGCGACGGAGCGGACGGCGTGAACGGATATAGTCTCGGAGAACGACGGATTCTGCCGACAGGGCGCTCGTGATCTCCTTCGGTAGCGTCGACGAGGCGCGTGCGATTGCGCGGCGCCGGCTTCCCGCCCCGGTTTATCATTATGTCGAGGGCGGTAAGGAATCCGAGGCGACCGCGGCAATGAACGAACTGGCGTTCGGGCGGGTGCTGTTTGATGCGCCGACCTGCCCTACGGCGATCGCACCCACTTGCGGGACGACGTTGCTCGGGCGCGAAGTCGGCATGCCGCTTGCGATCGCGCCGACCGGATTCGTCCGCATCATCCATCGCGACGGCGAACTGGGCGCGGCGCGCGCCGCGGCGCGCGCCAATGTGCCGATCGCGATCAGTACATGGTGCGGCGCGCCCGCGGGCGACGTCGTCGCGGCAAACCCCGATACCTGGTTCCAGCTTTACGTCATCAACGGGCGCGAGGGCGCGGGCTGGTGTATCGATCTGGCGCGAGAGGCCGGATGCCGCGTGCTCGTCGTCACCGCCGATATTGCGGGTGTGGTGCCCGCCGATCGCCGCTCGGCACCGCTGCCCGAGACGATGAGCCTCAAGGCCGCGCTGGCGTTCGCGCCCGAGGCGTGGAACCGGCCGCGCTGGCTGTGGTCGCTGCTCCGCGGCGGGCTCGCCATGCCCGCCCCCAATGCGCCACGGCGCCCGGACGGCGCGATGCTGCAGGTGCAGGATGCCGGCAAGCTGCTGGCGGCGACGCCGGTGAACTGGGAGGATCTCGCCTGGATCCGCGCGCGCTGGCCAGGGCCGCTCGTGCTCAAGAGCGTGATGCGCGCAGCCGATGCGCGCCGTGCGGTAGAGATCGGCGTCGACGGCGTGATCGTCTCGAACCACGGCGGCAAGGTGCTCGACGGCGTCCCCTCGACGCTGTCCGTCCTGCCCGAAATCGTCGATGCCGTCGCGGATCGTGCCGAGGTCCTGCTCGACGGCGGGGTGCGGCGCGGCGCGGACATCGTCAAGGCGCGGGCACTCGGCGCCCGCGGGGTGCTGATCGGGCGTCCCTATCTCTGGGGTCTGGCGGCGGGCGGGGAAGCGGGCGTGTCGCGCGTGCTGTCGCTGTTCCGTCGCAGCATGGCCGGAACACTCGCCAATCTTGATCGGGCCGGAATCGATGCGATCGATCGCTCGGTGCTGCGGCCACTGCCCGATCCGGTCGCCTGGAACATGTTCGGTCGCGACGATCTGGCGCGGCGGCTCGCCTGAGGAAGAAGCGGATCATGCGGTTCGCGGGCAAGACGGTGCTGGTGACGGGGGCCGCTTCGGCACGGGGGATCGGTTTCGCTACCGCCAAGCGGGTCAGCGAGGAGGGGGGGAAATTGATCCTGACCGATCTCGACGAGGATGGCCTCGCCGCGCGCGTCGCCGATCTCGCCGCGTTCGGCGTGGAGGCGCTTAGCGTGCGACACAACGTCACTGATGCAAGAGATTGGGACGCGGTGCTTGCGGAGGGGATCAATCGGTTCGGCCGGATCGACGGGCTGGTCAACAATGCCGGCATCACCATCCTAGCGCGGGTCGAGGATCTGGATCCGATCCAATGGCACCGGCAGATCGAGGTGAACCTCACCAGCGTCTATCTCGGTTGCCGGCTGCTGATCGCGCACTTTCGCGATCGAGGCGGCGGCGCGATCGTCAACGTCTCCTCTGCGGCCGGACTGGTCGGCATGCGGCGCTGCACCGCCTATTCGGCAAGCAAGGGCGGTGTTAGGCTGATGACCAAGACGCTCGCGCTCGAATGCGGCCCCGACAATATCCGCGTGAATTCGGTGCATCCTGGGGTGACCGAAACCGACATGCAGAAGGTCGCGCGAGCCGACGCTTCGGGCGATTCGAAGGCTACCGCTGCCGCGGTCCCTCTCGGCCGGACCGCCGAACCGTACGAGCTGGGGGCGGCGATCGCATTCCTCCTCTCGGACGACGCGAGCTATATCACCGGTACCGAACTGATCGTGGACGGCGGCCTGACAGCGCAGTGAAGGCGGTGACGGGTCGCGCTTGACAAAGCGGCACCATATGGCAAATCGTGCGCATAAGAAACGGATGTTCGAATATCGAACCCTTATAAGCGCGAGGATGCCGATGGTCCAGAACCTGGAAAGCTTCGACATTCATGCGCCGAACGCACGCGAAGGGGCCGAGTGCTTGTGGGCACAGATGCGAGAGATGGATGGGCTCCATCATAGCGACGCCTACGGCGGCTTTTACGTCGCGGCGCGCTACGAGGATACCATGGCGGTGCTGCTCAAGCCGACGCTCTACGCGTCCGGCGCAGGGATCACGTTGCCGCCACCTGATGGCGTGCGCAGCTTCCATATCCCCGCCGAGATCGATCCGCCCGCGCACCGTGAATATCGTGGACTTATGGCGCCTTTGCTCACCGCCAATCACGCCCGCGCGATGGAACCCGACATCCGGGCGCTCGCCGTCGATCTGATCGCGCGCATCCCGGCCGGCGAGAGCGTAGATTTCGTCCGCGCTTTCGCCCGGCCTCTGCCGATCCTCGTTACGCTGGCGCTGATGGGATGCCCGCAAGGCGATGCCGACGCACTCGAGCAGATGGTCGAGGATCTGCATCACGAGATCGGGACCGGTGTCGCGACGGGCGCACCCGCGCGGCTGAAGGCCTATGCCGAGCAGGTCGTCGCCGAGCGCAGGAAGACCGCGACCGATCCCGCTGCCGACATCGTTTCGTCGATCGTGCTCGGCCACGCCTTCGGCCGGCCGCTGACTCCGGACGAGCAGATGTCGATGGTGCGGCAGGTGCTGGTCGGCGGGTTCGACACGACCTCGATTGCGCTCGCGACGATGATGTGGTGGCTCGCCGGGCATCCGGACGAGGTCGCACGGTTGCGCGGCGACCCGGCCGCGATCGAGCTTGCCTGCGAGGAGATCGTCCGTTTCGCGTCGCCCTCGACCTATCTCAGGCGCGAGGTCACCGACGACACGGTGCTCGGTGGAACACTGCTCGCCAGGGGCGAGTCCGTGCTGGTGGCGTTCGGCGCCGCCAACCGCGATCCCGCCAAATTCGCCTGCCCCGAAGAGATTGTGGCGACGCGTAAGCCCAATCCGCATCTCGGCTTCGGCGCTGGCCATCATCGCTGCGTCGGCTCATTCGTCGCCAAGGCGCAACTGCGTGTCGCGTTCGAGGAGATACTCGGCGCCTTCGCCGGCTTCTGCCTCGACACCGATCAACCGATCGAACATTCCACCGGGCTCGGCCAGGGGATCATGCGCTTGCCCATGATCTTCACCCGAGCCTGACCTCTCGCAAAGGATAGCCGCGTGCCTGCGATCGACCCCAGCCGATATGAATGGATCAAGATCGAGAAGAGCGACGATGGCATCGCCACGCTCACGCTCAACAATCCGCGCCGCAAGAATGCGGTGTCGCGCCCGATGCACCGCGAGATCGAACGCATCTGGGACGATGTCGATATGGACGACGACATCCGCGTCGTCATCCTGACCGGCGAGGGCGGGGCGTTCTGCGCCGGCACCGATCTTTCGGTGCAGGACAAGGAGAATGAGAGCGGGCGCAAGGGGCGACCGCCCTTCCGTAGCGCGCGGCGGCTGTTCTGGGGGATGATGGACAGCGAAAAGCCGATCATCGCCAAGGTGCGCGGGCCGGCGTACGGCGTCGGCGTCAACATCGCGCTCGCCTGCGACATGGTGATCGCCGCGGAGGGCGCGAAATTTTGCGATTCGCACGTCCGCATGGGGATCGCGCCGGGCGACGGTGGAGCCGCGTTCTTTCCGCTGCTGCTCGGCTTCCACCGGGCCAAGGAGTATCTGATGCTCGGCGAACCGATCGAGGCCTCCAAGGCGGCACAGATCGGGCTGATCAACTATTGCGTGCCGGATGCCGAACTCGACGATTTCGTCGATGGCTACGCCAAGCGGCTTGCGGCCGGGCCGCCGCTCGCCATTTCCTACGGCAAGATGTCGGTCAACCTGCTGCTCAAGCAGATGACTGCGGGCGCGTTCGAGGCGTCGCTCGCCTATGACCAGCTGACGCTGTTCACCGACGATCACGCCGAGGGCGCGCGCGCCTTCCTCGAGAAGCGCCAGCCCACCTTCAAGGGATCGTGATCGCGATGGCAACGCTCAACGTCGTCCAGCGCGACGGCACGACAGTGGCTCTGGAAGGGGCGGCCGGGCATTCGGTGATGGAGATCATCCGCGACGGCGGTGTCGACGAGCTGCTGGCGCTGTGCGGTGGTTGTTGCAGCTGCGCCACCTGCCACGTCTATGTCGATCCCGGCTTCGCCGATCTCCTGCCCCCGATGGGCGAGGACGAGAACGACCTGCTTGACTCGACCGACCACCGCAGCGCGCGGTCGAGACTGTCGTGCCAGCTCGCCTTTTCGGCGGAGCTCAACGGCCTTACCGTCGAGATCGCGCCGGAGGACTGATGAACCGCCCGTTAGGGCAGGATCTCCGCGAGTTGGCCCTGCAGGTCGTACAAGGCCGGCAGGATCTCGCTCTCGATCCTCTGCTCCGAACTGCGCGAGACGTGCAGGCCGACGGTCACGGCCGCGACCGTCTTGCCGTCGAAGTTGCGGATCGGCACCGCGACCGAACGCGAATTTGGCGCGACCTCTTGGTCGACGAACGAGAAACCCTGCCCACGAATGCGATTGAGCTCGGCGAGCAGCGCTTTCGTCGTGGTGAGCGTCTTGTCGGTCAGCTTCTGCCGATCGCTCGCGTCGATGATCTCTTTCGCCTGGTCCGACGGCAGGGCCGCGAGCAGGACTCGCCCGAGCGATGTGCAATAGGCGGGAAGACGGCTGCCCGGATGCAATCCCGTGCCCATGATGTGATGGTGCGAGGAGCGCGCGATATAGACCACCTCGGTGCCGTCGAGCACGGCGGCCGAGCAGCTTTCGCGCAACCGGTCGGCAAGGGCGTCCAGCGCCGGCCGGATCAGTCGCGGCAGCGATGCGGCAAGATAGGACTGGCCGAGCTTGAGGATGCGCGGGGTGAGTTCAAAATAGCGATCGTCGGTCGTCGCATAGCGCCGTTCCACGAGCGTCAGCAGACAACGGCGCGCCGATGCGCGATCCAGTCCGCTCAGTCTTGCGACTTCGGCGATGGTCAAGCGGTCTCGACCTTGACCGAACGCTTCGATGACGGATAGCCCCTTGCCGAAGCCGCCCATCTTGTCGACATCGCGCAACACGCGGACCTCGGGCTTCGCCATTTCCGTTTCCGCTGCCGTTACAACCTGGACACCGCGGGCCATTTATCCCCCTCGCATTACAATCCGTGCGATTATTGCACGTGATTGCGTGACTGTATAGCGGCGGCGCCGCGATCAGGATTTGGTGTTGCGCCTGAGCAGGTCGGCAGCGCGCCAGGCGATCGCCATCGCGGGCGCCTGCGTGTTGCCGGCCAGCATGAAGGGGAAGACCGACGTATCGACGACGCGCACATGCTGCACGCCGCGGACGCTCAATTCGGGATCGACCGCGGAGGCGGCATCCTTGCCCATGCGGCAGGTGCCGGCGGCATGGTAGTTCGCATAGCCATATTCGAGATAGGCGCTCGCGATCTGTTCGTCGCTGGCGTAGCGCGCGCCGGGACGGGTTTCCTCCTCGATCAACGGTGCGAGCGGCGCCTGACCGACATAGCGGCGCGCATAGGCGATCATTTTGCCGATCATAGCGCGGTCGTCGTCATGGCTGCCGTAATTGGGAACGATATCGGGCAGCGTGGAGGGATCGCGCGTGGTGATGCGGAGATGTCCTCGCGCCGCCGGTCGGATTGCGTATATGCAGAAATTGAGGCCGCCATGCTTTTCGACGCGGATCGGGAGCGCGGTGAAATCGAAGGTGAAGGGCGCCATCAGGATCTGGAGGTCGGGCCGATCGAGCGACGGATCCGACTTAGCGTAGGCGGCCATGTCGTAAGCGCCGCCGGCCATCACGCCCTTGCCTTGGAATCGGTAGCGCAGCACGCTCGCGACCAGTCGGGCCCCCCGGAACAGGCGGTTCATCGAGAGCCGGTCGGGCACGCGCCACTGGAAGACGATGCCGCGATGCTCGAACAGGTTCGCTCCGATCGCGGGATTGTCGGCGACGATGGGGATGTCGAGCGCGCGCAGCGTATCTGCGGGGCCGACGCCCGATCGCTGGAGCAGCGCGGGGCTGGCGAGCGCACCGGCTGCGACGAGGGTCTCGTCGGCGGCATAGGTGACTGGCTTGCCGTCCCGTGTCCCAGTAACGCCGGTCGCACGCGTGCCGTCGAACAGGATGCGGTCGATCAGCACGCCGGTGTGGACGGTGAGGTTGGGGCGCTTCATCGCCGGTCGCAGGAAGGCGACAGCGGCGCTCTGGCGCTTGCCCTTGAAGATGGTGCGCGGCGCATAGCCGACGCGCTCGCGATCGGCCGGATCGTTGATGTCGTCCATCCGCACGAGCCCCATGGCCTCGCCCGCCGCGATCACCTTCTCGGCGAGCGCGGGGCGGTCCTCGGGCAGGGTGATCCTGAGCGGGCCCCGGCCACCGCGGGTGGCGGCGGCGCCCAGCTCGTGCGCCTCCATCGCGCGATAGGCCTCGCCGATATGCGCCCAGTTCCAATCGTCGCTACTGAGTTCGGCAAGCGCGTCGAAATCGGGCGCCGCGCCGCGGACATAGACCATGCCGTTGACCGCGCTCGATCCGCCGAGCGTGCGGCCGCGCGCCCAGCTTTCTGCTACATTATTCGACCCCGGCTCGGCCTTGGTCATGTAAGGCCAGATATAACGCAGGTTCGACATCACCCTCGCGAGACCGCGGGGCATGTGGATGAAGGGGTGACTGTCCTTGCCTCCCGCCTCGAGCAGCAGAACGCGGATGTTCGGATCCTCGCTTAAGCGGTAGGCGAGGACGCAGCCGGCGGAACCCGCGCCGACAATCACATAGTCGTAGTCGGCCATCATTCAATTTCCGCGGGCAGTGCTCCGGGGCGGCTCTGCAGGATCACGGTCTTGGTCTCCAAATAGGGTCTCAGCCCCTCTACGCCGCCTTCGCGCCCGACGCCCGACTGCTTGAAGCCCCCGAATGCTATCGTGAAATCGAGCCGCAGCCCATTATGCCCGACCGTGCCCGAGCGCAGCGCGCGGGCAACTTGGTAGGCGCGCTCGGCATCGTTGGTGAACACCGCATTGTTGAGCCCGAACGCGCTGTCGTTGGCGATGCGAACCGCGTCGGCCTCGTCTTTGGCGGCGATCACCGAGAGCACGGGCCCGAACACCTCCTCGCGGGCTAGGCGCGAGGCGGGATCGACGTGGCCGAAGACGGTGGGCTCGACGAAGAAGCCGCGGTTCAGCCCTGCGGGGCGGCCGCCGCCGGTGCCGAGCGTCGCGCCCGCGTCACGCGCGCCGGCGATATACCCTTCGACGCGGTCGCGCTGGCGCGCTGTTGCCAGCGGCCCCATGCGCGTCGCGGGATCGAATGGATCGCCGACCCTGACTTGGCCGAACGCGGCGCTGAGCGCATCGAACATCGCGTCGTGGCGTTCCTGGGAGACGACCACGCGGGTCAGCGCGGCGCAGACCTGCCCGGTCATGTCGGCGGCGCGCTTGGCGAGCGCGGTCGCCGCCGTCGCGACATCATAGTCGTCAAGGATCACCGCAGCGGACTTGCCGCCTAGTTCCATCGTGTAGCGCGCCATGCGGCCGCCCAGTATCGAGGCGATCTGGGTGCCTGCCGCGGTCGATCCGGTGAAGCTGATCTTGTCTACCCGCTCATCCCGCACCATTGTCTCGCCCGCTGCGCGATCGGCGGTGAAGACGTTGAGCACGCCCGCCGGCAGCCCGATCTCCTCGGCGATCTCGGCGAGCAGCAGCGCGTGGCCCGGCGCTTCCGGCGAGGCCTTGAGGATGACGGTGCAGCCGGCGGCGAGCGCGGGTGCGACCTTAAGTGCGATCAGCATTGCGGGCGCGTTCCACGGCACGATCGCTCCGACCACGCCGACTGGTTCGCGGACGAGCAGCCCGAATTTGCCTTGGAAGACGGTCGAATGCTCCTGGACGAAGGGGAAGCGCTCGATGATGTCGGCATAGCTGCGATAGGTGTAGGAGATGCCCTTCGACATCGCCTCCGCCATGCCGAAGATGATCCCCATCTCGTTGGGCCAGACCTGTGCGAAATCGGCGGCGCGCGCGTCGATCGCGTCGGAGAGCCGGCGCAGCCACGTGGCGCGCTCAGCGGCGCTCAATCGCGGCCAGGGCCCATTGTCGAACGCGTCGCGCGCGGCAGCGACGGCGCGGCGGACATCCTCCTCCACCGCCTCGGCGACGGTGGCATAGGGTTCTTCGGTTGCCGGGCTGATGACGGTGAATGTCCGGTCGGTCGAGGGCGCTACCCAGGCGCCGCCGATGAACAGCTTGTCGGGGTGCGTCAGCGGCGCGGGCTTCATGGCGGTGTCGGTGGTCATGCGGTCCTCGTTCATCTGTCGGCGCGTGCTTCGCGATCGAACAGATCGAGCGCGGCGGTTTCGATGGCAACGGCCGGCAACTGCGCGTCAATGGCGCGCAGCATCCGGTCGTGAAGCCGATAAGGCAAGGGGTGCGCGCTGGCCTGCGTCGCCATGGCGCGGGCCAGCGATACGGCGCGATTGAACAGGTCGTCGCTCGACACGATCTCGTTGACGAGGCCCCAGGCGAAAGCGGTGTCGGCATCGATGAAGCTCCCAGTGAGCATCATCTGCCGCGCGCGCCGCGTACCGATCGCGGCCGTCAGCAGGGTGCCGCCGCCCCAGCGGGGGAAAAGCCCGACCTTGCAATGCGTATCGGCAAAGCGGGCCTGTGGTGTCGCGATCGCGAAGCTGCAGGACAGCGCCATTTCGAGCGCGCCGGTGACACAGGCACCGTCGATCGCCGCGACGATCGGCTTGTCGAGCGCGCGGAGCGCCACGCCGGGATTGGGCTCGACCGGCGGCGCACCCGCTATGCGGTCCTTGAGATCGACGCCCGCGCTGAACACGCCCGCGGCGCCGGTCAGCACCAGCGCCGCGATCCGCTCGTCGCCATCGGCTTCGGCGAGCAGACGGGCGAAATCGGCGCGCATGGCGCGGGTCAGCGCGTTGCGCGCTTCGGGCCGGTTGAGGATGACGAACCGCACCTCGCCATCGTCGGCGACGACGATCGGCGTGGTCGAACCGGCGACGAGCGCTGCCACGTCAGCCACGGGCCGCGACCGCCTCCCGCGCGATGTCGGCCATGTCGGGGATCGCGCAGGCCTGGACGTATTCGCGGCGTAGGCGGGCGACCATCGTCTCGACATCGGGGACATCATCGATCAGGTCGATCCCCTGGCCCGCGCTCCACAGATCGCGCCACGGGCGGACCCCCTCGGGCAGATGATCGTAGCCCGGGGTCGGTGGGGAGAGTGTCTCGAGGTCAATTCCCTGCGACGCGAGCGACGGCCGCAGCCAGTTCGCCGACACGCCCGTCAGCCGCGGGGTGAAGATGAGATCGCCCGAGCCATGCTCGACCAGCATTGTCTTATACGCATCGGGCGCGCGGGACTCGCGTGTCGCGATGAAACGCGTGCCGAGATAGACGAGATCGGCACCGAGGATCTCGGCGGCGCGGATCCCGGCGCCGGTCGACACGCTGCCGGCGAAGACGATCGTCCCGTCCCACATTGCGCGCACCTTGGGCAGGAAGGCGAGGGCGTTGAGCGTTCCCGAATGGCCACCGCCGCCGCTACCGATGCAGATCAGCCCGTCGACCCTGGCGGCGATCGCCTTCTCGGCGAAGCGCAGGCTGGTAACGTCGTGATAAATCGTGCCACCGCGATCGTGGATCGCCTTTGCGATGTCGGTCGGGTTGCCCAACGCGGTGATGAAATGGGTGATCCCATGGGCCACGCAGAGATCGAGATCCGGCAGGATCTCGGCGAGCGGCCGCTTGGTGGTGATGTTGACCGCGAAGGGGCCGACGACTGCGCCCGGATGGCGTTGACGATGCGCGTCGAGCGCGGTGCGGAGATAGACGAGCCAGTCCGCAAATTCGGCCTGGCTTCGCGCATTATGGCGCGGAAGGGCGGCCATCAGACCGGCGCGGCATGCCGCGAGAACGAGCTCCGGCCCGGAGGCGAGCATCATAGGCGCGCAGATCGCGGGCAGCACCAATTGGTCACGCAATTCGGGATCCAAGCTCATCCGGTCTCCAGCTCCAACGGCGACGATATCGTGCGTTAATCGCTCGACTGTTCTTTTATCGACTTGTGACTTGTCCGAGGGGTGGGCGTCAAGTAGGTTCGCGGCCTTGGCGGGAAAGAGGAACAAATGAGCGTGGCTGACGAGATATACCGCTATCGCGTCGAGGGCGGCGTGGCCGTGCTCACGATCGATTCGCCGCCCGTCAATGCGCTCGGACACAAGGTGCGGATCGCCTTGTGCGACGGTGTTGCCCGCGCGCTCGCCGACGACTCCGCCGCCGCACTCGTGTTGATCTGCGCGGGGCGTACCTTCTTCGCGGGTGCCGACGTTACCGAGATCGGCAAACCCATCCTGCCACCTCTGCTCGCCGACGTGATGGCGCAGTTCGAGGCCTCCACCAAGCCGATCGTCTCGGCGATGCACGGCACCGGGCTCGGCGGCGGTCTCGAACTCGCGCTCGCGGGCCATTATCGGGTGGCGGTGCCCTCGGCAGTGGTCGGCCTTCCCGAGGTCGCGCTCGGCCTGCTCCCCGGTGCCGGCGGCACGCAACGTGTACCGCGGCTGATCGGCGTTGCCGCGGCGATCGAAATGATCGGACTCGGACGCCATGTGAAGGCACCCGAGGCGCTTGATCTCGGTCTGATCGACGCGCTGGTGCCCGAAGGCGAGTTGGAGGCGTCTGCCATCGCATTCGCGCAGAAGGTCGTCCGGGACCGCGCACCGCTCCGCCGGCTGCGAGACCTGACGACGGATATCGGGCTCGACGAGGCGCGCGCGGTGTTCGAGCATTTCCGTGCCGCGCATCCCGAACTCTTCATAGGGGTGAAGGCGGCGGCCGGCGTGTTCGAGGCGATCGAGGCGGCGGTCGCGCTGCCGTTCGACGAGGGGCTGGAGCGCGAGCGCGCGATCTCGCGCAGGCTCGTCGCGAGTCCCGAATCTGCGGCACAGCGCCACCTCTTCTTCGCCGAGCGCACCGCCGCCAAATTCCCCGGGGCGGAGAAGGAGAAGCCACGCGCGGGGGTGGTCGAGATCGTCGAGGCCGCAGGCGACCGCGTCGCTTACGGCGCTGCGCTGGCGACCAGCGGAGCCGAGGTCGTCGTGGCGACGCGTTTCGTCGAGGCGCTCGACGAACTCGCGGCGGCAACGGGGCGGGCCGATGCGCTCGTCGGGATGGTCGTGACCGGGGGCATCGCCGAAATCGTCGTCGGTGCGAAGACGGCACCGGCGGCAGCCCTTGCGGCCGCGGCCGCGGCCCGCAAGTCGGGGTATGCCACGATCTTCGTGTCGTCGGGACCGGGCTTGGTGGTCGGGCGTCTGGAGGCGGCGCTCGCCGTCAGCGTCGCGGCGCTGCAAGGCGAAGGCGTCGCACCGAGCGACATCGCCGCGACCGGGCGCGCCTTCGGCTTCCGCGACGCGTTGCTGCCCGTCGCCGACGGGGGCGCCAGCGAAGTGATAGAAGAAAGGCTGCTGCGGCCGATCCTCGCAGAAGCGCAGGCGATCGTCGCAGAGGGTGTCGCCAAGCGCGCGTCCGATGTCGATTTCGCGATGGTTCGTGCGGGTCTCTGGCCGCTGTGGCGCGGCGGTCCGGCGTTCATGGCGGAGCGCGTCGAGGCCAGCCCGGCCGCCCCCCCAATTCCCGCCTGACCGGTGGATGCGACTCGGTATCGTCTCGGACATCCACGGCCAGACCGATGCGCTCGGTAGGGCGATCGGCGCGATGGGCGCGGTCGATCGGCTGTTGTGCCTGGGTGACAGCATCCAGCAGGGACAGTTCTGCAACGAAACCGTGGCGCTGCTGCGCGGGTCCGATGCGCTGACGATCCGTGGCAATCATGAGGAGGCGTTTTTCGCCGGCACGGGCCGGAGGATGCGCGGCGTCGATCCGCTGCTGGCGGATTGGCTCGCAGCCCGGCCGGCCTCCATCGCGTTCGAGGCGACAGGGCGGCGTGTGCTGCTGGTCCACTCCACGCCCTGGTGGTCGAACCACGCCTACGTCTCGCAGCTGCATCCCGATTTCGCACGGTTCGCTGCGGCCGAGGCGGATGTGGTCCTCTACGGACATACGCATCAGCCCGTGGTGCAGCAGGTAGGCGACGTATTGGTCGTCAATCCGGGTTCGGTAGGCGAAGGACGTCCGACCAGGGCCGGCTTCGTGCGCAGTTTCGCCATCCTCGATCTGGTGGCGATGGCCGCCGAGATTATCGACCTCGATTGAGGATCATCGGCCGTGAAAGGTTGGTTTGCGCTTATCGACCCACGCGCTGAACGCCTCGATGCGATCGTCCGTGCCGAGCAGGCGGATATGGCGTTCGGCCTCGATCGTGACGAAACTGCGCAGATCGGTGCGCTCGGCCTCGACGAAATTGGCCTTCATCGCACCGAGAGCCAGCGGGGCGGCGCCTGCCAGACTGGCCGTCATCGCCGTTAGTTCCGCCTCGAAGCTGTCTGTCGCCCAGACGCGTTGGACCAAGCCGATGTCAAGGGCGTCGACCGAACCGAGTTTGCGGGGAAAGAACATCAGGTCGCGCGCATGCCCCGGCCCGACGAGGCGGGGCAGCGACCACGGGACGCCCATATCGCCCGCCACGCCGACGTCGAGGAAGGCGGCGTTAATCCGGGCGTCGTCGTCGGCGACGCGCAGGTCGCACGCAGCGGCATAGCCCAGCCCCGCACCCGCGCAGGCGCCGCGGATCGCGGCGATCGTCACCTGCGGCATTTCGTGGAGCAGCACGGTGACCTGATAGGCGTCGAAATCGGGCGGAGGGGGGCGGTCGCCGGCGTTTGTTTTTGCCTTCATGTCCGCGCCTGCGCAAAAATCCCGGCCCGCGCCGCGCAGCACGAGTATCCGAACGTCGCGGTCCGCGGCGACCTCGCGGAGCTTGGCGTATATCTCCCCGCCCATGCCGCGCAGCAGGCTGTTGCGCGCCTCCGGGCGGTTGATCGTGACGGTCGCGACCGCGCCGTCGACCGCGAGCAGGACGCGGTCCTCGGTCATGCCCCCGCCCAGGGCTGGAAATGCGGCGGGCGCTTCTCGACGAAGGCGCGGGCACCTTCGCGGATGTCGGGATGGGCGAGGCCGGCCATCGCACGCGCGAACGAATCCTCGACCGCGTCGCCGAACGACAGATCGAGATGCCCGTAGACTTGCTGTTTGATCATCGCGATCGCGCGCGGCGAGCAACGGGCCCTCAGATCGGCGACATAAGCCTTGATCGCGTCGAGTTCGGTCCCGGCCGGCACGACGCGATCGACCAGCCCGAGATCGAGCGCCTCAGCCGCTCCCACCTTGCGCGACGTCCACATCAGGTCGAGCGAACGGGCGACGCCGATGCGGCGCGGTAGTAGCCAGCTGGTACCGTGCTCGGCGGGCAGCCCGCGCGTACTGAAGCCGGGAACGAGGCTGGCGGTGTCGGCGGCGAAGCGCAGGTCGCACATCATCGCCAGCACGAAGCCGCCTACTGCCGCCACGCCATTCAGCGCGCACAGCACGGGCTTCGAGCAGGCGAGGAGGTGGACAAACATGCCAGGAGGCTCGCCGTCGGGAAAACGCCGCACTGCGGCGCCACCGGATTCCGCCGCCGCCGTGAGCAGCGAGACATCGAGGCCCGAGCAGAAGGCACGGCCCGTACCGGTGATCGCAATCGCGAAAATCTCGAGATCCGTCTCCGCCAGGTCGGCGATCCGTCGGAGCTCGTCGGTCATCTCGCGGGTGACCGCGTTGAGCACCTCCGGCCGGTTCAGCGTGAGGATCAGCAGCCCGTCCTCGATCCGCGCTTCGATGCCCTCGGCACGGCTGGCGAGCACGCTCACCGCACCTTCTCTAGGAAGTTCGCGGCCTCCTTGTACTTCTCGCGCAGCAGCACCTTGTTGATCTTCGTAGAGGGCAGTCGAGGCAGTGGCTCGCGCTCGAACGCGACGTAGCGGGGGACCTTGTAGCTCGCCAACGCGGTGCGGCAGTGGCGAACGATCGTCTGCGGATCGAGCTGGTCGACGTCGCCGTGGATCACCGCCAAAGGGGTCTCGCCGTAATCGTCGTCCTGCGCCGCGATCACGACCACCTCCTCAACGCCGTCGATCTCAGCGATCGCGCCTTCGACCTCCATGGCGGAGATGTTGAGGCCGCCCGAGATGATAATGTCCTTGATCCGGTCGATGAAGGTGAGATTGCCCGCCGCATCCATCACACCGCGGTCGCCGGTGTGGAGCCAGCCGTCCTTATAGGCTTCGGCGGTCTGTTCCGGGTTGTTCCAATAACCGGCCGTCAGCCCGTCGCTCTTGATCAGGATTTCGCCCGCCTCGCCAGATGCGGCAACCGAACCGTCGGGCAGCATGATCTTATATTCGGTGAACATCGCGCCAGGGCCGCACATTTCAGGTGCGCTCGTTGCGGTGCTGTCTCGTGCGGCCCAGGCACCGCCAGCCTCGGTGCAGCCATAGGCCTGTCGCAAGACCAAGCCTTTTGCGCGGTAGCGCGCGAGGAGCGCCGGATTGACCCGGGCGCCACTGATCTGCGCGAAGCGGATCGTCGAGAGGTCGGCAGTCTCAAATGCGGGCAGTGCGGCGATCCGCTCCCAGAAGATCACGGAGGCGAGGAAGGTGGTGATCTTCTTTTCCTGTAGCATCGCAAGCGCGATCTCGGGCGTGAACTTGTTCTGCGCATGGATGGTCGTGCCGACCGACAGGAATTGCATCAGCAGCAGTGTACCAGAGGACGAGCTATAGGGGCCTGCGGCGAGGATGCTGCCGCCGTTCCCTGTCGCGGGCTCCATGATCGCGAACTCGGCGGAATAGGTCATCGTCGAACCGTGCGTGTAAACGACCCCCTTGGGAAAGCCCGTCGAACCGCTGGTGCCGATGATGAATAGGGGGTCCTCGGATTTTGCCTCATACGGAGCCGGCGGCTCCGATGCGTCGCGAAGCGGTCGGATCACGTCGAGCGACCGCAATTTGCGCTGCTCGGCTTCACCGAGCGCCTCGTTGGCGCAATCTTGCCGCTCGTCGTCGCAAAACAACAGCGTGGGGCTGAGCAGATCGAGCGAGCGGCGTAGATCGCGCGCACTCGCGCGGAATGTAAGAGGCGCGTTGATGCCGCCGGCCAACATGATCCCGACGATCAGCACGGCGTAGTCGAGCGAATTCGCCGCGACGGTCGAGACGCGGTCGCCCGGTTTTACACCCTGTTCGGCCAGCCACGCGGCAACGCGCGAGGCCCAGGCGTAGAGCTCGGCATAGCTGAGCGGCTCGCCCTCATAGTCGAGCGCCAGTCGGTCAGGCCTATCGATCGACCACCATTTCAGGGCGCGGCTGACGGTAAAAGCCATAAGCGATTTCGATCCCGGGAAAAGTGTCGACTGGAAGGGAGTCTAGAGCGTCTCGGCGGCACCGAGCAGCGCGGTGCTGCTCATCAGGTCGCCCGGCCCGCCGGTGACGAGCGACAGCTTGGCACCGGGCACCTGATTGGTCGAGGCGCCGCGAATCTGGCGGACCGCCTCGGGGATCAGGCCCATGCCGTGGATGAAGCCCTCGCCGAGATCGCCGCCCGACGTGTTGATCGGCAGCTTTCCCGATGGCGCGGTGAGGTTCTCGAAGGTGCAGAACGCGCCGGCCTCCTCCATCGCGAAGAAGCCGTGATCGACCATCGCGCCGATCCCCATCGAGTTCATGTTCATGTAGATTTGCGCGACGTCGACGTCCTTGGGCCCGTAGCCGGATTCGCGCCACAGCCGCTCGGCGAGTTCGGTCTGGCCGGCGGTCGCGTAATAAGGGCGCCAATTCTCCTCGAGCGCGCCGCCGCCCTCCATCGTGCCCATCGGCGCGGAGAGGATGTAGGCGGGCTTCTGCTTGAGATCCTTGGCGCGCTCGGCGGACACGACGAGGATGCACGCGGCGGCGTCGTTCTCGCGCGAACAATCGAACAGGCGGTAGGGCTCGGAGATCATCCGAGCATGCTCGTAGACCTCGTCGTTCATCGTGACGGTGCGGCCATAGGCGTTGGGATTGTTCGAGGCGTGATAATAGCTCGCGCGCACCGTGGCATAGAGCGCCGACTGCGGCACGCCGTGATATTCCATCAGCCGCTGCGCACGCAGCGCGAGGATCTGCGCGGGCGAATCGAGCCCGTTGACGAGATATTGCGACGAGGTGTCGTCCTGAGCCACGATGACGCGCAGCCGCTGGTTGCTGCCCTCCGCCATCGAGCGATAGACGGCGACGATGTCGGCCTGGCCGGTCATGATCGCCTGTGATGCGATGTTGAGCGTCGCGGGCAGGCCGCCCCCGTGGAACCAGACCAGCGAGGCGAAGCTGCACTCGCGCGTGCCGAGCGCCGGCATCAGCTTGGCGGGATCGCTTCGCTCGGATGCGTAGGAGACGAAGCCGTCGATGTCGCGCACGTCGATTCCGGCATCGTCCGCCGCCTGCGTGATCGCGCGGATCGCCAGCTTGAGTTCGGGTTCCGGCGAGGTGCCGCGCTTATAATAGGGCGTCTGCCCGATGCCGACGATCGCCGCGGCGCCACGCATCTTACTCACTGGTCCGTCTCTCCCTTATATTATGGCATCGTCGCGGCATCTCGATCAGAGGTCGAGTTCCCAGCGGATCGATGGGTAATTTTTGGTCTTGGGGCTCGGGGGTTCGATCGAGCCCTTCACGCGTGCGCCGATCTTCAGCCCGGCTTCGTCGCCCTTCATCACGCCCATGACGCGGACATTGCCCGCCTCGGGGATTTCGGCGACGATCGTCACATAGGGAACGTCGTCCTTGCGCTCGAGCACGCGGTCGAAGGCGTAGCGGCTGCGGGTGTAGGTGAACACATTGCCCTTGGGCTCGAGCGTGACCCACTCGAATTCCCACGATCCGCACTTGCCGCAGCGGAAATGCGCGGGCCATGTCCAGTTCCGGCAGGACGAGCAGCGCGAAAGCTGGAACGTGCCATCTTCCAGCGCGCGCCAAAACTGATCGTCGGCTCCGATCGCGCCGCTGATCTTGTGCTGCTCGAAGCTGTACGCCATCGATCCCCTCATTTCACATTTGTGCGAATATGTAACGTATGTACGATCTACGACAGGTCTGCGGCTTTGACAACCCGGTTTCCCGGTCTCCGCGGAGCTGCTTGACAGACGCAGCGGTGCGGAAGATTGATCGAATAACGACGGTACGAGCTATATCCGAACGAATGGGAGAGCGATGGCGGACGAAGCGTGGCGGCACGGAGTCGATCTCGACACGCTGGCGGCGTGGATGGACGGCAAGGGACTGGGGAGTGGCGCGATCGAGCGGCCGCGATTGCTCGCGGGCGGCACGCAGAATCTGATCCTGGCTTTTGAGCGCGATGGTCGCGGTTTCGTGCTGCGTCGTCCGTCGCTTCAACACCGCCCGGCGGCGAACGAGACGATGCGCCGCGAGATGCGCATGCTTGGCGCGATCGCCGGAACCGACGTGCCGCATCCCCGCTTGATCGCCGCGTCACCCGCAGAGGATGTGCTCGGCACGGCCTTCTACCTGATGGAGCCGATTGACGGCTTCAACGTCACGGTGGGGATGCCAGCGCTCCATGCCGGGGATCCCGCGATCAGGCGCGCCATGGGCTTCGCGCTGGTCGACGGGATCGCGCGGCTCGCGCGGGTCGATCATGCGGCGGTCGGGCTAGCCGATTTCGGTCGCACCGAAGGCTATCTCGAGCGCCAGGTCGGCCGCTGGCGGAGGCAGCTCGACTCCTATGTCGAGCATGTCGGCTGGCCCGGCCCGGGCGTCCTGCCCGGCGTCGAGGCGGTGGGCGCCTGGCTCGAAGCGAACCGACCGGGCAGCTTCACGCCGGGCATCCCGCACGGCGACTATCATCTCGCCAACGTGCTCTATCGCAACGACGGGCCGCAGCTCGGCGCGATCGTCGATTGGGAGTTGGCGACGATCGGCGATCCCCTGATCGATCTCGGCTGGGTGCTTACCACATGGCCGCGCGCGGGCGATCCGACCTCGATGAAGATCGAGCTGTGGGACGGCTTCCCCGCCGCCGACGAACTGCTCGCTTATTATCGCGACCACAGCGACCGCGATCTCTCGGCGATCGACTGGTACGTCATGCTCGCCTGCTACAAGCTCGGCATCCTCCTCGAGGGCACGCATGCGCGGTCGTTCGCGGGCAAGGCCGACAAGGCGATGGGCGCGCGATTCCATGCCCGCTCGGTCGCGCTGTTCGAACGCGCGCAGACGCTTATTTGACGAGCGCTGATCTGAGGGGAGCGGCATGACAGATATGTTCGATCTGACCGGAAAGGTCGCGCTGGTCACTGGCGGATCGCGCGGGCTTGGGCTCGAAATGGCGTTGGCGTTTGCCGATGCCGGTGCCGACGTGATCGTCGCCAGCCGAAAGATCGAGGGCTGCGAGGCGGCGGCGGAGGCGATCCGCGCCAGAGGCAGGCGGGCGCTCGCGCTGTCGGTCCACGCCGGCAGGTGGGAGGAGGTGGAGCGGCTCGTCGAGCGCACCTATGCCGACTTCGGCTGCGTCGACATCCTCGTCAACAATGCCGGCATGGGCCCGTCGCACCCCTCGCACGAGATGACCGAGGCCCTGTTCGACAAGGTCGTCGCGCTCAATTTCAAGGGGCCGTTCCGCCTCGCCTCCTTGATCGGCCACCGCATGGCGCAGGGTGAGGGGGGCAGCATCATCAACATCTCGTCGGGCGCGTCGTGGAAGGCGATGCCGCGCGTCGTCGCCTATGCCGGCGCCAAGGCCGCGCTCAACGCGATGACGATCGCGCTCGCGCAGGAATATGCCCCGAAGGTGCGCGTCAACGCGATCGCCGCCGGCCCCTTCCTCACCGACATCGCCAAGGCGTGGAGCGAGGCGCAACGCGAGACCGCACCCAATGCCGCGGGCCGCCCCGGTCGCGCCGACGAGATCGTCACCAGCGCGCTCTATCTGGCGAGCCCGCATTCGAGCTATGTCAGCGGCACCGTAATCCGCTGCGACGGAGGACTGCGCGGATGACCGACTTGCCCGATGACGGCCGCCGCTGGGAGCCGGTGACCGATTGCGGCCCGTTCGCCGATCTGGTGGGCGCGATCTATTCGACCACCGACCGGCTCGACGATAGCGAGGGCGTCCGCTTCGGCTTCCGCGTCGCCCCGCATCAGTGCAATCCGCGCCCGGTCTGCCATGGGGGAATGCTCGCGACGTTCCTCGACATCGCGCTCGCGCGTGGCATCCGCATGGTCAAGGATCTGCCCGCGCCGATGCCGACGATCACCATGTCGCTGGACTATCTCGCGCCCGCGATGCTCGGCGACTGGATCGACGCGCGCGTGACCGTGACGCGCGCGGGCGGCACCTGCTTCGCGCAGGCGCTGCTCCATGGTCCGACGCATCCGGTGCTGCGCGGCAGCGGCGTCTACAAGCGGCTCAGGCCCGGCGGGAGCGGCCCGCACGACGGTTGAGGGCGGCTGTCAGGCGTCTATGGCGCGCGCCGCGTTCGACGGTCGCAGCCCGAGTTGCGCGCGCGTTTCGCCGGCACTCGCGATGTCGGCGCCGAGATCCTCCGCGATGCGCTTCGCCTTGGTGACGAGCGCCGCGTTCGAGGGCGCGAGCTCGCCACGCGAAATATAGATAGCGTCTTCCAACCCGACACGGAGATTGCCGCCCGACAATACGGCCTGCGCAAGCAGCGGATAGGCGTGCCGACCCGTCCCGAACCCCGTCCAGGTCGATCCCTGCGGCAGCAGCGTCCGCGCGAGCAGCATCATCTCGATCGTCGGCGCGAAGCCGTATTTGATCCCCATCACCAGCGAGCAGAGCGGCGCAGGATCAAGGGTGCCATCGGCGATCAGATCGTGGAGCAACATGATGTCGCCAGTGTCGAACAATTCGATTTCCGGCCTCGCGCCTGCGTCGCGCATCACCTGCGCCATGCGCCGGACGTTGGCGGGCAGGTTGATCACCACCTCGCGGCCGAACACCATCGTGTTGAGATCGAGCGTCGCGATATCGGGCGCGAGCGCCGCGATATGCTCCACGCGCTTTTCGGGCACGAGCAGGTTCGTGCGCGGCCCGGGCACGACGGGATCATGCTCGCTCGGCTGGAAGCGGCCGCCCGGACCGGTGGTGAGGTTGATGATGAGCGCGGGATCATGGCGCCGGATCTGCTCGACGACCGCGGCATAGAGTTCGACCTTCATCGACGGAGCGCCCGTTTCCGGATCGCGGACGTGGATGTGGACAATCGCGGCCCCCGCCTCGCTTGCGCTCAGGCACGACTCGGCGATCTCCACGGGCGTGACGGGCAGGCCGGGATGCTGATCACGCGACGTGTGGTTGCCGGTGACCGCGCAGGTGATGAAGAGTTTGGGCATTACTCACCTTATGAACGATATTCGCCGTAATGAGCGACTATCGAACCATTAGCGAAGCGGCTATGCCCGCGCAACCAGCGAGGAGGAACGGATGATGGATCGGCAGAAGCGTGCGGTCGTGCTCGGCGCGTCGGAAGAGGGCGGCACCGGCTGGGCGATCGCCGAGGCTTTCGCGGCGCGGGGGTTCTTGGTCACCGTCGGTGCGAGACGGCGCGAAGGGATTGAGAGGCTGGCCGCCGCGATCGGGGGGCGTGCGCTGCCGTGCGATGCCACCGTCGAGGAGGATGTTGCGCGCTTCATGGAACAGGCCGCCGTAGATGACGGGATCGACGCTGCGGTGCTCGTCGCCGGAGCAGGCGTCCAGGGCACGATCGACGCGATCTCGCTCGATACGCTCGCTGACTGCATGCGGCTCAATTTCGATGCGCCCTTCCTCTTCGTCCGCCACGCGGCACGACATATGAACGACGGTGGGTCGATCGTGTTGATGAGCTCGATCGCCGCCAACAATCCCTGGCACGGCTATGTCGGCTACGGCTGCGCCAAGTCTGCGGTGCAGACGCTGGTCCGCTACGCCGCGCTCGAATATGGACCGCGCGGAATCCGCGTGAACGCGGTCTGCCCTGGTCCGATCTCGACGCCTGCGGCAGGTCATTTGATTAATCATCCGCATGCTGGGCCGATCGTCGCTGCCGAAGTGCCGCTGGGGCGCGTCGCTAGCCCCGCCGACGTCGCCGAAGCCGTCGCCTGGCTCGGCACTTCGCCCGGCTGGATCACCGGCGAGACGATCCATACCGATGGCGGCATGTTCCTCCGCCGGCCCCCCAACGTCTCGGACATCAAGGCAGCCATGGCCAAGTGAGCGCTTGACCGCCCCACGCGCTCCGCTCAATAAAGAACAAACGTGCGATAAACGCTCGAATGAGGATGAGGAGATCGTCGTGATGACCGCGATCCGCGAAAGTCGCGCGCAGGCTGTCGTCAGCGTCGCAGCGATCTGCTGCGGCAATGCCGGGCCGGCGCTAGTCTATGACGCGCTGGCGCCCGTCCTGCCTCATATCGCGGCACATTTTGGTGGAGGCTCAAGCGGCGAGGGGATCGCGCAGGCCTCCGTCGGCTTGGCGGTCGTCGGTATGGGATTGGCGGGGCTGTTCGCGGCGCCGGCGGTAGCGAGATTTGGGTTCCGATCGACGTTGAACGCCGGCTGGCTCCTGTTCGGGATCGCCGGATCGGCCGGGCTGGCGCTCGATTCCGCGCCGTTGCTGCTGGCCACTCGTCTGCTGCTCGGCCTCATGGGCGGGATGCTGATGGCGGCGGCCGGCCTGGGCATCGCCGCGCGATACGAGCCGGCACGCCGCCCGCGAATGATGGGGGTCAATCTTGCGGTCGGGGCCTTCACCGCGATCCTGTTCCTCTTCGTCGCGGCCGCCGTGGCCAAGATATCGTGGCGCGCGCCGTTTGCATTGCACGGGGGGCTCGCATTGGTCGGCCTGCTGCTGGTCGCTGGCGCGCGGCTACCCGACAGCGCAACGGCGCCGAGCGTCGCGGCTACACGGGAAGGCTTATGGCGCGCGTTGCTGCCGGCCTTGCCGGCTTACGGACTGCTGCTGGTGATGGTCGTCACGGGTAATCTCTTCAACGTCCAGATCGTCTTCCTGCTCGCCTCGCGCGGGATCGCCGACCCTGGAGAACTGGCAACGATCTGCGCGATCATGCCGATGGCGCTCGGCGTGACGAACATGGTGTTCGGCAACGTCGAGGCTCGGCTCGGCCTCGCCCGGACGATCATCGTCGCATTCGCGATGTTCGTCGTCGGCACGACCTTGTGTGCGATATTGCCATCTCTGGTGACGACGGGCGCGGGCATGATAGCGGGCGGTATCGCGCTCGGGCTGTGCACGCCGTCTGCGATGACCCTCATCATGCGCGGCGTCGCGCCCGATCGGATGCCGACCGCGCTCAGCTTCGCGACGACGCTCATCTATGTCGGCGGTGGCGCGGCGCCGCTCGTCTATGTGCTGCTACGCGGTGTCGTCGGGTATGGCGGCATCTATCTTTGCGCCGGCGGCGTCATCTTTGCCGGTCTCGTCGTCTGGTCTATGTCGCGGCTTGTCCCGCATACCCGTCCCCCGATCTATCGAAGGAGTGCTTGATGAAGCTCGACGGAATTTCTGCGGTCGTCACCGGTGGCGCCAGCGGGCTGGGCGAGGCGACCGCGCGCGCTCTGGCCGGGCAAGGTGTGAAGGTCGCGATCTTCGATCTGAACCGCGAGAAGGGGGAAGCGGTGGCCTCCGCGCTCGGCGGCGTGTTCTGCGAGGTCGACATCACCAGCGACGCCTCGGTTGATGCCGGTCTTGCCGCGGCGCGCGCCGCGAACGGGCAGGAGCGCATTCTCGTCGGTTGCGCGGGGCGCGGCAACACCTTCAAGACCGCGCAGCGCGACCGTGAGACGGGTGCGATCACCCATTTCCCAATCGACCAGTTCGAGAAGGTCGTGCTGCTCAACCTCGTCGGCACCTTCCGCATGATCGCCAAGTCGGCGGCAGGGATGATGACGCTCGATCCGCTCAACGACGACGGCGAGCGCGGCGCGATCGTCAACACCGCGTCGGTCGCAGCGGTCGATGGGCAGGCGGGGCAGGCGGCCTATGCCTCGTCCAAGGCGGGGATTGTCGGGTTGACGCTGCCGATCGCCCGCGATCTCCGGCGCGAGGGCATCCGCGTCAACACCATCCTGCCCGGCATCATGGACACGCCGCTCTTCGCCACCGCCAAGCCCGAATTACGCAAGCAACTCGGCGACAGCGTGCCTTTCCCCCGCCGCCTGGGCCACGCAGAGGAATTTGCCAGCCTCGCGATCGAGATGTGCCGCAACAGCTATTTCAACGGCGAGCATGTCCGCCTCGACGGCGCGATCCGCATGTGAGCGACCGCGCGTTCGTCTCCGTGCGGCGCGAAGGACCGCTGCTGATCGTCACGATCGAGCGGCCCCAGGTGATGAACGCGCTGCATGCGCCTGCGCATCACGAGATGGCGGCGATATTCGACGCCTTCGCTGACAACGATGGGCTCTGGGTCGCGATCGTCATCGGCGCCGGGCGATCGCGCTTTCTGCGCGGGCAATGATCTCAGGTATCAGGCCGCGCACGGTCTGGAAGAACTGCCGCCGTCGGGCTTTGCCGGGCTGGCGCGGCGGTTCGAGCTTGCCAAGCCGGTGATCGCGGCGGTCAACGGCGTCGCGATTGGGGGGCAGGTTCGAGACCGCGCTCGCCTGCGACATCGTCGTCGCGGGCGAACAGGCGCGCTTCGCGCTGCCCGAGCCCAAGGTGTGCATGGCCGCGCTCGCCGGAGGGCTGCTGCGCCTTCGCGCGACGATCGGACTCAAGCGCGCGATGCCGCTGATCCTGACCGGCCGCGCGGTCTCGGCCGCCGAAGGCGCACGGCTCGGCTTCGTGTCCGAGGTCGTCGGATCGGGAGCCGAACTGGAGCACGCGTCCGTGCCGCCAAGCAGGTCGCGCAGCGCGGTATGGACTTGCCGCTGGTCGAGGCGATGACGGCGCAATTCGGCTGGCCCGCGGTCGTCGCGATGCGCGCGTCCCCCGATTGTGTCGAAGGTCCACGCGCCTTCGCCGAAAAGCGGCCGCCCCGCTGGAGCGACCGCTAGCGCGTTACTTGTCCGCCGGCCATTCGATGTGGACGTTATGGAGTGCCGCGACGCCGCCTGTGCGCCACTCCGGGCGCGTACCGGCCTTGAGGCGGAAGCTCGGGATGCGACGAATCCATTCTTCCGTCATCACGCGCATCTCGGCGCGCGCGAGGAAATTGCCGAGGCAGGTGTGCGCGCCCGTCGAGAAGGCGACATGGCCGCGATCCTTGCGATCGATATCGAATTTCTCGGGCTCGGGATTACGCTCCGGGTCCATGCCACCGAGGTAGAGCGGGCAGGCGATCATGTCGCCTTGCCGGAACGCGATGCCCTCGTAATCGAAATCCTTCTTCACGATCCGCGTCTGCGAGACGATCGAGAAACGACGCAGCGCCTCTTCGACGAAATCGACATAGGAATTTGGATCGGTGCGCAGCCTCTCCTGCAGTGCGGGGCTCTCGGCGAGATAGCGGAAGGTGAAGGTCATCGTGTTGGCGACGGTGTCGAGCCCGGCGATGAACAACAGGAAGCCGATCGATTCGAGCTCGTGATCGGTCAGCGGACGGCCCTTGACCGTCTCGTTGACCAGCTTGGTCATCAGGTCGTCCTGCGGATCGGTGCGGCGCTTGAGGAAGTATTCGCGCATCGAGCCGATGATATAGTCCTGCATCTCGATGCGGCGTTCGAGCGTGGTCTCGCTGAAATATTCGAGCACCACCTCGCGAAACGGCTCGAGCTTGTCGAGCGGCAGCCCCATCAGCTCCATGAATACCGAAACGGGGAAGCCGGCACCGACCTCCTCGGCGAATTCGCACTCGCCCTGATCGATCACCTTGTCGATCATCCGGTTCGCCCAGATGCGCAGCTTGGGTTCCATCGCGGCGATCTGCTTGCGGTCGAAGTGCCGCATCAGCGCCATGCGGTAGCCGAGATGCTCGGGCGGATCGAGATTGAGCGGGATCATCACGTTGGGCGAATTGGACGGCGGGATGTCGAGCTCGCGGTTGGAGAAATGATCGGTGTCCTTGAGCAGTTTCGACATGTCGTCGAAGCGGGTCACCACCCAATGGCCACCGTTGCAGGGCGAATAGAAGATGTCGGGGGATTCGCCGTGCAGCTTATGGGTATCGAGCTGAACGTCGTCGACGATCCGCTCGTCGTCGAAGCGATCGTAAAACAGGATCTGATCGTCCCGCACATGATCGGGCACGTTCGCCGGTCTTGCTATCGTAGCCATTTTCATCTTCTCCAAAATCGGCGGTGCGATCGTCTTACGCGGTCGCGATCCGGCCTCCGTCCACATGAATCACCTGGCCGGTTACGAAGCTCGACGCCTCGCTTGCCAGAAACGGTGCGGCACCGGCAACCTCGTCCGGAAGGCCCATGCGCCGCATCGGAAACCGTTGCGCCGCCGCGTGTAGCGCCTCGGGGCGGCCGGGCACTTCGATGTTGGAAGGGGCGATCGCGTTGACGCGCACCGTCGGCGCGCAAGCCTTGGCAAGGTAGGTGGTCATCGTCGTCAGCCCCGCCTTGGTTGCTCCATAGGCCATCGCCGGTAGGATCGGGGTGTAAGCGGCGGCGGCGAGACAGTGAACGATGCTACCCCGGCCGCGCGCGACCATTCCTGGGACGACCGCCTTGGCGAGCGCGAAGGGTGCGAGCATGTTGGTGCGGAAGCAGGCCTCCCAATCAGCCTCGCTGGCATCGAGCGGCGAGGCGAGATCGAAAGTCGGCGTGCCGCCGGCGTCGATCGCATAGGCATTATAATAGATATTGATCGGTCCCGCCGCCTCGATCAGCGCGGCGCGGGAGGCCGGATCGGCGATGTCGCACGGACGGGCATCGGCCATGTCGCCATCGCTGCGGATTGTCTCCGCCAGCAACTCGGCGTCGGCACGGCGGGCGGTCAGAATGGTTTGAGCGCCTGCGCCGGCAAAGGCGCGCGCGACGGCCTCGCCGATCGCCGGCCCGGTGCCGACCACCAGCGCGGTCATCCCGTCGTGCCGGAATCGCCGTTCGGGCGCTCCTGCAGGAGAAGCACGCTTGTCATGGATCTCGGTGATAGGGTCGCCCGGCAACACCGTCCCTCCTGAATTCACTGTGTGCGTTAAGCGACCATAAGCTCGTACTTCGCGCATTAATAGAATGGACGACGATCCTGTCAATCAACCGGCTGCGAGCGGGGGCGGGGCGCGGTCGCCGGCGAACCATCCGTGCGACCGGCCGGCCGCCACGCGCTTGACATCGGCCCGAACATTGGCAACGGAGTATATATAGAACGGATGGGCGATTATCGCCCATTAATGATCGAGAGGATGGAGTCGTGGCCGAAGTCTGGATCATCGACAGCGTGCGCACGCCGCGGGGAGCCGGGAAGGCAGAGGGCGCGATCGCGTCGGTTCATCCGCAAAGGCTTTTCTCGCAGCTTCTCGTCGCGCTCGCCGAGCGGACCGGCCTCGATCCGGTGGACGTCGACGACGTGATCGCGGGCGTCAACACGCAGCAGGGCAAGCAGGGGCTCAACCTCGCCCGGATGGCGCTGCTCGACGCTGGCTATCCGGCGACGGTGCCTGGCTTCTCGCTCGATCGTTTCTGTGGATCGGGGCTGACCGCCATGAACCTCGCGGCGATGGGCATCCTGTCGGGCGCGCAGGACGTCGTCGTCGCGGGCGGCGCCGAAATGATGTCGCACACGCGCACACTTTCGCGCGAATTCATGATGGACTCGAACAATCTCGCGCTCCGCAAGAAGATCCCGCAACCGCATCAAGGGCTTTGCGCCGACCTGATCGCGACGCTCGAAGGTTTTACGCGCGAGGAGATGGATGCTCTCGCGCTTGCAAGCCAGCAGCGCGCTGACCGGGCGATCCGCGAGGGGCGCTTCGCCAGGTCGCTGATACCCGTCAAGGATGAGAATGGCGCGACGCTGCTCGATCGTGAGCAATTCCCGCGCCCGCAGACGACCGCGGAAGGGCTCGCGAACCTCAAACCCGCCTTTGCGAGCTTCATGGACCGCGAGATCGACGGCGAGGGGACCACCTATGGCTCTCTGCTGCGCCTGGTCTATCCCGATACTGCGATCGACTATGTCCACACCGCCGCGACCAGCTCGGGCGTGGTCGACGGCGCAGGGGCGCTGCTGCTCGCTTCGCCCGCTTATGCCAAGGCGCACGGGCTCAAACCCCGCGCGCGTATACGCGGCGTGGCGACCGTCGGCGACGATCCGACGCTGATGCTCAACGGCCCGGTGCCGGCAGCGCGAAAGGTTCTTGAAAAAGCAGGAATGACGATCGACGACATCGATCTGTTCGAGGTGAACGAGGCGTTCGCGGTTGTCCCCGCCAAGTTCATGCGCGATCTCGATCTCGATCCCGAGACGGTCAACGTCAATGGCGGCGCGATGGCGCTCGGCCATCCGATTGGCGCGACCGGTGCGATCCTCGCAGGCACGCTGCTCGACGAACTCGAGCGGCAGGACAAGAGCGTTGGCCTCGTCACCATGTGCGCCGCGGGCGGCCTTGCACCCGCCGTGATCATCGAGCGCGTCTGATTGCGCGAGACGCGCTTCACGGTCTCGGGTGGGCTGACGCTGGCGGGCGAAGTCGGCGGGGAAGCGGGCTCGCGCTGCGTCGTGCTGATGCACGGCGGCGGGCAGACGCGCTTTTCGTGGATGAATGCGGGCAAGGCCTTGGTCGCAGCGGGCTACCGCGTCGTCAATTTCGACGCGCGGGGCCACGGCGAGAGCGAATGGGCGGGCCCAGGGGGGTATTCGCTCGCGCACCATGCCGCCGATCTCCGCGACATCGTTGCGGCTATGGAGGGACCGGTCGCGCTGGTCGGCGCCTCGCTGGGGGGCGCTACTGCTCTCCGTGCTATGGCGGAGGGGCTTCAACCCGCCGCGGTGGTGCTCGTCGATATCGTCCCCAATCCCGATCCGCGCGGCGTCGCGCGCATCCGGGCTTTCATGCAGGCGAAACCCGATGGGTTCGACAGTCTGGAGGAGGTGGCCGATGCGATCGCCGCCTATAATCCGCATCGCCGCCGCCCGTCCGATCTCGATGGGCTCAAGCGCAACCTCCGGCAGCAATCCGATGGCCGCTATCGCTGGCACTGGGATCCGGCCTTTCTAGGCCGCGAGGTCGATGTGGAACTGATCGAGCTGGCCGAGACGATCGAGGGCGCGCGCCGAGCCGGCGATACGCCGGTGCTGCTGATCCGCGGTCTGAGCAGCGACGTCGTCAGCGACACGGGCGCCACGATCCTGAAGAACGTCCTGCCCCGGCTCGAGACGTTCGATGTGGCAGGCGCCGGGCACATGGTGGCGGGCGACCGCAACGACGCCTTCAACGACGGGATGCTGCACTTCCTCGCGCGGCATTTTCCGGCCGACGCTGTAGCGCGCTGAGATGACGCTCGCCGGACGGACCATTCTTGTCACCGGCGGCAATTCGGGGATCGGGCTGGCGACGGCGCTCCGCTTCGCGCGGATCGCAATGCAGCCGCTTGCGAGGCGATCGAGGCGCTGGGTGTCCGCTGCACCACCTTCGCAGGGGACGTCACCGACGAGCATGACGTGCGCGAGGCGGTGGCGGGCACGGTCGCGGCATTCGGTGGCCTCGATTATGCCTTCAATTGCGCGGCCTGTCACAATTGGTGACTCCGATCGGGGCGCTGTCGATCGACGAATATGCCGCGCTGATGGACGTCAACGCGCGCGGCACCTCCCTTGCGATGAAGCATGAGATACCGGCGATGCGCGCCCGGGGCGGCGGGGCGATCTGCAACTGTGCGTCCGCCGCCGGGCTGATCCCCAGCGCGCTCCAGGTCGCCTATGCCGGCGCGAAGTTCGCGGTCGTCGGCCTGACACGCGGGGCGGCGCTCGAAGTGGCGAAGTACAATATCCGCGTCAACGTCGTCTGCCCGGCGCGACGACCGGCGAGATGTGGCTGGACTTTGCCGCTGCGCATCCCGACCGCGCGGCGACTGCGCTCTCCAAGCACCCGCTCGGCCGAGTTGGCGAGAAGGAGGGAGGTCGCGGACGCGGTGCTGTTCCTCTGCCGCGACGCGACCTTCACCACCGGCCATGCCTTCCCCGTCGATGGGGGGCGGACGGCGGGATGAACGGCGCGCTATCCGGCAAGGTGGTGATCGTCACCGGCGCATCGGGCGGGCAGGGGCGTATTGCCGCGCAGCTGATCGTGGAGGCCGGCGGGACGCTGGTCATGACCGATCGCGACACAGGCGGCGCCGACATCGCCACGATGATCGGCGAGTCGGCACTGTTCGTCGAGCACGACGTGACCGATCGCGTCGCGTGGGACCGCGTCGTCGCGGCGGCGACCGAACGCTTCGGCGGCGTCGACGTCCTTATCAACAACGCCGCGATCGCCGGACGCGACACGATCGAAGGCATGCCACCCGAACGGCTGGCGCGGTATTTCGAGGTCAATGTGATCGGCGCCCTTAATGGTATCCAGGCGGTGCTGCCGGCGATGCGGACACGAGGCGCCGGCGCGATCGTCAACATCGCCTCGATCTCCGCTCTGCGCGCGACTCCGGGGCTCGTCGGCTACGGCACGAGCAAATGGGCATTGGGCGGGCTGACCCGCAATGCCGCGGCCGAACTCGCGCCCGATCAGGTGCGCGTCAATCTCGTGCTGCCGGGCGCGGTCGACGTACCGATGATCCGCGACGCCGCCGCGCCCGCCGGCAAGCAGTACGTCGCGGCGCAGGTGCCGCTCGGTCGTGTCGCGGAGCCGCATGAGATCGCGCGCATCGCGATTTTCCTGGCCTCCGACGCGGCAAGCTACGTCACCGGTGCCGAACTGAGAGCCGACGGCGGCTGGTGCGTCTGAACGGCGAGAGGGAGCGAAGACGTGGTGGATTTCTCGATCGAACCCGCATTCCAGGCGAAACTCGACTGGATGGAAGGCTTCGTCCGCGAAAAAGTCTATCCGCTCGAATATCTCTACGACTACGACAAGGATGCTCCTTACGACATCACCAATGCGGGCCTGCGCAAGATCATCCGCCATCTCCAGAAGGAGGTGAAGGCGCAGGGCATGTGGGCGGCGCATCTGCCCGAGCATCTCGGCGGCCAGGGCTTTGGCGCGGTCAAGCTCACCTATATCAACGAGCGTTTCGGCTTCACGGGCTTCGGGCCGGTCGTTTTCGGTTGCCAGGGGCCGGATAGCGGCAACAGCGAGATCCTCGCGATGTTCGCCACCGACGAACAGCGCGAGCGCTTTCTCGCCCCGCTGCTCACGCAGGATGTCTTCTCCTGCTACGCGATGACCGAACCGCAAGGCGGCTCGGACCCCACCAATTTCCGCACCACCGCCGTCCGGGACGGTGACGATTGGGTGCTCAACGGCGACAAATGGTTCGCCTCGAGCGCCAACAACGCCGCCTTCCTGATCGTGATGGCGGTCACCGACCCCGACGCGCCGCCCCATGGTCGTGCGACGATGTTCATCGTGCCGACCGATACGCCGGGCTTCGAGGTCGTCCGCCATATCGGTCTGTTCTGCGATCGGCGCGGCGAGGGTGGCCATCCCTGGATCCGGCTCACCGACGTACGCATTCCCGACAGCCAGCGGCTCGGGCCCGTCGGCGAGGGCTTCAAGGTCGCGCAGTCTCGGCTTGGTGGCGGGAGGCTCCACCATGCGCAGCGCACGGTCGGGCGCGTGAAGCAGATGATCGACATGATGGGCGAACGTGCGCTCAGCCGCTCATCCTACGGCGAGACGATCGCCACGCGGCAGGCGGTGCAGATGGACATCGCCAATAGCTACGTCGAATATTGCCAGTTTCGCCTGCTCGTGCTCCACGTCGCCTGGATGTTCGACCAGCAGCTCGAACATGGCCGCGAGGGCCGCAAGATGATCTCCGCGGTGAAGGCGGCGATGGCCAAGATTGCGCAGGAGGTGACGCTGCGCGCGCTCCATCTTCACGGCTCGATTGGCCTGTCGAGCGAGATGCATTTCGGACGTCACCTCGCCATCGCGCTGCACGAGGGCGTCGCGGACGGCGTGACCGAAATCCACCTCGCCAACGTCGCCAAGGTGTTGCTGCGTGGCTACAAGGCTGCCGAGGGCCATTTCCCGACGGACACGCTGTTCAAGCGCAAGGCTTGGGCTGCGGAACGGATCGCGCCGCTGCTTGCCGAGGTCGGCACGACGCTCGAGGAGAGCCGTGCCGATATGGACCATCTGCAACCCGCCGAGAAATTCTAGAACAATCCCTGGAATGCACCGCCGTCGTTGATGATGTTCTGGCCGGTGACGTAGCCCATCTGCGCTGCACACAGCATCGCGATCAGGTCACCCACCTCCTGTGGATCGGCGATGCGGTCGGCGGCGGCGCGTGTGCGGACCTCCTTTTCGATCTGCTCGTAGGGGACGTTGCGGGCGTCGGCACGACCCTTGAGCGAGGCCTGCAGCGCTTCGGTGTCGATCAGCCCGGGAAGGACACTGTTGATCGTAACGTTGTGGGGCGCGACTTCACGGACCAAGGCGGCGATCGCGCCCGCCAGCGCCAAGCGTGCAGCATGCGAATGGCCGACGCCGACCTGCGGGAATTTGATGAAATTGGCGGAGACGTTGACGATCCGGCCGAACCCGCGATCGCACATGCCGGGCGCGTAGGCGTAGATCAGGTCGATCGCCGAGTGGAAATGGGCCTCGAACCACCAGGTCCAATCGTCGCGGGTCACGTCCTGATAGCGGATCGATCGCTGCGGCACGCCGGCATTGGCGACGAGGATGTCGGGCGCTGGATGCGCGGCGATCAGCGCGGCGCGGCCCTCGGGCGTGGTGAGGTCGGTCGCGAAGTGCTCGACGGATACGCCGCTCTCATCGGAGATCGCCCGCGCGGTCGATGCCAGCGTCTCGGCGGTGCGCGCCACGATCACCACCTGGGCCTCCTCGAGCGACAGACGCCGCGCTGCTGCTCGGCTCATTCCCTTGCTTCCGCCGCAGACGATCGCGCGGCGCCCCTTCACTCCGATGTCCATGCTCTCTCCTTCAGCGCTTATGATTCAGAGACGTTCGCCATCGCCGCGGATGATCGCCAGCCGCGTCAGGCGCGTGGTCGCGATCCGCCAGTCATCTTCGGTGCGACGATATGTGTCTTCGTAATGGCCGCGCCCCGCCAGGATCAGCCGGCCGCGGCGATCGCGCAATTCGTCGCTCATCGCCCAGATCGCGCTGGCCTGATTGGGGCCGGTCACCGTGATTTCAGCGGTGTGGCCGTGATGCACCGTCGCGATATCGGCGACCGCATGGCGGACCATCGCGACGATCGCGTCGCGGCCGTGGACGAGCAGCGGCTCCGGCGGCAGCGGCGGCGTCCATTCGCCCGTCCAGGAATCGCGCACGGCATGGCCGTAGCTGCGATCGAAAACCGCATCGACCGCAAAAAGATCGTGCAATGCATTCCAATCCTTGGTGTCGACGCAGCGGAAATAGCGGGCCTTGAGAGTACGGATCGCTTCGATCGCCAAAAGGCTTTCGGTGTCGTGCATAGGCTGATCCTCTCAAAGTCTCGGCTACCGGATGTTGCGATAAAGCGCAAACGAGCGATAAACGCACAATGTTATCGTGAAGCCGGGCTTTCTGTGTTGACAGGTCCAGACAATATGAGCACTGTTGCCATATGGAACAACCGAGCGTTAATCGCACGAATTGAATGCGAGAGGAGGGACGTTGAATAAATCGGCATCTTGGGGCGATTTGGGCATGGCGGTCGTTCTGGTCCCGACGAGGGTGCACGCCTAGAATGCTCGACGACCTTAATCGACTGGAGCCGTTTCGCGCCGAGATACGGTCGTGGCTGGCGGCCAATCTTCCGAGCGACTGGCAGCAGGGCATGCTGGGCGCGGCGGAAGCGGACCATGTCGCCTTCCAGAAATGGTGGTTCGCCAAGCTCATGGAAGGTGGCTACGGCGCGCCGCACTGGCCGAAGGAGTGGGGTGGCAGCGGCTTCTCCTTCGCCGAACAGATCGTCCTCTACGAGGAGATTGCGCGCGCCGGTGCGCCCCGGCTGATCCTCTATTTCATTGCGCTGCATCACGTCCTCGGCACGCTGCTCCATTGGGGCACCGAGGAGCAGCGCCGCCGTCATCTGCCTGCGGTGCTCGCAGGCGACGAGATCTGGTGCCAGGGCTTTTCCGAACCCAATGCTGGATCGGACCTTGCGAATTTGCGGGCGCGCGCCGAGCGGCGGGGCGATCATTATGTCGTCAACGGCCAGAAGACGTGGTCGTCCAACGCGCATCATGCGCGCTACTGCCTGCTGCTCGCGCGGACCGATCCCGATGCCTCCAAGACCAAGGGCATCTCCTATTTCATCCTCGATTTGCAGACGCCGGGCGTATCTCTGCGCCCGATCAAGCAGATGACCGGGGCTTCGCATTTCAACGAGATTTTTCTCGACGACGTGCTGATCCCGGCCGAAAATTTGATCGGGCCGGAAAATGGCGGCTGGGCAGTCGCGCAGTCCACGCTGTCCTCCGAGCGGGGGCTTTCGGTGCTCGAACTCGCCGAACGTATGCGGCAGGGGTTCGGTCTGCTGCTCGACGATGCGCGCAAGGTGCGGAGCGACGGACGCTTGCCCTATGAGGACGACGAGATCCGGCGCCGGCTGGTCGATGTCCATAGCCGCATCGAAGCGTTGCGGCTGCTCGTCAACCAGCAGCTCACCAGCATTCTGAAGGACGAGGCGATCGGCGTCGAGCCTTCGATGATCAAGCTCTATTACAGCGATCTGCTGCGCGACTTCACCGAGCTCGGGGTCGCGGTCGGCGGGATCGACGCACAATATCTCCAAGCCGTACTGATGGGGAGCGCCAACGAGACCGGCTATTGGATGCAGGACTATCTCTATTCGTGGGCGTGGACGATCTCGGGCGGCAGCTCGGAAATCCAGCGCAACATTATCGCCGAACGCGGCTTGGGTCTGCCGCGCGAACCGCAGGCGCGGGCGGCATGATCCTTCGCCGACGGAAAATCTGATGGAATTTGCCTGGAGCCCCGAACAGCGGCGATATCGCGATCGCGTCCGCGTCGCGCTCGACGAACTGCTGCCCGACGATTGGGACGAGGCCTATGTCCCCGAAAGCTATGCCTCGGACCGGCAGGTCGAATTCTCGCGCCATTTTTGCGCGGCGCTTGCCGAACGCGGTCTTCTCGTACCGCACTGGCCCAAAGATTTCGGCGGCAACGAGAGCGCGGACTGGGATCATTTCATCCTCGGCGAGGAAATGAAAGGTGCGGGCGAGCCCCGCGGTCCGCAATATATGAACGTCAACTGGATCGGGCCGACGCTGATGCGCTACGGCACGGCCGAGCAGCAGAAGCAGCACGTCAACGGCATCGCCAGTGGCAAGGTGATCTGGTGCCAGGGCTTTTCCGAGCCCAACGCCGGCACCGACCTCGCCGCACTCAGGACGCGCGCCGAGCTCGAAGGCGATCATTATGTCGTCAACGGATCGAAGATCTGGACGAGCTATGCGCGTACTGCGGACTGGTGCTTCCTGCTTGCGCGCACGGGGACGGCCCGCAAGGACGTGTCGATCTTCCTGATCCCGATGGACACGCCGGGCATCTCGGTCACGAGCTTTCCCGGCCTCATCAAGCCGGGCCACCTCAACGAGGTCTTCTTCACCGACGTCCGCGTTCCCGTCGCGAACCGCGTCGGCGCGGAGGGGCAGGCCTGGGAGATCGTCACGCATGCGCTCGCTTATGAGCGGGTCGGCGTGCCGCGCTACCACACCGGCCTCGATGCGCTCGACCTCGCGGTCTCGCAACTCCGGCGCGAGGGACGGTGGGATGACGATCCGATCGTCCGCGCGGCGGCCGGGCGCATCGTGGCGAAGTTCGAGGCGGCGCGGCTGATGACCTATCTGGTCGTCGACCAGCGTGTGAAGCAGATGCCGCCTAGCACCGACGCGAACCTGTCGCGGGTCGTCGCGCTCGATGCGGTGTCGGATCTGATGAACTTCATCGCCGAGCATGTTCCGGACTGCCTGGCGGGCGGCGACGTGCTGCTCGAAGACTATTACCGCATCAATGTGCCGGCGGGTATTACCGGCGGCACCAACGAAATACAGCTGGACCTGGTCGCGCAACGCGGGCTGGGCCTGCCGAGGGTTTGATATGGATCTGCAGCTGACCGAAGAACAGCAGGCGCTGGTCGCCGCGCTGCAGGATATAATGCAGGATCATGCCGAACTGCCTCAGGAGCGGCGGCTGAGCTACGCCTGGCATGATGCAGGGCTGCAGACACTGCTCGGCGAAAGCGGATTTCTCGACGCCGCGCGCGAGATCGGCCCGCTGGAGGCGGCGCTCGTCGTGTTTGAGGCGGGGAAGGGGATTGCCGCGCTCGATACGATCGGATGCGGACTCGTCGCGCCGTTGCTGCTCCCCGATCTGCGCATCGAGGGTCCCGTTGCGCTCGTTGATCGGCGCGACCTCGGAAAGGCGATCCGAAACTTGTCGATCTCGGGCACGCTGCTCGTCGATTGCGGCGAGGACGTCGCGTTGCTGCCGCTCGCCGGCTTCGCGATAGACTCGGTCGATAGCATCTTCGCTTTCCCTTATGGCCGTTTCGCCGAACGCCCGGATCTGTCGTCTGCGCGGCGTCTGCCGGGCGCGGGCGCGGCAATGCGGCAATGGTGGCGTGTCGGTATTGCCGCCGAGATGGCAGGCGCCGCCGACGCCGCGATCGCCTTCACCATCGATTATGTGAAGCAACGTCATGTGTTCGGCCGCCCGGTCGGTTCGTTCCAATCGGTCCAGCACCGGCTGGTTCAGCGCCATGGTTGGGCCAAGTCGCTCTATTATCTGACGATGAAAGCGGCCTGGAGCGGAGCCGAGAGCGACGCCGCGATCGCCGCCTGCTTCGCGCAGACGGGCATCCAGTCGCTGATGTTCGATCTCCACCAATTCCATGGCGGGATGGGCGTCACCATCGAACATCTGCTGCATTTCTGGACCTACCGGATCCGGGCGCTTCAAGCGGAGGCGGGCGGGCTGTCGGCTTCGGCATTGGCGATCGCCGAGCGGCGCTGGACGGAAGCTGGATCTGAGGTGGATGCCGTGCCCGCGCGGGTGGCCGGGCTGTGACGGCGCCCCTGACCGAAATGCTCGATCTCGCCGAATTGCGCGGGGCGGTGCGCGATGTGCTTGCAGATCGTCGCGGCGACGCGTTTGCAATTCCGGGCGAGGAGGGGCGCGGGCTCGATCGCGCGCTATGGGCCGAAATGGCTGCACTCGGCTGGCTCGGTCTCGCGATCCCCGAGGTGCAGGGCGGGCTTGACCAGGGTGTCGCGCATCTCGGTGTGCTCTACGAAGAACTCGGCCGCGAACTCGCTCCGGTGCCGGTGCTTCCGACCATGCTCGCGGCGGTCGTGATCGGGCGCTATGGCGACACGGCCGTTCGCGATCAGTGGCTGCCGGCGATCGCGGCGGGCGATTGCCTCGCTGCGCTCTCGCTTCCGAGCGATGGCGGCGTGGCGACGCTCGACGCCGGCGGGCGCCTCTCCGGCACGATCGATCATGTCGCCTTCGCCGATGTCGCGAACCTGCTGCTGCTGCCCGTGCGCAGCGCCGACGGCATCGCCCTGGCGCTTGTTCCCGCCGGTTCGCCTGGCGTCACGGTCGTCCCGCGTCCGATCGTCGATCTGACGCGCAGCATCGGCCGTATCGAGCTCAAAGGCGTGCCGCTGCCGCCCGCTGCACTGTTGTCGCTTGATCTTGCTGATTGGGACATGCTCGACGATCACGCCGCGATGGCGCTCGCGTGCGACGCCGTCGGCGCGTCTGCCGCGCTGCTCGATCGCACCGTCGAGTATCTGAAGATCCGCGAGCAGTTCGGTCGCCCGATCGGCTCGTTCCAGGCGCTCAAGCACCGGGTGGCGGACTGGAAGGTCAAGATCGAGGCAGCGACGGCGCTCTCTCGCCATGTCGCGGCGCTGCTCGCCTCGGGCGACGGAGGGCCGGCGGCATCGGCGGCCGCGTCCGAGGCCAAGGCCTATGCGTGCGACATCTTCGCCGCATTCGCGGGCGACGCGGTGCAGTTGCACGGCGGAATCGGCTTCACCTGGGAGCATCCCTGTCATCTCTTCCTGAAGCGCGCAAAGCTCGGTCAGCAGCTTCACGGTAGTTCGACCGCGCACAAGGAACGTGCGGGCCGTTATGCCTTCGGCGAGCGCGATCGGGCGGTGGCGCCCGAACCAAAGCCGATTACCGTTTGAGTGGAGGATAATATGGATCAGATCGTCGACGACCGCGCCTCCGTCGCGGGTGAGGTCACGCCGGGCCAGGCACGCTTGCTTGACGCGATGCCCGAGCTGGCAGATTGCCACTATCCCGAGGTTCGCGACGCGATTCCGGCGTCCAACTATACCGATCCGACCCGCTACGAGGCCGAACTGAAGGCGGTGTGGAAGGGCGTTCCCGTGATCGCTGCACCGTCGGCATTGCTGCCCGAGGCCAAATCCTATCATCAGGTGACGATCGCCGGCATGCCCGTGCTGCTCACCCGTAACAAGGCAGGGGTCGCCAAGGCCTTCGCCAATGTCTGCCGTCATCGCGGGATGAAGCTGTGCACCTCGGACAAGACCGAGAAGGCACCGCGGATTGTCTGCCCCTATCACGCCTGGACCTACGATCTCGACGGCAAGCTGATCGGTCTGCCGCGTTCGGAAACCTTTCCAGGCCTGCCCAAGTCCGAACTCGGCCTGCTCGAACTGCCCTCGCGCGAGGCGGGCGGTCTCATCTGGGTCGGTCTCGATCCCGAGAAGTCGTATGATTTCTCGACCGTCGATGGCGAACTCGCCGAGGATTTGTCCGCGCTCGGTCTTGATCGCGCCTGGCTCTACGACCATGCCAGCTTCCCGGTGAAGGCGAACTGGAAGCTGGTCATGGACTCGATGCTCGACAGTTATCACGTCACCCGGCTGCACAAGGATTCGCTCGCGCAGTTCTCGGTCGATTCCGAAAACCAGATCGACCGCATAGGGTCGCACATCCGTAACGCCGCGCACCGTGCCAATTTCGAGCGCAAGCTGATCACGCGTCGGCATGACGAACTACGCTGGATCATGGTGTTTTCGTATATCGGCTTTCCTAACGGCATCATCGTCGTCAGCCCGCATTATACGAGCCTGGGCGTAGTCCGCCCGATCTCGGTCGACGAATGTGTCGTCGATTATTACCTGCTGGCGCACGACAAGCCGACCACCGAACGCGCCGAGGACCGGCTCAAGCGCTCGCTCGAACTGATGACCCAGGTGTTCGCCGAGGAGGATTATTGGGCGGCTGCGATGTGTCATGCGGGACTGGCTTCGGGAACGCTCAAGGAGGTGCAGATCGGCGGCATGGAGGTCCAGATCCGCATGTTTCAGGATGCCGTAACCGACTGCCTGGAGCGCCAATAAGCATGACTTTCGACGATTTGAAGGCGAGGTTGCGGCTGCCTGTGGTGGCTGCGCCGATGTTCCTCGTCTCCGGCCCCGATCTTGTGATCGCGGCGGGGTGCGCCGGTATTCTCGGCGCGTTCCCCGCGCTCAATGCGCGTTCTACCGATGAACTCAGGGAATGGCTTGGGAGGATCGAGGGCGCGCTCGCCGATTTTCCCTACGCAGTCAATCTCATCGTCCAGGGCACGGGATCGCCGCGCTATCTCGACGACTTGGCACTAATTCAGGCGGTCAAACCGCCTGTCGTCATAACTAGCGTTGGTCAGCCCGCCGAAGCCGTTGCCCGCGTCCACGCCTTCGGCGGGCTGGTCTTTCACGACGTCACAACGGTCCGCCACGCCCGCAAGGCGATTGAGGCCGGGGTCGACGGCCTGATCCTGGTCACGGCGGGGGCGGGTGGCCATACCGGCGTCGCCAATCCATTCGCGTTCGTGTCCCAACTGCGCGAATTTTGGAACGGGCCAATCCTGCTCGGCGGCGGGATATCCGACGGTCGCGGGGTGTTGGCAGCGCGCGCGCTCGGTGCGGACCTCGTCTATATGGGGACACGTTTTGCCGCCTCGCGAGAGTCGTTAGCGTCCGACGCTTATAAGCAGCTTCTCGTGTCTGAGACGATGGCGGACGTCGTCACCACCGAGCGCGTTTCGGGTCTGCCCGCGAACTTCCTGCGCGGTTCGATTGCGCGCGCCGGGCTTGACCCCGATGCGCTCCCCGAGCGGCTCGGCGTTTTCAAGCCCGATTTGCCCGAGGGCCTCAAGCCGTGGCGCGACATCTGGAGCGGAGGGCATGGCGTCGGCTCTATCGTCGATGCGCCACCCGTTGCTGAGATCGTCGAGCGACTGGTGGCCGGATATGACGCAGCGCGTGCCGCCGCCAAGGCGCTGTAGGCTCACAACACAGGATCGAAGCGATGCCCCAGCTGCTCAGCCCGCTCGCACCGCGTTCGGCGCTCTATCTACCTGCTTCGAATGCGCGCGCGCTGGCTAAGGCGCGGACGCTCCCGACCGACATGGTGATCCTTGATCTCGAGGATGCGGTGCGCGATGCCGACAAGGATGCGGCGCGCGGCGCCGCGGTTGCCGCCATGGAAGAGGGATTCGGCAAGCGCATCGCTACGATCCGCATCAATGCAGCCGACAGCGCCTTCCACGCGGCCGACGTCGCAGCCACATCTGGTTGCGCCGCGGCCGCGATCGTCATTCCTAAGGTCGAAAGCGTGGAAGCCGTCTCGCGCGTCGTTGCGGCGATCGGAAAGCCGGTGTTGGCGATGATCGAGACTCCGGCGGGACTGCTTGCGGCCGCCGCGATCGCAGCAGCGCCGGGTGTCGCGGGGCTGATCGCGGGGACCAACGACATCGCGCACGCGCTGCGTCTGCCGCCGGCCTCCGGGCGCGGTGGGTTGTCGCTGGCTCTGCAGACGATCGTGCTCGCCGCGCGCGCTGCCGACATCTTCGTGCTCGATGGCGTCTGGAACCGGCTTGAGGACCCTGAGGGGCTGGCGGCGGAGTGCCGCGAGGGCCGCGCGTGGGGATTTGACGGCAAGACGCTGATCCATCCTAGCCAAGTCGAAATCGCCAACCGCGCCTTCAGTCCCGACGAAATGGAGATTGAGGACGCGCGCGCGCTGATCGCGGCGGCGAGCGGCGGCGCGGTCCGCTTCCGCGATCGCATGGTCGAGGACATGCACGTCGCAACGGCCCTCGCGCTATTGGCCCGGGCCTAGATCTTCCAATCGAGCGGGATCACTTGACGCCTCCGAAAACGGGTAAGACCAAAGTTTCTGAGCCAAGATCCGATCCTGACGATCGGGTCTTGGCTCAGCAGCGGCTAGGCAATCACCATACCGCCGTCGACGGGCATCGAAATGCCCGTGGTAAAGGTCGCGCCGTCGGACAGCATCCAGATTGCCGCGGACGCAATCTCGGACGGGTCCGCCATCCGCCCCATTGGCCGCGTTCGCGTCTTGGCAAGCGCGGGGTTGGCGTTGCTCGATCCCATCGCAAGCGGGGTCACGGTCGCGCCGGGCAGGATTGCGTTGACGCGGATATTCTGCTCGGCGCAGTCCATCGCCGCGCCGCGGACCATGCCGTCGACGCCGGCTTTCGAGCCGCAATAGTCCGAGCTCCAGGGCAGCCCCTTGATCGCCGCCGCGGACGAGATCGCCACCACCGATCCATGCTTGTGCGGCCACATCGCCGCCACCTCATATTTCAGGCAGAAGAACATGCCGCGCAGGTTGATACGATGGACGCGGTCCCATTCGTCGATCGAAATCTCGTGAATTGGCTTGGAACAGCCGGCGATCCCAGCACAATTGATCGCACCATGGAGCTGGCCGTAAGTGGAGACCGCTGCCTCGACCATCGCGCGCACACTGTCCTCTTCCGAAACGTCCGTTCTGACGAACTGCGCTTCGCCGCCTGAGTTGCGGATCGACGCGGCCATCGTCTCGCCCGCGTCGCTCAGGTCGGCGATCGTCACCGACCAACCATCTGCCACCAGCCCTTCGACGCAGGCCTTGCCGATCCCGCTTGCTCCGCCCGTTACGATTGCGGATCGTGTTGTGCTCATCGCGTTCTCCAGTTCAGCTCTTGCCACCTGTGATGCGATGGCTAAAGATGGCGATAATTGAACGCAAGGGCGATTATCGAACTTCTACGCCCGCAGCCCCGGAGAGGCAGATGGCCAGCAAGCTTCACGTTCCGCTCAAGGACCCGCGCCGCATATTCATCGCGGGCGAATGGGTCGATCCTTCGTCCGACGCGCTGATTGACGTCTTCTCCCCTGGCACAGAAGAACTTTACGTCCAGGTGGCCAATGCCCAAGGGGCGGACGTCAATCGGGCCGTGGCGGCCGCTCGTGAGGCATTCGATGCCGGCCCTTGGCCGCGGATGAGCCACAAGGAGCGGGCCGTCTGGATGAACCGTCTCGCCGATGAACTGACCAGGCGCGCCGCCGATATCGCGCAGATCTGGCCCAATGAAATGGGCATCCTCCATTCGATCGCGAGCGCGGTCGCGCCGGGCGCCGGAGATTTCTACCGTTATTATGCCGGCCTCGCTGAGACTTTTCCCTTCGAGGAAGAGCGGAAGACCGTTTCGGGCGCGAAGCTGGGTCTGCTGGTGCGCGAGCCGGTCGGCGTGGTCGGCGCGATCATCCCGTGGAACGGGCCGATCATGATCACCGCGTTCAAGGTTGCGCCGGCGCTGATCGCGGGCTGCACGGTGGTGATCAAGGGCTCGCCCGAAGCTCCAGGACACGCGCTGCTCATGGCGGAAGCCGCAGAGGCTATCGGGCTGCCCAAGGGCGTCATCAACGTCGTCATCGCGGATCGCGAGGCGTCCGAGGCGCTGGTCAACAATGCGGGAATCGACAAGATCAGCTTTACCGGCTCTTCGGCGACCGGCTGCCGCATCGCCTCGATTTTGGGCGGACGGATGGCGCGCTATACGCTCGAACTGGGCGGCAAATCGGCGGCGATCATCCTCGACGATTACGACGTCGAGGCGGCGGCAAAGGAGCTTGCCGCACGTGCCTGCGACATGACGGGGCAGGTCTGCGCGGCGCTGACGCGCATCGTCGTGCCCGTGCATCGCGCAGATCAGATGGCAAATGCTCTCGCGGCGGCCTTCGCGCAGGTGGTGGTCGGTGATCCTTTCGACCCGGTGACGCAGATGGGGCCAGTCGCGACGCGGGGACAGCGCGACCGTGTCCAGGCCTACATCGATCGCGGCAAGGCCGACGGCTATCGCGTCGCCGGCGGCGGCGGCCGGCCGGCACATCTCGACCGCGGCTTTTTCATCGAGCCGACCGTGTTTGCAGGGGTGGATAACAGCGCGGCGATCGCGCAGGAGGAGATCTTCGGCCCCGTCGTGTCGGTGATCCCGGCCAAGGACGAAGCCGATGCGGTGCGCATCGCCAATGATTCTCAATTCGGGCTCAACGGTGCCGTGTTCACCAACGACGTCGACCGCGCCTATGCAGTCGCACGCGAACTGCGTACCGGCACGGTGGGGCATAATGGCCATCTCACCGACTTTTCGATCGCCTTTGGTGGCTTCAAGCAATCGGGTGTCGGGCGAGAAGGTGGGGTCGAGGGTCTCTATCCCTATCTCGAGACCAAGACGATCCTACTCGGCGGTCGGCCCGATCACTTGCCTCCCGCGGCGGCCTGATACTGGGAGGCGCCCAGCGTTCGTCCTCTTTGCGCCACTTTGCGGGCCATGCATTCGAATGGAACGCGCCGGCTATAGAGCGGCGCGCTCTGTGGTACTGCGCCTGTAGGACCAATACCAAATTAGCGTTGTGCGTATACCGCACACAAGATCGTTATTGCACATTCGTGGTCGACCGTGTCGTCGCGGACACACCATTGCTGAGCCCCGCAGTGACAATCGTCGATAATTAGGGCGACATATCAGTAAGATAGGCCTGATGTGCGTGACGTCCAGTGCGGACATCGAGTAATTGACAGTATCCGACACTAAGAATATCAAGTGGACGCACAACGAACGGATGGGCGAATACCGCCCACATCATCGAGGAGGGGTTATGAAGAATATCAGCGCCGGGCGGGCTTGCTCGCTTCGAAACCAGCTGCTGGTTGGCGGTAGCCTCTCTGCATTCGTAGCACTTCTCCCTACCGCTGCCTTTGCGCAGGCTAACAGCAACCAGGTTCCGCTGACCGCCGCTCAGCCGGCAGCGGCGGCAGCGGCGGCAACGTCGGCAACGTCGGGAAACGATGTACAGGATGCCGCCCCGGCGGCGACCGGATCGGCCGGCGGCGAGATCGTCGTGACGGCACAGAAGCGCTCGGAAAAGCTCCAGAACGTCCCGATCTCGATTTCGGCAGTGACGGCGGCGCAGTTGTCGCAGCGCAGCATCGCGCAGGTCTCCCAGCTGTCGCAAAGTGTGCCCGCGCTGCGCATCGACTATTCGGGGAACACCATCCAACCGACGATCCGTGGTGTCGGCAGCGAAGTGGCAGGCCCCGGCTTCATCTCCAACATCCCGATCTATGTTGACGGCTTTTATATTCCGAGCCCGACCGCGTCAGACATCAACCTGGTCGACCTCGAGAGCGTCAACGTCCTCAAGGGGCCGCAGGGTACACTATTCGGCTACAACGCGACCGGCGGCGCGATCCAGATCAACACCAGGCAGCCGGAACAAGAGACGTCCGGTCTTTTTCGCGCCGGCTATGGCTCCTACGATCACGTTAGCACCGCCTTTTACGGGACGACCGGGCTGACCGATACGCTGGCGGTGAGCCTGGGTGCGGCTTATGAGTACGGCAACGGCTATATCCGGAACATCGTGACGGGCGACAAGGATGCGGGGCAGTTCCGCGATTATTCCTTCCGTCCCAAGCTGCTCTGGAAACCAGCCAACGGCGTCAGCTTCCTGCTTGCCTATTCTCACAGCTATACCAACGACCCGACCGTCAACGAGACGGTCGCACGCGATGGCCACACGATCGGCAGCATTGTTCCCGGCAACGTGATTGCGACCGGCCGCGGAGAGATTTCGAACAACGCGCCCGACTTCATGCGCCTGAAGTCAGATTCGATCACGCTGACGAGTCGCGCCGACCTCGGCTTCGCGGACATCACCTCCTATACGGGCTATCGTAAGGACAGCGTATCCCAGGGTCTGGAATATGACGACACGCCTGCGAACATCTATGGGGCGCAGTGGAAGATTCCCGACAAGACCTTCACGCAGGAGATCGATCTGTCGTCGAAGAGCGGTGGCCGGTTCAACTGGGTCGTCGGCGGTTTCTACATGCACCTCACCGACGTCTACGATTACAACACCAATACGGCGACCTCGACACAGTTTGACGGCGGTCCGTACAATCCCTTGTTCACGTCGAAGAACACGCTCGATTCCTACGCAGTCTTCGCGGATGGCACCTACGAGATTGTCGACAATCTCTTCCTCACCGCCGGTGGCCGCTACAGCATCGATCATCCAAAGCTCGCCTATGATCTGTTTCCGGCGGATCTGATCAGCGGAACTAAGGTCAGCTTCCACAACTTTTCCGCGCGCGGCGTCGTCCGCTATCAATTGAACCCGCAGTCCAACGTCTACGCTTCCTTTACCCAGGGATACAAAGCAGGAACGTTGCCAGGCTCTGCATTCAACAATCTTCCTGTAAAGCCTGAGCATATCGATGCTTACGAAGCGGGATACAAGATCGCCAATCGGATCCTGCGCTTCAACGTCGCCGGCTATTATTACAATTACCGGGACATCCAGGTCACCTCTTATGGCGCAAATGGCGTTAGCATCACGCGGAACGCTGCGGCGGCCCATATCTACGGCGTCGACGGCGATCTTAGTCTGCAGCTAACGCGAAGCTTCAGCGTTAATGCCAGCGCTGCCTACACGCACGCCAAATATTCGAACTTCACCAACGCGATCGGTTTCCAGCAGGATCTCAATCCGACCAGCGCGACCTATGGTGAGTTCAACACGATCAACGTCAATGCTAACGGCTTCCCCGTCGCGCGCACGCCGCGTTTTGCCGGCAGTGTCGGCGGCGACTATGGGATCGATCTCGCAGGCGGCCGGCTCGCTCTCGATGCGAACCTGTTCTACACCTCGCACTTCTACTTCGACTCGGTCGAGGAGCTTCCCCAGAAGCGCTACATTCTCCTCAATCTGAAGGCGACATGGACAGATCCGTCGAAGAAGCTGGACCTGTCGGTTTACGGAACCAATGTCACGAACACGAAATATTTTACTCAAAACTTCACGGATACGTTTGCGAGCCGAGCCGTGTACGGCGCGCCTTCGGAATTCGGAGGGTCGGTAACCTACCATTTCTAAGGGCGTAGGATTCTCCGCACCCGACCTGTTGGGCACTGAGCTCGCCCGGCCTTCCATTCGGCTGGTCGAGCTCGCTTTTTCGGTGAGGAATTGGCCTTTCAAACACTTGCGACTGGTTAAGCAAGTTGTGTCGGTTGGCGATCGCATTCGCTCATCGACCGCGCCGACGGTCAACACATCGGTCCCGGTCAGCAAGGTCATGCCGATCTCGATGCTGGTAAATCCTTGGCAAGCAGGCGATCGACGACGACAGCAACCAGACCGGCCAGATGCTCGCCGCGTTGATGGGCCGCCCGCAGGGCACCTTCGCTTCCAAGGTCGAGGTCGAGGGTGACTCGGTCACCGTGACGCGCGAGGTCGACGGCGGGCTCGAGACGGTCAAGCTGGCAATCCCCGCGATCGTCACCACCGACCTGCGCCTCAACGAGCCGCGCTACGCCTCGCTGCCCAACATCATGAAGGCGAAATCCAAGCCGCTCGCGAACAAGACGCCCGCCGACTACGGCGTCGACACCACGCCGCGGATCGAGACGGTCAAGGTCTCCGAGCCGCCCAAGCGCGTCGCGGGTATCAAGGTCGCCGACGTCGACGAGCTGATGGCCAAACTCAAGGCGATGGGAGTCGCAGCATGAAGACGCTGGTGTGGGTCGAGCATGACGCTGGCCAGGTCAAGGATGCGACGCTGGCTTGCGTGACCGCCGCGAGCAAGCTCGGCGAGGTCCATCTGCTGGTCGCCGGCGAAGGCGTCGGCCCGGTCGCCGAGGCCGCCGCCAAGATCGCCGGCGTCGGCAAGGTGCATGTCGCCGAGGGCGCCACCTATGCATATGCGCTGCCCGAGGCGGTCGCGACGCTGGTGGTCGAGCTGATGGGACATCACGACGCCTTCCTCGCGCCCGCCACCGCCAACGGCAAGAATATCGCACCGCGCGTGGCCGCCCTGCTCGACGTGATGCAGATCAGCGAGATCCTGTCGGTCGAGGGCGACGCCACCTTCACCCGCCCGATCTATGCGGGCAATGCGATCGCGACGGTCAAATCGAGCGAGGCCAAGCTGGTCATCACGGTCCGCGGCACGAGCTTCGAGAAGGCCGCGCGCGAGGGTGGCACCGGCGAGATCGAGGCGGTGTCGTCGGCGGGCGATGCCGGCGGCGCGACCTTCATTGGCCAGGAGATCAGCAAGTCCGAGCGGCCCGAGCTGACCTCGGCCAAGATCATCGTCTCGGGTGGCCGCGCGCTGCAGAACAGCGAGAACTTCCATTCGATCATCGAGCCGCTCGCCGACAAGCTCGGTGCCGGTGTCGGCGCGTCGCGCGCCGCGGTCGACGCGGGCTATGTGCCCAACGACTATCAGGTCGGCCAGACCGGCAAGATCGTCGCACCCGAAGTCTATATGGCAGTCGGCATTTCGGGAGCGATCCAGCATCTCGCGGGCATGAAGGACTCGAAGACGATCATCGCGATCAACAAGGATGAGGATGCGCCGATCTTCCAGGTCGCCGACATCGGCTTGGTCGGTGACCTGTTCAAGATCGTCCCCGAGCTGACGTCCAAGCTCTAAAAAACTCTTCTAGATAAATTTCGAAACGCTTCCGGTCCTGTGGCACATGATCAGATGACAGGACGATTTGACCTTGGTCGTTCCGACTAAATGGGGCTTTGTGTATCCGCTGCCTCGCTCAGCCTTCCGTTCGAGATTTTCCTCGACCTATACCTTCTCGCCTTGGCCGGCGGAACTTGCCACCACGAAGGCCGCAGAAATACAGCACAAGGTTGCCACGAGGACCCGGGTCACTGGTCCGTAGGTCTATATGCTTCTCCGGCGTCCCGCAGCGATTCAAACAACCTGATGTATCGCTGCAGACCTTTGCTTCGGGCGGCTGGTAGACGGTGGCCAGCCAGGTCCGCCGCCAACATCGTCCGCGGCCAAACCTGTTCGCCCTGCTTGGGATATCGGCAGCAACGGAGATGCCTGAATATCCAGCCGATTCCTCGGTGCTGAGAGGGAAACTATTGGTGAAGAGAAAGCTGCTTCGGCGGCCTGATTCCGCTCACCAAAACACAAAATCTTGCGTTCTTACCGCATCGGTCTCGAATGGCGATCCAAATTCGCGCGAGATGGGCGCACGAATGAAAATTGCGGTCTCCGCCTATCTTCGCGAAGAGTTGCCAACATTCGCTCGGATCGAGACGGCCGACCAGCTATCCGCTGTACCATTTACGAGCTAGGCAAAGGGCGGGGAATGAAACGCCCGAGGTAACGCCCGGCGCGATCGCTCTAGTCTACGCGCTGTCGCAAGCCTGCTTGTCCTTGCCCGGCATCGTGATGGCGACCGACTTGTCGTTAGGCCCACCCGACACCGTGTAGGCCCCGTCGGCGGTCGTCATTGGCTGCCCGGAGGCGTCTGCCTTAGCGACTGTCGCACGGGTGCCGGGCTTTGGATGGACGCCTACGCTTTTACCGTCGGAATAGAAGTCGAGCGTTATGACGCTATTGTCTTTGCATCGGAACGTTTTGGCCAACAGGATCGACGGTGGCAGCTCGACTGGTTTCGCTTTGGCGAGCTGCGTTTTCATGTCGTCACTGTCATCAGCGCCGATGTTGGTCGGGCGATTGTTGCAGCTGGTCAGCACAAGAAGGAGGAATCCAGCGAGCGCCGGGGCGGTGTGAAATCTATGGGGCCACTGCATGAAGAAAGATTGATCGGGTCGCAGGCAGACGTCAAGCACGTTGTGGGCTGCGTCATTCCTCGGTCGGCGAAAGCCAAGCGATCCCCGATCCGGCGGGGCAACTGGCTCATGCGGTGGACAGGGCGAAGGCTACCCAGGCCGCGACTGTCATGGAAGGTGGCGAAATCCGAGCGCCGCTCTTCCTCGTCGATGCCAAGGGGACGGCGCATTTGGTCAACTACCAGGTAATACCAAATCCGCGTGAGGCTGACTCACGTCGGGGATTCCCAAACCGGGTTCGATCTGATTCAACATCGTAGGCTGGAGGAGGCTTGCGATGGCAGCGGCGATCGATCTGCGTTCGGACTTTGATGGGGATGATTTGCGGC
>CAIQHF010000024.1 GCA_903871605.1 uncultured Sphingomonadaceae bacterium
TACGGTCCCGGCGAAAACCGGCACGTGATACGGGCCTGTCACCTTGGTCGCATCGATCATCGAATTGGTCGAGACGGTGCTGATATTGCCGCCGCCCGCCGGGTTGTCGGTGACATAGATGTCGACCGCCGCGACCGTCTGGCCATTGCGGGCGGCGTGGTGCCAGACTGCCCATTCGGAGTAGAGGCCGGTCGACGGCATGCGTAGGAAGGGGCCCGAGCCGATCAGGTCGACGACGGGCATCTCGTATGGGCGCGTGCTGTTGTTCTTGACGACCGCGATCGTGCTGCTCGTGCAGGCGCCATAGAAGCCCGCCTGGACGGTCAGCGAATAGACGTGGTCGAGGTAGAACACATAGTCGGAGATCGCGCAGTAGACGTCCAGATCGGCGCCGACCTGATTGACCAGCTTGACCGCGCTGTTGAGGTTCGCCTGGCGATAGAGCCCCGTGATCGACAGGAGGTTCGTGAAGTTGGACGCACGCCAGATCTTGTCCTTGCCGAACCCGGGCTGGCTCGTCGCAAGCGACGCCTTGGTCGCGTCGAAGGTGGCGGACGGGCCGATGCCCTTGAAGCGCAGCCGCAGCATCTTGCCGCTCGAAGGCACGCCGGAGCCGCCGACATAGGGGACGGCCGCCGCATTGCTGAACGACAGGCCGGTGTCGCCCATGATCTCGGCATCGATCAGATCGCCGGCGACCGGCGCGGGCTGCTTGCTGGCGAGGAAGCCAGCGCTGGCGTTAAGCGCCTCGATCTGGATCGACTGCGTGTTGATGAACGACCAGAGCGATGCGATGATCGGCGCGAGAGACGCGGCGCTGAGCGCGGCGAGGGCCGCTTGCTGTGTCGCCCGGTCCGCCTGCAGGCCCGCCGCGGTATCGAAGCCCTGCGCTTGCCCCGCATAGCCCTCCGCCTCGGCGATCTGGGCGTCGATCGACGCCTGCGCCGCGGCGAGCGCGTCGGAAATCTGCTGCGACCCGAATGCGCCGGCGAACGCGCCGATCTGTGCGGGCGTGACGCGCTTCTGGCCGCCATCCTGCCAGATCGGCATCGCCTCGGACCCGTCGAGGGCGTGCGCGATTGGCGGATAGGATGCGATCGTGTTCGCGGGAGGTGCGGCAGTCGTCATGATCAGCTCCACTTCCCGATCGCGCGCCACTCGACGCCGTCGAGGCCGTAGGTCGCGGTGCCCGCGTCTGCGGGGTTCTGGTATTGGACAGAGAAGCCGTTGACCGTTTTCGAGTTCTCGATGATCTGCGGCCAGGTGTCCTTGTATTGGGACGCGGCATTGATGAAGCCGACCGGCGAGACGACGTAGCTCGTATCGGCGAATGGGACCGGGAAGACGACCGCAACGACCCCTTCGGTGGAGGATGCCGAAGCAATGACCCCCCATTGCTCCATGATATTGGTCGCGCGCTTCTCCCAATATCCGTTTGCGTTCGACCCGCTCGTACCTCCCCCGCCCACCAGCACGCGAATTGCAGCCAGCAGCTGGCCGTTGTTCGTCTTGTCGGGCGCGATTCCCGCAGCTGCGAGGACGGCGACGATCTCTTCCTGCAGCGCGTTGAAGAAGTCGTTCGTCAATGAGGTCGGGGGAATGCCGGCCGCTGGGTTTCCGGCAGTGAAGTAGCCGGGCGTGCCGGCGGCCGCCGGCGCCGGCAGCGTGGCCGCCGCCGTCGAACTGTCGATGCGATGCATGGGGACCTCAGATGCTGGAAATGTTGAAGGACGAGGTCTGAGCCGTCAGAAATAGGTGATCACGACGACCTGGCCCGCGCCGCCCGCGCCGCCATTCCCGCCGCTGAAACCGGTGCGGGCGCTCCCGCCGCCGCCGCCACCACCGCCGGGCGATTGCCCCGCGCCACCCGCGCCGCCCGCCGTAGTGGTCGACGATCCGCCGCCGCCGCCGCCGGAACCCGCGAGATGCACGTTGCTCGCCGAGCGCGTACCGCCCGCGCCACCGCCGCTCGCGCCGGTCGCCCCGCCGCCTGTCGTGCTGCCGAAGGAGCGACCACCCGCGCCGCCGGTGCTGGCCGCGTCCGCCGATGTGAGGCCGCCCCCCGATCCGCCGCCGCCAGCGCCGTAGCCGCCGCTGCCGCCGCTGGTACCGAGCGTGCCGGCTGCCACCGATCCCGCGCCGGACCCGCCGCCGATCGTCCCGTTGGTGCCGGCCGTCGTGACGCCAGCAGCACCGCCGACATTGCCGATCGTCCCGACGGTCGTGCCCGATCCCGTCCCGCCCGCGGAAAAGGAGCCCGCGCCGCCGCCGCTCGAGGCGACGATGCCGACGCCGCCGCCCGATCCGCCGCCGCCGCCATAGCCCGTCACCCACGCACCAAAGCTGCTGTTGCCGCCTGCGCCGCCATTTGCGCCCGCGCCGTCCGCCGATGCGCCCGCGCCGGCGGTACCGGCCGTACCAACGGTCACGGTCTCGGTGGATCCGAGAACGGACGCCTCCGATTCGAAGCGCGCCCAGAAGGCCCCGCCGCCGCCCGCGCCGCCCGACAGGGCGACGCCCGTTGCGCCGCGCGCTCCGCCCCCGCCGCCGCCGCCGGCACCAACCGCGATCACGATGACCGCGGTCGCTCCTGTCGGCTTCGTCCAGGTCCCGCTCGCGTTGAAGACCTGGACGTTGGCGGTGCCCGCCGCGCCGATGTTCGAGCGCGCGAGCGAAGGGTTGGTGATCTCGGAGAAGTTGTTGCTCGGGACGAGGTAGCTGATCGCGGCAGTGGTGATCGCCGTGACCCGGCCCTTTGCGTCGACCGTGAGGACCGGGACCGCGGTAGCGCCGCCAAAGCCGCCGATATTGGCATTGACGGCAGCCAGCGTCGCTGAGCCCGTCACGTTCGACGATCCGTCGAGCGAAAGCGACCAGCTGACGTCGCCGGTCATCGATAGGGTGCGGGCAGTCGTCCACTGCGCCGCAGAGCCGGTGATCGACGTGATATCAGTGTTTGCGCCAGACGCCGCGGCGCCCAGCGCGGTGCGTGCGGCGCTCGCTGAGGTGCCACCCGTGCCACCCTGGCCAACAGATAGCGGCGTGGTGAGGCCGGACAGGACGTTGATATCGCTGTTCGTCCCGGATGCGGCGGCACCGATGGTCGTCCGGATCGTGCCGGCGCTCGCAGCATTCAGGATGGAACGGCCGATGGTCGTGCCGATGGTGCCATCGGCATAGGTGACGATCTGGACGGGCGTGATCACCACATTGCTGCACGGCACCGTCCCCGCGGCGCAGCCCGTGCCCTGGACGCTGATCATCCGCTCGTTGCCGGTCAGCGTGCTCGCCACGCTGAGCGCCGAGAATTTGACGTCTGCGGCCATCGCGGGGGCGCACGCGCCAAGCGTCACCGCCGCGAGGGCGGCGATCCAGTTGATCCATCGCATGTTGAAGTCTCCGCGGCTTCGCGCCGATTATGATTCGAGGACGAACGTGTCGCCGGTCTCGCTGACGAAGGCATTGAGCCCATCTTCGGTCAGGAAGGCGGCGCCCTCGCCGACCATCAGGATCGTCGTCTCGGCCGGCTTGATCGCGTTAAGCTCGCACATGAGCACGCGCGGAGACAGGCCGCCGGCGTTCGATATGACCTGGACGCCCCAGACGAAGGTCCACTGCGCGTCCGCGCAAGGCTCGATGCAGCTGCTGCGTCCCGCGCGGAACGGTGCGTAGTTCGCGATCTGGATCGTGAAACCGAGCGCCGCCGCATAGTCGATGAACCGCTGCCGGCTCTGACCGCCGCCGGCGATGAAGCGCGCCTGCACCTGGCGGGCCCGCTGCGGGATCGTCGGATTGAGGCCCGCGCACGGATCTGGAAGCCCGAGGGCTTCCTCCCATTCGACGAGCAGATCGGGGTTGTTGCCGGGCAAGGAGCCGTCGAGAAGGTCCGAGGCGGCTTCATCCGAGCGCGCGAATGTCTGGCCGATCGCGGAAAGGAACGCGCCGATCTGACTGCCCTGATCGGTCGGCCAGACGCGGCCAGTCGGCATCAGCGCCGCGGCGCCGGCCGCATAGTCGGAGGCGGCGTAGCGGCTGGGCATTAGGAATAGGCCACGGCGCCGAGCACCGGGAGCGCACCGGCGTTCGAGGTGATGTTGCCGGCCGCACCCGGCGAAACGACGCCCGCCGACGCGGTGATATTGGTGATGACGAAGCCGGCGGTCCCCGCGACCGCTGCGATCGCACCCTCGATCGCGGAGATATCGGTGACGCCGCCGGGCACCGCGGAGAAGCGGAGCGCTTTGGTGACGGCCGCCGAGATAGCCGCCTTCGTCGCCGTGCTGGCGCCGAGCAGCCCGGCGATCGTCAACCCGATCGCGTTCTGCGTCGGCGCGACGGCATAGACGAGCGCGGTTGCCGGCTGCTTTGCGAAGATGGCGTTGGCGAGGGCGAGCTGGTCACCCGTCGCCGCGGTATCGCGCGTCTCAGCCGTCGCGCAGCCGTCCGTCCCTTGCGGGAAGCCGCCGTGCGCCGCCTCGGCATCATCCATCATGAACAGCAGCACGATCGTCCCCGGGCCCATTCCGCTCGGATTGACCCAGCAGCGCGTGACGCCGGGCACCTCGCCCGCCCATTCCTGATAGTCGGCGATCGATCCGCCTTGGGGCGGCGACGAATAGACCAGCAGCATGCGGCTCTTCAGTTCGTCGTCGGTCTCGATATCGGCGCCGCCGCCCACCGCAGCGCTGACGACGCCCTGGCCGGAGACGCCCGACACGCCGATGCCGAGCGTCAAGGCGACGCCCACCGCGGCATTCGTGATCGCACCGACGTCGGTCGCGGCGATCGGGACGATGACCTGGCCGCCTGCGGCCGTCGCGTCCGCCGTCGACACGTAGTTGACGCCATCGGCGCGCGCGATCGGCGTGCCAGCCGGTATCGTGCCGCTGGTCGCCGGGAAGGATGCGGTCCCGGACGCTGGGACCGCCGGGTTGCGCGTCACGCCCTTCAGCGCCGCCCATCCCTCGAGCGCTTCCTCGGTCGCGGTGAACGGGGTCGACTGCTGCGCGATCCAGTCGAGATAGCCGTAATGGAGGTATGCGAGCGCCGCGAGGACCTCGGCCATTATGCCGAGGTTCGAATAGCGCAGCAGCGCATCGGTTCCGGGGAGCGACGCCGAGATGTCGGCAGCGGTCTGCCCCCGTAGGTCGGTCAGCGTCGGCCGGGAAAAGGGCATGTTACACGGACTCCCATAGCCGGCTGAAGGCGACGGCGATCTTGGACCCGTCCTGCCGGGACAGGACGACGCGCGCGCCGAGCAGCGTCGGCATCGTCCATTCCGTGGTGACGTCGACCGATGCGACGACATCGTCGTCGATCAGCCATTGGAGCGCCTGCTCGATGTCCGCCTTGACCAAAGCGAGCGTCGTCGGCGTCGCCTTCGAGCGCGCGCGCAGCCAGAGCTTCGACCCGATCGACCCCGCCCACCATCCGCGCGGATTGGTCGTGCCGTCCGGAATGATGTCGTCGGGATCGGCCTGCGCGTCGGTGAACAGGCTGATCAGCACCGCGGTGTAGAGATCGGCACCCGACACCAGGCCGTCGCCGGCGATGAACGGGTTGCCCTCGGCGCGGCCCTGCTCGTCGTAGATGCTGTTGCCGTTCTCGTCGGTCCAGAGCGGCCACGACGGTGTCGATAGCTGCCAGTCACCCGTCCCGGTCGACGGGTTCCAGATCGTCGCGATGTCAGCCATCAGACGCTGTGATCCGTCGCGCCGGAGGTGTCGGTGCCGGCCTTCACGCCGCTATGCTTGTGGGCGTTGTAGGCATCGCGCAGCGCGCCGAGCTCGACCGCGATCCCATCGCCCGTGATCGTGCCCGAGACGTCCAGATTGCCGGCGATCGTGGCATCGTGGAGGATCCGCGTCGTCGGCGCATCAAAGACGATCTCGTCGGTCGCGCGGACGGTGACGGTCGGGCAATTCTGGATTGTCGCGTCGAGGCCGGCGCAATCGATCAGGAGGCCGTCGGCGGTCAGCTGGACGATCGCGCCGGTGACGCCGTTGTAGATCCCTGCATCGCCAGGCTGCATATTCTTCGGCCGCGACGGGCGATGGCTCGTGCCGATGACGATCGGCATGGTCCGCATGCCGTTCCGGCGCGCGACGAGCACCTCGCTATCGACAGGGGGGACGCTGAAGAAGCCATATTCGAGGATCCGCCGGACATTGTCGGTCACCCGGTCGCCGATGCCCTTGCCGGCGCTGCCCTCGGTCACCTGGAGAAGCTGCAGGTCGCCGCTGTCGTCGATGTGGGTCACCCGGCCGATGCCGAAGAGGTTGCGGATGCGATCAAGCATTGTCGGGCCCGATCGCGTCGGCGGCGTTGATCGGCAGCAGGGAGATCGGCTCGGGCAGGAAGGCGAACTTGGGCATCATCACAAGCACGGCCGTCGTCCCTTCTTCATCCGAGCGGCGGAACGTCACCTGCGAGATGCACAGCGTCTTGTCGTCGAGGCGCAGTCCGGGGACGTCGACGGGGACCAGGGTGTTGGGCATCCACAGCGCGCCCGCGCTGTCGCGCCAGCTGTCGACGGTCGCGGTGACGGCGGTCGAGCGCCCTGCGCGCCGCGCGATCTCCCACTTCGCCTTCTGGATCGTGAACTTGGGCGGATCCTGCGCGACCTGCTCCATCACGATATTCAGTCGGCGATGGCGCGGCACATTGGGATCGGTCTCGGTGTCGAAGAAGTCCGAGCCACGCAGCTCAGCCATCGCGTCGAGGCTCTGCGCGCAGCAAACGACCTCCGAATAGCGCTGGTCCATGCTATTCTCGACCTGGAAGGCCTGGACATTCTGACCATAGACGACGCCGCTGGCCGCCTGCTTCGTCCCCAGGGTTGCGAGCACCAGCGTACCAGTGCCATCCTCATAGGCGAGCAGGCCGGCGTTCTGCGCCACGCGCTGGATCGTCGCCGCACCAGTGTCGGTGTAGTTGATGCAGATCGGCGGGACCGGATCGCCGGCCGAGGCGCCCTCGGCGAGCTTGACCGTGATGCCGTAAGGCTGCGCGAGCTTCGTCGCGATCTCGAGCGCTGTCCCCTGCAGCGTGGCAGATGGCCACTCGGCCGAGCAGTCGACCAGATCCTGCGTCACGCCGCGGCCGACGATCGTGATCATATGCGATCCGCTCGAGGCGCTGGGAATATCGCGGTCGATATATCCGGTGATGACCACGTCACTGCCGAGCGAGACCGAGCAAGCCTGCCCGGCGCTCGCGACGGTGGCGTTGCTGGTCGCCGGGTTTTTCGAAGAGAGCGAGATCTCGAAGCTGTTCGGGAAGCCCTCGGCGCGAAGCGTCACCTCGACCGCCTGCCACCCCGAGAGCCTGTTGCCGCTAACCTCGAGCACGAGCTCGTCGGGCCCAGCGTCCGTGCCGGCGATATCGACGACGAGACGGCCGGTCACGACGACAGCGCCTGGAACGAGGTCGGCATGAATAGCGGGTGGATGCATGCGACCTGGCCGACCATCTGGTCGGCACGGGTCGCATCGCGGTAGAGGCGCTGCGCGAGATTGAGCGACGGCAGGGGCCGGCCCGTCGTGAAAGCGGTGATCTGCGCAAGCGAGCCGCCCCGCGCGCGCAGATCCTTCACGACCGACACGCGCGCGGCTCGGAGCGCGTTGAAGCTATCGTCATCGCCATCGTCGGCAGCCTCGGTCGCAAGATCGTCGAGCAGGGCCGCGACGCGGATCATGAGCGCCATGGCATCATCCGCGCTGCTCGGCTGGTAATCGCCTACGGCCGTCGTCAGCGCCGCCGCCGCGGCGCGCTGGAACATGCCCGCGACCGCGCTCGCCGATTCGGTATAGCCGAGCGGCGTGAAGGTCAGCACCTCGATCAGCAGCCGGATCGCGTCCGCGGGATCCGCGCATGCCGCATAGAGTGCGTCGACCAGCGCTGCGATCGCGGCCGGGATCGTCGTCGGGTTCGAAAGGTCCGCGCCATCGATCGCCGCGCCGACGGCCGCCGAGGCGGTCGCGATCGCGACCCGATCTGCGGACGCGATGCCGACCAGGTCCGCGATCGTGGTGGTCGCGGTGAACGGCGTGGCGCGCAGGCCCTGCAAGCCGGCGTTCGCGCCCGCTGCGAAACGCCCATACTGACCCGGCAGCTGCGCCGCGAGGCGATGGAGCGCTGTGGCGTCGTTGCCCAACCCTGCGACCTGACCCGTCCACGTCGTCGCTGCAGACGAAATATCCGATCGGCGATCACCGGCCGAGACAGCCGCGGCGATCAGCCGAACACCGTCGACCGCCAGCGCGACCTTGCATAGATTGGCCGCGGTCAGGAGGCCGCTGCTCGCGCTCAGGATCGTCGGGAAGCTGCGCTTGCCGCTTTCGACGAACTCGACCTCGACCGAGGAGCGGCGCTGCGCGTCCAGCTCCTCGGAGATGCTGAATGTCCGAACCGAGACATTGACGATGCCGGCGGTCGGATGCGTGAGCAGGCCCGATCCGCTTTTCTCGAGCGCGGCGGTGAGCAGCGCGCGCTGAAGCTCGACCGGGCCGCCGAGATAGACGAGGTCATCCTCGAGGAGGAACCCGCGGAGGCGGAAAACGCGGGGCGCACGCCCCATATCCTCCGCCCACGGCTCGTCGCGTCCGGGATAGGTATGCAGCGCGATCCGGCGCCCACCGCCGAGGCCTGAAGAGACGACCCCGAAGGGCACGCCTCGGAATGACCCAGGCAGGAGTCCGCCGGAGAGCAATGCCATCGCTGGACTCCCGACCTTCAGGGTTTAGCCTTCGCAGGAAGTCACCGCGCAGGCGGTCGATTCGAAGCGATGCGGAGGGATTTCAGTTGAAAAACGCAATGTTTGTTGGAGCGGCGCTCGTAGTCACTGTTAGCGCCTATGCCGCGAACACGGCGCAACATAGGCCAGTCCTGCGAGCGGCTCGAACCTCTCACGAGGCGCCCCCGGCGGAAGCCGGGAACGTGATCCATGCGAACGTCGTCGATATCAAGATTTTGAAGGTCGCGAGCAGCCAGGGCATAGGATGGCCAGTTATAACGCCTGCACCTGGCGCGGTTATGCTCGTCGTCTCGTACACGATATCAAACGCTACCAGCGATGTCATAGGCGTTGCTGACGTCCCGGAACTCGCTCGTTATGACAAGGACCGGAAGCTACTGGAAAATGGCGAAAAGACGATCCAGCTGAGGCGGCAGGCGGAAGTTTCCGGCCGGGCTGGTTTCGGCCCCCACCCCCGCTTCCTCAATCCCGGCGTCGGATATAACGACGTAGCCGTGTTCGATGTGGCCAAGGATGGTTTCGATCCCGTGGATTATTCAGCCGGATTTGAGATCGGAGGCCTTCGAGTAAAGATCGGCTCAGTCGTCAACTGGCCCGAGCCAAATTCGTAGAACCCTCATTCGGCCATCGCGTGGCTTACCGCCGGTGCCCCCGATCGACCAGCCGTCACCTTGGCGCGCGTCCCAGGTGGAGCATTAACGAAGGCGATTTCAACCTTCACGGGTAGGTGGTCCGCATTGGTCACTCGCTTAACGTAGGCCCGCGTTTCAGGGAATGGGATGCGCTCTGCGAAGTCGGCATCGCTGATCTCGCCCTTGCGGGGATCACCGATCCGCTTCAGCCAGGATTCGTGATGGCGACCCTGCCGGTCTCGATAGCCTCCCGCGTCGAGCACCGCATCGCCGGCATTATACGCAGCTGCCACCAACGCCGGGTCGTGAAACTTGCTCCAGAGTCGACCGACCTCGAGAGTGCCCAACATCCGATTGTAGCCTGCGTCTGTCCTGAAGCGATGGTCATCGAATTCTATGCCGTTTCGCTTCGCGACCGCGCGCGCGGTATCGGGAAGCAGTTGCATCACGCCGATGGCGCCCTTGCTACTATGCTGCCATTGCTTCGAGCGCTCGCCGACGGTCTCGATCAGGTGGGCTATGCCTGCCGCCCCGGTACCAAATCGCGCATCTGTAACAATTCCGCGGGCCGTCCCACCAACAGCTGCGAGCATCTTGTCTGCGGCCTGGCTGATTGTCTGCGCGGCGGGCACGAATCGCCCAACAACGGATCGACCGAGCTCCTCAACGCTGGCGCTCAGCTTTCCGTCGACCGCGTCCCGTGCCAATCCAACGGCGCTATCCGAACGACGGTCGAAGAAAGCCGCGTCGCGGGCCTTGGCTCGTTGGGCGAGACGATCTCCCATTTGGCCGATGACGACGGCGTTGCGGTTCAGGTGCTCGGCGGTTGCCACATCGGCATCGCTGTTCATCACTCCGTGCTTCGCGACGTCGGACCTTTCGGCTTGAAGGGTCCCGCTACCCTTGCTGAGCAGCGGCAGCATGCCGGCGATCCCCAGTCGGTTCGCGATCATCAATCGCGTCTGCGGATCCTTTTGGCGCGCGAGCGCGTCCGAGGTATCGGCAAGCATCGCGGAATAGTCGAGGTTGCCGTCTGCGCCTTTCCGGAACTTGACGCCGAGGCGCATCATCAGCGCGAGCGCCTCATTGTTTCGGCCGTAGCGAGCATCGTGCACGTTCTGCGCGAAGCTGCTGATCGCGCCGTTCGTCGCATCCTTCCCGATTCCATAGCGCTCAGCCGCGCCCTGGAGCTCCTGGAGGTCGCGCGACGCGACGCCGATCATATCGGCGAAGCGTCCCATCTGCGCGGTGCTCGCCGCCCAGCCGCTCGCGAACTTATAGCCGGCGACAGCGGCCGCACCGAGGGTGGCGACGACCGCAGTTCCGACGACGGCAACGGGACCCATTGCTGCCGCGAGCCCGCCGGCAGCGCCAGCGGCCACTTCCATACCCTCAGCAGCTGCCGCGCCTTCGACGGCCGTCTCGCCGAGTTGCGCCGAGGCGCCAGCGCCCACGCTCTGTGCCTGGCGCAGCGAAACCGAGGTTCGACCGATGCCATCACGGAGCGCGCCGCCGACCTTGACGAAGGCACCTACCCGCTTCCCGAGCGTGCCAAAAACGGACTCGTTACCGAACGCCTTGGATGCGGCGTCGTCGATCTCGCCGAAGGTCCGCGCGATGTTGCCGAGCCCACCGCGATCGCCGATCCGGCCCAGACCCTTGCCGACGCTGGCCGCATGCTTGCCAAGCTTGTCGAGCCGCCTTTCGGCCGCGCTGGCACCGCGGTTGACCAGATTGTTGCCGACGATATCGATCGCGACCTGGGGGTTGCTCATGGGAAACTCCCGAAGGCGCGCTTGTGATCGTCAACCCAGCGTCTGAGCTCCGACCAGGTCTCTTTCTTGATCGTTCGGGGCGTCTCGCGGCACCGGGACGCGAAGACCGCCACGACCTCGCGCCAGTCCTCCGGCCGCCCTAGAAGAAACGGTTCAGATAATCCGTCGCACGGCGGAAATCGCGGACGAGCATCTGCTTGATGACGGCTTCCGGGACGGCGGCAACGGTCGCGATCGCCTTGCGGCTCGCGGCGACGCCCTCGAGCTTGTCCCATTCCTCCCACTGGCCTGCGGTGGGCTCGTGCAGCTTGATATGGGTGAAGGTCTGCGAGGCGTGGACGATTTCCTTTCGGAACGTGATCGTCAGCTCCTCGGGGATCGCTTCCTCGGCGCGCGCGGCAGATGCATCTTCCATATTCATCGCCCTTCTCAATGCTCGCTGACGTCCGGGCCTTCGAACTCGACCTCGAAGCTGGCGTCCTCGGTCGCGACCTCGATCGGATCGCCGGTGCGCCACATGTTTCGGCCGACAATCGTCTTGCCATTCGCGAGCTCGAACATGACCGTCACATTGTCGGCGCTGTTGAGCGCCGCGATCATGGGCTGCGAGCTGTCGCGGCCCTTCCAGCCCATCATGCCCGGCTGAGGCATAGCCGAATAGCCATGGATGCCGTCTTGCCCGGGCAGCGTCTCGCGCTTCTCAGTGCTGACGCGGTACTTGCCCTCGCCGGACACCTTGTAGGCGGTGCCGTCGATCGTGGCGTACATGACGCCAGCGATCTGGTTGCTGCTTGCCATTCTATGGGCTCCTTAAGCCTGGAGACGGAACTGGAAGAGCAGCGCGATCTGGCGCAGCCCGTTGGTCAGGATGCCGTCGTAGAGGATGTCGAGGCGGCCCGGATTGTTCGCGTTGCGCTCGACAACGAGGCCGGCCGCGAAGGCATCGGCGTCCTGGACCTGGCCCGCGGCTTCGAGCTCGGCATAATGCGCGATCAGGTCGGCGCGGACGACGTTCGGCGTGACCACATTCGAGGTCGGCCCGAAGCGCGTTCCATTATCCGCGAGCTTCTTGCGGCCATATTTTGCGGCGACCATGCCCTGCAGCGCCCGCAGGATATACGGGATCTGATACATGGTCTCGACTTCGAGATAGCTGTCGTCCGCCTGGCCCTGCGTGTTGGTGACGTAGGTCGTGATGATGTTCTGCATCACGACGTTGTTGCCCCCGTCGACGGTCCAGGTCGAAACGCCACCATAGAGCAGGGTCGCGCTCTGGATCTGGATGCCGAACAGCCAATTCCGCTCGGGCGGCAGGATACCGGCGACCGTCAGATATTGGAGCGGCTGGCCCGGGTCAGCGCGCAGGCTGACCGCCGCCTTACCCATGAAGGCCGCCGCCCATTTCCACGGCGGGGTCGGGCTGCTGGTCGGAAGGCCGATGCATGTGACATGCTGATTGTTGATCAGCGATGCATAGGCGGTCAGCGTTCCCGCCGTGCCGCGCTTGGCCGTCCAGCAGTGGCCATAGACCTGCGTCGTCCACGACCAGCGGCCGCCCGTCGCGTCCGCAAGAAGGGCGGTTATCGCGGCGATCGACGCGGTGTCGGTCAACGAGCAGGCGATGAAGTCGAACGCCGCGTCGCCGAGATTGGTCAGCGCGGTCGTGAGCGACGGATTGGTGGCGCCGGCCGCCATCGCGACGATCGTCACCCCGAGCCCCGGGGGCAGAAGCTCGCCCTTGGTATAGCCCAGATAGTTGATCCGCACGTCGATATCGTTGCCGCACTCGCCGCCGTTGCGTGCCGTGAGATTGACCTTGGACGTCGTCACGCCGTCGACCGCGGCCGTCGCGGCAATGCCGTTGGCGGCATTGATCGCGGCCGCCACCGTCGTCGCGACCTGGGCCGCCGTCTGTCCGCTCTGCAGCGGCACCGCGATCAGCCGGCCGCCGACATACAGCGACAGCGTGCCCGCGGCCGTCGTCGGGCCCGTAAAGCTGATCGAGCCGGTCGCCGCGACGGCGCCGGGATCGTCATTCAGCGGGAGCACCCAGAGCTCGCCGGTCGGGTCGTTCGCCCGGTAGGCATCGATCATGCCGGCGAGGATCGATCCGGGACCGGCTGCCGCGCGAGAATTCGACTGCGATTGGCTCTGCTGCGCGACATTGGCGACGAGCGTGCCCGCGGACGTCTTCTGCCCGATCAGCAGCGCGCGCTGCGGCGTGACGTTCGTGTTCGCCTTCGAGTTGTCGAGCTCGGCGAAGAACAGCGGCACGCGCAGCGTTTGCGGGATGTTGGCAAAGGGAACGGTCATGCCTTCGGCTCCTCGGCGGGCGCCGACACTGCGGCGGGATCGGGGTCACCCTCGGGCTCGGCCTCGATGGTGGGCTGGGCTGCGGCGTCGGGCTCCGGTTCGGGTTCGAGATCCTCGACGACCTCCGCATCGCCGTCGGCGATGAGGCGCGCCCAGTAGAAGTCGTTGGGGTCGAAGGGGATGCCTTGGGCGTCGAGCAGACGACGCGTCACAGGATCCCGGACCAAACGGCCCGGCACGGCAACGATGCGCATAGGGCGCTCCTATTGTGGGAGGTTGGCGGTGAAGCCGGAGGGCGGGTGCTGGCGGTCCTCCGCAGTGACCTCGGTCAGCGCATCGGACGCGATCGGGGCGAAGTCGTCTTCGTCCTCGAAGAATTGAAATGCGAAGTCGCTCTGTATGCCGGCAAGGTGCGTCGATTGATCGGCTGCGAAGGCGAGCTGCGTCTGCACGCCCTCCAGCTGCTCGACCACGCGGAAGAGCGGATAGCTGTTGATGATCGCGATCTCATACTGGCGCTTGAGAGCCCAGAGCTGGGATTCGGCAGTCGACGCGGCGACATCGCCGATCGCCGCCGGCGCGGATACCTCGCCGACGACACGGATCGTCGCAGTGGTCTGGAATTGAACCGACCCTTTGCCGAGCGACTGGCGGCTCTCGGAGACGATACGAAGCTTGAGGATCGGATACTGGTCGTTTTGAGTCGGCAGGTCGCCGGGGCGTTTGACCCGATCCCCGGCCACGGTCGCGAAGACGGGCGGTTGCGCGCCGGCGCTCGGGCCCAGCACAGCCGCCTCGATCAGGTCGAGCAGGTCCGCCGACGTCGTCACGCGACTTCGATCAGCATGAGCTTGATGTGCCCATGCCCGTCCGGCCGAGCATCGGTGACACCGTAGGTCATCCCGTTTGATGGGATGAACACGGTGTCATTCTGCGCCGGCGGAACGGTGAAAAGGACAGCGCGGACGCCGAGCACAGGACGCCTCGAAGTCGCGCTGTCGTCCTCCGCCAGGCTGGTGACGTCGTGATAAGCGGAATCGAACACAGCATCGACCAGTTGGAACGCCGAGCCGCCCTTCGGGGTGTAGATCGGCCAGGACGAAGGCGTGCCGGGCATCCCCTCGCCAAATACCGACATCACCGGGCCGAGCAGCTCGGCGTCCCAATCGAACGCCATCGATCAGGCCTCGGCGCGGCCGGTGCGCAGCACCTCGGGGCGCTTGCAGATGAACAGCGGATACTCGTACGCCTCCTGGCGCCACCAACTGTTCCGATCGCGGTCGAAGATTGGAACGACGTAACGCTCCTTGCCGGGCGTGTTGATCCACTCGAAGCTTTCGCCCGGCGCCATGGCCTTCTCGAAGACGCCCGGGGCGCCCTTCGGGAAGAACTTCACCTTGTCGTCGGGGATCTTGATCGACGTATTGTCGTCGGAGCCGCGATAGTTCACCCATTCGACGTCAGCGAAAGGGAAGGTTTTGAAAGCACCGCCGCCGCGCAGATCGGCCGCATCCGACCAGTTGGTGAAGGTCCGTACGACGTCCACGTGGTTGGTGAACTGGTCGTAGAACGCATCGCCACACAGGGCGACGACGCTCGTGGACGTGGTGAAGGCGCCCTTCGACGACCGCGCCATCGAGCGAACGAGCTGGTTGATGATCGGGCGGAGCGTTCCCTGCGCCTGGGCTGCGAGGTTGAAGGCCACCTCGTCCGGCTCTGCGAAGCCGAACTCGTCGAACCAGTTGTACCAGACGCTGCCATCGGCATCGAGCAGCAGCCCTTGGACAGCCGCGAGCCGCTGGAATTCCTCGGTATAGTCGAGAGTCGCAAGGAGCCCGGTCGGACCGCTCAGCCGGCGCGCGACCTCGGCCTGGACCTGCATGAACACAGTCTCCTGACCGAATTCGCGGATGTTCTGGAGCTCGTGGCTATGGATCGTGTCGCCGTCGAAGATCCTCGGGACATCAAAATAGCGCATACGGCGACGCTCGGTCGTGCGCTCCTCGTTCGTCGGCTGGCCACGCTGGCTCATCGGCACGATGTTGAGAACGCCGTCGCGCTCCTCCACCGCGAGCGCGGTCGTGCGGATCGGGTTGGGGGTGAAGAGGTTCATGTCGCCCAGCATCGAGGGAAGATGCGGGAGGCGCTCGACCTGGGTGGTGAGCTCGATCTCCGAGAAGGCGTCGTTGCGGAAGATATTGATCAGGGACATCTTGGTCAGGCTCCATCGATGGGCTGCGCTGGCGATGGAGCGCAACCAAGGGCGCCCGGGGCAGCAGGAGGCTGCCCTGGGTGACTGAGGTTTGAGAAAGGGGCGCAGCCGAACTGCGCCCGCGGTCAGACGTTCAGGATGCCGAGCTTCGCGAGCTGGGCGAGGGCTGCGGTCTGCTGCTGCGTCGTGGTGACGTTTGCGCCCCAGAGCAGCTCCGCTGCCTGGACCTTCATCGGACCGCGCACATTGGCGACGGCGCGGCGATCGGCCGACGTCGCATCGCGCCAGCCGCTCCAGAGGATCGCGGCAGCACGCTGCAGGCCGTTGGTCGCGGTCGGATCGAACGGGCCATATTTCACCACGCCGGTGACCGAGATCGTGAGGCTGTCGCCAGAAACGAAATCGGTAGCACCGTCCGCGAGCGTGAAGCTCAGGCCGCCGGCGTTGAAGGCTACGCCAACATTGCCATGGCCGATCTCGACACCATCCGGATCCTCGACCACGAACGTGCCGGCATTGGCGGCCGGCTCGATGAAGAGCAGATGGTAATCGCCGACCTTCGCGGGCGACGCGACGGCGATCGCACCCATGGCGCCATTGCCCGTGTTGGTGCCGAGCGCGGCGGAGATCGCGGCCGCGCCGGTGAGCTCGGCGCCGAGCACCAGGCCGGTCAGGCAAACGCCGCTGCCGGAAAGCAGAATGATGCCCTCACGGGTCAGCATGCCGTCGGAAGGATCCCAAACGACATAGCCGCCCTCATGGCGATTTTCATAAAGCGGGGGATAGGTGGGTGCGCCCATGACGGGGCTCCTTTTCGATGAGAGAGGGCAGGCTCACGCCCGCATGTTGGCGATCGGCGAGCCGATCAGTCGATCTTGACGCCGGCCTTCTTGAAGGCCGCTGTCCAGCTGGATTTGACGGCCGCCTTGCTGGTGGGCTCGTCGGTATCGCTGCCGAGCTGCGCGTTGTGGCGCTGCCGATCGGGGCGGGCGTTGCGTCGGCCGCGGCCGCCATCGTCGCCATCGTCATTCCGGCCCGACTGTCCGCGCAGGACGGCGATGGCCTCCTGGCGCGTCATCGAGGTCTCGAAGGCGAGCGAGCATGCGAGCGGGATGTTCTTCGCCGCAGCGCTGTGGCCGAAGATCGCGGCGCAGCGCGCACGCTCGCGGCGACGGGCGCTGGCATTCTTGCTGCTGCCGGTCATCTCGTCCTTGTCGTCGTCGTCATCGTCATCCGACGCGCGAGAACGCTTGCCCTTGGGCTCGTCCTGGTCCTCGTCTTCATCGTCATCGGCATCGGACGCGCGGGACTTCTTGCCCTTGGGTTCATCCTGGTCCTCGTCGTCGTCATCGTCCGATGCGCGCGAGCGCTTGCCCTTGGGTTCGTCCTGGTCGTCGTCCTCGGACGCACGCGAGCGCTTGCCCTTGGGCTCCTCCTGATCCTGGTCGTCATCGTCGTCGTCCGACGCGCGCGAGCGCTTGCCCTTGGGCTCGTCCGGATCGCTTTCCGCGGCCTGCTTGGCGCTTTTGCGCGATAGGCCGGCGAAATGCGCGAATCGGCTCGCGCCCGCCATCAGGCTGGTGGTCGTCTTCATGGTCACCTCATTGTGGAATGGCGCGAAGCCTGGGGTCGGGGCCGAGCCCCCGACGGATCAATCGAGCTCGGCGAGCAATGCCCGGAAGGCGGCATCCGGCGCGGCGACCGCGTCGGCGAAGCCGATATCGACGCCCTGGGCGCCGAGGAACGTGCCGGCCTCGGTCGAGGACACGGCCTTGACCTTCATCCCGCGATTGCGGGCGACGGTTTCGTCGAAGAGCCTGCCAACCATATCGACATCGATCTGGAGGCGCTCGATCGCGCCTTCAGACAGCTCGATCATCTCGCTGCCCTCACCCTTGAAGGCGCCCTTCGTGACCAGCGTCGGGGTGATGCCCGTGTTCGCCAGCCACTTGGCGAGGCTGAGATGCTGATAGATCACGCCGACCGATCCGGTCCCGCCGGTGCGCGGGACCCATAGGCGGCGCGGATCCACGGCGCTGGCGAGCGCATAGGCGGCCGAATAGGCACTTTCGCCGAGGATCGCCGCGATCGGCTTGATGCCGCGCGCATTGTAGATCGTGTCGACCAGATCGAAGCAGCCCGCGACCTCGCCACCCGGGCTGTCGATATCGAACGCGATCGCATCGACATCGTCGTCCGCGAGCGCGGCCATGAACTGCAGGCGGATGCGGTCGTAGCCGCTGATCCCGAACATATCGCCGTAGCACCAGAGCCAGCCTAGTCGCTGGATGAGGATGCCGCGCACCGGGATCACGGCTACGCCGGCGATCACGTCGTAGGGCTTGTCGACTTCGCCTCCGCGGCGCTTGCGGCCGCTGCCCCATTCATCGCTGGCGCCGAAACCCGTCGCCGCACCGCCGTCGGCGTGGAAGGCGCCGATCGAGCGCTCGAGCAGCTGCAGCGTGAGGGGGGCAGCCTCGGGCAACAGGGCAACCGGCGAATTGAAGAGCCGTGCCGCGAGGTGGCGGGGAAAGGCCGTCATCGAGCCTGCTTCCCGTGGCGCGGACCGGCGTTCGGTTTGACCACCGGTACGATCGCCACCGCGGGCTCGACGGGGTCGGGTGGAGGCACCTCAGTCACCACAGCCGTCACCGGCGGGTTGCTTGCTGCGATCGCATCTGCCTCGATCTTCTCGCGCGTCTCGACGACCCGCAGCATCTCGCCGCCGATAAGGTGGATCGCGGTGCCGTTGCCGAAGGTATCGAGATAGGCGATCGCCGGGGCCGCGAGACGCAATGTGCGCTCGCAGCCCGGCCGGGTGACATCGATGAACATCAGGCCTCCTGGGTCTTCGGCTTGGCCGCCGATTCGGTTGCGGTCTCGCCGCCACCGGCGGTGCTGTTCATCCACTGCGGGAACGGCAGGCCGAGCTTCTCCATGCGGCGCATCTCCACGCCGCGCTGGTCGAGGTTCTCTTCCCAATCGGCGCCCTGCCGAGCGCAGACGCTCTCGAGCGTTGAGAACCCTGCCGCCATTCCCAAGACCTCGCCCTGGCGTTCGGAAACCGGATCGACCCATCCGCGCGGCGTGCCGAGAAAATGGCACCGCGCGTAGGCGGTGCGCATCTCCGCGAAGCTCGGGATATAGCCGCTGGGCAGCGGAAGCTCACCGAGTTCGAAGGGCTCCTCCATCCACGTCGCCCAGATCGGCATCGCGGTATTGATGTCGAAGTCCTGCGTCCGGCGAAGAAAGGTCTTCTCGGACTCGGCGATGCCGCCGCGCATCGCCGACCATGAACTGCTCGAGCTGTCGTTCGTCACTTGCTCGCCCGACAAGCCGAGCACCTGGCCGACGCCGCGCAGCATCTCCTGGACGAAGGGACTGAACTCGCCGGTGTTGCCCGACGGCGATACCGATTCGATCTTCTCGCCCGGGGCGAGCGTCGCCATCTTGGCGCCGGTGATGTCGAGGCCACGCTCCTTGTGGAAGTCAGAGCGCATGTCCTGGTACCAGGACCAGCCGGCCTGCTCGTCTTCCGGATCGTCGAGCGCCGCTGCGACCATCTCGTGATCGAACGGCGAGGTGACATAGACCCCGAACGCGGAGGCGATCGTCTCTTGCTGGAGCTTGATGCCGTAATATTTCGCGAGCAGCTTCAGTCGGCCGATCACCGGCGCGAACACTGAGATGCCCCGGCTCTGCCCGAACCGTTCCGGGTCATAGTCGTGATAGACCCGCTGCCAGCCGTCCTCGGGATCCTCCCGCGCGACACGCTCCCAGGTCATGCTCTCGGTTGCGTTGTACGTGTCGAACTGGTGGGCTTTGCGGATCCAGTAGGCGATAGCGACGTCGTCGTCGTCCAGCTCGACGCCGCCGCGCATGTGCTTCGTGTCCATTTGCTGAAATGGGTTCGACAGGCGATCCGGATCCACGCCCTGAAAGCAGGTCGCGTAGCGGGCTCCGGTGCGCGCGATTCGATCCGGCCGCCATTGCGCCACGATCAGCGACTCGCCGTCGACGAGCTTGTGGCCGAGGGCAATGCGGAATTGCTGGGACACGGTCATCCGCCGGCCGACGTCATTCCACCGGCCAAGATCGTTCGCGTAGTTCCGCCACAGCGCCTCGGCCGCGCGTCGATACTCGTCCGCCCAGACCGCATCGAACTTGGGGTTCTCGAGGCTGAGCGCACGGTAATCCGGCTTCGACACGGGCCGGTAGGACGATCCGATCGTGCTATCGAGGATCCGCCCGATCGCGCCCTTCGCCCATGCGTCGTTCCGATAGAGGTCGCGCGCGCGCCCCGCGATCCGATCGCGGAACGGGTTGATCTCGCTGTCGGCCGACCGCGTGATCGGAAACCAGTCGCTGAACTCCTGCGACGAAAACGCCGAGGCATCGTACGGAAACATGCCGTTGGGCCCGCGTCCCGACAACGAAGCACCCATGCCGCGGCGCCCGCCGGCGCCGCGCTGCCGGATCTGCGCGATCGCCTGCGACGGAATGACCTGGCCACGGCTGTCGAGCACCACCGGCGGTCCAGCCATCAGAACACCGGCCTGATAGCGCGGCGCGGCGCCTCTATGATGCCGAGCTGGGCCTGCAGCTGTCGGATCGCCATCACCAGCTGGCCGATGTTCGCCATGGTGTAAGTGACCGACTTGGATCCGTCGCCCTGCGCGTAGGCCGCCGACATCACACGCCGGCCCGAGCTCAGGTCGAGGTAATCCTGCTGCATCTGCGCGAGGCGCGCCTGCAGGACGCTCGTGTCCATGCCCGCCAAGATGCTGCGGCTCGGATCGTATCGAGACATGCGATCCTCCTCAGGCGAGCCGACGACTGAAACCGCCGCGCGGCTTCTTGGCGGGTGGCCGCGGAGCGGGCGCGGCGGGCGATGGTGGTGTGGCAGGCGGCGGTCGATCGGTGACGGTCGGGTCAGGCATTTCCATGGGCGGAAGCTCCCTGACCTCGGCTGGCATGCGCGCGATCGGCTCGACGATGGTAGCCAGCGCACCGACCCTTTCGGCTTCACGATTGAGCTTGGTGCCCATGTGCATGAGGCCGCGCAGCGCAGCGAGGGCATAGACGCGACAGTCGAGCCGCTCATTGGCGCGCCCATCGATGACGACCCATTTGCGGACCTTCGGGGCGCCAGCTTTGCCTTCGATGTGGATCCGCTCCGAGGTGAGCTGTTCGAAGGCGCCGAGATCCCAATCGCCGTTGAAATGCATGTACCCGGGACCGTGCTGATCCTTCGGAAGGTAGCTGAGAAGGATCGTGTCCTTCGCCGCATTCACCCCGATCGAGATCGGCCGGTATGTCTTCTTCGAGCGCGAACTCGGCCGCTTCGTTGGCCAGACGGGAACGCGCTCGCCAGTCTTCGAGCCAAGTCCCTTGATCGCCCAGATCTTCCGACCCAACCGCGCCTTCGAGAAAGCGTAGACCGCGTCGGTATGGTGGCCGCCGGAATCGTGGCAGGCCGCTCGAAGCTCGAAAGGTCGCCCGTCCGCGCGGTACCAGATCCGGCCGAGATACTCGTCCAGCGCCGCTTGCGTGCCCGGATCGCTCATCTCGCCATCGATGACGTGATGCTCGATCGACCAGCTTTCCTCATCGCGGCCCCAGCCGACGATCTCCACCTCGACGCGATAGTCCTGCGTGTCGATGCCAGCGGTGAGCAGCGCGACGCCGTCGGGCACATATCCGGCCGGCCACGCTTCTCGCCGCGCGAGCAGGCTATCGGGTGCGACTTCCTTACCCGTATGCTTTCGGTAGGTCAGCGCGAGCTGGGTGTTGTGGAAGGTGAGTTTCCCGTCCTCGTCGACCGCCGCCAACCACTTCGCCGCTATCTCGGGCGGCGCATCGTTGCCCCAAGGGCTGTAGACCTTCGATGCCTGAAACCCTGCGTGCGTGTTCGGTACCGCCCAGGCGCCGCATTCCGAGCACTTCGCCCGGTAGACGGCATGGCGATCGGAGAACCACCAGTCCCAAACCTCGTCGACCGGATAGGCGAGCCCATCGTTGACGGCTGCTGCGTATCGATCGAGCGGCACCTGATGGACGTCGCAGCATTCGAACGAACGCGTCTGATGCCAGCGGATCGTGTTCAGGCTGCGAAGGCGCTCCCCCTCCGACCAGGGATGATTGCACAGCTCGCAGTGGACGCGCGCGGTCTCCGGCCGATGCGTCTTGCCGTCCTTGCCGCGGTCCCAATGGATATGCCGGAAGAACTCGACGAACTGCCGGTGCCCGCATTTCGGGCATTCCGCCGATGGCCGCCGCTGGTCCGACTGATCGTACCGCGCCTCGATATTGCTCTCGCCCTTGATCGTCGGCGAGCAGACCGCAACGTTGAGCGAGTTGCTCTCGAAAGTCGCCTGACGCTCCTGGACGATATCGAGCGGCTTGCCCTCCTTCAGGGGCAGATATTTGTCGACCTCGTCGCAAAGCACGAGCCGGACCGGCCGCCGCGCCAGATTGTCCGGGCTGCCGGCACCGACGATGCCGAGGAAGCCGCCCGGGAACGCCTTGTAATCGAGCGTATCGCCAGCCGATCGCGTTTTCGACGATCCCACCAGGGTGCGCAGCACCGGTGTGGCCTTGATGAAGGGGCTGATCCGCTCCTTCGAGAACTGCAGCGCCGCCGCATCCTTGGGCTGGACGATCAGGATGGGGCACGGATCGAGGTGTATGTGATAGCCGAGCAGGTTCTCGATCAGCGTCGTCTTGAGCAGCTGCGTCGCCACCATGGCGGTGATCTTGCGAACGCCCGGTTCGGTTGCGGCGAGCATGGGGCCCCGCGCGATCTCTACCCGGGCTGTCCGGTATTTGCCCGAGGTGCTGCCAGCCTCCTTCGCCAGCACGCGGTATCCGTCGGCCCAGTCGGGTATGCTGATCCGGGGTGGCGGGGTCCAACCGCGGCGCGATGCGCGCTGGAGACGCTCAGCCTTCGTCGGTACCGGTGAAATCGAGGTCGGGCTCGCCGAGCTCCTCGAGCTGCTGGTGGACATAGGGCTTCAGCGCCTCCGCCAGCTTCGCACCGTCGATATCGAGGTCGGCGGCGATCAGCGGGGCGAAGCGACCAGGCCATGCCTGCCAGGCGTCTCGGGCAGCGCGGCGATCGTCGAAGATCACGCGCTCTGCCAGCTCGAGCTCGACCAGCTTGCCGGCGTCCTTCTGCGCGGAGAGCAAATGCTTCAGCGCGAGGGCGTTCTCCTTGATCGCATTGGCCTGGACCTTGGATCGGAACTCACCGCGCAGCAGCTGCTCGATGAAGCCGCCGGCGATATCCTCGTCGATCTCGCCGTGCTCCGCGGCGCCGGCCAGATCTGCGACCACGGCGTCAACCGCCGCGGCCAGTTCCGGCGCAACCTTGGTGCGGTTGCGGGTCGCGGTTGCGGGGCCGGACCGCGCCTCGGTTGCGGGCGCCTTGAAGCGGCCGAGCCCAGCGTCGCGCATCCGCTGGTCGGACGCGTCGACGTCGACAAGTTCGCCGCTGAAAACCAGCGCACCGGCGCTTTTCCATTTCGATGCCGCTTGCCGCGAAACGCCATGAGATTTTGCGAAGGCCGTGAGCGAGACGAGAGCCATCTACCCTACCCCGCAACCGGTTGCGCCCCCGCAACCACTTTTTCGGCCTCGTAGCTGGAAACGCATCGGGCCGCGCAACTACCCACGGTCAAAAGGGGGGGTGGAAGGACCCAAATGGCCTAGGAGGTGGGCGCGCGGGGCGCCGCGGCTCGCCGGGCACGGTCGAGGGTCGCCCGTGCGTCCTCGATCGCGACCTCGGCCTCGGCGATCGCAGCGGCGCGGCGCTCGGCATCGAGAACATGAGCGATGAGCGGGAACAGATGCCGAGCGGCTTCGCTGCCGTCTACGTCGCCCCCGTCATCCTCCATGGTGCATCGACCGGTGTCCCAGTCGAAGGAGATGGTCAGCTGCTTCGTGGCTCGCTTGGGTTTGCCGATCCGAAGATCGCTGCGCGCTTGCGCAAGGCTTGCCTGCGCCTCGATCGTCTCGGACGTGGCCGTCTCGAGGCGCTGGTAGAGAGCGTCGATCAGCGTGCGGATGTCGCCGGCGTAGATCTGCACCTTCACGTCGTCAGCGAAAGTCCGCAGGAGGGCCAACAGTAGCTTGTCGACCGGGCCCTCGCTGATCGGCACGCGCATGACGCTCCGCCGAATGTAATCGGCGTAGCTGCCGTAGCTGCGGCCGGGTTTGCGCCGGAAGATGCTCGGAATTTTCAACGTCACTTCCTCCCTGTGCTGATCGCACGCTTCAGCGCGTCGGTGAGCACCGGCTCGGCAAATTTCGCCACATGGGCTTGGGCGCGGCCGTAGAAATCGAGGTGCTTGCGAACCGGGGTAGTATCCTCGAACTCGATCAGCAGCTTGAGGGTGGTACGCACCCCGTGGACTTTGCTCTGGCTATCGCCGCGATTGCCGTATGATCCGTCGCGCCGACGGCCGCGCGGAATGTCGGAGCGCTGCCATACGCCGGCGATCGTCTTGCCGCTCTTCCGGAAGGTGACGGCACCGATGAACACATTCGGCTGCTCTTTCAGGCGAGCAAGGGTTCCCTTGGACAGGTTTCCGTACTGGTTCGTGCGCACTCCAGCTGGTACGAGCATGACCTTCTTGCCGCCGAGCGAGCGATTTCCGCCGAGCACATATGGCGCGAGATAGGCATTCTGGCCGCCTTTATCGCTAGTCTTATCCTTGATGAAGACCGTGGCAGTCAGGTTTTTCTTCGTCGCTACGGTTTTGCCAAAGGCGCGCTTCGTAAAGGGCGTCGCCTTGTCGAACGTCTTCTGTTCCTCGTCGAGCTCAGCTTCCTGCACGCCTCTGGCGAGTGTCGTCACCGCCAATGCGGCCGCGAACGGCACCTGCTTACCGGCAAGATCGCCCAGCGCATTCTGCGCGGCGCGGAGATCGACGCGGAGACCGAGACCCACCTTATCGGCCCGCGCGGTCCCGAAGCTCAGCCGCAAGTGCGGACAGCGACGAAGCCAGCGCTTCAGCCTGATCCGCGTCGAGCTGCCCAATGAGCGCGACACCATGCGGCTCGCCCCGCGCTGGCGGCTCGTAGAGCATCATCCCGATGTTGTCGGGCCGATCTGCGGCGGGCCACTCGAGCAACATCGTAAGAAAGCCAGCGGCATCATTGGCGGACACTACGCCGGCCGGGGTCCTGATCAGCTGCTTGCCCATGCGATCGTACTCACGAGATGGCAGATCCCGCGCATCACCAGCATCGATCATGCCTGCGCTCCCGCGTTTCAGCGCAGCGCAATGCTGCCGCGCGACAGAAATGCGCGCGTGCGAGCGGTCAGATGCTCGGCGTAATCGCCGCGGAACCGTGGCCCTAGGGCAATCCGCCCGGTCAGCAGCCGACTATTGTCCCGGCCAGGGGTCGCGACAACACAATCCTGGGCGGCCAGCCGATAGCATTTCATCAGGGTGACCGCGTCGACCCAATGTTGATCAGCGTCGGCGTTCGAAACGATGAGGCCCGGGAATAGCACATACTTCTGGGCCGCCATGTCGGTTCACTCCGCGGTCACGCGGCGGCCATGTCGATCGTCACGGCGCGCCAGGATGCGTCGGGCGCCGGCCGCTCGTAGAAGCGCACATAGGTGCGCGAGCCGATGACGCGGATCGAGTCGCGGATCGCGTCCATCGCGCGGACCCAGCGCGCGTCGGCGATCTCGACCCGCAGCAGCATGAACAGCTCAGCGCGGTTGATGTGGCCTTCCTTGTCGACCTGGAAGACGCGATTGATCAGCGCGCGCAGCTCGATCTTGCTGTCGGTCGCCCACTCGGTGAGGCACTCGTCGATCAGCAGCTTCGCTGCCTGCAATTCCGGGCCGAATTCGATCAGATCGGCTACCTGAACCTGGACCTTCTCGCAGCCGTCGAAGGTCGCGAGCGTGATGTTGCCCTTCTTGCCACCCAGCGTCGCGCCGTAGTTCTGCGCGATAAGCGCCTGGAGCGAGCCGACGGCCTCGAAGGTGCTGGCTTTGAAGGATGCGATCAGCTTCGAGATCTCGCGCGCCTGGCTCAGGATATCGCGGACCGTCTCGTCCATCAGGAGATCCGCGGCTTTCACGGACGCGAGCGGCACGAGGCTGCCCTTCGCATCGCGCAAATAGGGCGTACCGGCGACGTCGATCGCGGCGGGATGCTGGACGGTGTCGGTCATGCGCGCGACTCCGGGAATGGCGGTAGCGCAACCGTCTGGCCTGCCAGAGAATGGCTGCAGTCACCTAGGAACTGGATACGGCCGTGGGTGACGAAGCTGTGGCACTGCTGACAGGAGAAGCCCACTGTTGGCTTGCCCATCGCGATCTGCTCGCTGTTGTAGTCGCACCAGCAGCGTTTGCCGTGCTGACCGGTCACGAAGTGACCAGATCGCATCAGGACGGATGGCGTGAAGGTCGGCTGATCGACATTGCCGTTGTAGCCCCAGATCGCGCCGGGCCCGGCGACGGAAAGCGTGTGCGCCTCGTTGCAACCTGGGCACCAAAAAGACAGCCGGCCGTCGCCGCCATCGCGCAGGATCGGTGACAGCATTTTGCCTAAGCCGTTCATGCGACTGCCTCGGGCTGGCTGATGTTGACGGCCGCGACGATCTCGTTGTGGCGCACCCGCGCGGTGAATGCCGCGAAGCGATCGAAGCCGATCACGTTGGGCGACGACATGATAGCTCGGCGCCGATCGGCGTCGGAAAGGCGCCGCATCTCCGCGATGCGCCTCACGATGACGTTAAGGCGCACGGCGATCAGAACGCGCCGGAGCGGCCGAGCTCGAACTTGCGGCGCAGTCGTCGGGCAAGCTTGTTGCCGCGACCATATGTTGGGCCCATCGACGCTCGGCGATCGCGGCGCTTCGCGTCCTTGCGATTCTTAGCCGCAGGCCGTGCGGCCGGCAGAACTGCTTCGTGGGTCGCCAGGCGGGAAGCGATAAGCCCATCGTTAGGCGAGCAGGTGCCCAGCGCCAGACCAGCGGCGAGTGCAAGCGACATACCGCGTCCAAACATGATCACCTCGCGTTTTTGATGGTGACGGCGAGCGATGCCGCCAGAAAAGCCTCGCGATTCCGGGCGAGACGCCCGTCGACGAGATCCGGGTGAACACGGAGGCGACGACCATTTCGGCGCGCTGCGCGAATACTGCGAAGCTCGGAGGCCATCTGCCGGATGTTCATCTGGCACCTCGGATGGCGGTTCTGATGAAAGCCTGGCGGAGGAACCCTCCGCCGCGGTCAGGAAAAGACGCGGGAAAACAAGGCGTCGGGTCGCTCAGTTGGCGACGGATACCCCGTCGGTACCCACCGCCTCGGCCAGCACGCTGATCGCGCCCAGGATCTTCAGCTCTCGCTGTGCGCGCTGTCCCATTTCGATTTCGACAAGCAGATCGTCGAGCTGCATCTTGCTGATCCCGACAGCGTCGCCGGCGCACGCATTCGCTGCGGCGCGGATCGAGGCGACGTCGATCATGGGATCACCAGACCAATGAGCCGTTCGCCGTACGGGCGATCGGGCGGTTGACGGGTCGACCAGGCCCACGGGCGGCGCGCGTCAGGCGCGCGGCCATGGCCTCCGCCTGGTCGACGTGGCCCTCGTGCCGGGTTTGCGAGGGCCGGCCCACCTGCATGTCGGCGATAAGCCGATCGAGGTCAGCGCTGACGCGCATGCACTCATCGAGCAATGCGTTGGTTTGGGCCATGGGAGGCTCCAGAAACGCGAAAGCCCGCGATGTTGGTCGCGGGCTTCGGGCGTGGCTGTGGCGGGGTCGTTTTTGGCCGCTGCGTGTCGATTTTGCGCCCTTAACGTACGGGAGGTTACCGTAGGTGCGGGTCAGCCGGCGAGTGCGATGGCGGCATCGCGAGAGCGGCGCCGCGCAAGTGGCCATAGATCGAGGGCATCGGCGAGCATGCGCCGCGCGCGCGGCATGCTGATGCAGCCCTGGCGCGCGACGATCGTCAAGCCGACGTCGTGCACGATCACCTCGAGCAGCGCGTCGACACACCCGCCGACCGCGTTACGCCACCAGCCATAGGCGATGTCGGCCTGCACGCGGCCGAGCTGCAGCTGCTCGGCACGCCCATGACCGCCGCCATCGACGCGTGTCTCGAGGCTGGCCGTCTTCACCGCGACGTCGGCCGTTATCGCGCGATAGGCCTCCGCGATCTGGTCGGCTGCGGCGAGCTGATCCTTGTCGATCGCCCCCGAATCGTAGAGGCGCGCGAGTGAGCCCGGGCGACGGCGCGCCTGATCGACATATTCGAGCGTCTCAGGCGTGCCCTGCTTGTGCGACCAGCGTTCGCGCAGCGCCACGCGCTCCTCGATGCCCGGAGCGAGCACGACCGGCCTTGGGGGCTTGCGGCGCTTGCTCGCCCGGGGCTTCGGCCGATGTCGGCCGAGCACAAGGTGCACGAAACGTTGGCGCTCGCGATCGTCGCTGTTCATTATGGTCATGGTGGTTCCCGGCTATTCGGCGTCGGGAAGATGCTTGAACGGCGGAAGCATCGGTAGCTGCACCTGCGGGAAGGGCGGCTGCAGCTGGCCAAGCGGAGCTGCGACGATCCAGCCCAGGCGACGTGCGAATTCGCCGGCCATCTCCCGGGCATGCGCGACGTCGCGGACGCGTAGGCCGCGCATTGCCCCCGGCGTCTTCTCTAGGACGCCATCGGCTATAAGCTGATCGACGAGCTCACGCGCGCGCGGTTTGCTCACGCCGAGCTCTCGGCCTATTTCGTCGTAGCTCGGTGAAGTCCCCGTCTTGACGAGCCGGTCGATAATGTAGGCCAAAGCCTCATCGCGGCGACGCGGAACCGCAATTTTGCCGTGTTGCAATCCCCCGCGGTCCTGTGCTCGACGCCCCCCGGCCCAAAGAACATAGAGAGAATTCGTAGTTGTCGCTAGCCTCCCGCTGCTGAGGGCGTCGTGGCGCAATGGTCAGAGCCAGAGGCCGTGATGCGCCTGAAGATACCGCAGCACGTAATGGAAGAGGCGGAGCCGCCCGATGACATAGCCCATCGCCATCGCGATGAATATCGCTCGCCACGCGCGCCTCGCTGGCGGCAGGGCGGCGATCGGCGCCACTTCGGTAGTGGTGGCGAGGTCCCTTCCCTTCGGCCGCGACAAGGGCCTAAAGCCCGACGGGGAAGGATCGATCTCGGGGTGCTGATCCGCTTCGTCGTCCTCGCTGTATTCGTCGAATAGCGCGAAAGACTGGCCGTTGCCGAGCTGCAGACTGGCAAGCCAGTCGGCGACAAAGAATACTTCGCCATCATCCGGATCGATCAGGCTCTTTATCCGGTCAAAGCGGAAAGTACGGACTGCCTTCGCGATCGAGCACCGCGCCTGCAGGTACGTGGATGATGGCGTTTTACGGCTTTCGTTGATCGCGATTGCCAGCGGCATCACACTACGCATCGATTGATCGCCGATTCCATCGACATATTCGAGCAGGACGGGACGTGCCGTACCGCGTTTAAGCGGGTAGCGGGTCAACATAACTTATTGATGTTCAATCTTTTAGCATCCGGCAGCCTCTTAGCCGGAGCATGATCGACCGTGACGATACCGATCTTCAGAAAGAAACCAGGATGCGCCCAGGGATGTGAACCATGCGAGGTGATGTGCGCGGTCATGACAGCGGTGCAGGATCATGCGTGGCGAGAGCTGCAGGCGTTGCTGCTCGAGCCTGCGGGGCAGCCAAATCGGGCATCAGATCTCGAAGCTGCGACAAGCCGATGGGTAGGCGCTTCGCGAGAAGCAGAGCTTGCTCGTCCAGCGGCGCCGCCCGATCCATGGTGCGAAGCAAGCCCTCGAACATTCGTGCCAAAGCGGGCTCGCTCGGTAACGCGACCGGCAACATGATATGAATCATAGGAGCCGAAATGGGCGGAGGCGCCCCTTCGTCTGGATCGTCAGTCTCGCCTTCCAGATACGCTGGTGTCGTGTGTAGTTCTCGGGCGATCCGGTGGAGGTATTTCGAACCGTATCCCTTGCCGAGGACCAGCTTCGCGATTGTGGTTTGAGACACGCCGACGCGTCGGCCAAGCTCAGACTGGGATATCCCTTGAGCGGCCATACGGTCGCGAAGACGGTCACCATCGAACATGGGATAGCAAACTAAACCTCTGGGTTTAGCGCGCGACCAACCTTTCGGACTTGACTCGCCTAAACCCATCGGTTTAGCTCGCGCCATGGACGTGAATCATTCTCCGACTCCGCAGGAAGAATTGAGAGCCGCGGTTGATATCGCAGGCTCGCAATCTGCCTTTGCTCGGATGCTGGGGGTGACTCAGCGCGCGGTTTGGCGCTGGCTGAATCAAGGAAAGCACCTTCCAGCTGAGCATGTGCTCAAAGCCGAGGCAGGAACTGGCGTTTCGCGCTATCGCCTGCGCCCTGACCTGTTCCAGCTCGAAGCAGTCGCGCCTCACGATCTGGGGCCGCCAGACCAACTGGAGCCGGTCCGATGATTCGATCTGCTCTTCGTGCGTGGCTCCCTGGCCGCACGATCGCCGGAAGGGGTCGGGCATCCAGCCCGGCCCCGGAAGGCGCTCATCAAGGTGAGGTTGCTTTCACGGCTTCGCTGCTCGCGAACATCGAGGCCGTGACCTCGGTTAGCCCATTGTTCGTCGAGGCATGGGCCAAGCGCTATGCGGTATCGGGTGCGAGTTGGGCAGAAATCGACGCCGATATGATGCGTCAGGCCGATGTCTGGAATGCAGAACGCCGGCAGGCATATCGTGATCGGCACGCGTACGAGCGTAGGATGGGGTTTAGACCTCCCTTGGGTGAATCCAGCCGTCAGGCGGAAAGTCCGGCCACGGTTCCCGCTTCCGAAGAAGATCGAGCCAATATTGCAAGCGAAGCGCGTCGCGATCCGGCTTGCCCTCGTCCGCAATCCAGTCCCGCTCCTGCTGCAGAAGGCGCTCAAGCCAACGCAGCATCTCATCGCGAAAACCGTCAGCACCCATGCGGAAGAGAAGAGGCATGAGAAAGCCGTCTTCAAATGCTTGGCGAGTGCCGGCCTCCCCGTCGACGCGGTCCGTGAGCTCGAGCAGATGGTCTGCTCGCTCCTCGAGGCGCACGATGCGCGCGCGCAACGCGGCCAGTTCCTCTTCCATCGATCTCGCCCTTCGTGGTGGTGTTGCAGCAACCACGATAGCCGGAAGGGGTCGGGCGTCCAGCCCGGCCCCCGAAAGCACCGTCCTTTTCGGGCACGACGACTGCCCAAGTCTTTCCCCCTTTCGGCCGCTGGCAGACCGGCCGGGAACCGCCCTGTGGCGCACCGCGGTGAAGCAGTCTGCTCTTCCAAGGGCATGCGGCCTCGGGCGCCGATCGTCAGCGACAATCGGCGCCCGCTTTTCGCGCGCGGATCTCGCGTGATGACGAAGGTGCGCGCACCCTTGTCGATCGATGCTGCGCTCGGCCGGATATCCGGTCAGCTGCTCGGCGCATGGAAAGAGATGGCGACGGTCGTCGGCCGCTCAGAGAGCCAGGTGCGCCGCTGGGGCGATGATGCTCACCCCGATCAGATCCCGCTGCCGTGCGCGATCGCGCTCGACATCGCCTATCAGCGCGCCGGCGGAGACGGCCGGCCGCTGTTCGAGACCTACGCGCTTCAGGTGCAGGTCGCGCTGGAGGATGCGTTCGCCAGCGAGATCGAGCTGCTGCACCGCGCATGCGTCCTGATCCGTGAGGGCGCCCAGGCGCAGGAGGCGCTGGTGCTCGCCAGCATGCCCTCTGCGACCGAAAAAGATCGGGTCCATGCAGTGCGCGAGCTCGAGGACGTCGCACACATTGTCACTAGTGCGATCGCGCTGCTCGCCAGTCGTACCCCGCCGCCCGAACCTCCCGCCTGAACGCCGTCACCGCCGCCACCCCACTACCGGAATACCGAGCTCGCGGACCCAAGCCGCGAGAGCGGTTTCATGCTGCCCGGAGACTTTCGATGAACAAGCCTGCCGTGAAATGTCCGAAATGCAACGGCTGGGCCTTCGAGCCCGGAGTCACGCCGATGCAGAACTGCTCCGGCTGCAACGGCACCGGCCGCGCGCGCGAGCTCGTCGACGATCTCGCCTCGAGGGCGAAGTCGTGAGCGGAACCGAGCGCCTCGACCAGGTGAAGCTACGCGCCCGCTGGGCCCGCGACGAGCTCGATCTGATCCGCCAGGAGATGATCGATCGCGGCTCCGGGTCCGTGCCGACGGATGTCGATGGCCGCGCGCTGCGCGAAATTGGACAGGCATACGCGCAGCTTGCCCTGGCCGTCTGCAGCCTGAATTTCGCCACCAATGTCATCGTGCACGGGCTCGCCTATGCCGAGCAGGCCGAGCGGGTCGCATCTGCGATGCCATTCACAGCAGGCGAGTTTCTGCGGAACGCGCGATTGGCGGCAGGCCTTTCGATCGAGGACGTCGCCGCCCGCATCGGTACCGTGCCGGCGATCGCCGAACTCGGCCGTCGGCAATGGATCGAGATGATCGAGGCCGATGCGATGCCTATCGCAGCCAGCACGATCGACGCGCTGCACAGCGTCCTGAGCTTTGATCGCGAGGCACTCGGCAGATTGATCGTGGCCCAGGCAGCCGAGGGCCATCTCGCGCGCAACGCTCGAGTCCACGCCGCACCCAGCCAGCCAGGAGTCGTCGCATGAAGCCCGAACCCGTTCTGCTCGCGCGCATCCACTCGTTCGATTGCCCTTGCCGCTCGTGCTCGGCCCTGACGAGCGGCGTCCGGATGACGCGCCGCCCGCCGACACTCATGCAGCGCTTTCGCCGCGCCGCGGAGCCTGGGGATTGGGCGGCGATCATCATTGGCGCCCAGCTCGGCGTCGCACTCATCACGATCCTGGTAATCGCGAACGAGTGGGACGTCGTCGCTTCAGCGCTCGCGGCGCTGTGGTGATGCGCAGGCTCCTGCTCCTCGTCATGCTGGCCCTCGGCGCCGACTATGTGCTGGTAGCCGCAGTCGTCTTCGTCGGCGGTACGCTGTTCAATCGGCAGCCTAGTCGGCGTCTTGCCGAGCGGCTCAACACAACGATGCCGGCGACGATGTTCGTAGCGGCGCTCCAGTGGCCTTGGCTCGCATGGCGCTTCCTGACCGGACGCGCACAGTGACCGCGCCGATCGTCATCGATGAGCGCGGTTATACGCCCCTCCCCGGCAAACTCGGCGAAGAGGGTTGGATGGCCTTCCTCCATGCGGGCGTGCGCGTCACCTGCGCTGCGGTGCCGCAGTCGCGGATGGCCATCATCATGCTCGTCGGGGGAGATCTGGACGATCCTGCCTTCGAGCCCGACGTCGTCGCGGCCGTCATTCCCGCCGATCGGCTCGACCAGCTGATCACTGAACTGACCGCGCTGCGCGCGGACCTCGCGGCATTGGGAGGTCCAGCATGTCCGACGGGAATGTAGCGGCTGAGCAGCTCCGCCTTTTCATCGAGCGCATCGAGCGCCTCGAGGAAGAGAAGAAGGGCATGCAGGACGACATCAAGGACGTCTATCTCGAAGCGAAGTCGACCGGCTACGACCCCGCGACGCTGAAAACCATCGTGCGCCTGCGCAAGATGGAGAAGAACGATCGGGACGAGGCCGAGGCCCTGCTCGAGACGTACAAAGCCGCGCTGGGTCTCAGCTGATGACCCGGGCCGCTGTCCTCGGCGACAATCGGGTGTTCGATGCCTTGGTACGGGCCGCATCCGAAGGCGTGCGCTGCCCGGGCAACGATGAGCTTGCCCTGGTCGCTGGATTTCACGGCTCGGCTACCTCGTCCGCCAGCCTGAAGCGGCTCGAGGCGGCGGGCAAGATCGCAGTCGAGCGCGGCAACTGCTCGCGCGTCGTGACGATCATCGCGACAGGAAAGAAGACCGCGGGCGTGGTCAGCGCGCCGCACTGGCGGGATCGGGCTAAGGCGTCGACGATCGTCGCCGAGGTCAGCGTCGAGGCTGATCGCTCCTCGCGTCGCCGCGAAGCCGCCAAGCGGCTCAGCGTCGCTGCTCGAATGAGCGCCGACCCGGCCGAGGGCCTCACGCCCCGCGTCTACCGCGAACCATGTGTCCGCTGCGGCGTGCGCGGCGATATCGGCTGCCGACACACAGCTAGCCGTCTGACGGGGAGTTGCTTCGTATGAGCCTCATCCATGATCCCAGCTGCACCTGCGTGATCTGCGGCGACCTGCGCGGCCTATCCATCCCGATGATCCAGGATGATCGCGAGCACCTCGCGAAGGCATGGGATTTCTGGATCAGCTCGCGCGACGGCGAATCGGCCAAGCTGCGCGCGGGCCAGGACGGCAACGTCGGCTCGCCGCGCTGGGTCGCCCTGCAGGCGATCGCGGCCGCGCGCGTCGCCGCAACCGATCGGGCGGCCGGCATTGCGCCGGCCGCCCTACCGAACCCCATCGCATCCGCGGATACCGCCGCGGCTGCGAGCCAAGCCCGCCCGGATGGGGATCTACGCCCTGGGCGATCGATGTCACTCGATCGAGGAGCATGACGACCATGTCAGCCAAACCCGCAACCGTGTCAAAGCCCCGCACCCGCCTCGAAAAGGCGGTCGCGAACTCGCCTCGCGCCGCGAAGGCGCGCGCGGCCGCCGGCGCCCCGAAGACGCCAGCCTTGGTCACTGCATCGCCGGCAGTCCCCGAGACGGCTGTCGAGCTGGTGCGCTTCGCCAACCTGCGCCGCGCACCCGAGAACGTGCGGCATATCCGTGCCGACGAGGATATCACGCCGCTCGCCGACGATATCGCCGCACATGGCCTGCTGCAGAACCTGATCGGCTATCGCGGCGAGGACATGACGTTGGGCGCCGGACCGCGCACGGTCTGGATTGTGGGCGGCGGTCGCCGCCTGCAGGCCCTCGATATGCTCTGCGACGATCGCGAGCTAATCGATACCGATTACCAGGTGCCGGTCCTCATCCGCCCCCGCGCCCAGGCGATCGAGCTCTCGCTCTCCGAGAACCTGGCCAAGCGCGACATGAGCCCCGTCGACGAGTGCCGCGCGTTCGCCGCGCTGATGGAGCTCGGCAGCAACAGCCCGCTCGATCTCGCGAAGCGCACCGGCTTCACCGAAAAATACGTCAAGCAGCGCCTCCGGCTTGCCGCGCTCGCCACTGATGTCCTCGAGGCGCTGGGCAAGCGCGAGATCACGCTCGAATCGGCGATGGCCTATGCCTCCACCGAGGACCGCGAGCTGCAGGCCAGCGTCTTCAAGCAGCAATCGAAGTCGACATGGGAGCAGCACTCCCCCCGGCGGGTCATGGCCGACATCAGTGCGGCCCAGGCGACGACGGGATCGCCGATCTTCAAATTCGTCGGCGCCGAGATCTATGAGCGCGATGGCGGCACGTACGACGACGATCTGTTCTCCAGCGCGGAGACGTATAGCGGTGAGCGCCGGATCAAGGACGGCGCCATCCTGCTTGCCTCGGCCGAGCGGATGATCCGCTTTCAGGCGGTCCGGATCGAGACCGAACTTGCTGGCGAATATCCCGCCTGCTTCGAGGGCTACCTGCTCGCGCCCAATCTTCGCGTCGACGGCTACCCGTGGAAGGCGCCGGCCGCCCCAAAGGGCATGGTGATGGTCGACGCCGATTATTCCGTGAGGGCAGATGCGATCTGGAAAAACATCGCCAGGGAAAGCGTGGCCTTCAAGGTCGTCATCGGCATCGATGCCAAGGGCGAGCTGGCTTACCTCCGCGACAAGATTTTCGTCCTCAAGGAAGACTCGGCCAAGGTTAAGCCGGTCACGAGGGGATCGGGATCGTCGGGCTATCAGCCACCAAGCCCGGAGGAACAGGAGAAGGCGCGCCGCGCGCAGGAGATCGACCTCAAGCAGTGGCGCCTCGGTGCGGGCAGCTTCGCCGGCACGCCGTTCGAGGGTCGGGCTTTCTGGCCGAGCAATAGCTACGGCATTCGCCCGGTCGAAGCGACGTACGACCCGCGGATGCAGGATGGCCGGCTGGTCACCCTGCAGATCTACGTCACCAATGCCGAGCATGATGCGATGCGCGAGGAGGCCGAACGGCGCGTCGAGGAGGATCGCGCGGCAGCGGCTGAGCGGGCCCGCGCGGCAGCCGAGGCGAAGCTCGCGCGCGAGGAGATCGTCGCGCAGATCATGGAGATGGTTCCGACGCCAGCCGTGATCGTGCTTGGCGAGGACGCCTACTATCTGCGCGATGATGGGCAATGGACGGACGATCCGGCCGCGATTGGCGAGACCAAGGACCTCGGAGACTTTGCCGGGATTGCCCAGCTGCTCCACAGCGATGATGAGGGCATCGCGTATTACGCTTCGATCGAAGCGTATCGGGCGACGCTGTCGGCCGGCGCGCTGAGCGACGGTGATCCGTCGTGAGGCGGCAGCCCGATGCAGCGGATCTGCAGCACCAGTGCGATGCCTTCAATGCCCGCTTCCCAGTTGGGCAGACCGTCGCCGTCCATAAGGATAACGATGCCGGCATCCTGACTAGGACACGATCAGAGGCGCAGGTCCTTAGCGGCCATTCCGCCGTTATTTGGCTCGAGGGGATATCGGGCTGCTACATGCTCGACCGGGTCACGCCCGTCGTCGACGAGGTCGCGTCATGAGCGACGAACCGCGCGAGCTCGCCTGGGTGCGCTTCGAAGGCGCTTTCGCGAACGCGGGTCAGATCCCCGCGAGCAAAGCGGCGGTGATCGGTGTCGCGCCCGACAAGTGCCATTGTTGCGAAGAGCGCTATGTCGTGATCGCAGCGATCCATCCGGCAGGGTTCGAAGTGAGCGTCTCGCTGCAGCCCGACGTTGCCCTCGATGTCGCGCAGCGCATCGTCGACAGCTATCGCGAGATCAGCCTGACGCCCGGAAAGGCGCGGCAATGAGCAACGTCGGCGAAGAGATGCCGAAGGAGATGGCTCGCGTCCGCGAGATGCTGCCGATTTACGACGCTATTCCCATGGGCTTCCTCGCGGCCGCCATGATGCGCGCCGCGCTTGACCACGCGGCCGAGGCACTGTCGCGGGGCGACGTCGTCGCGATCGTCCGCTCCTACGCCGAGCTCAAGGACTTCACGCTGTGAGCTGCGAGACGATTGACCGCGAGATCGCGCGCCTGGAGGCGATCGGGCGCACGCGGGCGCTCGACGTGGGCGAGGGTATGCAGCTCGACAGGCTGATCGCGATGGAGCGGCGCTACGCCCGAATGGCGAGCAAAGCCCCGGGGGCGGTGCGCGCGATCCGCGTGGCGATCGAGGCGGCGCCCAGCGGTCTGACCAAGGCGACCGACGCGCCGATCGGCGCGCGCGTACGCTTCACCCTTCCGACCAAGGCCGGTCGGCGCACCTACGAAGCCCAGGTCAACGGTCATCGCGCCAACCGCGACGGCAAGGCCGGTTGGATAGAGACCGTCGACGACCAAGGGCATTCGCGGTCGGTCGCCCCGAGGGTCTGCGAGGTGCTGGCGCAATGACCGACGCTCCGCATCCGATCTCGCTCGACCAGCTCGAGCAACACAATCTGGCCGTGGGCACGACGGGCAGCGGCAAGACCTACATGTTGCGCGGGCTGCTCGAGCAGCTGCGGCGCGCCGATCGGCGTGTCGGGGCGATCGACAAGATGGGCAATCTGTGGGGCATCACCAGCTCGGCCGACGGCAAGGCGCCCGGCCTCGAGTTCGTGATCTTCGGCGGCAAGCACGCGCACGTGCCGATGTCGCCCGCGGACGGCGCCAAGCTCGGACGCCTCTTCGCCGAGCGCGGCTTTCCCGCGATCTTCGACGTCAGCCAGTGGAAGCGCCAGGATCAAGAAGCATGGGTCGCCGCCTTCGCCGACGCGCTGTTCGCGACCAACGAGCTCTCCACGCACCTGGTGCTTGACGAGGCGCAGAGCTGGGTGCCGCAGGGCGGCGGGGGCGAGGCGTTCGGCGCGGTGCAGCGACTGGCCGAGCAGGGCCGCGGCAACGGCATCCACCTGCTGATCGCAGTCCAGCGCATGGCGCGGCTCGATTCGACGGTCCGGGGCATGATGACGGGCCTGACGATCGCCATGAAGCAGACCATCGTGCTCGACCGCAAGGCAGTGCGCGACCATGTCGCCGGCGACACCGCAGCGCTCTACGAGGCACTTCCTGGCCTGCCGCCCGGTACCGGCTTCATTTGCGATCCGGCCGCTGTCTCGATCGAGCGCGTCAAGTTTCCGCGCAATTCGACGTTCGACAGTTCCCGTACGCCGCGGCACGGAGACACGCCGCCGACGCCGATTGCAGTATCAAGCACGCTCGTCGACGAGCTCCGCCAGGCGCTCGCTCCGCCGACGCCGGCGACGCCGTTGCCCGACGACACCATTCCGGCGGATCCGGACGAGGCGCTCGCGAAGGGCGGTCTGGTCGGCACGATGATCATCGAGCGCGACGAGCGCATCGCGGCGCTCGAGGCGGAGAACGCCGCGCTGGTCGCACGTGCCGAAGAGCTCGAGCGGGTGCGCGATCATCATGCGCGTCTGTTGAACCGGATCGAGGCGATCATCACCGAGGACGCCCGCAAGCTGACCGCGGCGGGCTCACCGTCTGTTGCCGCAACCGTGGCGCCGGCCCCGCCGGCTAAGCCGGCGCCACAGACCGACCTCGCACTCGCGCCGCGGCATCAGCGCATCCTCGAGGCGATCGTCTGGTCGGCGGCGCATCTTCAGCGCGAGAGCGTCGCGCGCGGGATCGTCGCGTGGATCGCCGATACCTCGCCGTCGTCGTCCACTTTCGAACGCGATCTCGGTCGGCTGCGCACTGCGGGCCTGCTCGACTATCCCGCGCAGGGTGAGGTCGCGCTCACCGAGGCCGGCCGGCAGATCGCACCCATGCCGGAGCGGCCGCAAGGTCGCGAGGCGCTGTGGCAGGCGATCGCCGCCAAGCTGCCGCCGCGCCAGGTCCGCATCGTCGAGGCACTGTGGGGCGGCCGCTCTGCCACGCGCGACCAGGTCGCCGATCGCATCGGGACGAGCGCGGCGTCGTCGACCTTCGAACGCGACCTTGGCCGTCTCCGGACGCTCGGCCTGGTCGACTATCCAAGCCCGGGCTTAGCCATCCTCGGAGATTTCCTCCGATGACCCAGGGTCCCAAGATCGGCGAATTGGCGTTTGCGCCGATCCTTGTCGCGTTGGACCGGCGCTGATGACCGCGGCCTCGCCCGAGCGCGTCGGTATCGCCGAAGCCGTCTTGATCACCGGCATGTCGCGCCGCACCCTCCAGAGCCTCGCGCCAGCGATTCCCGGGGCGAGCAAGCCGGCAGGGCGCTGGCTCTTCGTAGTCGCCGACCTCCGCGCTTGGGTCACTCGAACAACGAAGAGGCCAACATGCCGAAAAACTTATACCTCCGCGCCGGTATTTACTGGGCGCGGTTCAAAGTTCGCGGGGAAGAATACCGCGAAAGCCTACGAACACGTTCTGAACGGGTCGCGGTGAAGAGGCTCGCTGCTCGTCGCGAAGAGATCGAGGACCAGGTGGTCTACGGCATAGCCGGCCCGATCGGCTGGCCCGATGCCGTCGTGAGTTGGAGTCCGGAGGCGCAGCGCTCTCTCGGCGAGCGGTCCTACACCCGCTACCTATCGAGCCTGCGTCAGGTCCGGCCGTTCCTCGACGATCTGTCCGTTCAGGAGGTGACGGCCGATGTCCTGAAGGAGCTGATCAAGTCCCGCAAGCGTGCCGGCGTGAAGAACGCAACGATCCGGCGCGACCTGACGGCCGTGTCATCGGTGCTCAATCACGCGATCGATGAAGGCTGGGTCGAGGAGAACGCGGCCGACGGGATTAACCGCCGGCGAATCGTGCCGCAGCGACAAGTCCGCATCATGCTTCCGCGCGAGGATATGATGGCGCTGGTCTTCCCGCGGCTCGATCAGCGCATCCAGGATCTATGCGCCTTCACGCGCGAGACTGGCCTGCGCCTCGACGAGGCGACCGCTCTGAAGCACACGGCCATCGACCGCGACGAGCGGACGATCACCGTTGAGAACGGCAAGGGAAGCAAGGTGCGTACCGTGCCGCTCACGGCCGCGGCCGAGGAGCTGATAGGGCGCCAGCCGCGCTACATCGGCAAGCCCTGGGTCTTCTGGCAGGACAAGGGTGTGCGTCTCAAGGAAGTGTCGTCGCGTATCAACGGCGCGTGCCGGCGCGCCGCACAGAAAGCGGCACAGGACCGCGTCGAGTTTCAGGGCTTCAGCCACCACGACTTCCGGCACCTGTTCGCGGTCGAATATCTGCGGCGTGGGCGCGGATCGATCTACGACCTGCAGGGAGAGATGGGGCATGCCGCGATCAGCACGACGGAGCTGTATCTCGCGTTCCTGACACCGGACCAGGCGAGGGTCGCGAAGTCGGCCGTGGCACAGCGCGGGGCACACGAACAGCGGTTCGGGGCAGAGCGCGCCTGATGAAACCCTGGGATTTCTGCCGTTTCTGTGAGTTTCGGGCCGACGTGCGCGGGAGACTTAGCAAACCGCTGGTTTCAGCCACTCACCCACGTCTCCGGGTTGGCAGAAGGCGGGCTATAGCGTCGCCGTTCGGGCGATACAACCGCCCGCGCGCGTCGAATCGTGCATCCATCGAGTCCTGCCGCATCGCCGTCCGGGCGGCGTTCATTGCACGGCAAGGCGCTTCGCGCTTAACCAGCCACAGACATGTGGGGGAGCCGTGACGATCATGACCTTTGGAATCCGTTGGTTCGCACTGATGACCGCTCTGGTCGCGCTGAGCCAGCCCGCCACCGCGCAGATGCACACGGTCGATCCGTCATCCCCGCAGGCGCATTCGGATCTCGCGCCTGCCGGCAACGGCCAGCCCGAAACCAGCACTGCCGATCCGCAGGCCTTTCCCGAGGCGCGCGACACCGCGCCGCCGACGCAGGCGCCCGGCCCCGACCGCGCGACGCCGCCCGCGACCAACGCCTCGCACGCGCCCGATTCGCAGACCTACCAAAATGGCGACGTGATCGATGCCGCCGAGGGGTTGTTCGGGCGCGGTGCCGAAGGGCTCGCCAAGCTGATCGAGCGCATCCTCAAGGACCAGGGTCGGCCGACCGCCTATATCGCCGGACGCGAGGCGAGCGGCGCGTTCGCGGTGGGCCTGCGCTATGGCTCGGGCGTGATGCATCACAAGATCGAGGGCGACCAGACGGTCTATTGGACCGGTCCGACGCTGGGCTTCGACGTCGGCGGAAATGCGTCGAAGGAATTCATCCTCGTCTATAATCTCTACGACAGCCAGGATCTCTACCACCGCTTCCCGGCGGCGGAGGGCACCGCCTATTTCGTCGGCGGCTTCACCGCGAGCTATTTGCGGCGCGGCGACATCGTGCTGATCCCGATCCGCCTCGGCGTCGGCCTCCGCCTCGGCGCCAATGTCGGCTATATGAAGTTCTCGAGCAAATCGAAGCTGATGCCGTTCTGAGCCTGCCCGGGCGCGGCGCGGTTCAGCGCTGGCGGCGCACCGGCACCGGCGCGTTGCACAGGTCGACGCCGCCGGCGGGCCGCACGAAGAACGCGTCGCGGCGGTTGGCACGCGCACCCAGATAGGCGGCGAAGGCGGGCGCATCGCTGCGCATGATCTCGTAGCGCGGGCGTTCGGCGGGCGGGAGGTCGGCGGCGATCCGCGCGCGGCGGATCGTCGTGCGCTGTCTGGCGTCCGTATAGAAGCCGAGATCGCCGGTGCCGCGCGGCAGCGCGGTCATCGCCTCGATCCCGCCGACGACGCGGCCGACCAGCGCGATGTTGCGATCGAGATGCCGCGGCGCCTGGCCGATCACCGCATAGAGTTCGGCGCCGCTGCCGGTGTCCGGCGGCATGTCGCGCCCGACGCCGACCATCCCGTAGCAATGCGCCAGCCACGCGGCATGACCGTCGCTCGCGACCGGCCAGCCCTCGCTATGGCCGACGATCGACGCATAGGCGTCGCGCGAGGCGAGCGGTCGCAGCGCCAGCCCCGCCAGCCGCCGCTCATATTCGGCAGGCGGATGTGCCGCGACACCTTCCGGCAGCGGCCGCTTCTCGTCCGCGCCGGCCCATTGGACGACATAATTATCCTGGACGCGCTCGATCGTGCCGCCGTCGAACCACCCGGCGCGTGCCAAGGCGCGGATGTTGGCGACATGCACCGGCGCGAATCCGGGCGCCAGCTCGATCGCCACCTCGGCGCCGTCGGCGAGCGCCATGACCAGCAGGTTTTCGGGCGCGACGGGGCGCCATGCCGCGGCGGGCGCGGCGCCGACGATCTCGCCGGGCGAGGGTGGCGAGGGCGGCGCGGGTGCCGGAGGCGGCGGCGCAGCAGCGGCGGCGAGCAGCGCGAGCAGCGCGCGCGGAACGGGCGATCGGATCATGGGCCCAGGCTGCCACAGCCGTCACGCTTGCGGAAGAGCGGCGATGCGGTTAGTCGCCCCAGCCGACGGAGCGGTGGCCGAGTGGTCGAAGGCGCACGCCTGGAAAGTGTGTAAGGGTCCAAAGCTCTTCGTGGGTTCGAATCCCACCCGCTCCGCCACGGACCCCTCCGCAGGGGTCCACAGCAGTCCACTAGGATTGACGACTCTCCCCTGAAACCCAAGCTTTAGCGGCTCGACTCGGCCACAGCCGTGCGCACGCCTCCACCCGAGACGTGGGCGCAAAACGTGGACCCAGTGTTGGAAAAACGTGGTCCCAGACCCCGGAAAACGTGGTCCCAGCATCGGGAGCATTGTCCTGGAGGATATGATGCTGACGACGCCAAGATCCGCTCCGCCAAGCCGCGCGCGAAGCCCTACAAACTGACCGGCGGCTACAGACTCTATCTGCTGGTGAAGCCCGGAGGCTCCAAGCTCTGGAAATGGAGCTATACCTACGGCGACAAGCAGAAGACCATGCACTTCGGCATCTACCCGATGGTCCGCCTCGCCCGGGCCCGTGCCAAACGCGACGAGGCGCGCGCGCAGCTCGGCGAGGGTCGCGACCCGGGTGTCGTCAAGCGATTGCTCATCGAAGAAAATCTGCGTGCGTCAGAACTGACCTTCGAGTTCGTCGCGCGCGAGTGGCACATGAATACGAAATCCAGTGGGCGTAGGTCCATGCCGACGACGTTCTGCGAAGCCTCGCGAGGGACGTATTCCCGACGATAGGGAAGCTCCCCATCGGCAATCTGAAGCCGCCGCACATCCTCAGTCTATTGAAGGCGATCGAGGATCGAGGCGCCATCGAAACCGCCAAACGCGTGCGTCAGCGCATCTCCGCGGCATTCGTCTGCGCGATTGCGAAGGGCATCGCGGACATCGACCCGGCAGAGGGTCTGGGGGCAGCGCTCAAGCCGCTACGAAAGGGACGCCAGCCGGCGATCGTCGACCTTGTCCGGCTCCGCACGATGATCGACGATGCCGAGCGCGATCATGCGCGACCGATCACCCGGCTGGCTCTCCGGCTCCTGGCACTGACGTCGGTGCGTCCAAGCGAGATCCGCGGGGCACAGTGGACAGAGTTCGAGGATCTCGACGGCCGTGCTCCCCTCTGGCGCATCCCTGCAACTCGGATGAAGGGCGATCTTGATCGGAAGGAGGAGGTCGGCGGCGATCATCTTGTGCCGCTCGCGCCGCAAAGCGTGGCGCTGTTCCGCGCGCTGTGGCCGCTGACCGGCAGTTGCAGTCTTCTATTCCCCAACGAGAGGCACTGGCATCGGCCGATGAGCGAAAACGCGATCGGCTATCTGCTCAATCGAGCGGGCTATCATGGTCATCATGTCCCGCACGGCTTCCGCGCGGCTTTTTCGACGATCATGAACGAGTGGGTCGAGCAGCACGGCAAGGACCATGACCGGAAGGTGATCGACCTGATGCTTGCGCATGTGCCCAGCGGGAAGGTCGAGAGCGTCCACAACCGGGCAGCCTATATGCCGCGCAGGCGGGAGATCGCCCGAATATGGGCCGACAAGCTGACCGAGGGTCTGCCGCCGCCAGCCGAGATCGTTGGTCGCGTGGCTAGGGAGTCGAAATCGGGCCTGCGGCGAAAACCTCTTCCCGAGGTACCGGCGTCGTTCCGATTCCCGATTGTGCCGCGAAGCGTTCCAGCACTTCGGTAGGCGAGACCAGTCCTGATTGGTCGACGGATCAGCACGCCCGATGCGCGCCCTCGCGTCAAAACAGGAGCGCACTACGGACAATAGCAGCAGGGCGCTCGATAGTCGCCCCCTGCTGCTATTCTCGGCGTTCAAGGGGTGGCCGGAAGGGTCGCGTTGGTCGTCGAAGCGGCATGACGCCGTATACCCGGCGCTCGAGGTAGCGATGCTTTCGGTTACGGCTACGAAGCTCGGCGCCATCGTCCGAAAGAGAACATCTGTTTCGGACAGTATGCGCTCAAAAACTCATCTGAAAGTCGTAACGGGAATCGCGCGAATACCATGCTTGGCTCGGCTTCCGCGCTCGCGCAGACAAGAGCGTTCGCCCACGCGGCCCTTGGCAAGCCGCTGCCGGGGTCGCGCGCGCCGAGACACGCGCGACTTGTGGCAGCTGAATGGGCGGCAGAAGCGGGGAGGATCGAAGGGCCTCCGGCCTGCGGCTTCAGGGTCTTATTGCCGGATTATGCCGCGACATCTTCGCCAGCGGCTCAGGATCTGAACAGGATCGCGACAAGAAGCAGTAAAGCGAAGCCTTCTGTCAGGCCGACGATAGCTGATGCAAACGCTACGATGGCTCCGATTGGCCGCTGGCTTTTAAACCAGCATGTCTCGACCACGACGTAATGGATGAGGGCAGCTGATGCCATCGCAGCGCCAACCATGCGCCCCGGCGGCCAATGCAAGGTGGCGATGGTCGTGCCGATACTGATGCCTAGTGCGAAGAGCGACGCGGGATAGCAGTTCGCGTAGAAGGGCATACGAAGGCTCAACCGGTTCAGCTGCACCCTTTGGCCCCTTACGAGCCTGACCGACATAACCAGCGGGAAAATTGCAAAAACCAAAAGCCGCAGCACCACGGCGCTGCTATCGTCGGACACCAGGCCCGCGAGACCTCGGTGGCTGGCGACGATCCTATCAGTTACACCGAGCGCCTCCTCGATCCCGTGGGCTAGGGCTAGCGTTAGAGCGAGAAATAGCGGCGGGCTAATTGCGTCCGAATATTGCTCGGCTTCGGGCAACGCGAGTTGGCTATCGGCATAGGCCATCATCGAAAGCGGTCGGACTGCCGCGCGCCAAAGCGTTAACGGATAGAAGGCCAGCCAGCTCATCACTTCGTAGAGAAGCTCGTCGAGCGAATTGAGCCACTTCATGAAGTCCATGGCGCATGATCCGTCTTAGCCGCTCGAAAGACAATAGTCGTCCCAGCGGCTCCGGCGGCTCGTGTACGCCCGGCGCTCGAAATGAACGAATGTCGCAACGTGAGAACCGCAACGACGTAATTGGATGACGGCTTCCGGGTCGGGTCCGACGTGACCTCGCAATCAGACGTGTACGCTCGATCTGCTAAGGAGCGCTGCGCACCGGGGTTGCTTCGGCCAGGATCAGCACGAACTGGTCATCGGCATTGGCCCACTCGGCGACCGACGTCCAACCGCCGGCGGCGAGCAGCAGGCGCGCGTCGCGCGGTCCGTATTTGTGGCTGTTCTCCGTGTGGATCGTCTCGCCCGCCGCAATGGCGAAGCGATGCCCCGAGACGGTGAACGCAAGGTCCCGCATCGCTTCGAGGTGCATCTCGATTCGCGCTATGCCGTCGTTCCAGCGCACGATGTGGCGGAACGCGTCGACCGGAATGTCGCCCTCGAGCTCGCGATTGATCCGGTGGAGAAGATTGAGGTTGAACGCCGCGGTCACGCCTTGGGCATCGTCATAGGCGTCGATCAGCACGGCAGGGTCCTTGATCCGGTCCATCCCAATCAGCAGCATCGCGCCATCGCCCAGCGTGCGAGCCATGGCGCGGAGCAGATCTACCGCGCTGGAGGCGATCAGGTTGCCGACCGTCGATCCGGGAAAGAAACCCAGCCGTGGTGCATCCTCGATCATCGGGGGCAAGGTGATCGCGCGGGTGAAGTCCGCCTCGACCGGGTGGACGGGAAGGCCGGGGAAGCGCTGACCGAGCGCCGCCGCGGAGTCGCGCAGGAAGTCGCCCGAAATGTCGATCGGCACATAGGCGGCCGGATCGACCGCGGACAGCAGCAGCGGGGTCTTGGCCGACGAGCCCGAACCGAACTCGACCACTGCCCGACCGTGGCCGGTGATCGCCGCAACCGCGGCGGCATGGGTTTGCAGCAGCCGACGCTCGACGCGCGTCGGGTAATATTCGGGGAGGTCGGTGATCCGTTCGAACAGCGCCGATCCGTGGGCGTCGTAGAACCACCGCGCGGGGATCGCGCGCTGCGGCGCGGCCAACCCCGCCAGAACGTCGGCGCGGAAGGCGGGATCGGCGGCGGGCACGACAGCCCGTACGGTCGTGATCGTCACGTCACAGGTCCCGGGCAAGCCGGACGCCGGTAAATTGCCACCGCTTGTTGGGCTGGAAGAAGTTGCGATAGCTCGCCCGAGTGTGCCCGCGCGGGGTGGCGCAGCTGCCGCCCTTCAGCACGAACTGGCCGGACATGAACTTGCCGTTATACTCGCCGATGGCGCCGTCGGCGGCACGAAAGCCGGGGTGGGCGAGGAAGGACGAGTTGGTCCACTGCCACACGTCCCCAAACATTTGGCGCAGCCCTTCGCCTCGTCGAGCTGGCAACGGCCTCACTGCTCCGGGCTCATCAAGGAAGTTTCCTGCCGACGCATCGATGGCCTCGGCGCTGGCCTCCCATTCCGCCTCGGTGGGGAGCCGGGCGCCTGCCCAATGGGCATAGGCGTCCGCTTCGTAGAGGCTGACGTGCGTGACGGGCGCTGCGAGGTCGAGCGGTTGCAGGCCATCAAGCCCGAAGCTGTCGCCAAAGCGGCCGCTCGCATCCCGACGCCAATAGAGCGGTGCGTCGATCCCATTCGCGCGAACCCAATCCCAGCCGTCCGACAACCAGTGCGCGGGTGCGTCGTATCCGCCGTCCTCGACGAAAGCGCGCCATTCACCGTTGGTGACGAGCCGATCGGACAGAGCATGCCGCTGCAGCCAGACCGTATGCCGCGGACCTTCGCAGTCGAAGCCGAATCCCGTTCCGCCATGGCCGATCTCCACCAAGCCGGCCCGGCCCTCTATCCATCGCATCGGCTCGGGTGGCGCGGCCGATGCGATTTCCCGCGCCGGCCAGAGCGAGGGTGCGAGCGGGTTCTGGGCGAAGAGGTGCAGCAGATCCGTCTGGAGCAGTTCCTGATGCTGCTCTTCATGGTGCGTGCCGAGCTCGACGAGCTCCCATGCGGCCTGAGGCAGCCTCTCCCAAGCAGCGACGATCGCCGCGTCGACATGCGCACGATAGGCGCGGACCTCGTCCAGAGACGGGCGCGTGAGCAGCCCGCGCGACGGCCGCGCGATGCGCGCGCCCTCGGCTTCATAGTAGGAGTTGAAGATGAAGGGCCACCGCGCGTCATAGGCTTCGTAGCCAGGCAGGTGATCGCGCAGAACGAAGGTCTCGAAAAACCAGGTGACGTGGCCGAGATGCCATTTGGCGGGGGAGGCGTCTTCCATCGACTGGGCAGTGGCGTCCGCATCGGACAGGCCAGCCGCCAGCGCCACCGAGCGCGCGCGGACGTGGCGGAAGCGTTCCAGAGTCTGGTCGCCCAGGCCTTCTTGGACGACCGGAAGTCCGGTCGCGATCACCATATTCATCAAAGCCTCCCGGGGAGGTGCTTAACGATCCCGTCATTCGAAGGTTGCACGGGCCAAGGCATCGGCGTCCGGCCGTTCGGTTCGTCCAGATTTGCCCGGAGAGGTGCGGTTCGAAGCTGCGCAAATACAACATTCCTCTGGCTGCCGGTCGGCCATTGTGAGTGCGGTGCGAGTGACGATCGATCTTGCAAGGATACGGGAGGAGACGCCGGCACGCGCTCCGACTCCTATCTCCTCGCAGCTGGCGGGACCCTGATACCGCGCACGGTCACCGACGCCGTCAAGGTGCACGTAGACCTCAAAAGCGAGGTAAAGGGGGGATGGCCCATCGCATGGCAACGAGCCTTCTACGGCCTGCAATTCGGTCGACTGCGGTCACCTCATAGGACATTGCAGTCATTCCTGTATGAACCGTGGTACGTCAGCTTCCGGAAGAAGGCGCTGTTCGCGCGTCTAGACCTGCTGTATCCAAGAACGAACAAGGTTGGCGTTAGCCGACTGATGGAGTTCAGGCAGGCGCTTTCGGCGAGCTGCCGTTCAGTTGAGTAGTAGTAACGATTAAATCTTCGGCAGTTTCGCGCACAGTCCTGAAAAACTTGCGAGCTGCAGATTTCAAGATGACGATATTCTGAGCAATCCGCGTGGATTATTGCACGGTAGGATTGCAATAAGCGGTGTTACGTAACAAACATTCGACCCGCCCGCCTACCTAGAAAATTTCAGAGGATGATCTCGAAGCTAGCCCCGCCCTCCGCGCTGCGGCCGACCTCGATTGATCCGTGGTGCAGCAGCACGATCTGCCGCACGAAGCTCAGCCCGACGCCGGTTCCCGCGCGCTTGGTGGTGAAGAACGGCAGGAAGATGTCGATCGCGAACTTCTCCGTAACGCCGGGGCCGTTGTCCGCGATCATGATGCGGGTGCGGCCATACGCCGTCCTGCCGATGGTCGCGGTCAGCCGTGGCGCGTCGCCATGCGCGCGCGCCGCTTCGGCGCCGTTCTTGAGGAGATTGAGCAGCACCTGCGCGAGCAGATCGGCGTCAGCGACGAGGTCCAGCCGTTTGGGCTGGACGGACGCCTCCACCGCGACGCCGGACGCCTGCGGCATCGCCATGAACAGCCGCACGACCTCGTCGAGCCACGCCCCGGCTGCGAACCGCGTCATCGTCAGCGAGGGTGCCGTGCTGAACTCGCGATAGGAATCTACAAAATGCATCATGCCCTTGGCGCGGTTGGCCAGCGCTTCTACCGCCATGCGCGCATCCGCAATCGCCGGGTCGCCGCCATGATCCACATCGGCGATCAGCGCGGCGGCGGTGGCGGCGAGCGACGTCACCGGCGTGATCGAGTTCATGATCTCGTGGGTGAGCACGCGGACGAGATCGGACTGGGTCGCGATCTCGGCGGCATCGAGCTCGTTCTGGATGATCTGGAGCGACAGGATGCGCCATCGTTCGCCGCCGCGATCGAAACCGGCGCAGGCGAGCGTCGCGCGTTCGCTAAGGCCATCGACCATCACCCGGCACATCCGCCGCTCACCGGGTATGATCGCTTCCAGCGCGGCCGAGAAGCCGGCTCCATAGTGCTCGAACGCGGTGATAGATCGTTCCCCGGCCGAACCGAACATGCGCCGCGCGGACTTGTTGGAGAGCCTGACGGTGCCGGATGGGTCGATCGCCAGCAGAGGCGTCGGGGTTTCGTCCACCAGGGCGGCGGCGAAGCGATTGTCGGACGCGTCGTCCGCCCGCTCCTTCCGCAGCCGCCGCAGCGCCAGATCGAGCGCGGCACCAAGCTCGTCGAAACCGCTGCCTTGCCCGATCTGGCGGAAGGTCTGCGCGAGATCGCCATGTTCCAGCGCCGAGACGAACCGCGCGACGGCGATGTTGGTGCGCTGGGTCTGCCGCCACAGCTGCCACAGCAGGCCGAGCGCGACGAGGCCGAGCAGGATCTTGGTCGCGGCCAGCCCCGGCAGCGGCAGGATCCAGACCAGCAGCGCCACCGCCGCGACGAGCAGCGCGAGATAGCTCCCCACTGCGACGACGAAGCGCCCGCTAGAGCGCATATTTTTCCATCCGCCGGTACAGGCTGCCACGGGTGAGGCCGAGTTCGGTGGCGGCGTTGGAGATATTGTAGCCGTGCTTCTTGAGCGCGCGCCCGATCAGTTCGCGCTCGGCACGTTCGAGATTGAGGTCGGATAGAGGGGCCGCCGTCGATATTCGCGTCCCGGTGGCGGGTGCCGCGCGGGGTAGAGGAAAATCCGCGAGGGTCAGCTCCGATCCTTCGGCCAGGATGACCGCGCGCTCCGCTGCATGACGCAACGCCCGCACGTTGCCCGGCCAATCATAGGCGGACAGCTCGGCCAGCACGTCGTCCGGCACCGCACGCTCGGGCTTGCCGTATTTGCGCGCGTAGCTTCGCAGGAAATGATTCAGCAGCAGCGGGATATCTTCGCGGCGCTCGCGCAGCGGCGGCAGTTCGATCTCGACGGTGTTGAGGCGGAACAGCAAATCCTGCCGGAACCGCGTTTCGTCGCCGAGCTGATCGGCCGCTAGGTTGGTCGCGGAAATGATGCGGACGTCGATCGGCACCGGCCGGTTGGCGCCGACCGGGGTGATCTTGCGCTGCTCGAGCGCGGTCAGCAGCTTGGGCTGGAGATGCAGCGGCAGATTGCCGACCTCGTCTAGGAACAGCGTCCCCCCCTCCGCCGCCTGGAGGCGGCCGACGCGATCGGTCCGCGCATCGGTGAACGCGCCCTTGGCGTGGCCGAACAGCTCCGAATCGAACAGGCTCTCCGCCACCGCGCCGAGATCGACCGAGAGCATGATCGCATCGGCACGCTGCGACTGGCGATGAAGCTCGCGCGCAACCAGTTCCTTGCCGGTGCCGTTCTCGCCAAGGATGAGGACATTGGCGTCGGTCGGCGCCGCTTTCTCGATCAGCGAATGGACGCGCGCCATCGCCGGTGATCGACCGAGCAGGTCGCTACCGCCGGGTGGCGTCGCGATCGTCTTGGCCTTGGCTTTTTCGACGCCCGTCTCTCGGCGCGAACGCCGCAGTGCGGCGGCGGTGCGGACAGTGGCGAGCAGCCGCTCGTTCGCCCAGGGCTTGGAGACGAAATCGGTGGCGCCGCGCTTCATCGCCTCGACCGCGACCTGCACGCCGCCATGCGCGGTGATGAGCACGATCGCGGCATCGGGATCGAGCGCCAGTATCCGGCCGAGCCAGGCGAAGCCTTCCGATCCGTCGGTGGCGCCCCGCGCGAAATTGGCGTCGAGCAGGATGACGTCGGGCGCGCGTGCGCGGATCGTCTCCAGCGCATCCTGTGGCGAGGCGGTGGTGGCGACCTCGGCGAACAGCTGGCGCATCACCAGCCGCGCGGCGAGCAGGATATCCTCGTCGTCGTCGATGACCAGGCAGAGATCGTAGGACTGGGAACGCGGCATGCTGGGAAATCTCCTGCTGGGGCCAGCCTGCCAGCAATCAATTTCCATGCCAACGTCCGGCTGCGGACGCCGCGATGTCCGTTTGCGGACAATGATGGACGACCCGCCGAACGACACCCCCTCACAGAAATGGCGATTTTTGGCCGTTTTCTGAAATTGGCACGCGTCCTGCTCAGCATTGTTCGATCCCGGCGCCCTGCCGGGTGGAAAGAAAGGACAAAGCAATGCGTACCTTCTGGACCGATTTCCTCTCCGCCGCCGGCAGCGTCGCGCTCACCATCGGTATCGTCAGCTTCGCCACGCCGGCTGCGGCCAACACGATCACCGACGGCGCGCCCCGCGCCGTGGTCGCCTTCAACAAGGCCGATACAGCCACTGCCGACGGCCGCGCCGCGATCGAACGCCGCATCCGGATGGCCGCCATGAACGTCTGCGAGACGGGCGATGCCGGCCAGAAGATGGCCGAGTCCAAATGCCGCAGCGAAGCGGTTGCCCGCGCCGAACAGGACCTCGCTGCGCAGTCCGTGCCGGCCGTCGAGGTCGCCACACGCTGATGACTATGGATTGCCCCGCTGTCCGCCGGCGGACATTCGCTGTCCACCAGCGGACAGTCTCGCAGATCGACCTCTTTTGCCTACAGGATGCCCATGTCCACGCCTGATCCCAGCGACACGCCCGGAGCCAGCGGCACGATCAGCGGCGCCGCGATGGACCGCCGCGTCGCGAAGCGATCGCGCAGCCGCAACTGGCGATGGATCGCGATCGGGATCGGCGTGCTCGCGTTCATTGTCGTCGTCTGGCGGCTGATCCCGGCGAGCGGATCGACCGACATCGCCGCTGCCGATGTCGAAACCGGCACCGTCTCGCGCGCGCCCTTCGCCGATTATCTGCCCGTCCGAGCGACCGTCGCGCCGGCGGTCACCACCTTCGTCGGCGCGCTGTCGGGCGGCCAGGTCGAGAAGCTGCTGGTGCAGGACGGCTCGATGGTCACCGCCAGCCAGGCACTTGCGAGGCTCGCCAATCCGAGCCTCAAGCTCGACGTGCTGACCCGCGAGGCGACGATCGCCAGCCAGCTCGGCTCTGTCTCGGGCGACGATCTCGCGCTCGAGCGCAGCCGGCTCGACCGCGCGACGCAGACCGCGTCCGCGAACTATGATTTCATCAAGGCCAAGCGCGATCTGTCGGTGCAGCAGCAGCTCCACGATCAGGGTTTCGTGTCGGACGCCGGCGTCGCCAGCTACGACGAGGCAGCCGCCTACCAGCGGAAGCGGCTTGCCCAGCTCAAATCGGGCGAGTCCTCGGAAGACAAGATCGCCGCCACGCAGGCCGGTCGCCTCGCCGATACCCGCGCGCGCCTTTCGGGTAACCTCGCCGCCGTCGAGGCGAGCCTCGACGCGCTGGTGATCCGCGCGCCGGTGGGCGGCCGCCTCACGAACTTCACGATCCAGCCCGGCCAGAATCTCAAGGCGGGCGATCCCGCCGGTCAGGTAGACAGCGAGGGATCGTGGAAGCTCGTTGCCGATGTCGACGAATATTATCTCGGCCGCGTCGCGGTCGGGCAGAAGGCGATCGGCGACGGCAATGTCGGGCTGGTCGTCACCAAGGTCCTGCCCGCCGTCACCGACGGCCGTTTCCGTGTCGAGCTCGGCTTCCAGGGCAAACCGCCCGCGGGACTCAATCGCGGCCAGACGCTCGACATCCGCATAACGCTCGGTGCGACGCAGAGCGCGCTGGTGGCGCCGGTCGGCGGCTGGCTCGACAGTGGCGGCGGCAGCTCGGCCTTCGTGCTCGACAGCGGCGGCCACCACGCCGAGCGCCGCGCCATCCGGGTCGGCCGGCGCAATCCCGAGCAGGCCGAGATCCTCTCCGGTCTCGCCCCCGGCGATCGCATCGTCACAACAAACACGGCCACCATCAAGGGCAATACGCTCAATATCCGCTGAAGGACATCACCATGATCCGCCTCGACTCCATCCAGCGCCGCTACGCCTCCGACGAGGTCGAGACGACCGCGCTCGCAGACATCAACCTCGACGTCGCCGCCGGCGAATTCGTCGCCATCATGGGGCCTTCGGGCTGCGGCAAATCGACCCTGCTCAACATCCTCGGCACGGTCGATCGGCCGAGTGCGGGGCAGTATCTGTTCGGCGACCGCGATCTCGCACAGCTCGACGAGGCGGCGCTGGCCAAGATGCGCGGCGAGACGCTGGGCTTCGTCTTCCAGAGCTTCAACCTGATCGACGAGCTGACCATCCGGGAAAATGTCGAACTCGGCCTCGCCTACCGCAAGATCGGTGGCGGAGACCGGCGCGCGCGGGTGGCGGCGGCGATGGACCGCGTCGGCATCTCGCACCGCGCACAGCATTTTCCGCATCAGCTTTCCGGCGGCCAGCAGCAGCGCGCGGCGATCGCCCGTGCCATCGTCGGTGAGCCCAAGCTGATCCTGGCGGACGAGCCGACCGGCAATCTCGACACGGAGAACGGCGCACAGGTGATGGACATCCTGACCAGCCTGAATGCCGAGGGCGCGACCATCATCATGGTGACGCACTCGCCCAGCCACGCCGACATCGCCCGGCGCCGCATCGACATGCTCGACGGCCGCATCGTCTCGTCCGTCGCCCGCGCGATCTGAGGGATTTGCCATGAACCGCTTCGCGCTGATCGGCTTCTACCGCTCGCTCACCCGCCACAAACTCTATGCCGCGCTCAACATCGGCGGGCTGGCGGTGGGCATCGCCGTGTTCATCGTCCTCGCGCTCTTCGTCCGCTTCGAGACCGGGTACGAGCGTTGGCTGCCGAGCTACCAACATATCTACATGATCGAGAGCCGCACGAATGACGATGACATCAACGAGCTGCGAGCCCGGCAGGGTACGCCCGTAGCGGCCTGGTCGGCGATCAGCCGCGATCTGCCGAACACGATCGGAACCCGCATCGACAGGAGCAACGCGACGGTCCTCAAGAACGGGATAGGCGTCCGCGAGCAGATGGGGCTGGTCGATCCGGGCTTCTTCTCGGTCTTCGCCCTGCCCGTCGTCGCGGGCGATGTGAGCAACGTCCTGGCAAGCCCTGCCAACGTCATCCTCACACAGAGCATCGCGCGCAAATATTTCGGCGGCGGCTCCGCCATCGGCCGGACGATGACGATCACCTATGACGGCGCCCAGCACAGCTATCGGGTCGCCGCCGTGATCGCGGACCTGCCGCCCAACACCGATCTCGATTTCGACATCCTGGCCCGCAAGACGATCACGAAGGACCCCGCCAACATCAATTTCAAGAACGATAACCAGTGGAATTACGGCGGCCCGCATACGTTCGTCCGCCTGCCGAGCCGGGAAGCCGCATCGCAGTTCGAGCAGCAGCTGACCGGCGTCGTCAACCGCCACGCGCAGAGCGAGACGCCCGACCAGCCGGGTTTCGGCATCACCCTGTCGCTGAAGCCGCTTGCCGACGTTCATTTCGAGACGCCCGGTTCGAAGATCACCGTCGCCACGCTCGGCATCGTCGGCACCCTCACGCTGCTGATCGCGATCGTGAACTACGTCAATCTCGCGACCGCGCGCGCCGGGCTCCGCGCCCGGGAGGTGGCGATGCGCAAGGTTCTGGGCGCCGACCGGGCGACGCTGGCGCGGCACTATGTCGGTGAGGCCGTCGCCACCGCCGCCCTCGCCGCCTTCGTCGGGCTGGTGCTCGCCGAGCTAGGCCTGCCGCTCGTCAACGCCGCCGCCGGGCTGCCGCTGACCCTGCACTATTTCGGCGCGCAGGGCGTGATCCTCCCGCTGATCGTGCTGGTGCTGCTCGTGGGCGTGGTCGCGGGCATCTATCCCGCGATCGTGCTGTCGCGCTTCCCGGCGGCGGCGGTGCTCGCCTCGGCGCGCTCCCCGGGCGGCGGTCGTGCCGGCACGCGGGTGCGCGAAGCCCTCGTCGTCGCACAGTTCGCAATCGCCATCGCCTTCGTGATCGGCACGATGGTGCTGGTCGCGCAGACCGCCCATTTCCGCGCGGCCGACGTGGGCTACGACCGTCAGGATATGCTGGTGGTCCGCTCGCTGGCGAACGACAGCCTGTCGGACGCGCAGCGGGACACCATCGTGCATCGACTGGCGGGGCTGCCGGGCGTCGAGGCGGTCAGCGTCGGCAACAGCGTTCCCGGCGGCGGCTTCTTCACCTCGTCGAACAACTTCGCCATTCCCGGAGTGCCGGGACCGGGACCGTCCATCCAATTCTTCGAAGCGACGCCCGGCTTCTTCGATACGGTGAAGCCACGCCTGATCGCGGGCCGCCTGTTCGATCCGTCGCGCCCGGCCGATTTCAACGCCAATCTCGATGATCCGGGCAAGGCGCCCAACGGTACGCGCCCGACCAACGTCGTTCTCAACGAAGCGGCGGTGCAGGCGCTTCATATCGCGTCTCCACGCGCCGCGATCGGCAAGACCTTCGGTGGCGCGACGCCGAGGACGATCATCGGCGTGATCGCCGACATGCGGTTCGACTCGCCGCGCCAGCCGGTGCCGCCGACAATGTACGATTTCGCGCGGCACAACCCGGCCAGCCCGATCGCGCTGATCCGCTATTCGGGCGATGCCAAGGCCATGATGAATCAGGTGGAGCAGGTCTGGCAGCAGACTGCGGCCGGCGTGCCGCTGGACGCGGCGACCGCCGTACAACGCCTCGATCGGTACTACGCGCCCGACGATCACGCCGCGAACCTGTTCACCATCGGCGCGGTGCTCGCGGTGCTGATCGGCTGCGTGGGATTGTGGGGGCTCGCCTCGTTCAACACCGCGCGGCGCACCAAGGAGATCGGTATCCGCAAGACGCTGGGCGCCTCGTCCGCCGACATCGTCAAGCTGCTCGTCGGACAGTTCCTGCGCCCGGTGCTGATCGCCAACCTGTTCGCTTGGCCGCTCGCCTTCTTCGCGATGCGGACCTGGCTCGCGGGGTTCGACGATCGCATCGCGCTGTCGCCGCTCTTCTTCATCGCAGCAACGCTGCTGGCGCTGGCGATCGCGGTGCTGACAGTGCTCGCGCAATCGCTGCGCGCCGCCCGCGCGGCCCCGGCTTGGGCGCTGCGCCATGACTAAGCTCGTCCATCTGCTGCTCGGCACAGCGTGCCTGCTAACGGCGCCTGCCGCCAAGGCGGAAACCTTGGCCGACGCCATTGAGGCCGCCTACGCCACCAACCCGACGCTCGGCGCAGCGGGCGCCCGGCAGGATTCGCTCGGCGAGACGATCGAGCAGGCGCGCGCCACGGGTCGGCTGACCGCCGCGGCGGATGCCGCCGGTGGCTATGACCGGTTCGATTATGGCAAGGGGGGGGCTGCCACCATCTCCGCCGATCTGCCGATCTGGACGGGCGGACGGGTCAAGTCGGCGGTGCGCGCCGCCAAGGGCGATGTCGCCGCCGGTGAAGAGGGCCTGCACGACACCCGCGCCGCGGTGTTGGAGAGCGTGGTCGGCGCCTATGCGGACCTGCTCTACGATCAGCAGGCGGTCGACATCGCCAACGCAGACATCTCGCTGCTCGACAATCAGGTCGCCGAAGCGCGAGCGCGCTTCAAGCTCGGCACCTCGACCAAAACCGACGTCGCACGGCTGGAGGCGCAGCGCGCATCGGCGGAGGCGACGCTCGCCAGCGCGCAGGCATCGCTCGCCACCGACGCCGCGAACTATCGCGCCACCGTGGGGCACGATCCCGGCACGCTGGCACCGGCGCCCGAGACGCTGGCAGCGCTGCCCGGCACGCTCGATCAGGCGCGGACGCGCGCGCTCGCGGACAATCCGCTCTACCGGCAGAGCCAGCGCGTCACCGAGGCATCGGCCGCGCGGATCGATGCGGCGCGCGCCAACGGAGCGCCCAGCCTCTCGCTTGGTGGCGGCTATGGCTACGATGCGAACCTCGCGGGGTCGGGCGATCATGCCTTCCCGCGTGCATCGAGCGCGGGCGTGACGCTGCACGTGCCGATCCTAACCGGCGGCCTCGTCGCCTCGCAGGTCCGCCAGGCCCGCTCAGACTATCGCGCCGCACAGTTCGACGGCGAGGCATCGGCGCGCGAGGCGATCCGATCGACCGATGCGGCGTGGGCCAGCTTCGTCAGCGCGCGGGCGCAGGCGACGGCGAACGCGCAGGGCGTGGCGGCAGCCGATGTCGCGCTGAAGGGCGTCCGCGCCGAATATGCCTTCGGCCTGCGCTCGACGCTCGACATCCTCGTCGCCGACGAAAGCCTACGCGGCGCCCAGCTTTCGCTGGCGCGCAACCGCAGCGACATTCTGATCGCACAGGCCGCACTGCTACGCGCGACCGGGCACCTCGATCGCGATGCCTTCTCGGTTGGTCCCGAGCGAACCGCGTCGGCGAGCGGGAAAGCGTGGAGCTCAGCCCTCTGAAGTAGTCCTCTAAATAGATACACAGAGAACGCAGCCCAATATGAGTTGAGCCTGCAGGAATGCTTGATGTGATCGAGACGGGCGATGAGGGGTCGAAGCGGTCGGTCGAAGCGACCATAAGGATTGGTCATTATGCTCCAGCCCAAATCTTCCCAAAAACTGGGCGACGCACCGTCAGCCAGAAAACGACCCTCCGTAAATAAGCCTTGCTGAACCGTCCGGCGGACTTTCGAAGATTGACGGCTCCTGTCAGGAGCCGTCAATCGGGGTGGGGTGCTCGAATGTCTTGGACTGTTCGGCACCCGCGGGCAGCTACGCGCCATTTTCGGTCATTTCCGAGCCATCGGTTAGCGCCAAAATCCGGCCGTCCGGTTGCCCGATTGATCATTCCTCACTCGCTCGGCGGCGCCAAGGTTTGGGAAGTAGCGGTTCGCCCTCAAGCTGGCGGGTTCACATCACCACCGACGTGCTTCCGAGCAGCTATTAGACAGGTTCGAGCGTGGTGCGGTGCGGTTCGTCGCCGATCAACTTGCGAACTTGACTTGCCCGACTTTCAAAATCCAGCCGATTCAAGGCTATCGATCCTAGCGTAACGGTCAGGCAGCCTCGGCGGCCCTTTCCGAGCCGACGAACGGTGGGAAGGTGATGGAATTCTGAATCTCGACAGTGCCGGGACCTAGCGCCATCGGGCAGCAAACGCCGGGCATGGCGGCGACGTCGAAGAGCTCAGTGATATGGCCGTCGAGGCGGATCCATTCGACGATGTCGCCGGTGGCGAGGTTGACGATCATCACGCCGCACCAGGCGCTCGCGTCGCGCTCCCGCATCGCGCCGTCGAGCAGCAGCCCGTTGAAGGTGCCATTGCGCGGCTTCGAGACGGTGACGATGGCATGGCCGTCATGGATGGCGAGGCCGCGCAGGAAGCCCGGGCAGAAGGCGATGTCGGTCTTGGCGCCGGTCGTGGGATCCATCAGGATGATTTGCCCGCGCCCGCTGTCGAGCGCGTAGACGACATTGCCGACGACGCGGGGGCTGTGCGGCATGGAGAGCCGGTCGGTGACGATCAGCCCACTCTCGACGTCGATGAGCACCCCGCCCTCATGGCGCCGCTCGCGCCAGCCCGAGATCACGTCAGAGCGGCTGACCGCGGTCACGTAGCGGGGTCGCCCCTTGTCCATGGCGAGACCGTTCAGGTGGCAGCGATCCTCGGGCGCCAGTTTCGAGATGAAGCTCGGCTTCCAGATCGGCTTGAAGCTGTGGGTGAGATCCAGCGTCGCGAGGCAGGAATAACGCGTGTTGACGAAGACCACCCGCCCGTCAGCATCGATGCCGACCTCGTGGATGTCGACGTCGCCGGTGGTCTGGGCGTTCCTCGGCACCAGCACGGCATCGAAGGCCTGATTGCCGATCTCGCCGGGGCGCAGCATGTTCTCCAGCCGCCATAGCTGGAAGAGCGAGCCCACGTAGAGGCGGCCCGGCATCCAGCACACGCCCATGGTGCGGGTGAAATTCTGCTGGTTGAACGAGACGGTGCCGTTGGGATGGCTGCCCACCAGGAAAAGCTGGCCGGACTGGTAGGAGGTGAAGGCCAGGCTCGTGTCGTGCGCGCGCAGCCAGGCGTTGAAGCCGCGCGAGACCGTGATGCTGGTGGCACCGGGCGCGGCCTGCGCCGGTCCCTCGCCGGGGGCGAAGGGCTGGCCGGTGGTCGGCTGCTGGGCGATATATTCGGGCGTATCGTTCGTCGACATGGGGCCTGCCAGTTAGAGGATCGGGAGGCGGCCTTGCGGACGCCTCCCGGGAGGGAGATCAGAGCTTGAAGCGGATGCCGATGCGCCCGCCGCCGCCCTTGAGGCCGCCGCCGGCATCGGCGTCGCCCTCGATAAAGCCGGAGAGACGGCCGGTGGTGAGCAGGTTGACGCCGACCGCCCCCTCGCCACGATCCCCGAGCCTGGCGCCCGCGATCCCGGCGCTGGTGTCACCGCTCTCCAGCAGCGCCGATTCGCGTCCGTGGAGGGTGTGGACGTAGGAGGCGCGAGCATAGAAGACGGCCTTGTTGCCGCCGCCCATGTCGCTTGTCCCGCCGACCCGCAGGCCGATCTTGCCGGTGAGCGCGCTGCCATGGCCAAAGTCGATCGACTGGCCGAGCGCACGGAGCGTGCCGAGATCGGTTTTCGTCCAGGCGAGGCTCGCCACCGGCTCGGCGAAGAGGCTGTCATGCCCGAGCCGCGCGCCGACTTCGGCTTGCGTCCCATAACCATCGCCGTTGAAGCGGTCGCTCCAATGCTCGGCCCCGTTGCGGGCGTCGATCCGGTAATGATCGTACTGGCCGAGCAGGTTGGCGAACAGCGGCCCGGCGCGGAAAGCGGCATAGCCGCCGAGATCGACCGTATCGAAGCGCAGCCGCTCTCCCCCGGCGCGGAGGTTGACGTTGCTCGACAGGTAACCGCCGGTCAGGCCGAAGACGACGCCTTTGCCATCCTCCGATCGCTTGCCGGCGAGGTCGACGCCGGCCTGGAAGCCGTAATAATCCTGCCGGTAGCCGACATCGTCGCCGCCTTCATGGTCGTGCCGGTTGTCGACCGCGCCATAGGTCTGGCCCCAGACACGTTCGTCCGGCCGCGCGCCGTCGCGAAGCTCCGCCATGTGGCTCGACCACGCGTCCGCCGACTTCCGCCAGATCGACTGCGCCGCCTCCGTCGTCTTGCCCAGGCGGCTCACCGCCGAACCGGCGCCTGCCGTCAGCTGGAAGCTGTTGGTCGCCGCGCTGAAACCGATGCCGTAGCGGACGAAGCCCACGTCGCCGCCGAGGATGCTGAAGGCATTGGCCGAACTGCCCGCACCCGCCGTCACCAACGTCACGGGCTTGGCGAGCAAGGTGGCGGTGGCGGCACTGGTATTGAGCACGATGCCGGTAAGGCCGGTGGCAGCGCCTGCGATCACAAGGCGGTCCGCCACTCCGTTCGCGCCGAGATCGAGCCCGAGCCTGGCGTTGCCCGAGCCGACATAGGTGCCGGACAATTTGAGCGTGTCCCCCGCCACGCCGTTCCGCAGGTCGACGAGGCCGCTATTCTCGAAGTTCTCCAGCCCGAGGATGGAGACGCTGCCCGGCTTGGTGCCGGTCGCCGCAATCAGCGTGCCGCTGTTGACGAACCGGTCCTTGCCTGCGCCGAAATCGCTGTCCTTGGTGGCGACGAAGACGCCCGTATTGTTCAGCGTATCGTCGTCGCCCGACAGGCGCAGCGCGCCGATGATCCTGCCGCCGTTGTTGATCACGACCTTGTTGTCGTAGCCGCCGGTATAATAATCCGGCGTGCTCGCCGCCTCGATCGCATAGCCGTTGCCGCTCGTCGTGATCAGCCCCGCATTGTTGACCGTGGCGCCACCATGATAGAGCGCGAGCAGCACGCCGTCGCCGGCATTGCTCATGGTCAGATCATGCTGGCCGCCGCCGGTCACGCTCGCGCCGCTGGCGACGTTGACGACGTTGTCGCCTTCGAACGATGAGATGACGATGCCGCTGTCGGCGCTCGACGTCACGCTGCCGGTCACCGTGACGGCCGTGTCGCCGCTGATCGTATGGGCGTAGATGCCGGTGCCGCGGCTCTGGACATTACCGGCCTCGATCGAGACGTCGCCGAAGGTGGCGGTGGCGATGCCGGCCGACCCTGCGCCCGTCGTCACCACGTTGCCGACCTTCACGCTCGTGGTCCCGCCGAACTGGTAGTTGACCGCTACCGCGCCGTTGCTGTGCGCCCCACTGGTCGCAATCGTGTCGGCCGTGAGCGAGACATTGTCATAGTCGGCGTCCGCCACCTTGTCGCCGCGCCCGCCCCGGTCTCGCCCGGCGATGATGCCCGACGCATAGTCGCCCGACGTGCTGATCTTGCCGGTGCTGGCGACGGTCACGTCGCCCGCACGCTGGATCGCGCGGATGCCGTTGGCGCCGAAGCCCCTGGTCGCGATCTCGCCCGAGTTGGTGACGGCGATGTCGCCGCCATTGCCGGTGGCATAGAGACCGTGCGCGAACGCCCCTTCCGTCGATACGGCGCCGCTGTTCGTGATCGTCAGGTCGCCTACGCCGAAGGCGAGCACGCCGTAGCTGTTGGCGCCTTTGGTGCTAACCGGGCCGGAGGAGGTAATATCGACGCCGCCCGCCGAGCTGAAGCCACGGATACCGGTCGAGTTGTCGCCGGCGGTCGAGACCGCTCCGCCCGCCGCGATCACCGTCTTGCCGCCCACCGCCGCGCCATAGATGCCGGTCGCTAGATCGCCGGTGGTCGAAACCGCGCCAGTAGTGGTGATATCGACATTGGCACCCACTGCGTAGATGCCGCTCGCCCGATCACCGGCGGTTGCGATGGTGCCGGCCTTCACCGTCACGATCTGGTTGCCGCCATCCTTGTAGCCGCTGTCGACCGCGTAGATGCCGGTCGACTTGTAGCCGCTCGTCGTCACCGACCCGACGTCGATGGTGATGTTGCCCGGCTGCCGACCGTCCTGGGACGCGTTGGCGACGGCGTAGACGCCCTCTGCCCAATAGCCGGTGGTGGTGAGGTCGCCAGCGGTGATGGCGATGTCGCCGTGCGCCACCGCCTTGATCGCCTGGCCGAGCTGGGTGCCGGCATCCTCCGTTCCGGAATGGGTGGTGATGCTGCCGGCAGTGATGGTGACGTCGTCGCCCGCCAGCGCGGTGATGCCGGCACCATTCGTGACGATGGTGCCGGCATTGACCGTGGCATTGCCGTGGCTGCCGTAGCCGGCCCGCACCTCGATACCGTCGCCGACATTCGCGGTGACCGTGCCGACGTCCACCTTGATGTCGCCGCCATAGGTGAAGGCGCCTATGCCGTCGGACAGGAAGCCTCCGGCCGAGACATTGTCCGCCGTGACGCTGATATTGCCCTTCTGCGTGTAGGCGAGGATCGCGTCGGCATGGTCGCCGGTGCTGGAGACGTTTCCGGCGTTGATCGCGATGTCGCCATAGGAGAGCGCGGTGATGCCGCGCGCATAGTTGCCGGTCGCGGCGATCGTGCCGGTTCCGGTGATCGAAACGCCGTCACCGATCGCATAGATCGCGTCGCCGGTGGTGCTGACGTCGCCGACCTTGACGTTGGTGTGTCCGTAGAGCGAGGCGGCGGTGATGCCCGCCGTGTCCGCGCCGGTCGTCACGATGCTGCCGGCATCGATGTTGACGTCGCCATAAGGGCTGAAGGCGACGATGCCCGTCGCGCCATCGCCGCTCGTCGCGACCGAACCGGCGTGGATCGTGACGTTCGATCCCGGCTGATAGATCGATCCATAGGCACGTGCCACGAGTCCGGAACTGCCCTGCCCGCTCGTCGTGATCGTGTCGGCGGAGATCTCGATATCGCCGTACCGGCTGCGGGACAGGATGCCGGGCGCGAAGATCCCCGCGGTCGAGATGGTCCCCGCGTCGATCGTCGTGCTGCCGTTGAAAGCGTAGGTCTGCATGCCGACCGCGCCCCGGCCGGCGGTGTCGATCGAGCCCACCTTGATGCTGGTGTCGCCGTCGAGGACGTTGGTCGACACGCCTTCCGAGAAGATCACGGTGTGGCCCTGCGCGCCAATATCGCCCGATGTGGTGATCGATCCGACATCGACCGAAACGTCGCCGATCGACTGCACCGCGACACCGACGGCACCGTTGCCGCTGGTCTTGATCGTATCGGCGGTGATGCTGGTCTGGACTTTGCCGCTGGCGGGCTCAACGCCGTAGTAATTGGTGTTGACGTTGATGCCCGTGCCGAACAGGCCGCCTGTCGTCACGGTGCCGACATCGACGTTCGCGCCGCCCGCTACCGCGATGACCTGCACGCCGGATGAGTGATCGCCGGCGACATCGATATCGCCGGCCTTCACGGTGGAGGCCTGGTTGGTGCCGAGATTGGTGATCGTGATCCCGCTGGCATATTCGCCGGCCGTCTTCACCTTGTCCGCCGTCACGGACACCGCGCCGTTGACCGAATAGCCGAGCACGCCGAGGCTGCCGTATCCGCTGGTCGTGATGCTGCCGGCCTGGACGGAGACGTCGCCGAAACCCTCGGCGAGGATGCCGTAGCTCTTGTCGCGGCTAGTCGAGATGCTGCCGGAGGCGACGCTGGTCTTGCCGGCTTCCGAATAGTTGAGGGCGACGATGCCCGTCGCCCCGTCTCCGCGCGTGGCTATCGTGCCGGTCGAAACGTCGATGTCGCCGCCGGTGGAGATCGCGTAGACACCCGCACCGCTGCTCTTGATGCTGTCGGCGCCGACATGGACGTCGCCCGCCGCGATCGCGGCCACGCCGATACCGTTCGCGCCCGACGTGCTGACCGACCCGACGTCGACGCTGGCGCCACCATAGAAAGAATGCGCGTAGACGCCGAAGCTGTTGGCCCCCTGGGTCGTCACGGCGCCGGCATCGATCGAGATATCGCCGTCCGCCGTGGCGGAGACGCCGTTCGAATAGTCGCCCGTCGTCAGCACGCGCGACGTCGTGATCGAGACCGCGCCATTGCCCGTCGCCGAAATCCCGTCCGCATGGGCGCCGTGCGTTGTGACGTAGTCAGCCTTGATCGCCGTATCGCCCTGGGCGACCGTGCGGACGCCGGTCGAATAGTCACTGGCGGTCGAGACCGATCCTGCGGCGACGGTGACGTTGCCGTTCACCGGCTTGTGATCGGCGTCGTAGCCCGATGTCGCCTGCGCGAGGATGCCGACGCTGGAATCGCCCGAAGTATAAGCGCCGTCGGCGGTGACCGTGACATTGCCGCCATGCGAGCCCGCGCCGATGCCCACGCCGTTGAAGCCGTAGGTGCTGGCGGTGCCGACATCGACGTTCACGTCGCCGCCGCCATTGGCGTTCACGCCCCAGGCCTGCGCGCCCTGCGTGGAGACGTTGCCGACGCTGACATGGGTGGTGCCGGTGGTGAGGTTACCAGCATAGACGCCGTCCGCGCCGAAGCCTGCGGTCGCGATCGTACCGGCCGTCACGGTCAGGTCGGCGGGCGGGCTCACCGTCGCCGTGCCGGTCGCCGGATCGAAGACCGGCATGTCACCGGCGACGGCGCGCACCCCGTAACCGAAATCCCCCGCCGTCTGGACGCTGCCGACGTCGATCGCAATCGCGCCGGTGCCGTTCGCGACGACCCCCGAGGAGCGCGCGCCGGACGTGGTGATGGCACCCGCGCTGATCGTCGTGGTGCCGGCCGAGCGGGTCGAGATGGCGGGCATGTCGTCGCCCGTGGTCGAGACGTCGCCGTCCTTGACGACGACATCCGTCGCCGTAGCGCGAACGGTGGGATCCCAGACGGGAGAAACCTTGGCCGATCGGCCCGCCGCAATCGGAGACGCCATGGGCGCGAGGGTGAGCGCATCGAGCCGGTAGGGCGAGGCGTGCGCGAGACCGCCGCCGGCGAGCAAGATCGCGGCCGTGCCGGACAGGCATGTACCGAGCTTCAGCCAATGCGCGCGACGGCTCGAGATGGTTCCGCGATCGCCCGCAGCCTTGAATGTCCCCATGTTTTCGGTCCCCGAGGTTCTGGCCCATCGTGTGGGGATGGGCTCTTTCTACCTCTTCAACGCCGTGCCTCGGCGCCGACCGTAAAAGGTGGGGTTAGAAATCCCGACGGACGCCGAGGCGGACCGAGCGTGGCCTGAGCGGCGTCGTGTAGCGCTCGTCGTACAGCACCGTCGGATTGCCGAAGGCAAAGCTGTTGGCGGCGGAATCGAGCAGATTGTCGACGAACAGCGACCATGTCGTAGCGCCGGCGCGCCACTCGCCGCCGCCGCTCAGCAGCCAATAGCCGCCCTGACGAAGCCGGGAGAGCTCGCTTCCGCTGCCCAGCACGGAATGGCCAACATGGTTCGCCCGGATCTCCGTATCGAGCAACCCCGTCCCGAGGGCATGCCGATAATCCAGCGATGCCGTGACAGCGTCGCGCGCGACATCCGGCAGGGGCGTCCGGATGATCGTGCCGGCGGTGGTATCGAAGCCACGCACATGGCCGCCTGCGATCGTGGCGGCGAAGCGGGCCTCGATCGGGCCTGCGATCCGCCAGCGCAGGCGCGCATCGAGCGAGCGCACGACGCCGTTGCCGACATTGCGGGTCACCGGCAGGCCGGTCGCGTCCAGCACGTCAGCCTGCACGTTCGTCCACCGGCCGGCCATGCCGGACAGTTCCGCCGACACCGGCATGGTCGCGGGCGACAGGCGGAATCCGATCTCGACGGCATGGAGACGGTCCGCGTCGTAGCGCTGGATGATGCCGCTCGCGGTCTGGCCGCCCGGCCGGTAGCCCTGGCTGTAGCGCAGGAAGAAAAGTTCGCCCGTAGCCGGCGTCCAGCCGAGCGCCACGCTCGGGGCGGCGAAATGTTCGTGGCGTACCGCCTCGAACAGCGGATGGTTGCCGTCCCCGACCTTGTCCGTCTCCCCGTCCTTGGCCTGCGCGCCGACCGCGACGCCCCCGAGCCGGACCCGCGAGAGGCGGCCGCCCGCCGTCAGCGAAAGACGCCGGGACAATCGCACCGTCATCTCGCCGAACAGTGTGAGATCGGCGGTGGTGGTGCTGGCGCGCCCCAGCGAGCGGTCGAAACCGCCGATAGCGATGGTGCGGGCCTCCAACTCGCGACCCCAGAGGCCCGATGCACCGGCGACCCATTGCAGCGGGCTCGCCGATCCGCTCGACAGGCGAAGTTCCTGCGTGATCAGCCGGCTGTGATCGACCTGCCGGTAGATGTCCCCACCGTTGGCATCGTCCGGCAGGAACGCCTGGCCGAGCGACTGGTGGACCAGCCCGGCGGTCGAGGTGAGGCGCACGCCGCCGAACGGGCCGGCGAGCACGACGTCACCGGCCCGGAACAAGTTGTAGGAGGGCTGCGCGGCGATGCTGTCGCGGGTCAGCTGCGGCAGCGCGCGGTCGGCATATTGGGAGTCGCGGTTGCGGATGTTCTGCGCGATGCCGCCCGCATCGATCGTCCAGCCGCCGCCGAGCGCGACCCGCAACGCGGCGCGCCCGCCTGCCGTGCGAGTGCGGTTGACGTTGCTCACCCCCCGCCCGCGATCGTCGATATAGCCGCCGTCCTGCGCGCCATAGGCGACGATACGCAATGCCGCCGTCCCGGCGACGAGGGGAATGTTGGCGATTCCGCCGCCGTCGCCCCCGGCGCTGCCGTGCGCCAGGCTGATGCCGCCCAGCCAGAGCGAACCCTCCGCATGACCGAGGTCCGGCGCCTTGGGAACGATGCGGACAAGCCCCGCGATCGAGCCAGCGCCGTAGAGCGTCCCCTGCGGCCCTTCGAGGATCTCGACGCGATCGACGTCGAACAGGCGGAGATCCGGGTTGGGGGCATTGTAGGTGAGGCGCAGGTCGTCGAGATAGAGGCCGACGAGCGCCACCCCCGCCCCGTTGAAGCTGCTGTCGGCGATGCCGCGCAGGAAGAGCTTGTCGCGTCCCGGCCCGAGATTGGTCGATTGCAGCGCGGACTCCTGCCGCGAAAGCGCCGTGGTATCGGGCGCTGCGCCGAAGCGTTCTAACGCCGTCCCATCGACCAGCGCGACGCTGGCCGGATAGCGAGACAGAGGCACGGCGCGCTTGGTGCCCGTGACGATGATCGCCGCCGCCGCCGCGACGGGCGGCGACGCCATCCCACGCCGCTTCGGTGGCGCGCGCGGCACGATGCGCCAGGCATGGCTCCTGACCCTGACCGCTCTGGCATTCGGGCCGAGGATAGCGGCCAGCGCGTCTCCAGTGCTCCCGTCGAGCCGGACCGCCGGAGCCTGATGTTCGAGAAAATTCGGGTCGAATGCCGCGATACTGTCGCCGGTGAGCGCGCCGATCCGGGCGATGGAACCGGCCAGAGAGCCGGCCGGCAGATCGAAATGGCGGCGCGGCGCGGCCACCGCCGGATCGCGGGTACAGACGATCAGGCCGACGGCCAGGAAAAGCCGGTCAAGACGTTCCGGCACCGGCGCGCTTGCTCCAAACCCAGTTTCCGCCTTGGCGATCAATCGAAATGTCAAGCACGTCGGCAAGCTGTCGGATCGCCGCTGCCCGATCCCGGCCGATGGTGATGCTTCCGGTGGCCTTGTGATCGCGCAAGGCCGGCGCGACCACCATCGGGAGGCCGGTGGCGCGCTGCAGGCGATCGGCGAGCTGGGGGAGCGGCGTCTCGGCGAAGTCGATCCTGCCCTGGCGCCAGCCGCCGATCTGACTCGGGTCACGCTCCGATCGCGCCAATATGGCCTGCGCCGTATCGACGGTGATCATCTGGCCGACGGCGCCGTCCGCGGAGCCCCCCGGCACCGAAACGCGAACCGCTCCCTCGGCGATGCTGACGAGCGTGGACGTCCCCGCCCGTTCCACCTCGAAGACGGTGCCGACATCGGTGACCGTCGCGCCACCTGCCTGCAGCCGGAAAGGACGAGCCGGATCGTGGGTGACGGTGAACAGCGCCTCGCCCTGGTCGAGCTGGGCGACCCGCTGGTCGTGACGGTCGAGGGTCAGGCGCGTCCCTCCGTCCATGATGACCCGCAGGGCATTGCCGATACGGACCTCGCGCGTTTCGCCCAGGCGTGTCGCAATCTCGTAGGGATCGGGCTCAGATGCCCGGTTGGAGAACCACCCGCCGCCGACGGCCGCCAACACGCTCGCGGCGAGCGCTGCCGGCAGCCAATAGGTCCGCCAGGGAGCGGCGGGCAGAGCGGTTACGATCGCCGTCGCCACGCCGGCAGTCTCCTCCGATACGACCAAGCCCTCTTCGGCGGCGATCGTCGCATCGTCATAGAGCTCGGCGTGGAGGGGATCGGCTGCGAGCCAGTCGGCGAGCGCATCCCACTCCTCGAAACTGTCCTCGTGGGCGCGGATCGCCCAGGCAATCGCTTCCTCCCGCGCGGACGATCCGGTGGCAGTCATTGCGCTTTCCATATCCCTACGACGCCGTGCTTCCGGTCAATCCTCATCGAACGTCTCCCGCACGGAAAGCAGGACGTCGTAGGCCTTGCGCAAATCCTTCTCCACGGTGCTGAGGCTGACGCCCAGCCTCATCGCGATATCCCGCTGCTCCATGCCTTCGAGGCGGTGAAGCCGGAACGCCGTCGATGCGCGCGGTCCGGCGGCATCCAGCGCCTTGCGCACCGCATCCAGGCGCTCGCGCGCGATGAGGCGAGTCTCGGCGACGGCAGGCTCGATCGCGGTGCTCAACCGGTCGTTTAGATAGACCCAGTCATTGTCGCGCTCCCTCTGGCGGGAGGCGCCGCGCCGCCGGTCGAGAACCAGGCGATCGGCCATGCGGAAGATGTAGGGGACGGGCCTGTCGATGAAGCGATTGACCAGTTGCACCTTGAGCCAGAGTTCGTGCACGAGATCGTCGGCGTCGTCGTTGCCGCAGCGCAGCGCAATGAAGCGGACGATCCTCGGCCGCTCGGCGATAAAGGCGGCGACAAGACCCGTTTCCGTGACGTCGGCGTCCCTCGCTTGCACTCACCACCCCGCAACGCGCATCCGGTTGCAGTATGTTGCATGTGCGCGACCTCAAGCAAGGGGCTTGCGCCGGGAGGATTGTCCGCTGGCCAGTCCGCGACGGGCGGCCCAAAATCATCTTACGACCGGTCCGGAACTCCTGGGCAGCGTGGACAAATTGGTGGCGGTTGATCCTGGTAGGTGTAGCTTGATGCCTTGATACGGAACGCGCTCCTTGCCGTCGTCGTGGTGATCGGCCTTGCTGCTTCTTCAGCCGGATGGGCCGAGCCGGCATGCTATGATGCGAAAGTTCAGGGCCGGCCCGTCGATCAGATACCGAGTGAGATCGGTGATTGCGGCAGCGATTGCCTCATCATGTCGTGGCCTTGGTTTGTCGATTTACGAGTGAAGCGTGTGATCGATGGTGCTCTTCCCAGCAAGATGATCATCGTCCTGACAGTTCAGCATACCTATCACGTGTCGCGCGAAGGAACATGGTTCCTTCGTAAGAACACCGCTGGCGGCTACAACGTCTTGGCGCCGGATGATGGATCGGCATTAGCCCAGTGTTCAGCCGAATTTGCGCCGGCTGAGCCCTACATCCGGCCAAGTGGCGGGGTTACTCTCGATGATCTCCGAAATGCAGGCATTCGTCGATACGGGCATCATACCAATTGATTGTCTGGCGCGTGAGCCAAGAGAAGTTGACGCCGCGCAGAACGGTTTATTCAAGGCTGCCTTTTGGAGGCAAGCTTGAGCCGGGGCGATCTCACTGAAGCAGAATGGCGCACCCTGAAGGATCTGCTGCCGATCGAGCGCAAGAATCGGGATCGGGGCAGACCTCCCGAACAGAAGCGTTCGATCATCAACGGCATACTCTGGCGGCTGCGTTGTGGTGCGCCATGGCGTGATGTGCCGCCAAAATACGGGAGCTGGAATACCATCTATCGCCGGTTCCGGCGCTGGAGCGAGGCCGGCGTTTGGGAGATCGTGGCGGTGACGCTTCACCGGCGACCACGCAACTCGAGTCCCTATCGCCCGATGTTGCGCGCCGATCGGCGCGAAGCCTAATGGGTGACGGTTACGGGCTACCCTTTATCGTAATGTTCGATCCGCGCGGAAAGATGTGCGCCGTTCGGCGATCGGCGATCGGCCCGGCGGACATCACCAGCATGCGCTTGGAATGCGCCGCTTCCAAATGAACGGGGCCGGGTTGCCACCCTTGCGCTGCCCCCCCCCATCTTAGTGGCACAGCGCCTTTCATCCCCCCGAGGAGGCTGCTCTGCGCCAATATTGGCCGCTCACAATCACAATCGGCGATCCCAGAAGCCGACATTCGTGCATCTGGCCGAGCGGCTGAATTTTAGGGCCTCCTCGAGTGAGGGCGGTCAAACTCGCAGAGTTGCAATAACGATCAGGGAAGCTGCCACCGGATCGATTGGGTCGCCCCGCGACAGGCCGCAACCTTCCCACCGAAACGCGCAGGATCGTAGCGAACGGTCGGGATGCGCGCCAAGGCGATCTGGTTGAAGGCATAGGGCGCGTCTTCGAGCAGGAGGCGGCCGTTCTGGGCGTTGCCGGCGGTGTCGAGATCAAACTCGAAATAGCTGAGACCCGGCATCGACATGAACACGAGATCGCCGGGATAGTCGTCGCTGGTGATATTCGACGAGATATAGTGCGGCAGTGGATCGGAAAGGTCGCACGCCGTCTGTGGCAACTCGACATGGGCGATGGCGGCCTTCGCGCCCTGCTCGTCGCCCGTCGTGTTGCGCAACTGATAGAGGCGCAGAGCGACCGCCGATGTCCGCTGATCGCCCGGCAGCGCCTTCTTCTGCAGCAGGTCGAGCATCGTGCTTAGCATCGCGATCTTGAAGTCGCTCGGCATGGTTGGGATCTGCATCGTGCCCATGGTGAGCATGTAGAGCGTGTCGAGCGAAAGCGCGGGATCGCCCGCCATCTTGCCGAGGATGGCTTGCATCTCGGCCTGCCCCTGCATGGCCGTCTTGGTTTGCGCCATCACGGCCATACCGATCGACGTCAGCCGCCACATCAGCGTCAGCGATTCCGGAGCCTTGTTCTGGTCGAGGATCGCCAGGATGTGGTCCGCGACGCCGGACGCCTGCTTCCGTCCCTCAAGATCGCCGTAGTTGATCGCACCCGGCAGCATGGTGCGAAAAAGAAGCGGCAAAAGCATGACGGAGTTGGCGCCGTACTGCGCCTGACGTCGCGCCAGCTTAGCCGCGAGCGCCGATACGTCGGTATCGAACGCGTCGGCATCAGGATAAGCGCCGTGCCCGGTCATCCAGCCGGCGATGTCCTCCTCAATCGAGTTGCGGACGACATAATCTGTGGAGGGCACTGTCCGGCAGCGCAGGGCGAAGTTCGCGACCTGCCCGTCGGTCACCGTCGGCGAGCCGCTGCGTTCGGCGGCCAGCAGGAAGGGCGCGGCGATTCCCGGGCGGCTGGCCCAGACGAGCGAGGCGGGAGGCCGTCCTGCCCGTGCCTGATGCATGACGTCGATGATCACGACGTCCTGCGGCGTGATACCGCCGGTCCCACAGATCGGCAGGTCGCTGACGATCGATGACTGCCCATTGTTGGCGCTACGATAAGATCGATCCACCGCGAGCATCGCGATCAGCGTCTTGCGATCGCCGGCTTGCCCCGCGGCCATGGCACGATCACCGGCCACCGCGGCGACCGCGCTGTCCGCGACGGACGCATTCGGCGCTTCCGCCCAGGCGCGGTCTATGGCTGCTCGCGCATCCGCCGCCCTGCCCGGAGCAGCCATGTTTTCGGCTCTCGCCGCGAGGAGATCGACCTCCCAGACCATGTCCGGAGGAACGACTGCCGCCTTGATCGTCGACAGCGTCGCGAGCGCAGACGCCGGATCGCTCACCAGCTCAAGCCCGGCGAGGCCGAGCGTGGCGGTAAGGCTTTCATCGCGTTGGGCCTTTGGGTCGGCTGCGATCTGGCGATATTGCTGTAGAGCCTCTACCCACGCACCCGTGCTCACGTCATAGCCGGCGAGCAGAAGCCGATAATGATCCGGGTCCGGGGTTGCCGGGTCGTTGACCACGCGCCGCAAAATGGCACCCGCTGGCGAAAGCGCGCCATTCGCCGAAAGCATGTCGGCATAGAGACGGTCGAGAACGGGATCGGGCTTGCCACTGTCTTTCATGGGCAGCCGGACCTCGACCAGATCGTTCAACGCAGTCCCAGCTGCCGAGAGGTTGTGCTGTGCCAATGCAGCTTCGACGGCATCAGGGGTGACCATCGAGCCCGGCGCTCGCGCCGCCAACGCAGCCGAACCCGTGAAACAAGCGATAACCCCAGCAAACCTCGCAAGACTCCGCATCCCGTCCCCCCAAAACCCCGACGGCCGGTTCGGGCTCGTCAGTTTCGGTTAAGACAATCACGATATCCGCGCGGGAGCAAGCGGTGGACTAAAGCCGACTGGCGCCGTCAGCTGCGCGCCAATGCCGGTCATAGGACCGCCCTAGGACCGTTCCCAATTGCCGCCCGTCAGCTTCTCGACGATCTGTGCAGCGCCGCTCGCCCGGAATGACGAGGTCTGGGACATTCCTGCCGTTCCAGCGTCCATCGCCGTGAACCTCTCGGTGGACTGTTCGGCGATAAGGAATGCCATGAACTCGTGCACCGCCAGGTCCGCCCGCTTCCATGAGAACGCCGACGAGCTCCAAGCGGCGACCCTCGCGAAGGCTGGGATCGCAGATTTGCCACGGCAGACCGGGCACGACGAAGTAACGGCCGTCGGGGGTCACCGGATATTGCTTCGGATCGCTGCGGTCAGCCACCGAGCATGGTGCGTCCCTTCTCCGATGCGCTGCGGAAAGTGACAGACCAGCGCGGACGGTCCATCTCGACGATGCTGTGCTCCCAGTCGTGCCGCGCCTCCCCGCTCAGGTGGTAGGCGGCGCGGGGCTCCAACGGCGCGGACGCGCGATCGTAGCCGCCGGCGGCCCGGCGCCTTCGGAATCGTATGTCGACGCGCGCGCCCATCGGGTCGATTTATGAAATCCGACATCATAATTTGAGCATATCGCAAAAGACCTTAAACTCCCAGCATTCGAAGCCTCGATTTCATGCATAATGACAGTCGCGCCCATCGCTGTCGTATCAGCTTGACGCGCTGTAAAAGGTATGTCCCCGACGCTCGGCACGTGTGTCTCCGGATGGCGGGCCAGCAGGGTGCGGGCGCGCGCCGCTCCAGCGGTGCGCGCCCCTTCCTCGGCCAAGGGCGGATGGTCAGATTTGAGCCTGACCGCCGTCGACGAAGAGTTCGATGCCGTTGATATAGGAGGCCTCATCGGAGGCCAGAAACATCACCGCCTTGGCGATCTCTTCGGGCTGACCGATCCGGCCGGCGGGGATCTGGCCGACCAGATAGTCCTTGGTGCCCTGCGCTTGCTCTTCGCCGCCGAACAGATCGTTAAGACCTGCCGTCTCGGTGAGGCCAGGACTGACCGCGTTGACCCGGATGCGCCGATCCTTGAGGTCGAGGATCCAGCTGCGAGCAAAATTGCGGATCGCCGCCTTGGTCGCCGAATAGACGCTGAACGCTCCCGTGCCCTTGATGCTGGTAGTGGACGCGGTGAGGATCACCGAACCGCCGTCGCGCAGCAGCGGTAGCGCCTTCTGTACCGTGAAAAGAACACCCTTCACGTTGCTGCCGAAGGTCTTCTCATAATGCGCCTCGGTGATCGCGCCGAGCGGAGCGAGTTCTCCACCGCCGGCGTTGGCGAAGACGACGTCGATCTGGGCATGCTTCTGCTGGACAGCATCGTAGAGCCGATCGATATCGGCGAGAACCGCCATGTCGCCGCGTACGCCTACTACCCGGCCATCGATCTGCTTGATCGCAGCATCGAGCGCGTCCTGGCGGCGACCGGTGATGAAGACCGAGGCACCTTCCCCCGCGAACGCCTTTGCCGTCGCGAGGCCGATCCCGCTCGTGCCGCCTGTGACCACCACCACCTTGTTGTCGAACCGGTTCGTCATTGTCCGTCTCCGTTGAGATCCGGCGAAGCGCCGGCGCTCGACGTAGATGCGACGAGAACGATGGTGCCTGTAGTGGGCAAATGTGGCACTTAACGTTCCACGGGAGGAACGATAATGAGGGTAGACCTTAACGACTATGCCTATTTCGCCGAGGTGGTTGCCCATGGCGGCTTCGCGGCCGCGGGGCGCGCTTTGCGCGAGCCCAAGTCGAAACTGAGCCGGCGCGTTGCCGGTCTGGAGGAGCGGCTGGGTCTGCGTCTGATCGAACGGTCCAGCCGACGCTTCCGTGTCACCGACACAGGGCAGGCATTCTATGAGCGATGCCGGGCGATGCTGGCGGAAGCCGAACAGGCCGAGGCGCTGGTCGTCCAGGCGCAGGCGGAGCCGCATGGCCGGATCCGATTCAGTTGTCCCACCGGCATGCTGCAGCCGATCTCGGGCGTCCTTTCCTCCTTTCTGGCCCGCTATCCGAAGGTACGGCTGCAACTGATCGCGACGGACCGAGCCGTCGATCTGATCGACGAGCGGATCGATCTTGCGCTGCGCGTCCGCGGCGGCCTGACCAGCGACGCCGCGCTGACGATGCGATCGCTCGGCACCTCGACGCGCATCCTCGTCGCCAGTCCGCAGGTTGCGAGTCAGATCGGCAGCATCGAAGCGCTCGCCGCATTTCCGGCTCTGGCGACCAACGATGTCGCCGATGATATCGAATGGCATCTCGAGCTCGAGGACGGCCGCAAGCACGTCGCCCGTGTCCAGCCGCGTTTGGGATGTGAAGACATGGCGGCCGTGCGCGACGCCGCCGTAGACGGGCTGGGCGTGGCCATCCTGCCCGATCACGTCTGTCGCGAAGCGATAGAGGCGGGGAGACTTGCCCGTGTGTTGCCGGCCTGGCGAGGGCTGCAGGGCATCGTGCATCTCGTCTTCACAACGAGGCGCGGCTTGCCGCCAGCCGTCCGCGCGCTGATCGACCATCTGGCTGCCAACTTTCCGCGCGACGTGTCTGTCGGAGGCAAAAGCCGCGCGGACTGATCGCCACGACACGCCGCTCACGACCAACATGCGCGGTTTCGAGGCGAAATTGGAGATGGCCGGTCACGTCGAACCCGGCCATTAGCGGGTTCGACGGCTCCCGGGCAGCAGGCCGATCCGCCCCGGGTTTGTCGGGAGGCAACTCCTGAGAAGGCGGAGTCTGTAGGCGCAAGACGATCGCCGCGATAGGTCCGGGGTCGAGCTGATCTGCCGCATTCTGTCGATCGCCCCATCTACCTATCGCGACCGCGCCGCGCAGCGACAGGATCCGACACGCAGCACCAGGCTCGCGCCTGCCATGCGGACGCGAGCCTAGGATATTATTTGCCATTATGTAATCAACCAACTAATCAAACGGCGAATATATTGTGACGCTCAGCGTCGACCCTCGGCCCCCAGTATGGACAGAAAGTGCTCGTATGGCTTCCGTTGTAACTCTGGAGACCGTAGGTACGGTCGCCGTAATCACCGTGGCGTCACCGCCAGTTAACGCGCTCGGCAGAGCCGTGCGCCAAGGATTATATGATAGCCTTGGCGCAGCGATGCGCGACGAAGGCGCGCAGGCGGTCCTGATCGTATGCGCCGGACGGACCTTCTTCGCGGGTGCCGATATTTCGGAATTCGGCAAGCCGTTCGAAGGGCCGGATCTCAAGGCGATCTGCGATCTGATCGACTCTTCGACCAAACCCGTGATCGCGGCCATCCATGGTACGGCGCTGGGGGGCGGGCTGGAGGTGGCGTTGGCCTGCCATTACATCGTCGCGGTGCCGTCCGCCAAGCTCGGCCTGCCGGAGGTGCATCTTGGGCTGCTGCCGGGCGCCGGCGGTACCCAGCGCCTGCCGCGTATCGTCGGCGTCGAGACGGCGCTTGATCTCATCGTGTCCGGCAAGCCGATCAGCGCCCGACGGGCTCTGGATCTGGGTATCGTTGACCACCTGGCGAGCGAAGCGGTGCTGCGGGGCGATGCGATCGCGTTCTCGGCCACTGTCGTCGGCAAGCCGCTGGTCCGGACGCGGGATCGCGATGACAAGATCGCCGCGGCGCGCGGCCGGCCGGAGATCTTCGCCGAATATCGGGCCGCCAACGCCAAGGCGTTCCGCGGCTTTCGCGCGCCCGAGGCGATCGTCCAGGCGATCGAGGCGTCCGTTACGCTGCCGTTCGAGGCGGGGCTCGAACGCGAGTGGGAACTCTTCAAGCAGCTCGAATCGTCGCCGGAAAGTCTCGCGCAACGCTATTATTTCTTCGCCGAGCGCGAAACCGCGCGGATTCCCGATGTTCAGAAGGACAGCGTGACATTGCCGATCGCCTCGGTCGGCGTGATCGGGGCTGGCACGATGGGCGGCGGCATCGCGATGAACTTCCTCTCCATCGGTACGCCTGTAACGCTCGTCGAAACCTCGCAGGAGGCGCTCGATCGAGGCATCGCCGTAATCCGGCGCAACTACGATGCCAGCGCACGCAAGGGACGGATGAGTACGGACGAGGTGGAGCGCCGTATGGCGTTGATCACGCCCGCGCTCACCATCGACGCGCTGGCGGATGTCGATCTGGTCATCGAGGCGGTGTTCGAGGAGATGTCGGTCAAGAAGACGATCTTTGCGGAACTCGATCGCGTGTCGAAACCGGGTGCGATTCTTGCGTCGAACACGTCGTTCCTCGATCTTGACGAGATCGCGGCGGCGACCGGCCGCCCCGAATGGGTGATCGGCCTGCACTTCTTCTCGCCGGCTAACGTCATGCGCCTGCTCGAGGTGGTGCGCGGCGCGAAGACGTCGGTCGAGGTGCTCGCGACCGCGATGAAGCTTGCCCGGACGATCGGCAAGGTGCCCGTGCTCAGCCGGGTCTGCGAGGGCTTCATCGCCAACCGGATCATGAAGCGCCGGCAGGATCAGGCCGATGCGCTCGTGCTGGAAGGGCCGAGCCCCGCCGAGATCGACCGGGCGCTCTACGATTACGGCTTCGCGCTGGGGCCGTTTCGGATGATCGATCTCGTCGGACTCGATGTGATCGGCCGTAGTGCCACCGAACGCAGCGTCGTGGGCGATCTCGTAGCGCTCGGCCGGTTCGGCCAAAAGCAGGGCGGTGGCTATTACGATTATGATGCGGATCGCCGGGCGACACCTTCGGCCGTCGCGGCGGACGTGATCGCCGATTTTGCGGTGTCCCGAGGCATCGAGGCCCACGGCGGCCTGCCGGCAGAGGCGATCCTGGAGCGGCTGCTGTTCCCGGTCGTGAACGAAGGCGCGAAACTGATCGAGGAAGGCATTGCTCTGCGTGCGTCGGACATCGATGTGGCGGCGATCCTCGGCTATAACTGGCCGGTCTATACGGGCGGGCCGATGTTCTGGGCGGACAGCGTGGGCCTGCCCCATATCGTCGAGACGTTGCGGCGGCTGGAGGCCGAGCACGGCGCCGCCTTCGCGCCCTGCGACCATCTCGTCGCGTTGGCAGAGGCGGGGCGCAGCTTCACCCGCGAATGACATTCCGTACGAGGGGAGAGACGCCGATGGCCTACCAGAAGATCATCGTGACCCACGACGACGGCATCGTTCGTCTGACGCTCAATCGGCCCGAGGTGCTCAATGCGCTCGACGAACAGATGGTGCTGGAGATCGACGATCTCATCGACGCCCTGCCCGGGGACGAGCGCGCCCGGGTGTTGCTGATCACGGGCGCGGGGCGTGCCTTTTCCAGCGGCGGCGATCTTGCCGGAGGCGACATCACGCCCGGCGAGGATGCCGGGGCCTTCCTGGAAAGTCACTTCAATCCTCTCGTCGAGAAGCTCTTTGCGCTGCACATCCCGATCGTTTCGGCGGTGAACGGGCCTGCGGTAGGGGCCGCATGTTCGCTGGCGCTGGCCGCGGACATCACGATCGCTGCACAATCCGCTTATTTTCTAGAGGCCTTCGTCAATATCGGTCTCGTCCCCGATGTCGGTGCGACGTGGATATTGCCGCGCCAGATCGGCCGCGCGCGGGCCACCGGCATGCTGCTGTTGGGCGAGCGCGTCCCGGCGGACCTCGCCATGGAATGGGGCATGATCTGGAAGTCCGTGCCGGACGCTGCGCTGTCGGACGAGGCCGGACGGATCGCGCGCAAGCTGGCCGGGGGCGCGACCCGATCCTATGCGATGATCCGCCAGTCGGTGCGGCGCGCGATGGAGGGCACGCTGACCGCGACGCTGCAGGAAGAGCGGCTGAACCAGAAGGAAGCGAGCGCGTCGGGCGATTTCGCCGAGGGAGTCGCGGCCTATCTGGGAAAGCGCGCGCCCCGATTCCTGGGGAAATGAAGGCCGTCGGGCATTTATGGCGGAAGCCTATTAATCACACCATAGTTCGATTGGACCGAATTTAGTCGAGCGATTAGCTAGATGTCGATGGCCGATAGAGCCGCCGTTTGAGGAGAGTTGGGCATGGCGCCTGCGCCGAACCATCTTGCAGCGCCGGGCCCGGCCGGCAGCCATCGACATGGCTGAGACGTCGCGCGCCGACGTCCGGCACTACTCGATTGGTGACGTCGTCGCCGAACATGCGCGTCTCCGCCCCGACGCCATCGTCTTCCGGTTCGAGGGCGCATCGATCAGCTATGCCGCATTCGATCGCGAGGCGAACAGGATCGCCCATGCCCTCGATGCCGCCGGGGTGACGGCGGGTTCGCGGATCGCCTATCTCGGCAAGAACAGCATCGCTTATTTTGCCCTGCTCATCGGGGCGTCGCGCATCGGCGCGGTGATGGCGCCGGTGAACTGGCGGCTTGCGGTGCCCGAGGTGGCGCACATCCTGCGCGATTCCGAAGCGTCGATCCTGTTCGTGGGATCGGATTTCGAAGCCGTGGTGAAAGCCGCGACGGTGGGCACACCCCGGATCGGGAAGATCGTCGCGGTGGAAGGCGACATCGCCGGGCTAGATACGCTGGCGTCCTTCGGTGCCGGCCATAGCGAGGCGCCGCCGGTGCATCGCGCGCGCTTCGACGATCCGCTGATCCAACTCTACACGTCAGGGACCACAGGCCTGCCGAAGGGCGTTGTGCTGTCCCACCGCGCGCTTCTCCAGCAGCGCTATGATTTGCGCGGCGCCGGCGTCGGCTGGGGATGCTGGCATCCGGGCGACGTCAGCCTGCTGGCGATGCCGGTCTTCCACGTCAGCGGTACCGGCTGGGGCAATTATGGCATGTTCGCCGGTGCCACTTCGGTCATCGTGCGCGAATTCGATCCCAGCAAGGTCTTCGATCTGATCGAGTCACACAAGGTCAGCCAACTGTTCCTCGTGCCCGCCGCGCTCAAGATCCTGATGGACGATCCGCGCTCTGCCACGGCGGATTTCAGCCACGTCCGCGGCATCGGCTACGGATCGAGCCCGATCTCGGCGGATCTCCTTCGAAGCGCGATCGATCGCTTCGGGCCGATTTTCGTGCAGCATTACGGGCTTACCGAGACGACCGGCTCGGTGTTGGCGCTCGACATTGCGGATCACGAACCGCTCGACAATCCGCGGTTGCGTTCCTGCGGCCGGGCGATCGTCGGCTCCGAGGCGCGGATCGTGGACAGCGCAGGCGAGCCCGTAGCGGCCGGAATTCCGGGCGAAATCCAGATTCGCTCGAGCAGTACGATGCTGCATTACTGGAAGCAGCCGGACGCGACCGCCAAGGTGCTGTCGAAAGACGGCTGGCTCAGCACCGGCGATGCCGCCTGGATGGACGAAGGCGGCTACGTCTTCATCCTCGATCGCATCAAGGACATGATCATCTCCGGCGGCGAGAACGTATATCCGATGGAAGTGGAGAATGCGATCCAGGGCCATCCGTCGGTGGACGAGGTCGCGGTGATCGGCGTTCCCGACGATCGCTGGGGCGAGGCCATTCGAGCGGTCGTCGTGCTGCGCGCTGAGGCCGAGGCCGACCCGGCTTCGATCACACGCTGGGCGCGGGAGCGGATCGCCGGCTACAAGGTGCCGAAATCCTACGACTTCGTCGCCGCTTTGCCACGCAATTCGGCCGGGAAGATATTGCGCCGCGAGCTCAGGGCCTCGGCGTGGGCGCAGCATGACCGGCAGGTCAATTGATCCGCAGGCCATGATGGCGCGCAAGGAGATTGAACGATGAGCGAAGCCTATATCGTGGAAGCGGTCCGCACGGCCGGCGGTCGGCGCAACGGCAAGCTCGCCGGCTGGCATCCGGCCGACCTGGCTGCCGAGATGCTGAATGCGGTCATCGATCGCACCGGACTCGATCCGCGCGCCGTGGAGGACGTGATCATGGGCTGCGTGACGCAGGGCGGGGAGCAATCGACCGCGCTGGGCCGCAATGCGGTGCTCGCCTCGAAGCTGCCGCAGACCGTACCGGCGGTAACGATCGACCGGCAGTGCGGCTCTTCGCAACAGGCCGTTCACTTTGCCGCGCAGGCGGTGATGTCGGGCACGCAGGATATCGTGATCGCCTCGGGCGTGGAGAGCATGTCGCGCGTGCCGATGGGCAGCGCGATCATGCTCTATGCCGCCCAGTCGCTCGGTACCGGTCCGTGGAGCAAGCGGGTCCAGGACCGGTTCGGCGTGAGGGAGTTCAGCCAGTTCCAGGGTGCGCAGATGATCGCGGACAAGCACGGCTTCAGCCGCGACGCGCTGGATTCCTTCGCGCTGGAGAGTCACCGGCGCGCCGCGGCGGCGACGCAGGCGGACGCCTTCAGGGACGAGATCGTCGCCATCGAGGTGGAAACCGCCGAAGGCCCGATGCTCCACGATCGTGACGAGGGCATACGCTATGATGCGACGATGGCCTCGATCGGCTCGGTCAAGCCACTGGCGGAAGGGGGCAGCATCACCGCTGCCAATGCCAGCCAGATCTGCGACGGCGCATCGGCCGTCCTGGTCGTCAACGAACGCGCGCTAAAGGCGCACGGGCTTACTCCGCTCGCGCGCATACACAATATCACGGTAACGGCCGGTGATCCGGTCATCATGCTGGAAGAGCCCATCGATGCGACCAGACGTGCGCTGGCGCGGGCCGGCATGACGATCGACGACATCGATCTGTATGAAGTGAACGAGGCCTTTTCCCCAGTGCCGCTTGCATGGCTCAAGGAAATCGGCGCGGATCCCGCCAGGCTAAACGTCAATGGCGGAGCGATCGCGCTCGGCCATCCGCTCGGATCGAGCGGAACCAAGCTGATGACGACCCTGGTCCATGCATTGCGGGCACGCGGTGGGCGCTACGGTCTGCAGACGATGTGCGAGGGCGGCGGCATTGCGAACGTGACGATCGTCGAGCGGCTCTGAACCGCCGATCCGTCGCATTCATAGAGGTCCCGCATAGATGGTGCGGGACTATCGATTGGACCGGACGGCGGGCAGGGATCAGCATGACATCATAACAGTCGCGGCGAAGACGTGCGACGATCACATGGAGCGGGTATGGCGACTCACGACGAACTGTTGGCACCCATGGGCGTCATCGGAGAGGCTTTCGCATCGGGCAAGACCCAGGCGGAACGTGATGCGGCATGGGAAGCGGCGCTGACCGAAGACGTGGTCTGGGAGGCGCCATTTACCGATCCACCGATCGTGGTGTCCGGTCGTCGCGCCGTCGGAAAATTCTTCGACTGGCTGATCGAGAACGTCCCCAATTTCCAGACGGCGCTCGATAACGTCTATTATTTGGAAGACGGCGGGTCCTACGTCGTCCAGGTCACCGGCGGCGGCCCGACCAAGGACGGCGACGTATACGATCAGCGCTATTTCTCGCTGATCCAGGTGCGGGACGGCAAGATTTCGTATTTCCGCGAGCACTTCAAGGTGGCCGAGACCTATCGCGCGTTCGGACGCGACAATTTCCACGATTCGATCGATCGAATTCAGAGCGGCATCCTCAGCGACGCGTAAGCTCCGGCGAAACTCGTCGCCGTTTTTCCAAGCACCGAGGTCTCAGATGATGGACTATGCAGGCATCCCGGCTCCGGATGCCGACGATCTGGAGATGGATGCAATCGTCATAGGCGCGGGCTTTGCGGGCCTTTATGCGGTGCATCGCCTACATTCCATGGGCCTCTCCGTCCTCGGCATCGAAAAGGCGATCGGCGTCGGCGGGGTCTGGTATTGGAACCGCTATCCGGGCGCCCGCTGCGACATCCCCAGCCTGGAATACAGCTATTCCTTCTCCGAGGAATTGCAGCAGGAGTGGAGCTGGAAGGAGCGCTACGCCGCGCAGCCGGAGATTCTCGACTATCTCAATCACGTCGCCGACCGCTTCGACCTTCGCCGGCATTTCCGCTTTTCGACCACGGTGAAGGCGGCGTCCTGGGACTCCGCCGACGCTCGCTGGACGGTCGATCTGGAAGCCGGCGGCCAATGCCGCTGCAAATATCTGATCCTCGCGGTGGGCGGACTGTCGACGCCCAAGGCGGTCGATTTTCCAACGCTCGATACCTTCGAGGGTCCGGTCTACCACACCAGCCACTGGCCGCAGCAGGAGGTGGATTTCGCGGGTCGCCGCGTCGCGGTGCTGGGCACCGGCTCGTCCGGCCTGCAGACGATCACGACAATCGCCAAGAGTGTCGGGCAGCTATATGTGCTGCAGCGCACGCCGCCGTTCAGCGTTCCGGCTTGGAACCGGCCGACCGACCCCGATGAGGAGAAGGCCTACAAGAGCCGGTATCGGGAGATGCGCGACAAGGCGCGGAGCACTTCCTCCGGCTTCGCCGTTGACGAGACCAGCCTGCTCGCCCTCAGTTCCAGCGAAGACCAGCGCCGCGAACGCTTCGAGAAGAGCTGGCAGGTGGGCGGCCTGCCGTTCGGCGGCGCCTTCGCGGACCTGCTCGTCTCGCAGGAGGCGAACGATCTGGCCGCCGACTTCCTGCGCGCGAAGATCGCTTCGATCGTCGAGGATCCGGACACCGCCCGGCGCCTCCTGCCGACCTCCTACCCCTTCGGTGCCAAGAGGATGTGCGTCGACACGGGCTATTTCGAGGTCTTCAACCAAGACAATGTCGAGCTGGTCGATATCGCGAGGGACGGCGTCGAGTTCACCCGCGACGCCATCCGCGTCGGCGATCGCGATCTGCCGGTGGATGCCGTGATCATGGCGACCGGTTTTGATGCGATCACCGGCTCGATCCTCAAGATCCGGATCAGCGCCGATGGCGAAAGCCTATCCGACGCATGGGCGCAAGGCCCGCAAACCCTGCTCGGAGTGATGACCGCCGGCTTCCCCAATCTCTTTCTCGTCACCGGGCCAGCCAGCCCCTCGGTGCTCAGCAACATGGTAGTGTCGATCGAGCAGCATGTGGACTGGATCGCAGAGACGCTGGATCACATGGAGCGTGGCGGCATCGCCGCGATCGCCGCGCAGCCGCAAGCCCAGCGCGAATGGATGGCGCATGTCGCCGAGATCGCGGACGCGACTTTGTTTCCTCGCGCCGATTCCTGGTACGTCGGCGCCAACATCCCGGGCAAGCCACGGCAGTTCATGGTCTATCTCGGCGGGGTGAAGGCGTATGCCGACAAATGTGCGGAGATCATCCGCGAGGGCTATCCGGGATTTGACTTCACGCCGATTGCGACCGTGTCCGACGTCGATCGATCGGAGCAGCGGGCGTGATCCTGACGATCTTCTATCCCGCTTCCGGCTGCACTCGTTTCGACGAGGATTATTATGCGCAAACGCATATCCCGTTGTTGCGATCGCTGTGGGGCGGGCTGATCGACCATGTCGAGCAGATCAGCTTCCCGCCTGAAGACGGCGGAACGGCGCCGTATCGGATGATCACGATCGTGCGCTTCCCCGGCGAGCGGGCGTTCGGCGAGGCGATGGCTCATCCGCGCATCGCCGAGCTTCAGGCCGATGTCGCCGCATTCACGGATTGCGTTCCGGACGTCCATGTCGGCCGCGTCGCCGGGACGCGCGGGTCGTGAGGCCCGTCTGACCTTTCACGCTTGAGGTGTAATATGCAGTTCGACCGAGACTATGCGATGCTGATCGACGGACGGATCGAAGCCGGGGAGCCGTCGCTCGAAGTGATCAATCCCGCGACCGAGGCGGTGATCGCGACGGTGCCGGATTGCAGCCGGGAGCAGCTCGACGCGGCGGTCGCGGCGGCACGCGCCGCGTTTCCGGCATGGCGAGCCCTGCCGATCGCCGAGCGCAAGGCGTTCGTCGTCCGCATCGGCGCCCTGATCACCGAGCACGCGTCAGCTTTGGCTCGCCTGCTGACCGCGGAACAGGGCAAGCCCGTCGCGGACGCCGAGGGGGAGATCGCGGCCGCTGCCTACTGGTGCCAGGGGATAGCGACCTACGATCTGCCGGTCCACGTCAACGAGGAGACCGAGGAGCGTCGCTCGGTCACGCACTACGTCCCGCTGGGCGTGGTCGGCGGGATCGTGCCGTGGAATTTCCCGATCCTGCTCGCCATATTCAAGATCGCGCCCGCATTGCTGGCGGGCAATACGATGGTGATCAAGCCGTCGCCCTTCACCCCGTTGTCGCTGCTCAAGCTCGGCGAACTCCTGGCCGACGAGCTGCCGGCGGGCGTTCTCAACATCGTAGCCGGCGGCGATGCGGTCGGCCCGTGGATGACCGAGCATCCCGGCATCGACAAGATCAGTTTCACGGGATCGACCCAGACCGGGCGCCGCGTGATGGCGAGCGCCGCCGCCAACCTGAAGCGGCTCACGTTGGAGTTGGGCGGAAACGACGCCGCGATCGTGCTACCCGACGTCGATGTCGATGCGGTGGCGCAGACGCTATTCTGGGCGGCGTTCGGCAATAACGGGCAGGTCTGCATCGCCGCCAAGCGCATGTACGTTCATGCCGACGTCTATGATGCCGTGCGCGACGCGCTCGTCGCCTATGCCGCCACCGTCAAGGTCGGCGACGGTGCGGAGCAGGGCACGCAGGTCGGCCCGATCCAGAACCGTCCACAGTTCGAACGCGTGAAAGCGTTGATCGCCGATGCCAGGGCGAGCGGCCTCGTCTTCGCGGCCGGTGGCGAGGTGCCGGAGGGCAAGGGCTTCTTCATTCCGCTCAGCATCGTCGACAATCCCCCCGAGGATAGCCGCGTGGTGCAGGAGGAGGCGTTCGGCCCGGTGCTGCCCCTGATCCGCTTCGACGATATCGACGATGTGATCCGTAGGGCCAATGCCAGCGATTACGGTCTCGCCGGATCGGTGTGGACGAACGATCTCGATCGGGCGGCCGCGATCGCCGCACAGCTCGATACGGGCACGGTGTGGGTCAACGAGGTGCAATATCTCACGCCGTTCCAGCCATTTGGCGGGCACAAGCAGTCGGGTCTCGGCACCGAGAATGGGCTGGACGGCATCCTCGAATATACCAGCCCGCGGACCATCGTGGTGAAGCAGAAGCCCTGAGGCGGGCGCCGCGCTGCGGAAGGCGACCCGCGAGGTCGCCCCATCCGCGCCGTCGCCGGTGCCGAGCCGGAGAATGAAGCCATGACACTGGTTACCGAAAAGCCGGCGCGCACTGGGCTGTCGCGGCTGTTCAACGCGCGCTCGATCGCGCTCGTCGGCGCGACCGAGCGCTCGGTATGGTCGAACACCGCATGGGCCAATTGCGGCGCGGTCGGCTTCGGCGGCAGGATCCATCTCGTCAACACGAAGGGCGGCGCCGTCTACGGCCAGAGCGCCGCGACGTCGTGCGCCGCGATCGGCGAACCGGTGGATGCCGCATTGCTGATGGTGCCGGGCCACGCGCTCGAGGCGGCGCTGGACGATCTGCAGGCGGCCGGCGTGCCGAACGCCATCATCCTCTCGTCCGGCTTCGCCGAACTGGGGCATGAGGGCGGCGAGCGACAGCGGCAGCTGGCCGACGGTGCGCGGGCACGAGGCATCCGCTTCATGGGGCCGAACACGCTGGGTTTCGTCAATCTTTCGGACAAGGTCTCGATCTGGACGAGCGCGCTCCCGGCGGTGTCGAGAGGATCGATCGCGGTCGTCTCGCAGAGCGGCGCGACCGGCTCCTACATCAGCGCCTTCGCCGCGCAGCAGGGGCTTGGGCTGAGCTTCCTCGCCGCGACCGGCAACGAGGGTGACGTGCGGATCGACGACGTGATCGATCATCTCGCCGAGGATGATGCGACCAACTGCATGCTCCTTTTCCTGGAATCGGTGCGCAATGCCGAGGCGCTGGGCCTCGCGGCCGATCGCGCGCGGGCGGCCGGCAAGCCTATCGTTGCGATCAAGATCGGTACCAGCGAGAATACCGCCAAGGCCGCGCTCGCCCACACCGGATCGCTGGTGGGTGACGATCGCGTGTTCGACGCGGCTTGCCTGCGCCACGGGATCATCCGCGCCCGCTCGATCGACGAGGCCGTGGCGACGGTGGGGCTGATGTCCCAGACGCGGCCGCGCGCCGGCAAGGCGACGCTTGTTTCGATCTCCGGCGGCATCTGCGAGGTCAGCGCCGATCGCAGCGAGGCGGCCGGCGTGCCGCTGCTCGATTTCGACGACGGAATGAAGGGCGCGCTCGGCGCGATCCTCGGCGATTTCGGCACGCCGCACAATCCGCTCGACGTGACGGGCGCGGCCATGCTCAAGCCTGAAATGTTCAGCCAGTGCATGGCGACGCTCGCCGCGAGCCCGGATGTGGGTCTCTCCATCTGCCTGTTCGACGCGCCCGAGGAGCATGAGACCGGTCTTGTCCGGACGATCGCCGAGCAGGTGGCCGAAGGTGCCGCCAAGGGCGACGCGCCGACGATGATGATGAGCGTCACGCCCCGCCCAGTATCGTCCGCGACGCGGTCCTTCGCCGGTGAGCTTGGCCTGCCCTATATCGGATCCGGGCTCGATGACGGGCTTCGGGCCGTCGCCAATGCGATGGATTGGGTTTCCCGGCAGGGGGCGGAGCATGCCCCCCGTATCGCGATGGAGGCCGCAAGCGACAGGCGGCCTGGCACGGAGCGCGAGGCGCTGGTCTTCCTTGACGAGCATGGCGTGCCGGTTATCCCGATCCGTCTCGCCCGCAGTGCCGACGAGGCGGCCGATCTGGCTGCGGCGCTGGCCTGCCCGGTCGTGATGAAGGTGTCGTCGCCCGACATCGCGCACAAGACCGAGGTCGGCGGCGTCGTCCTGCGGCTCGAAGGCCGCGAAGCCGTGGCGGATGCCTATCGCGCGATGATGGAGCGGATCTCCCGCCTGAAGCCCGACGCCGCCATCGAGGGCGCACTGATCGCGCCGATGCGCAGCGAGGGTGTCGAATTGCTCGTCGGCGTCGTGCGGGATTCGCAATGGGGGCCGACCATCGCGGTCGGCCTCGGCGGGATTTGGGTGGAGTTGCTGAAGGATACCAGCATCCGCCTGCTGCCGGTCGACCGGGCCGACGCGCTCGCCATGCTTTCCGAATTGCGCGCCGCCAACATATTGGATGGGTTCCGCGGCGCCCCGGCGCTCGATCGCGGTGCCATCGCCGATGCGATCGTCGCGATCGGCAATGCCGCGCTGGCGCTCGGCCGCGATCTGGTCTCGCTGGAGGTCAATCCGCTGTCGGCACGCGCCGATGGCGTGGAAGCGCTCGACGCGCTGATCGGTTGGGCGGACGCATGACGCAGATGTCCGAGCCCGCGGTCCTTTACGAAACGAGCGGCGCCGGCATGACCCCGCACGTCGCTGTGGTCACGATCAACCGCCCGCACGCGCGCAATGCGATCGACGGTGCCGTGGCCAGGGCCCTGGACGACATCGTCAAGCGGACCGAAGCCGATCCCGATATCTGGACAGTGCTGCTAACGAGCGCGGGCGGAAAGGCCTTCTCCGCCGGTGCCGATCTCAAGGCGGTGGCGGCTGGCGAGGGCGACTCGATCGCGACCCCCGACGGCGGCTTCGCGGGTTTCACCAGCGCGCTGCGCAGCAAGCCGTGGATCGCGGCGGTGGAAGGCTACGCGCTGGGCGGCGGATGCGAGATCGCGCTGGCCTGTGATCTGATCGTGGCGGCGCGCGATGCCAGCTTCGGCCTGCCGGAGGTCAGGCGGGGCCTGATCGCAGCGGCCGGCGGCCTCTACCGTCTGCCGCGCGTGCTGCCGCCGAGGCGCGCGCTCGAATTGATCATGACCGGTGCGCCGGTCGAGGCGGCGGAGATGCATCGGCTGGGCGTCGTCAGCCGCCTCGCCGAGCCGGGAGATGCGCTGGGCCAGGCGCTTGTGCTCGCCGCCGGGATCAATGCTAGCGCGCCGCTCGCGGTGCGCGAGAGCCTGGGTATCGCGCGCCGGGCCATCTCGCGCGACGAAGCCGAGATGCAGGCGCTCAGCGATGAAGCCATCGCGCGCGTCGCGCAGAGCGAAGATTTCCGAACCGGTGTGCGCGCCTTCGTGAACAAGCAGGCGCCGGAATGGAACGCGCGATGACCAGCATGCCGGACGACGATCGCACCCCGGTTATCTTCGCGATCGGCGAATGCAGTTTCAGGCCGGCATCGCTCGCGGAAAGCCTCGATCCGGTCGCGCTCATGTCGCTGGCGATCGATGCTGCCGAAGCGGAGTGCAGCATCGCCTTTGCTGCCGAGGCGGACTCGATCGACGTGGTGAGCCAGTATAGCTGGCAATATCGCGACGCCGCACAGGCGCTGTGCCGATACCGTCGGATCGCCCCGCGGCGCGTCGTCTACGGGCAGGCTGGCGGCGAGAGCCCGATCCGGCTGATCCATGAAGCGGCGCTTCGGATAGCGCAGGGCAAGAGCGGCCTCGCCATCGTCGTCGGCGGTGAGAGCCAGCACAGCGCCACCGCCGCAGAACGCAGCGGCACGGCGCTGCCCTGGCCGGCGATGGAACCGGAGGCGGCGCCAAGGATCGGGGCGGAGGACATCCTCCTGCCAATGTCGATCCGCTACGGTCTCGTTCAGCCCGTCATCCTCTATCCCTTCTACGAGAATGCGGCGACGGCGGCATGGGGACAGACGCCGCGCGAGGCGCTCGACGAATCCGGCCGGCTCTGGAGCCATTATTCGCAGATCGCAGCCGACAATCCCTGGTCCTGGCAGAAACAGCCGCTGTCGGCCGAGGCGATCGTCACGCCGACGGCCGACAATCGCATCATCGCCTGGCCCTATACCAAGCGGATGGTCGCCAATCCCTCCGTCAACCAGTCCGCCGCGATCGGGATCGCCAGTCTGGCGTGGGCGAAGGCGCACGGCGTGCCGGAAAGCCGGATCGTCCATATCGGTGATGGCGTGGCGGCGATCGAACCGCGCGACATCCTCCAGCGGGACGATTATCGCCGCAGCCCCGCGCAGGATGTCGTGTTGGAGGAGATCGTGCGCCTCGCCGGTCCGCGCGGCTTCGCCCATCAGGAACTCTACAGCTGCTTCCCGATCGTGCCCAAGCTCGCGATGCGCCGGCTCGGCCTGTCGCCTTCCGATGCGGCGACTGTAACGGGCGGTCTGCCATATTTCGGCGCGCCGTTGAACAATTACATGACGCACGCGGCCTGCGCGATGGTGCGGTGCCTTCGTGACGACGGGACGCGTGGGCTTCTCTACGGGCAGGGCGAGTTCCTGACCAAGCATCATGCTCTATTGTTTTCGGCGGACCGTTTCGAGACGGTGCTGCAACCTGATTACGACAGGACAGCCATGGCGGATGCGCGGCGCGGGCCTTGCCCGGTTCTGATCGAGACGGCGGACGGCGGCGAGATCGAGACATTCACGGTCGTGCATGGGCGAGACGGCGCGCCGTCGCTCGGCATCGTGATCGTGCGGACGCCATTGGGCGAGCGGACGTTGACCCATGTGCCGGCGGCCGATCGCTCGACGATCGATCAACTGGAAGCGCTGGATGAGTCGCCGATCGGGCTGTCCGGTCGCATAACGCGGCAAGACGAGATACAGATATTCAGCCTGTAGAGCGTTGCGCCCGTATGTTGCGCTGCAATATCGCACGCTGGAGTTCGGGCCGCGATCCAGTGCAAAGCCGAAAACCTATAGCCGCGGTCCATAGATGACCGTTCCAATTCAATTAGACCCGGCCCGTGCCTTGGAGGACACGAGGGATAACGGCGGCGATGGATGCCCGCCGAGATTGGACTGGAGAGAGATGGCCTGCTGTGCCTTCGCGATCTTCCTTATAGCCCGGATGCTCGATCTGGTGGAGGCGGTGCGCGCCGCCCTTTTCGGAGCGCGGCCCGTCGTCGAGGCCAGGGCTTCGGCGGCCGTCGCCTGGACTCCCGGAGGGGCCGCTCCCGCAGCCGCATCCCGGCCCATACCCTAGCATTCAGCACGACCCTTCGCGGGGTTTCGCCCGCTTGCCGAGACCCGGCCGTCGATCGGAGAATTTGATATGCAGACCGCCTATGCCGAGGGGACGATTACCCCCCAATTCGCCAAGCCGCCCCGGGTCGGCCCGGTCACCAGATCGCGCCAGCGGCGCACGTTGATCGGCTATGCGCTCGTCTGCGTGTTGGGCGTGCTTCCCTATCTGGTCGGCGCATCGCCGGCGTTGCAGGCGGCGGGGTTCGGGCTGCTCTTCCCAGGGGCGGGCTTTTTGTGCGCTGGTGGTTTCGCGCTGCTGCTATTTCCGTTGACCCTCATTCTCTTCGGAATGAGCCTGATCGCCTGGTTCGGATCGGGCATGATCATCGCGCCGACGATCCTGTGGTTCGGCACCGCCGCGCTGGCGGCGGCGCTGACCGGTGAAGCGATCACGGTGTATGGGCCGCTCTGCTCGGTTGCGCTGGTGGCGGGTACGGCGATCTTCCTCCAGCGGCGCACGATGAAGCGTTCGGCGGCGGATCTCACGATGCTGGCGGCGCGCAAGCAATATCTGCCGGCCGCGATCGAACGCGTGCGGGCCGAAGCCGCGCCTCCCGCCGAGCCTGCCGAGCGCGAGATGACGCCCGCCGAGCTCGGCGGCATCCGCTACATGCTGGATCGCGCGCTGCAGCCGATCGACGGCTTCAGCGGCTTCGACAAGATCGACCAGTTTCAGACGTCGGCGCTGCGCTATCAGATCAACCTGCTGGGCTATGGCCTCGGCCTATCGCAGTGCAACGTTACTCCCAATTTCCACGGCTATGTCTCGCAGGCGCAGCGCAACCTCGTCGAGAAGTACCTGCTCAAGAAGGTGTGGGACTATTGGATCTATGAGACGGCATGGGGCCATTTCAACTTCACCAATTTCGATCCGGCCGGCCGCGACAACATCATGCTGACCGGCTGGCTCGGTCTGCAGGCCAATCTGTACATGGCCAATACCGGAGACATGCGCTACGCGCAGCCCGGCAGCCTGCCATTCCGGCTCAACAAGACCAAGACCTTCGAACATAGCGTCCATTCGCTGGCGAAATCGGTCCACGAGAATTTCGAGGTCTCGCCGTTCGGCCTCTATGCCTGCGAACCCAACTGGATCTATCCGATCTGCAATTTCTACGGGATGACGTCGCTCGTCATTCACGATCGCCTGCACGGCACTGATTACGTTCAGCCGACACTCGCGCCGTGGCTGAACAAACTCGATCAGGAATTTACCGATCAGAAGGGCTCCGTCATCGGGCTGCGGTCCGACCTGACCGGCATCGAGGTGCCGTTCCCGACGGGCGAGATCGCGTTCGCCACCATGACCAACAGCTTCGCGCCCGATCGTGCCGAGCGCATGTGGGCGATCGCGCGTACCGAGATCGGATCGTTGCTCACCGATGGCCTCAACAAGGCCTCGCGTCTGCCGCTTCCCGGCGCCGGCATCGATACCGGCAATTACCGGCGAGGCCATGTCGGTGCCTATGGCGGCGTCATCCAGACCGCGCACGAATTCGGCGATGCCGAGTTCGCCCGGGTGGTTCAGGATACGCTCGACGAATATGGAGCGCTCGACACGACGGGCGGAGTCTATCGCTTCGCCAAGGGTTCGAATCAGGCGAACGTCACCGCGGCCTACGCCCGTTTCTGGCGGACCGGCGATTATCGCAACGCGATCACCAAGGGGCCGCCGTCGAGCGCGTTCACCGGCCCGCTGCTCACCGATGCGCGCTATCCCGAGGTTCTCGTAGCGGCGGCGACCAGCAAGGGCGAGGATCTGCGGCTGGTGCTGTATCCCGGCGGCGCAGGCGGCCGCGAGACGCTACGGATCGAGCGGCTCCATCCCGGCCGATCCTACACCGTGACGGGTGCGACGGAGCCGGGCATCGTGGCGCTGCCCGATGGCACGGCGAAGCTCTCGGTCGATCTGTCCGGTCGAACCGAAGTGCTGATCCGCCCTGCGTCCTGATATCCACGCCGCCCGGCCAGGTTTCCGGCCGGGCGATATGGCCACGTTCATCGCATCAGGAGAGATCATGGATATCATCGCAGCGGTCGCCGAGGGCGCCGGCGCCGCCTTCTCGCTCGAGCATCTCCAGCTTGACGAGCCCCGGCCCGACGAGGTCCTCGTCCGTATCGCCGCCGTCGGCCTGTGCCATACCGACATCACCTGCCGCGATCATGGTGTCGGCAGCGTCTTTCCGGCAGTGCTCGGCCATGAGGGCGCGGGCGTGGTCGAAAAGGTCGGCAGCGCGGTCAGCAAGGTGCGACCCGGCGATCGCGTCGCGCTGACCTTCCGGTCGTGCGGACAGTGCCGCAAATGCACGACCGGCAATCCGGCCTATTGCGAGACGATGCCGCTGCTCAATTATATCGGGCGGCGATCGGACGGGACGAGCGCGCTCCGGCGCGACGGCGCGCCGATCGGCAGCAACTTCTTCGGCCAGTCCTCGTTCGCGAGCCACGCGCTCGCCTACGAGACCAATCTCGTGATCGTACCGGACGGCATTCCGCTGTCCGTCGCGGCGCCGCTGGGATGCGGCGTGCAGACGGGTGCGGGCGCGGTGATGCGGTCGCTGGCCTGCGAGCCGGGGTCGTCGATCGTCGTCATCGGGGGCGGCACGGTCGGCCTCAGCTCGGTGATGGCGGCGAAGGTCCGCGAATGCGCGGCCATCATCGTCGTCGAGCCGGTCGAGCAGCGGCGCGCGCTGGCGCTCGAGATCGGGGCGACCGAGGCGGTCGATCCGAACGGCACCGATGTCGCCGCTGCCATCCGCGCGATCGTTCCGGCGGGCGTGGACTATGTCGTCGATACGACAGGGCGGCCCGATATCCTGGCCGCGTCGCTGGGCTATCTGGGGAGCCGCGGTGCGCTTGGCCTGGTGGGCGTGTCGGCGCAGCCCGACGCGCAGCTGGCGCTAGCGCTGGGCGGCTTCATCACCGCGGGCCATCGCGTGATCGGCATCATCGAGGGAGACAGCGAGCCGGACGCGTTCATTCCCGAACTCATAGACCTGTATCGGGCCGGGCGCTTTCCGTTCGATCGGCTGATCCGCACCTACCCGTTCGATAGGATCAACGAGGCAATAAGGGATCAGCATGATGGCCAGTGCATCAAGCCGGTCCTTCTTCTTGCCGACTGAGCCTCGCCCGTCGTCAGTGGCCGATTGATAGAGCACAGTCATATATATTTTGAGATTTCTATTAATCAATCAATTAACTTTTCCATAAAGCTGATTATCGGCATACGAGAAAATATAAGCTCGGGGAGGATAGAAGATGAGATCGCATATGCGCAGGTCGCTGCTGGCCGGTTGCGCCACGCTCGTTGCAATGATGGCGGTGGCGCCCGCCTGGTCCCAGGCCGCCGCGCAGGTTCCGGCCTCCGTCCCGGCCGAGCCCGCGACGCAGACTGCAGCGCCCGCCACATCCGAAATGGCGGCCCCGCCGGCGGCGGAACCGATCGGCGACATCGTCGTGACCGCGCAGCGCCGTTCCGAATCTATCATGAAGGTGCCGATCGCGATCACCGCGCTCAGCAACGCGACGCTCACTCAGCAGGGCATCACGCAGACCAGCAACCTCAGCGGCGCGGTGCCGTCGCTGCAGGTCAACAGCCCTTACGGCGACACCCAGCCCAACTTCACCATCCGCGGCATCGGCGTCGGCAACGAATATACGGCGAACCAGGCGTCGCCCGTCGGCATCTATGTCGACGACGCCTATCTCGCCGCACGTGCCGATCACGGCATGCAGATATTCGATCTGCAGCGGGTGGAGGTGCTGCGCGGGCCGCAGGGCACGCTCTACGGTCGCAACACGACCGGCGGCGCGATCAACTTCATCTCGGTGAAACCGTCGCTGTCCGGCACCAGTGGCTACGGCCAGATCGGCTACGGCGATTATAATTCCTTCTCGGCGCAGGGCGCGTTCGAGACGACGCTGAAGGACGATGTCGCTGGCGTCCGTTTCGCGGTAAACTACGCGAAGGCCGACGGCTATGTGAAGAATCTGTATCCGGGCGAGCCGGACGCCAACTCCACGGATACGATCTCCGGTCGCGCGATCATCCGCGTGAAGCCGGCCAGCAATCTGGACATCACGCTCAAATTCACCGGCAGTCATGCCAACCCCACCCAGGCGGCCGTGATCGACAAGGGCCTCGGCCCGGACGGCACCAACCTCGTCCAGAATTATTCGCGCGAGGAGCGCGGGTTGGGCTTCTGGGAGGTCGAGCAGCCTCGGCTCGGCCATAGCCCGACGACGGCTTACGGCACGCAGCTGACGATGGCCTATACGCTGAACGACGCCTTCACGCTCACGTCGATGACGTCTTACGATTATGTGAAGCAGACGCTCTCGCAGGAAGGCTCCGGCACGCGACCGGGCAATTTCCAGCAGCTGATCGACACCAATTACGGCAACACGTTCAACATGGTGAACCAGGAGCTGCGGCTGGCCTATTCGCACGGCAACACCAATGCTCAGGGTGGCCTCTATTTCGGCTATGATCAGGATCACAACCACAGCGACGCCTGGCTTTTCGACGGCGCGCTGATGCTGGATTACCAGTATCGCCAGATCCGCAAATCCTACGCCGCCTTCGGGCAGGTCGATCAGAAGTTCGGCGATCATATCGGGATCACCGCCGGCCTTCGTTACACGATGGATCGTTCGGAATTCAAAGACTTCTACGCCGACGCCGCCGATTCTTCCCGCTACACCGGCCAGCGCGACTTCTCGATCTTTGACGATCCGGCCACAGCGACATTCCTGCACGGTTCCTACGTGAACGGCGCGATCGTCCCCGAGGCGCCCGTCCGGCTCAGCACTAACGCTCTGACAGGCCGCGCGGCGATCAACTACACGTTCGACGGCGGCGGCCTGCTCTACGCGAGCTACAACCGCGGCTATCGCGCGGGCGCGTTCTGCGGCGGCTGCGTGACCACTCCGACGGAAGAGATCGCCAAGCCCGAAACCGTGGACGCGTTCGAGGTCGGTGCAAAGGGACATCTCTTCAACAACCTGCTGACGGTCTCGACCTCGGCCTTCTGGATGAACTATCGCAATCAGCAGCTCGACGAGATCGACGGCGTCGATACGCATCTGCGGAACGCGCCGAAATCGCGCATCCGCGGCATCGAGTTCGAGGGCACTGGCCGGATCTCGCATGATTTCCGCGCCAAGCTGCAGGTCAGCTATCTCGATGCCGAATATCGCAAGCTCGTTCTCAATTCCGGCACGTTCGGACCGCTCGATCTCAAGGGCAACACGCAACCCTTCGCCCCGAAGCTTACGGTCAATGCCGGCCTCGACTGGGACATCGCGCATATCGGCGACGGTATCCTCAACTTCGCGCCGACGGTCATTTATACGAGCAAGATATATTTCAGCCCGTATAACGATGCCGGCGGCAACGGTAATCTGAATCAGGGCAAGAACGCCAAGGTCAACGCGCAACTGTCGTGGACGGGCGGGCCGTATACGGTTCGCCTGTGGGTCAACAACCTCTTCAATCGCAAGACCTACGTCTATGGTCTCGATCTGCGATCGGCCTTCGGCTTCGACTATCTGGTGCCGGGCGCCCCCCGGATGTTCGGCGGTTCGGTGCGTTACGCGTTCTGATCGGCGGCGTCGGACCAGGCAGCAACAGGGTCGAGCCTATGACGATCGACAGACAGCTTGACCCGGAAATGGCGCCGTTGTTCGCGATGCTCGGGCTTGCCGATCGACCGCTGTTCGATCTGGCCGATTTGGATGCGGCGCGCGCGACGATGCGGCACCTGGCCCAGGCGGGCCTGGACGCCGCGCCTGCGAGAGACGGTATCGAGACGGTCGAGCGGATCGTGCCGGGCGGTCGTCCGGACGAGTGGGTACGGCTCCGCATCACCCGCCCGACGGACGGGGGTTCGGCAATGCCCGCATTGCTGTGGTTCCACGGCGGCGGCATGCTGCTTGGCAGCGCGGCGGATGACGATCCGCTGGCCGCACGTCTCGCCGCCACGATCGGCTGCGCGGTCGTGGCGGTCGAGTATCGGCTCGCTCCGGAACATCCTTTCCCCGCGGCGCTGGACGATGGTCACGCCGCCTATGGCTGGCTCGCCGAGCACGCGACGCAGGAAGGAATCGCGCCAGATCGGATCGCGATCGGCGGCTTCAGCGCCGGGGCGGGGCTGGCGGCGTCGGTGGCGCTCCGCCTGCGCGACGGCGGATCGCCGTCCCCGCTGTTCCTGAGCCTCACGGCACCGATGCTCGACGATCGGCAGGACAGCCCGTCCAGCCGCGAGACATGCGCCATGGGCGTTTGGGACAGGGCCGCCAATATCGCCGCCTGGAACGCCTATCTGGGCCCGAAGGACACGGCCGAAGCGCCCTATGCCGTGCCGGCGCGCGCGCTCGATCTGTCCCGTCTGCCGCCAACGTTCATGGCGATCGGCGAGATCGACCTGTTTCGCGACGAGGCCATGGCGTTCGTGCAGCGGCTGGTCGCTGCAGGCGTGCCAACCGAATTCCATCTTTATCCCGGCGCCTGCCATGGCTTTGACGGCCTCAACCCCGAGGCGTCCGTCAGCCGATCCTTTTCGGCAAGCTGGTTGAGCTATCTGGAGCGGATGTTCGCGCGCGGCGCATAGGGCCGCGATCCGCTCCTCAGCCGTGCACGCCCCCCTTGACGAAATCGCGGTTGCGCGCGGCGAACCGCTCGGCTGTGCGCCATAACTGCATTGTCGCCTTGTTGGCGGTGACGTGGCCGCGCAGCAAAGCGAGTTCGGTGAACATGTCGATGCCCTCGATCGCGTGATAGCTGTTATCGGGATCGGGACCAGCCGGCCGGAACCAGCCCACCGAGACAACCGGCACCCGGCGTTCGCGGCCATAACGCTGGAGCCCGATCTCGTGCGCTTCCATCGGCACGTCGATGATCGCGCCCGCACCCCTCAGCGTTTCGACGATCGGGTTCGTGAACGCGCTGCCATGGCGGGGATCGAGCATGCCGATTACCTGGCCATCGAACGCACTCAAGGGGATTTCGCCATGCTGCGCGAGGGGGTGCTCGTTGGGGACCGCCATCACGACGGGGCGTCGCGCCAGCGTGATCCTCGGCAGGTCGTCTGGAATGATGATCTCCGACGTGTCGGCCTGCACCTGCTCGGCGGCGAAATGCGAACGATCCACCACATAGCCGATCAGCAGGGCCAGATCGATGAGGTGGTTGTCGAGCTGGTCGATCAGCTGCTGCTTGAAGGCATAGTTGATCGCGATCGAGATGCCCGGGCACTCCACCTCGAACTGGCGGAAGAGGTTCTCCCGCTCAAAGATGCCGGCCGTGTAGAAGGGGGTACCCATGCGGGACAGGCTGCGATTGCGCGTGTTCAGCCCGCTGAGCACCTTCTGGAATTCCTTCTGCGCCTCGACCACCTGAAGCGCGGCCGGCAGGATCGCCTGGCCGAATTCCGACAATTCAACCTTGCGCGTGGTACGGATGAAGAGATCTTCGCCGATGAGATGTTCCAGCCGGCGGATCTGCGCGGAAAGCGTGGGCTGCGTCATGTTCAGCAGGGAGGCCGCGACGCTGAAGTTCAATTTCTCCGCGAGCGTGACGAAGCACTGCATCGCGCGGATTTCCACTTGCATGACATCAAACTCCGTTGGGAATGCATCGACCCTCTTGCGGGGTCTTGCGGGACGGTGGGTGCTTGATGCGCGCCCGTGTGCCGGCCGACATGGTGGCGAAACCGCGTCGCACACATGCACTAGCAAAACGCTCGTGCCGTGGCAGTAACGATCTTGCCGATGCCGCGGCCACGGACTCGCCAGACGACCCCGCCATCGCCCGGTCCCCGGCCGCTTGACCAGCAGCCCGACATTGGATTAATCGCTTATATAACAGCATGACAGCTTGATCGGACCGAACATAGCCAGGATCGAGGGTTCGCAGACGTCTCGTGACCAGTTGCTCGAGGCGGCGAGCGCGCTCATGCGCGAGCGCGACGTGCTCGATGTTTCGCTCGTCGAGATTTCGCAGCGCGCGGGCATCAACGCGGCGCTCGTCAAATATTATTTCGGCAACAAGGAAGGGCTGATCCTCGCATTGCTGGATCGCGACATGCGCGACGCCATCGCGCAGCTCAGCGCGCTCGTCGAAATGGATATCTCTGCGACCGCGAAGATGCGGATCCACCTTACCGGCCTCAACCGGATGTTTTCTAGGATTCCCTATCTCAACCGGCTGATCCACACGACCTCGCGGACCGCAAGCGAGGACAAGGTGCGCGATCTTTCCGAACGCCTGCTGCTGCCCCTGGCGCACGCCCAGGAGCGGATCCTCAAGGAGGGCATGGCTACAGGCGAATTCGAGCAGATCGACACCAAGCTGTTCTATTTCGCGTCCGTGGGGGCGTGCGATGCTCTCTACTCCTCGCGCTTCACGCTGCGGTCGATCTTTGGCGTCAACGCGGTCGATCCGGATCTCCAGCGCCGCAACACAGACTTCCTCGTGGAATATCTCATGCGCGGGCTCCTGCGTAAGCCGGCCGCCTGATCGGCTGCCATCCCTTGCCCGGAGCGGCTAGAGCGTGCGCGCTATCAGGATCTTCATAATCTCGTTGGTGCCGCCGTAAATCCGATTGATCCGCGCATCCTTGTAGGCCTGCGCGATCGGATATTCGTTCATGTAGCCATAGCCACCGAACAGCTGGAGGCATTCGTCCACGATCTTGCAGTGAAGGTCTGTCACCCAATATTTGGCCATGGATGCTGTCGGACTGTCGAGTTCGCCCTTCAGATGGCGCTCGACGCAATGATCGACGAAGACGCGCGCGACGGTGGCCTCCGTCTTGCACTCGGCGAGTTTGAACTGGGTGTTCTGGAAATCGAGGATCGCCTTCCCGAAGGCGCGGCGCTGCTTCACATAGTCGATCGTCAGCGCCAGCGCATATTCGATTGCCGCCATCGCCTGCACGGCAAGGATCAGCCGCTCCTGCGGGAGTTTCTGCATAAGCTGTACGAAACCCTCGCCGGCGCTCGCGCCGAGCAGGTTGGCGGTCGGCACGCGTACGTCGTTGAAGAACAGTTCCGACGTATCGGAACTGTCGCGCCCCATCTTGTCGAGGTTGCGGCCGCGCTCGAAGCCCTCGGCGTCCTCGGTCTCCAGCATGATCAGCGAGGTGCCCCTGGCGCCGAGGCTCGGATCGGTCTTGGCGACCACGACGATCAGATTGGCATTCTGGCCGTTGGTGATGAAGGTCTTGGAGCCGTTAAGGACATAGTGGTTGCCGTCCAGCCGCGCCGAGGTCTTGATCGCCTGGAGATCCGATCCCGTGCCCGGTTCGGTCATCGCGATCGCGGTGATGATCTCGCCCGAGACGATTCGCGGGAGCCAGCGCTGCTTCTGCTCCTCCGAGCCGTAAGCCTCGATATAGGGGGCGACGATCGCGTTGTGGAGCGCAACGTCCCATCCTTCGATGCCGCGTCGGCCGATCTGCTCCATCAGGATCACTTCATGGCGGAAATCGCCGCCCGCGCCACCATAGGCCTCGGGGATCGACAGTCCCAAAATCCCGTCGCGGCCGGCCCGCTCCCAGAAGCGGCGCGGGACGATGCCCTCGTCGCGCCAGCCTTGCACGGTTGCCGGTGCAGCATGCTGATCGAGGAAGGCGCCGACGCTGTTCTCGAAAAGGAGGATTTCCTCTTCGGCGAGAAAAGCGGGGCGCGGCACGCCCAGGACGCTTTCTACGACACCCATATCATACTCCGTTGCTGGCGGGCGCCTTCGCCCGGCGTGGTCCCCAATTCGATCGCAAGCGCTTCTCGCGCAGCCGTTCAAACCAGGCACCGGCGGTGTGAAAGCGCGTAATCAAATCGGATCCGATCGCACCGATCACGAAGGCAGGATCCAATCTTTAATCGACCGATTAACCGTTGTCGGGAATGTCACGAATGTCAAGCCGGGAGCCATGTCTCAATGGTCTTGCGCGGCCTTCCAGTCGCGCTTGATCTTTTTGGCGAGCGACCATTTGTGAACCTCGGTTGGTCCGTCGTAGATCCGAAAGGCGCGGATCTCGCGGAAGACCCTTTCGACGATGGTTTCTCCGGAAACGCCCAGGCCGCCCATCACCTGCACGCACCGATCGGCGACGCGCATCAGAGCCTCCGACACGCAGACTTTGGTCATCGAGCTTTCCACCACCCCGAGCGCTCCTGTGTCGAGGGCGTCGGCGCACCAATAAACCATCTGCTCGGCCAGCCGCAGATCGATCATATTCTCCGCCAGCATGAAGCCGACCCCTTCGTGATCGATCAGCGTTTTGCCGAATGCGTGGCGGCGGCAGGCATAATCCGTTGCAATCTCATGGGCACGAATGCACGCGCCGAGCCAGCGCATGCAGTGCGACAGCCGGGCAGGGGACAGGCGGATCTGGGCGTAGGCAAAGCCCTCGCCGCTGTTGCCCAGCATCTGGTCGGCGGGGATGCGCAAATCGTCGATCGTGACGACCGCGTGACCACCTGGCATGGAATTGTCGATCGTGTCGAGCACGCGCTCGATGCCGATCGCCGGATCGGGCAGATCGATCAGGAACATGCAGGCGCCGTCGTTGGATTTCGCCATGACGATCCCTATCGATGCGCCTTGCGCGCCCGTGATGAACGCCTTGCGGCCGTTCACTACCCAGTGGTTGCCGTCCAGCACCGCGGTCGTCTGCATCATCGATGGATCGGATCCGGCGCCCCCCTCCAGCGCGGGTTCGGTCATGAAGAAGGCGGAGCGGACACGGCCCGAGAGCAGAGGATCGAGAAAGCGCCGCTTCAGCGCGTCGTCGCCGACCTTGCCGATGAGATAGATGTTGCCCTCGTCGGGCGAGGCCGTGTTGCATGCCTGGGGGCCGAGCGGGGACAGGCCCGAGCGGATCAGTATCGTGGCGGTGTCACGCTGCGAGAGATGAATGCCATGATCGAGCACATGAGGAGTGAGGACGCCTGCGGTGCGCGCCTTGTCGCGCAATTCCTGCACGAGATCGTCGTCCGGGCCGTGCTCGCCATTTCGGGGATCTTGCTCATAGGGTATGACGACATTGCGCACGAACTGCTCGACGGCGTCCGCCTTGGCCGCCGCTGTTGGCGGATCGGAGTATGCAGATTCGGCGTGCAATTTTCTCTCCCGGTCGATTGCGGTTGAGCCACATGGATCGATATGCCACTACGTATCTTCATTGAGCAATTAAACAAGACGAGAAGCGCGGGCGGTCTGGTGGGTATCGATCGAAATCTCGAAGTGCTGCCGTGGAGCGGAGCATGATCGCCAATGCGCCCGAGTCCGGCGCCTATTCCGGCCTTGCGGTGGAGCGCGATGGCGCGCTGCTCGTCGTCACGCTCGATCAGGCGGATTCGTTCAACGCCTTGAACGACGCTCTGATCGATGGATTGACGGCTTGCCTGTCCGATCTTGTGGATGACGCAGCCGTGCGCGTGGTCATCCTGAAGGCAAATGGCCGCCATTTTTCGGCCGGCGTCGATCTGAAGGACTGGAGCGGCGAGATCGTCCAGCCGACGATCGGGGCGTCCATGAAAATGCAGAAGCGGATCGGTGCGATCGTCAAGCTGATGCGTGCCATTCCGCAGCCGATCATCGCGCTCGGCCACGGCGCGGCCGCCGGCGGTGGGTTCTCGCTGCTGCTCGCCGCCGATGTGCGTTTCGGCACTCCCGATCTACGGATGAACGCCGCCTACGTGAAGGTGGGCCTAGGCGGTTGTGACATCGGCAGCAGCTATTTCCTGCCGCGCCTTGCCGGCGGATCCATCGCCGCGGAGCTTTTGCTCACCGGCCGCTTCCTCACGGCAGAGCGCGCCCTGAGCCTGGGTTTGCTCAGCGACGTGGTGCCCGCCGACGCGCTGTTGGAGACCGGCCTCGCGCTGGCCAGCGACATGCTGGCGATCGCGCCGATGGCGCTGCGTTTCACCAAGGAGGCGCTCAACGTGAACATGGACGCGTCGGGGATCGACGCGGCCATGGCCCTCGAGGATCGCCAGCAGGTGATGCTGACGACAACACACGATCATGCCGAAGCGGTGACCGCCTTTCTCGAGAAGCGGCCGCCGTCTTTTCGCGATCGCTAGGGACTGAAACGACGTCGGCTCGGCTGCGTCACGTCGAAGGAGCATGGATGGACAGCCAGGATCTGAACAGCGGCACCACCGCCGTGCGGGAGGCGCATCGTTTTGACGAGACGCGTCTGGATGCATGGATGCGCGCGCACGTCGACGACTATGCGGGCCCACTGACGGTGCGGCAGTTCAAGGGCGGTCAATCCAACCCAACCTACAAACTTTCGACGCCACGGCGCGACTATGTGCTGCGCCGCAAGCCGCCAGGCGTGCTGGTCAGCGGTGCCCACGCCGTAGAGCGTGAGGCGCGCGTGCTGGCCAGTCTTGGCGCGGTGGGATTTCCGGTCGCGCATGTCTATGGCCTCTGCACGGATGAAGCCGTCATCGGCACGTGGTTCTACGTCATGCACTGCGTCGAGGGGCGCATCTTGTGGGACACCGGCTTTCCCGATGTGCCCAGGGACGACCGTCCGCTCTATTTCGCCGCGATGAACCGCACCATTGCGCAATTGCACGGCCTCGATCCGGTAGCGCTGGGGCTCGCCGATTACGGCAGGGCCGGCAACTATTTCGAGCGCCAGATCGCTCGCTGGTCGCGCCAATATGCCGCCGACGAGATTGCGGGATGCGATTCGCATCTCGACAGGCTCATCGAATGGTTGCCCGCCAATATTCCGGCCGGCGACGAGACGACGCTGGTGCACGGCGATTTCCGCTGCGACAACATGGTCTTCCATCCGACGGAGCCGCGCGTGATCGCGGTGCTGGATTGGGAACTATCGACGCTCGGCCATCCGCTCGGCGACTTCGCCTACCATTTGATGATGTACCGGATGCCGTCGATGGTGATCGCCGGATTGGTGGGCGCCGACGTCGCTGCGGCCAACATCCCGAGCGAGGCGGACTATGTGGCGGACTATTGCCGTAACACTGGGCGATCCTGCATTCCCGAGCGTGAGCTGAATTTCTACATCGCCTTCAACATGTTCCGGCTGGCGGCGATCATCCACGGCATCAAGGCGCGTGCGATCCGCGGCACCGCCTCCTCCGCCCATGCCGCCGAGATGATCAAGTTCCTGGCGCCGCTTGCCGAACTGGCCTGGGCGCAGGCGGGCAGGACGTGAGCGCCTATCGCTTCGTCGAGCTGTCGCGCGAAGGCGCGGTGGCGATCGTCACCCTGTCCGATCCGGGCACGCTCAATGCGGCGTCGCTCACGATGGTCGACGAGCTTCTCGACGCCCTCGGCCGATGCGCCTCCGACGGAGCGCGGGCGCTGGTGATGACCGGCAAGGGCCAGGGCTTCTGCTCCGGAGCGAAGCTCTCGGACGCGATGAATGTCGACGATCCGGGCTATGACGCGGGTAAGCTGCTGGAGAGTCATTACAACCCCCTGATGCTGGCACTGCGCGATCTGCCGATGCCGTTCGTCACGGCGGTCAACGGCATCGCCGCCGGTATCGGCTGCGGGATGGCGCTGGCGGGGGATCTGATCGTGGCGTCCGAGACGGCCTCCTTTCTGCAGCCCTTTCGCCGCATCGGCCTGGCGCCGGACAGTGGCACGGCTTTCCTGCTGACGCGGGCGATCGGCCGCGTGCGGGCGATGGAGCTGTTGTTGCTCGGGGACCGTCTGCCCGCGGCGACCGCGCTCGCCTGGGGACTGGTGAGCCGGGTCGTGCCCGCCGATCAACTGATGGCCGAGGCGATGAGGCTGGCACAGGATCTCGCGGCAGGTCCAACGATCGCATTGAAGGCCGCCCGCGATCAGTGCTGGGCGGCACCGGGCGCGCGCTTCGACGAGATGCTCGAGCTGGAACGCAGGCACCAATACCAGGCGGGCCGGACCGCCGATCATCGCGAGGGACTCAGAGCCTTTCTCCAGAAGCGGCCCCCTCGTTTCACGGGCGCCTGAGGTTTCAATGCCCCCAGCAAGGACGATGCGATGAACGATCCGTTGGTGATTGTCTCCCGGAAGGAAGCGGTCGCGATCATCACGCTGAACCGGCCGGATCGCCTGAACGCCTTGTCTCATGCGCTTCGCGTCGCGCTGGTCGACGCGATCGGGGCGGCGGATGCGGATGCCGTGGTGCGTGCGATCGTCCTGATCGGTGCCGGAGACCGTGCCTTCTCGGCTGGGCTTGATCTGAAGGAGCTGGGTGAAGACACCGGCAGCGTGTTCGCCTCCGACGCCTTCGCTGATCGGGCCAACCCTGTCGCGGCGATAGTGGCCTGCTCGAAGCCGGTCATCGGTGCGATTAACGGTGTCGCGATCACCGGCGGCCTGGAGGTCGCGCTGGCTTGCGACATCCGGATCTGCTCGGAAACGGCCCGCTTTGCCGATACGCACGTCAAGGTCGAGGTGGTGCCCGGATGGGGACTCTCGCAGCGCCTTTCTCGCATCGTCGGTGGTTCCCGCGCCAAGGAAATGTCGCTGACGGGCATGTTCGTCGATGCATCGACCGCGCTTGCCTGGGGGCTCGTCAACCGGGTGATGGCGCAAGACGAGCTCCTGACCGAGGCCGTGCGGATCGGCGGCGCGATCGCCGAGCATGCGCCCGCGATGGTGGCACGCTACAAGGCGTTGATCGATACGGGGCTCGGCATGACGTTCGCTGATGCGATGGCGCATGAGAAGGCACAGTCGTCCGCCTTCAACGGGTCGATCGGCGGGGGCAGCATTGGCGGCCGCTACGAAGGGGTTCGCACCAGCAACCGCAGTTGATGGCGACCGGCAAGCGTCGAGAAAACTCTCGACAGTTCCTTAACTAGTCGACTAATGATTGAACGAATGTGCTCTCGTTAGGTCCGATAGGATGTTCGACGGAGCTTCCCACGAAACGGGACCGCCGACATGGGAGGCGGGCAGGGAGGGGTCTGAATGCGTCTGAGGGATTTGGCTGCAATCGTGACGGGCGGCGCCTCCGGCCTGGGTGAAGCAACGGCGACGCGCCTCGCCGCTGGCGGCGCTGCCGTAACCATATTCGATCTCGATGAGGAACGTGGCCGCGCTACCGCAACTGCGATCGGGGCGCATTTTCTCAGTGTCGACATCACCAGTGACGACGGCGTCGATGCGGCCCTCGCGGAAGCGGAAGCCCTGCATGGCAAAGCCCGCATCCTGATCAATTGCGCGGGCGTCGGACCGCCCAGAAAGGTGATCGATCGCGAGGGGAATCCGCATCCGCTTGACGTCTTCCGGCGTACCATCGAGATCAATCTGATCGGCACATTCAACGTCGCCTCCAAATTCGCGGCCCGGCTGAGCAAGGCGGAGATCGACGAGGAAGAGCGCGGCGTGATCGTCAACACCGCCAGCGTCGCGGCGTTTGACGGCCAGATCGGGCAGGCGGCCTATTCCGCGTCGAAGAGCGGGATCGTTGGCATGACATTGCCGATCGCGCGCGAACTCGCGGCCTCCCGCATCCGGGTGGTTACGATCGCGCCGGGCATCTTCATGACGCCGCTGCTGGCGTCTCTCCCCGAGGCGGCACTCGAATCGCTCGGCAAGCAGGTTCCCTTTCCCAGCCGGCTCAGCACACCCGATGAATTCGCCCAGATGGTGGAGAGCGTTATCGCCAATCCGATGATCAACGGCGAGACGATCCGGCTGGATGGCGCCATCCGCATGGCGCCGCGCTGATGGCGATCTCCACGCGCTTCACCGAACTGCTCGGGATCGAGCACCCGATCGTCCAGGGCGGAATGCAGTGGATTGGCCGTGCCGAACTGGTTGCCGCCGTCTCGAATGCCGGCGGCCTCGGCATGCTCACGGCGCTGACCCAGCCGACGCCGGACGATCTGCGGCGCGAGATCGATCGCTGTCGCAGCATGACCGACAAGCCGTTCGGCGTAAATCTCACCATCCTGCCCGCCGTTATCCCACCGCCTTATGCTGAATATCGCCAGGCGATCATCGATTCCGGAATTACGGTCGTCGAAACCGCCGGAGCAAAACCGCAGGAGCACATTGAGGCGCTGAAGGCGCATGGTGTTCTCGTCCTCCACAAATGCACATCGGTCAGGCACGCCTTATCGGCCGAACGGATGGGCGCGGACGTCATCTCGATCGACGGGTTCGAGTGCGCCGGCCATCCCGGCGAAGACGATGTGCCCGGCCTGATCCTGATCCCGGCGGCTGCGGATCGGATCAAGATACCGATCATCGCCAGCGGCGGGTTCGGCGATGGGCGCGGTCTGGTCGCTGCGCTGGCACTGGGTGCCGAAGGCATCAATATGGGTACGCGCTTTTGCGCAACCGTCGAAGCGCCGATCCACGACAACATCAAGCAATTGCTGATAGAGAATGACGAGCGGGCGACCAATCTTATCTTCCGCCGCTTCCACAACACCGGTCGCGTCGCGAAGACGAGTGTGTCCGACAGGGTCGTCGAAATATCAGGCCGGCCCGACGCGGTGTTTTCGGACATCCAGCCTTATGTCTCGGGCATCAAGGGGCGCGAGGCGCTGGAGAGCGGAAACCTCGATGCAGGCCTCGTCTGGGCAGGCCAGGTACAGGGGCTGATCCGCGACATACCGACCTGCGCTGAACTCATCGCCCGCATCGTCGATGATGCGGAAGCGATCATCCGCCGGCGGCTTGCCGCCTTTGCCGGCTGACGCATGCGCGGCACGCCACCCGGACGATCAATCCGCCGTGGCAAGCCCGCCGCTCACCGGAAGCAATATGCCGGTCACATATGCGCCCGCGCGAGATGCGAGAAAGGTCACGGCGCCGACGATATCGTCGGGTTCACCCATCCGTCCCAGCGGCACGTGCTGCGGTTTTTCGTGATTGGGATGCCCTTCGTCGAAGAGAAAACGGGTCATGTGGGACGAAAAAATGCCCGGCGCGATGGCGTTTACCGTGATTCCCTCGGGCGCCAGCGTTTTCGCGAGATGGCGGGTCAGGTGCGCCAACGCCGCCTTGCTGGCGCCATAGGCATAGGATTCCCAGACGGGAATCCGGATCGCGTCGATGGAACTGATGTTGATGATCCGCGCCGGGTCGTCCGCAATCGCGCCCTTACGCAACAGCGGCAGCATGGCGGCGACGAGCGCGAAGGGCGCCGAGAGATTGACACGCAAGATAGGATCGAAGCGCTCTGGCGGCGTTTGCTCGATTGGCGCCGCGAAGGCGGCGCCGGCATTATTGACGAGAATGTCGAGACGGCCGATCGGCTCGATCGCCGCCAGCAGGGCAGCACGCCCTTCGGGTTGCGTGACGTCGGCTGGAACGCCGGTGCAGTCGCCGATCGAGGCCAGTCCCGCCATGGCATCGTTGATGCGTTGAGGATTGCGGCCAGCGACGATCACCTTGACACCTCGCGCTGCCAGGCCTGCCGCGATCATATAGCCGATGCCGCTACTACCACCGGTGACGAGCGCGACCTTGTTTTCCAGGGAAAATAAAGACTGATCTGCCATGAGACCAGATAGCAATATGAACGTCGTTCTTGCAAGTATATATATCCATAAGATAGAATCTATGTCAAAAACCTGATACGCTGATTGTGGATTATCATTGATGAATTACGAACACATAATATTTTCCGTCAAAGAGCATATTGCTATCATCACACTGAGTCGCGTCGATGCACTCAATGCCTTCACCAACCGGATGGGGCAGGAGATTGTCGATGCGTTCGACCATGTGGATTCCGACGATGACATTCGCGCCGTGATCGTGACAGGCCAAGGGCGAGCCTTCTGCGCGGGTGCCGATCTCACGGGGGGAGCGTCCGGCTTCCTCGTGTCTGCGCAGGAAGACCAGCCGCGCCGGCCCGACGGCCGCTTCGAGTACACGAGGGAGACCGCAAGGGATGGGGGGGGCCTCGTCACGCTACGTATCTACGCATGCCTGAAACCCGTGATCGCGGCGATCAACGGCCCGGCTGTCGGTATCGGCGCGACGATCACGCTGCCGATGGATATCCGCATTTCCAGCGATATGGCGCGCTTCGGTTTTGTTTTCGCTCGGCGGGGCATCGTCCCCGAAGCCGCGTCTTCCTTCTTCCTGCCGAGGATCGTCGGCATCAGCAAGGCGCTCGAATGGTGCTATTCAGGCAACGTCTTCCCGGCGGCTGAGGCGCTGGCTGCCGGGCTCGTCTCGGCCATCCACCCGCCGGGCGATCTGCTTCCCGCGGCGATGGCGATCGCGCACGCGATGACGGACAACAGCGCCCCCGTGTCGATCGCGCTGACGCGGCAGATGATGTGGCGCGGGCTCGGCTTCGCTCATCCGATGGAGGCGCATCGCATCGATAGCCGCGCCATATTGTCGCGCAGCCACAGCACGGATGCGTCCGAGGGCGTCGCCGCTTTCCTGGAGAAGCGTGACGCGCACTTTCCGGGGCGCGTCTCGGCCGACATGCCGGACTTCTTTCCTTGGTGGACAGAGCAGAGTTACAGTTAGGGCCGGATTTCCCGGCCCCGAACGAGGAGCGTTCGGATTTGAGCAACGTCGACATGTCCGTCGTAGCCGTCGTGGTGCTCAGCCTGGCGGCGTGCATGAGTCTGGCCGAGGCGGTGATCCGCATGCCGGTCGATGCGGCGAGCACGCCGTTTACGAGCCGCGAAGCAAACATCATCCACGTCGCGATGAACGGTGGCATGGCGTTGATGTTCACCGAGCTCTACGATCATAATGCGGCATTGCTGCTGACATGCGTCTATGCGCTGCTGTCACTGGCACTGATGATGCGCATCGGATGGTTGTGGAATCGCGCGCCACGCACGCGGCGGGCGGAAGTGGTCGGAGGCAGCGTCTACCATCTCGTCGGTCTCGTCGCGATGATCTATGCCATCCGGCTGATGCCGATGCCGGCCGGTGCCATGTCAATGGTAGGGATGACGATGCCCGCACACGACATGCCGTTGGTTGCGACCGCTCTCGGCGCCATCTTCCTGCTGGATGGCGTCGTCACCTTCCTGCTGGTCGCCTTTGCTCCCCACACTATTTTCCGGATGGGTCCGCGGCGACCGACCATTTTCCAGGCGCACGAGCCGACGCAACAACAGGTGCGATATCTGCGGATGTTGGCGATCCCGCATGTCATCATGGATGTAGGTATGGCGATCATGCTCATTTAGCGGCGAGTTACGTCAACGGGGCGCCGATCAGGCGATGAGTTAGCTCCGCGCTTGACGCCTGGACCAATCGCCGTTGAGCCAGCGCGACTCTTGCGACGCCATATGACGATCACATCATATCGTTGCGCGAACGGCCGGCGCATCTTCCTTCACGCACGGGGAGCATGCATGACGCGGTTTCGCCTCCGTTCGGCGGCAGCGTCGGACGACCGCGGGGTGCCGGCGCGATCGCCAGAATGGCGGCCGGTCGATCCGCGCGACGACGGTCAGAAGTGGAAGCCCGCGGTAATCCCGTATGTCCGGGGCGGCGCCGCGACACGGTTGTCGCCCGTCGAAGTCGCATCGAGTTGCTCGCTGTAGAGCGCGTTGGTGAGGTTCTTGCCCCAGAGCTTGACCCACAGATGCGTGTCCGGCGACGTCCAGCCGATCGATGCGTCGACGAGATGATAGTGCGGCTCGCGCACGCGGTTGCCCGGATCGACGTAATAGCCGTCGTTGTAGTAATAGCTCGCCGCGAGCGTGATCGGGCCGATCTGGTAGGTGGCGCCGATATTGGCGGTCCAGTCGGGCGTGTCCTGCAGCCTGTTGTTCGTCGAATCATAGGGCGAGAGAACGGTGAACTGGAAGGTCGCCGGGTCGATGACCGGCTCGGTGGTATAGCCGTTGGGGAACGACTTGTAGCGGTCGTGGATCCAGCCGACGCCCGCCGTCACGGTCAGATGCTGCGTGATCCGCGCGGTGGCGTCGGCGTCGATCCCGTAGCTGCGCGCGCCCTTGCCGTCGAAGGGATAGAGCACGCCGTCGAGGATCTCGTTGATCTGGATATTCTTATAGTCGTAATAATAAGCCGCGACGTTGAAGCGGACGCGGTGATCGAACAGATCCGATTTCAGCCCCGCTTCGAATGAATCGAGCGTTTCGGGCTTGAGCGTCTCGGCCGGGATGAGCTGCGGCACGAACGACCCGCTCTTGAACCCGCGATTGTACGAAACATAGCCGAGCAGATCGGGCGAGAAGCGATGGTCGAGCGACAGCCGCCAGGTCAGCTTCCTGAACGACTTGCTGGCGGTCGTGCTTTCGAGATCGGGACCGAACGGCGTCAGCGTGTCGGCGCTCGCGCCGATCGCGCGATCGTCGATCGTGTAGCGCAGGCCCGCGGTCAGATGCGTCGAGGCGCCCAATTCGTACGTGCCCTGCGCGAAGGCGGCATAGGAGTTGAGCGTCTGCTTGCTGTCGATCGTTGCGACGATCGTGCCGAACGGCTGGGTGATCGTCGTCCGGAGCGGATCATAGCGGCCCTGCGACCAGAAATAATAGGCGCCGACGACCCATTTGAACGCGCCGGGTGCGGTCGAGAGCAACTGCACCTCCTGGCTGAACTGCTTGTCCTTCTGCGTCTGGTCGACCGCGACGAGCGGCACCGGCGTCTGATCGCCGTCGATGATCGCGTGCAGGAAGCTGTTGCGATAGGCGGTGATGCTGAGCAACTGAACGCCTGAAAAATCATGCTGTCCGGTCAGGCTGGCGCCCCACGTCCTGGTCTTGAGATAGGGTTGGACATTCTGATCGATGTCGCGCTCGCCGCCCGGCGACGGCACGCCAAGCAACGTGCCGTCGATCGGCCGGATCGCGGGATCGTCGCCGCGCAGATAGGAATAGTCGCCCGCCAGCGTAAATTTGGTGTCGGAACCGGGCTTCCACTGTAGCTTGCCGCGTCCGGCATAGTCGCGATGCTTCTGGACGTCCTCGCCATTGTACAGATTCTTGCCGAAGCCGTACTGCTGGTTCTCGTATATCCCCGCAAGGCTAGCGGCGAGCGTATCGGTCAGGCCGCCCGAGATATAGGCGCTGCTGCTCACCGTCCGATAATTGCCGTAGCTCACCGAGGCGTCGGCGGTCGGCGTATCGCTCGGCGCGCGCGTCGAGACCTGAATCAGGCCGCCGGTGGCGTTACGGCCGAACAGCGTGCCCTGCGGCCCCTTGAGCACCGCGACCTGGTCGACATCGTTGAGCGAGAACAGCGTGCCCGCGGCCGAGCCGATATAGACGCCGTCGACATAGGTCGCGACGGGGTTCTCGATGCCGGGGCCGGTGGTCGTCGTGCCGATGCCGCGGATGCGCGGCTGGCCGAAGCCACCGAGCGCGGTGTTGAAGCCGAGACCCGGCGTCACCGCCTTGAGATCGGATGTGTTGCTGATCTGCGCGACGGCGAGTTGCTGGCTGCTGAGCGCGGTGATCGCGATCGGCACGTTCTGCAGGTTTTCCGAGCGCTTCTGCGCGGTGACCACGATCTCCTGGAGGCCGCCATTCTCGCCCGTCGCGGGCGGAGCGTCGGCTGGCGGCGGGCTGATCGGCGTGTTGGGCGCGCGCTGCGCGTGTGCGGGGAAGAGCGTGACCGGAAGCGCCCCCGCCGAACAGCCGAGCATCAACGACACCAGCGTCGCACGATGCCCAGACCGCAAACGCGCCGCGCGCGACCCGCTTCCCTGCGCCATGCCATACCTCCCCTTGATCATTCCCGGCGTTTGCCCGCCGTCGAATGGGGTGGTTCTAGGTGATCGCCCGGCAAAGCCGATATTGAATAACCGGATCGACCGATAGTATTGATGCACGCAATGCGCCCTATTCCGGGCGATGCCGTTGAGGACCGCTTGGTCGGCCGAAGAAGACGCGCCGCGCGATCGCACAATCGCTCTGCACGACATGCATACCGGGTACTGTGGCTCGGCGCATCGGTGGCCGATGCGCCTGCCCCGATCCCTGTCGTCAGCGCCCGGCGGTGCTTTCGCGCCAGACGATATTATAGTGCAGGCGCTCGCGGAACCGCGCGTCGGATGGCGCGTCGCGATAACCGGGCTCGCACAGGATGCGGACCGCGGCCGCGCCCATCGCCAGCACCGGCTGATGCACCGTCGTGATCGCCGGCCATGCCAGCCTCGCGGTCGGCGCGTCGTCGAAGCCGGCGATCGACACGTCTCTTGGAACGCTCAGGCCGAGCTTGATCGCGGCGACCGACACGCCGAGCGCCATATCGTCATTGCTCGCGAAGATCGCGGTCGGCGGCAACCCGCCGGCGAGCATCGCCTCGCCTGCCTCGAGGCCGGATCGGAACGAGAAGTCGCCGGGGGCGATGCGTCCCGCAAGCACCGGCAGCCCGGCATCGCGCATCGCCGCGACGAAGCCGGCGCGCCGGGTGCGCGTGCTCGCGTGCCGCGGATCGCCTTCGATGAAGCCGATCTCGCGGTGGCCGAGCGCGATCAGGTGCGCCGTCATGTCGTGCGCGGCGCGTTCCTCGTCAATCTCGATCAACCCGACCGGCGCTTCGCCGACGCCTTCGGGCGAGATGCGCACATAGGGCAGATCGCAGGCGGCGAGATGATCGAGCAGCGCCTGGTTCTGGCTGAGCGGCGGCGCCAGGATTGCGCCGTCGAGCTTGAGCGGCATGATATTGGCATCGAAATCGCCCGCCCAGCCCGGCATGTCGAGCGCGAGCGGCTCGACGATCAGGTGATAATGCCGCCTGCGGCATTCGAGCAGCGCGCCGCGATGCAGGGCGGTGGCATATCCCGATGTCGGATCGTCGCAGAACAGGCCGAGCAGATAGGATCGTGCGCTCGACAGGCTGCGCGCGAACGCGTTGGGCCGGTAGCCGAGCGCCTCCACGACCAGCATCACCGCGTCGCGGACCGCCGCGCGGACATGCGGCTCGCCGTTCATCACGCGCGACACCGTCTTGGGCGAGACGCCGGCGCGCGCCGCGACATCCTTGATCGTCACCGTCATGCCCGCACGCCGCGCGCGAAGAGCAGCACCGCGGCATAGCAGAGCGCGGGACATGCCAGCGCGATCGGCAGCGTCGTGCGATCGGCGAGCAGGCCCGTCGCCATCGGTATCGCCGCGCCGCCGACCACCGCCATGCACATCAGCATCGAGGCGGTGGGCACGTCCTCGGCGCTGGCCGGCATCGTCAGCGCGTAGATGGTCGGGAACATGATTGCATTGCACAGCCCGACGGCGAGCAATGCCGCACCGCCCAATTCTCCGCGCACCACGATCGCGACCGTAAGCAGCAGCACAGCGCCGGTCGCCGCCCGGCCGAGCAAGGTGGGCGCCGCGATCCGGCGCAACAGCCAGGCGCCGGCGAAGCGCCCGATCATCGCACCCAGCCAATAAAGGCTGACGAGCCGCCCCGCGTCGACCGGTCCGAGCGCCAGCGTGCCGGGCAGCATCAGGTAATTGGCCGCCAGCGTGCCGATCGTCACCTCGGCACCGACATAGACGAAGATCGCCGCCGTGCCCCGCACGATGCGGGGATTGCGGCACAGTCTCGCGAGCCGGGCGCGCGTCGGCGGCTGCCAGGCCTGTGCGTGGGGGGCGACGTCCGCGCCGGCGCGGATCGCGACCGCGAGGATGGCGAAACCCGCCGCAAAGGCGACGAAGGGCACCGGCGCAGGGCCCCGACCGAGCAGGAACCAGGCGGCGGCCAGCGGACCGAGGACCGTACCGAGCGCGTTGAACCCTTGCAGCAGCGTGAAGCGCGTGACTGCGCGCGCGCCGTCGCCCAACGTCGCCATCAGTCCGTTGCATGCGATCTGGAGGATCGTCACGCCCGACGACAGCAGCAGCAAGGCCGCGAGCAGTGCCGAGAAGCGCGCGCTCGTCTGGGCAAGCGCGACGAGCAGGCAGCCCGCCGCCATCATCGTCAGCCCTGCCGCCGTCGCGCGGATCGCGCCCATGCGCGCCGCGACGATGGTGGCGGGGATCGCGAACAGCAGATAGCCGAGATAATAGACGAGCTGGACGAGCAGCGCCTCGGCATAGCCGAGGCCGAGCGTCAGCTTGAGCCGCGGCACCAGCAACGCCTCGACCGAGGCGAGCACGCCGCCGCCCAGGAAGACGCCGATCATCAGGCCGAAGAAGCGCCGGGGGAGGGGACCGTCGAGGTCGGCGACGGTGTCGGGCAGGGTGACGGCCATGATCCGATCGTAGTTGCGTCGCGGCACCGCGCAAGCGCGGCGTACAAGTCAGACATCGATGTCAGGAAGTGTTTGACATCGATGTCGGACTGCGCTTGAAGGAGCCTCAAGCTCGGAACAGACGGGCGAACGACAGGGGATGGATCATGAACCGGCACACGCTTGCCGCGAGCACTGCGCTCGTGGCCGTCTTGGCATTCGCGTTGCCCGCCGCGGCGCAATCGGCACCGCCCGCCACAACCGACGCATCCGGCCAGAACGGTCAGATCGGCGAGATCGTCGTCACCGCCACGAAGCGCGAGACAACGCTCGAGAGAACGCCGATCGCGATCTCCGCGTTCAACCAGAACCAGCTCGATCGCCAGCAGGTCAAGGATGTCACCGGGCTTGCCGACTATGTGCCCAGCCTTCATTTCGCGCAGCAGGGCGACCAGGGTGGCATCCTGCTGACGATGCGCGGCATCGGCAATGACGCCGCCTATACCGAGGTCGCCGATCCCGAGGTCGCGATCTATGTCGACGGCATCTATTCGCCGCGCGCGCAGGGCGCCTCGGTGCTGATGTACGACATGGAGCGCGTCGAGGTGCTGCGCGGCCCGCAGGGCACGCTGTTCGGCCGCAACGCGACCGTCGGCGCGATCAGCCTGGTCACCGCCAAGCCGAGCTTCGACGGTTTCCACGCGAGCGCCGAGGTCGTCGGTGGTTCCTATAGCCGCTTTGGCACCAAGGGGATGATCAACATCCCGGTGACCGACAATTTCGCGCTGCGCGCCGCCTTCATCACCGATCGCCACGACGGCTATATCGATTATCAGCGGGCGCCCGACGTTCCCGGCATCGATCGTTCGGCGTTCGTCACCAGCGGCAAGAAATACGACGCGGGCGATCAGAAGTCGGCACGCATCTCGGCGCGCTGGGATCTCGGCCGCTTCAAGTGGACCCTGTCGGGCGAATGGTACAAGGACACGGGCTCCCCGATCCTCAGCCTGATGCAGAATCCGCGTCCTGGCCAGAAATTCTGGTCCGCGCTGGTCGATACCGCGCCGCAGACCGACCGCTATTCGTGGGGCATCCGCTCCAACATGAGCTATGATCTCACCGATCATATCGAGGCGGCCTATATTGCAGGCTTCTCGCGGGTCGGCGGCACCGCGGATTCGGACGCGGATGCGGGCGCGCATCCGCCGGCGGAAAATCCCGACGGCTCGATCAACCTGCCGACCGACAGCTTCGGCGAGAACAACACCGCCTATTCGCGCTACGATTTCTGGAGCCAGGAGGTCCAGCTCAAGTCGACCGGGCACAACACGGTCGACTGGATCCTCGGCGGCTATTACAGCCACGAGGTCAACCAGATCCGCTTCGACATCGACCAGCGCAACGGCTACCGCGAGGGCACGTTCAACTGGGCGGGCACCTTCATCCAGGCGGATCGCGAGATCGACTCGCGCGCCGCGTTCGGTCAGGCCGTCTGGCACGTCAACGACTGGATTAACCTGACCGGCGGCGTCCGCTACACCAGCGACAAGAAACAGGATATCGGCGGCCGCAACATCACGTATTGCGGCGCGCCCAACGCCTCCAACCCCAATTGCTACAACACGCCCGGCCTTCCCGGCATTTTCGGCATCGATGTGAACGGTGCCGGCAATGCGCAGCAGGTGGTCAATGCGCTCAATGCCGAAAGCACCGCGCTCGGCTACGGCAATCTGTGGGGCATCTCGCCCAATGACACCAAGGGCAAGTGGAACAAGGTGACTTGGCTCGCGCGCGCCGACGCGCAGGTGACGCCCGGGACGCTGGTCTATGGCAGCGTCAGCACCGGCTTCAAATCGGGCAACATCGAGGATGGTGGCCTGCTCGCCGGGCCCGAGACGCTGACCAATTACGAGATCGGATCGAAGTCGCGGCTGTTCGGCGGCCGCGCGACGCTCAACCTTGCCGCCTATTATGAGGACTTCAAGGGCTATCAGGTCAACCAGGCGATCACCGTCCAGGATTCGGCGGGCAACATCATCAGCTCGAGCCTGGTCACCACCAATGCGCAGGGCGCCAAGGCCTATGGCATCGAGGCGGAGCTTTCCGCCAACCTCACCCGTCTCGACCGTGTCAATGTCGCGGCCACCTACCAGCACACCAAGCTCGACAATCTGGTGACGATCGACAACCGCATCTATTCGACCGCACCGGCGAATTTCGAGAATCTCAAGGGCAACCAGTTGCCGCACGCGCCGCATTTCTCGATGAGCGGCACCTACGAGCATGATTTCGAACTCGCCAACGACGCCCGGATCACGCCGCGCGCCACGGTCCATTACGAAACCAGCAGCTGGCTGACCTACTTCAACGGCGACGTCGCCTCGCGCTATGCCGATCCGACCGGCAAGGGGTTGCTCGGCACCAACTTCGACAAGCAGAAGGCCTATGCCAAGCTCGATCTCGGCCTGACCTATGCGGCGCCCGGCGATCGCTACGAGATCGAGGCGTTCGGCCAGAACGTCACCGACAAGCGGATCCGCACCAGCGCGGGCGTGGCCGGTACGACCAACGGCCTGTCGCCGGTGTTCCTGTCCAACTACGAGCCGCCGGCGACCTGGGGCGTGCGCGTCCGGGCGAAGTTCTAAATGCCTCCCCAGCCTGGCGCCGCTCCTTCCAGCGGCGCCATTTTCGTTCGCGGGCGCGCATCGCGGCGTCGATCGGCGTGGCCCGCCGTGTCGTGACCTCGCGCCGTATCGTCATCGTGGGCGGCGGGACGGCCGGCTGGCTGACCGCCGCCTATCTTTCGCGTGCGCTCCCCGCCGCCGCACGGTCGGACGGCTGGACGATCACGCTGGTCGAATCGGCCGACATCGGGACGATCGGCGTCGGCGAGGGCAGTTTCCCGACGCTGCGCTCGACGCTCGCCACGCTCGGCCGCAGCGAGGCCGAGTTCCTTCGTGCAAGCGACGCCACCTTCAAGCAGGGCGTGCGCTTCCTCGGCTGGGCGGGCGGCCCGACGCCGGGCCACGACGCCGACGACTATTTCCATCCGTTCAACTTGCCGTTCGGCGGTGACGAGCCGGGATTGCTGCCCTTCTGGCTGGATAGCGCCGCCGATCCGCAGCGCCCGTCCTTCGCCGACGCGGTCACCGTGCAGGAACGGCTGATCCGCGCCGACCGCGCGCCGAAGCGGCGCGACGACGCCGATTTCTCGGGGCCGATGAACTATGCCTATCATTTCGATGCCGCCAAGCTTGCGGCATGGCTGCGCGAGGTCGCAATCGCCAATGGCGTCGCCCGCATCGAGGCGACGGTCGCCGCCGTCGCGCGCGGCGAGGATGGCGATGTCGCCGCGCTGACGCTGTCGGACGGATCGCCGCCGATCGCGGGCGACATCTTCATCGATTGCTCGGGCTTCCGCGCCGTGCTGATCGGCGACGCGCTCGGCGCCCCGTTCCGGTCGGTCGAGGCGGTGCTGTTCAACGACCGCGCGATCGCGATGCAGATCCCCGACGACGCGCCCGGCCGGCAGATCGCGCCCTATACGCGCGCCACCGCGCACGAGGCGGGCTGGATCTGGGATATCGGCCTGCCGACCCGGCGCGGCACCGGCTGCGTATATTCCAGCCGCCATATGTCCGACGATCAGGCCGAGGCCGTGATCCGCCGCTATGCCGGGCCGGCCGGCGCGACGCTCGCCGCCCGCACGCTGCGGTTCCGCACCGGCTATCGGACCAGTCAGTGGATCGGCAACACGGTCGCGATCGGGCTGTCGGCGGGTTTCTTCGAGCCGCTCGAATCGACCGGCATCATGCTGATCGAGGTCGCCGCCCGGATCGTCGCCGACATGCTGCGCGGACCCGTCGACCGCGCGGCGCTGGCGGGTGCGGCGCGCAATTATAATCGCCAGATGGCCGCGCGCTTCGAGGCGATCGTCGAGTTCCTGAAGCTCCATTATTGCGTCAGCCGTCGCGCCGACACCGCCTATTGGCGCGACAATCGCGATCCGGCGTCATGGCCGGAGGGGCTTCGCGACAAGATCGTGCAATGGCGCCATCGTCTGCCGTCGCGCTTCGATTTCGTGATCGACCACCAGAGCTTCCTGCCGCCGAGCTGGGCCTTCATCCTCCACGGCCTCGGCCATGAAACCCAAGCGGGCAGCGGCGTGATCGCCGCCAGGCCCGGCGACGCGCGCGATGCGATGGCGGCCTTTGCCAGGATCCGCCAGGCGGCCTCGCAGGCGGTGCAGGCGCTTCCCGATCACCGCTCGCTCATCGACCATTATCACCGCAGCTGAAGGGCTCTCCATGCGCGCCTCCCGATTGTTGACCCTTCTGCTCGCCGGTGCCGCCGGAGCCGCGATCGCCGCCCCCCAGACGGGGACGCCTAGCGACCGTGCCGCGGCGCTGGTGGCGCGGATGACGCAGGCCGAGAAGCTGCAGATGGTCCACGGCTGGTGGTATCCGCCGACCGGCATCGCCTCGCCGGGCATGCCTGGCGACTTCATCCCCTCGGCCGGCCAGATCGACGGCATCCCGCGCCTGGGCATACCGACGCTGCGCGAGACCGACGCGAGCCTCGGCGTCGCCAACCAGGTCAACGAGCGCAAGGACGATGTCGCGACCGCGCTGCCCGCCGCGATCGCCACCGCCGCGAGCTTCGATCCCGACGTCGCGCGCGCAAGTGGCGCGATGATCGGCGCCGAGGCGCGCGCCAAGCGCTTCAACGTGCTGCTCGCGGGCGGCGTCAACCTGACGCGCGATCCATGGGGCGGTCGCAACTTCGAATATATGGGCGAGGATCCGCTGCTCGCGGGGACGATGGCGGGGGCGGCGATCGCCGGCGTCCAGTCGAACCATATCGTCTCGACGGTCAAGCATTTCGTGCTCAACGCGCAGGAGACCGGCCGCATGGTGCTGAACGCGCGGCTCGGCGAGGTGCCGCTGCGCGAGAGCGACCTGCTCGCCTTCCGCATCGCGATCGATGCCGGCAAGCCGGGCTCGGTGATGTGCGCGTACATCCGCGTCAACGGCGATTATGCCTGCGAGAACCGCCACATTCTCACCGACATCCTCAAGACCGACTGGCATTATCCCGGCTGGGTGATGTCCGATTGGGGGGCGGTACATTCGACCGAGAAGGCGGCGCTCGCCGGGCTCGATCAGCAATCGGGGCAGCAACTCGACGCGCGGGTCTTCTTCGGCGCGCCGCTGGCCGACGCGCTCGCGGCCGGGCGCGTTCCGCAGGCCAGGCTCGACGACATGGTGACGCGCATCCTGACGGGGGTGATCGCAACCGGTCTGATGGACGATCCGACCCCCGCGACGGTGCAGCCGATCGACGATGCCGCGCATGCCGCGGTCGCCGAGCGCGCAGCCCGCGAGGGGATCGTGCTACTTCGCAACGAGGGCGCGATGCTGCCGATCGCGGCATCGGCGCGCCACATCGTGCTGATCGGCGCGCATGCCGATGTCGGCGTATTGTCGGGCGGCGGATCGTCGCAGGTGCGTTCGGTCGGCGGCGTACCCGTCGAAATCCCCTTGGCCAGCGGCGAGGCCGCCAGCTTCGCGCGGATCACCTGGCACGATTCCTCGCCGCTCGCGGCGCTGCGCGCGGCCTTGCCGGGCGCGCGGATCGATTATGTCGACGGTCGCGATCCCGCCGCCGCCGCCAGCGCGGCGGCGAGCGCCGATCTGGCGATCGTGTTCGCCTGGCAATGGCAGACCGAGTCCGAGGATGCCGAAACGCTGGCGTTGCCCGATCGTCAGGACGCGCTGATCGAGGCGGTGGCGGCGGCGAACCCGCGGACGGCGGTTGTGCTCGAGACCGGCGGCCCGGTGCTCATGCCGTGGTTGCAGCGCGTGCCGGCGATCATCGAGGCCTGGTATCCCGGCCAGCGTGGCGGCGACGCGATCGCGGCGGTGCTGACCGGCACCGCAAACCCATCGGGGCGGCTGCCGATCACCTTCCCCGCGGCCGCGGCGCAGGCGCCCCGGCCTGTCGCGATCGGTCTCGATCTGCTCCATCGCCGCGACGCGGCGGGCAACGCCAAATCGCCCTTGCCCGGCTTCACCGTCGACTATCCCGAGGGCGCCAATGTCGGCTATCGCTGGTATCAGAAGACCGGCGCCACGCCGCTATTCCCGTTCGGCTATGGCCTGTCCTACACCGCTTTCCGCTATGCCGGGCTCAAGATCGCCGACGGCAAGATCGGCTTCACCGTCACCAACATCGGCGCCCGCGCCGGCAGCGACGTACCGCAAGTCTATGTCAGCGCCGCCGACGAGACCGATGTCACCACCCGCCGCCTCGCCGGCTGGACGCGCGTGACGTTGGCACCAGGCGAGAGCCAGGCGGTGTCGGTAACGCTCGATCCGCGCGTCGCGGCGCGATGGGATGCGGATGGCCACCGCTGGGTGGTCCCGCGCCGGCCGTCGCCGCTGATGGTCGGTCGATCGGCGACCAACCCCGTGCTGACGGGCGCGGTGCGGCTTCCGGCGGCGCCACCCTTGCCATAGCCGGCGCCGCCCGGACGATCGCCACCAAGGCGATCGCCCGAGCATGTCTCCAGCGGCGATCGGCAGCATGTCGATCTCCAGTCCACGGGAAGCATCCGTTCCCGACCATGTTGCGCTTTGCTGGCCACGCGCCGCGGCTAGTCTGCGCGGGTCCGCCCCGGACGTGCGTTACCGCCGAGCGGCGGCGCGGCGCCGGCAGATGGCGGCCGGCAACGGGGAAATGGCATGGCATTGCTGCGCAGCAAAATCGACGCGCCACATCGCGGTCGCACGGTCCTCATCGCCCCCGCCGCGCCCTGAGCCTCGCGCCGCGGCTGACCCGGCGGTGCGCTCGAGGCGCACCGCCGGGTGGTCGCATCAGGCGGCGAGCTTCTGGCTGAACTTGTCCGATGGTTTGCCGATGTCGAGGCGGTCGGCGTTCATCAGCTTGTCCCACACCGCGACGAAGTCCTTGACGAATGTCTCGGCAGAGTCGGCCGAGGCGTAGACCTCGGCGAGCGCGCGGAGCTCCGAATGCGATCCGAAGATCAGGTCGACGCGCGTGGCCGTCCAGCGCGGCTGCTTGGTGCGGCGATCGTGGCCACGGAACAGATTCTTGGACTCGGTCGGCTCCCACTCAGTTGAGGCGTCGAGCAGGTTGACGAAAAAGTCGTTGGTCAGCGTCCCGACCCGGTCGGTGAAGACACCCTCGCCGGCGCCATTGGCGTTGGCGCCGAGCACGCGCAGACCGCCGACCAGCACGGTCATCTCGGGCGCGCTCAGCCGCAGCAATTGCGCCTTGTCAACCAGCGCCTCCTCGGGCGCCATGAAATGCGCCTCGTGATAATAGTTGCGGAAGCCGTCGGCGAGCGGGCGCAGCGCCTCGAATGAATGGACGTCGGTCTGCTCTTCCAACGCGTCCATCCGGCCCGGCGTGAACGGCACGTCCACCGCGACGCCGCCGTCTTTGGCCGCCTTCTCGATCGCCGCGCAGCCCGCGAGTACGATCAGGTCTGCGATCGACACCCTCTTGCCGCCCGTGGCGGACGCGTTGAAATCGGATTGGATCGTCTCCAGCGTCCGCAGCGTCTGGGCCAGCTCGGCGGGGTTGTTGATCTCCCAATCCTTCTGTGGCGCGAGGCGGAGGCGCCCGCCATTGGCGCCGCCGCGCTTGTCGGATCCGCGATAGGTCGACGCCGATGCCCAGGCGGTCGAGACCAGCTGCGCCACGGTGAGCCCCGAGCCGAGTACCCTGTCCTTGAGCGCCGCGATGTCGGCCGCGTCGATCACGGGATGATCGAGCGCGGGAATCGGATCCTGCCAGATCAGCACCTCCTTGGGCACGAGCGGGCCGAGATAGCGGCCGATCGGCCCCATGTCGCGGTGCGTCAGCTTGAACCACGCGCGCGCGAACGCGTCGGCGAACTGGTCGGGATGCTCGTAGAAGCGCCGCGAGATCTTCTCATATTCGGGGTCGACGCGCAGCGCGAGGTCCGAGGTCAGCATCGTCGGCTTGCGCTTCTTGCCGGGATCGAACGGATCGGGGATGTCGTCGGGACCGTCCTTGGCGATCCATTGCTTGGCGCCCGCCGGGCTTGTCGTCAGCTCCCATTCGAACTTGAACAGATTGTCGAAATAATGGTTCGACCAGCGCGTCGGCGTCTGGCTCCAGATCACCTCGAGGCCCGAGGTGATGGCATGCGCGCCCGAGCCCGATTCGAACTTGCTGCGCCAGCCCAGCCCCTGGTCCTCGATCAGCGCGCCTTCGGGCTCGGCGCCGAGGAAGGAGGGATCGCCCGCGCCGTGCGTCTTGCCGAAGGTGTGGCCGCCCGCGATCAGCGCGACGGTCTCTTCGTCGTCCATCGCCATGCGCGCGAAGGTCTCGCGGATATCGCGTGCCGAGGCGAGCGGATCGGAATTGCCGTCGGGGCCCTCGGGATTGACGTAGATCAGCCCCATCTGCACCGCGCCGAGCCCGGGATGCAGCTGGCGCTCGCCGCTATAGCGTTCATTGCCCAGCCAGGTGCCCTCGGGGCCCCAGAATAATTCCTCGGGTTCCCAGGTGTCGGCGCGGCCGCCGGCGAAGCCGAAGGTCTTGAAGCCCATCGACTCGAGCGCAACGTTGCCGGTGAGGATGAACAGGTCCGCCCAGGACAGCTTGCGGCCATATTTCTGCTTGATCGGCCAGATCAGCCGGCGCGCCTTGTCGAGGCTGGCATTGTCGGGCCAGCTGTTGAGCGGCGCGAAGCGCTGCTGGCCGCCGCCGGCGCCGCCGCGCCCGTCGGTGATGCGGTAGGTGCCGGCGCTGTGCCAGGCCATGCGGATGAACAGGCCGCCATAATGGCCGAAGTCCGCCGGCCACCAATCCTGCGAGTCGGTCATCAGCGCGTGGAGATCGGCGATCACGGCGTCGAGATCGAGCGTCTTGAACGCGGCGGCATAGTCGAAATCCTCGCCCAGCGGATTGGACCGCGGCGAATGCTGGTTGAGGCTCTCGAGGCGCAATGCCTCCGGCCACCAGTCGCGATTGCCGTGGCGACGCGAACCGCCACCGCCGTGCGCGACCGGGCACTGGCCGCCAATGGTTTCGCCGACTTTCGCATCCATGTTCAGGCTCCTTCTGCTGCCCGGCCGGCGCTCGTGCGACGGCGGCGCTGGCATCTCCTAGCGAGCCGCACAATAGGGCCGCGGCCCTGTCCGATGTATAATTGATTTTGCGGATCAGAGATATCGACAGGCTCGGTTTGCACATCCGCCGCTGCGGTGCGCCGACGATCTTTGGCGCAGCAGGTGGCCTTCCGCGCGCACAGCGTCTATGGAGCGCTCGCCCGGACGGCGATGGCGACCGGGACACACACCCGGAGAGCATTTCGCGATATGAGTTTCTTCAAGGACCCGAGCTTCCAAGAGCGCACTGCGCTCGCCAAACAGGCGCGTCTCAAGGCGCTGGAGCAGCTCAAGGCCAAGCCGCCCGTCGACGAGGCGGTGCTGGCCGAGCGCAAGGCAGCGTTCGAAGCGAAGCGGGAAGCCGAGGCGCGAGCGCGCGAAGCCAAGAAGGCCGCGCGCGAGCAGGAAATCGCCGACAAGAAGGCCAAGGCGCTCGAGGAGGCTTCGAGGAAGGTCCAGGCGGTCGTGCTGTCCGAGGCCGAAAAGAAGGCGGCGCGCGATGCGCGCTACGCCGCGCGGAAGAACCGCAAGAAATAACCGCGGTCGGGCGCGTGTCAGGGCGCGGCGTAAAGCGTCCGCCGAAACAGCGCGAGCGCCCAGCCGATCGATTGCAGCAAGAGTGCCGGATCATAGCGTGGCCCCTCGTCGCGCAGGAAGGCGTGCGCGGCGTTGACCTCGTGCCATTCATAGTGCGCTGCGACCTCTTCGAGACGCGCGCGGATCGCCTGGCGGCCGGCGAACGGCACGTGCGGATCCTGGCGGCCGAAGACGAACAGCGTCTCCGCCTTGAGCTCGGCCATGCGCGAAAGGCTGTCGTCCTGCTGACCGGCGCCGAGCGTCGCCGAATGGATGTCGGTCGGATAGAAGCAGGCGGCGGCGGACACCGAGGGATCAAGCGCGGCGCGATAGGCGAGGTGGCCGCCCAGGCAGACGCCGAGCGTCGCCAGCCTGCCGGTGCAGGCGGCATGCGCCTTCAGGAATGACAGGCCGGCGCGCGCATCGGCGTCGAATGCGGCGAGCGGCTTGGCGATCTTGAGCGCATTTCCGCGATCGGTGCCCGCCGTGTCGTAACGCAGCACGGTGCCGGCGGGCTCGAAGTCGTGATAGACCTCGGGCACCGCGACGACGAAGCCCTGGCCCGCGACCATCGTCGCCAGCCGGCGGATCGGATCGGTTACCTGATAGATTTCGGAGAAGAGCAACACGCCGGGAAATCGCCCCGGCACGGCGGGTCGGACGATGTGCATCCGCATCATCCCTCCGCCCGCGACGGGGATGTCCTCGAATTCGTCGCTGCGTATGATCATGCGCCGATTGTGCCGCGATCCGCAGCGGCTGGCCAGCGCCGAGATGGCGTCGCCGCGCCTCGAGAATCGCCCGGCCCTCGAAGTCAGTGTCCGGCGTGGGCGTTGCCGCGCTATTTATATGATCTATAAGACGTACGACTGACACTATCTGCTGCGGGGAGGTTGATCTGGAGAGCCGTTTGGTCTGGCCGGTTGCGGCACAATTGGGCGAGGGGCCGATCTGGATCGGCGACGAGGCGGCGCTCTGGTTCGTCGACATCAAGTCGGGCAATCTCCACCGGTTCGATCCGGCGACCGGCGATCGGCGCAGCTATGCGATCGGTGGCCAGCCCAGCTTCATCGTGCGACGCGCGGCGGGCGGCTTGCTGATCGGCCGCGGGAACGCGCTGCATCGCTTCGAGGCCGAGCAATTGGGGCCGGCCGTCGCCACGATCGACATGCCCGCGCACAACCGGACCAACGACGCCACCGTCGATGACTCCGGCCGGCTCTGGTTCGGCACGATGGACGACGAGGAGACGCGCGCGAGCGGCGCGGTCCACGTCGTCGACGAAGCCGGGCTGCGCGTCGTCGGCGGCGTCTGCACGATCACCAACGGGCCGGCGATCAGCCCCGACGGGCAGTATCTCTACCATGTCGACACGCTGGACGGCACGGTGTGGCGTTTCGACATTCGCGACGACACGACGCTCGGCGATGGCAAGCTCTTCGTCACCATCGCCAAGCAGGACGGATCGCCCGACGGCGTGACGATCGACTCCGAAGGCTGCCTGTGGGTGGCGCTGTGGGGGGGCTGGGGCGTGCGGCGCTATGCGCCCGACGGCGCGCTGCTCGCGACCGTCAGCCTGCCCTGCGCCAACGTCACCAAGATCGCGTTCGGCGGACCCGATCTGCGCACCGCCTATGCCACGACCGCCCGCGCCGGGCTATCGCCCGCCGATCTCGAGGCGCAGCCGCTCGCCGGCGGGCTGTTCGCCTTCGACGCACCGGCGCCCGGCCTGCCGGCGTCCGCCGTGCGCTTCGGCGGATGAGCGGGTATCGCGTCGTCGGTGACTGGGGAACCAGCCGGCTACGCCTGTTCCGCATCGTGGACGGTGCCGCGGTCGAACGCGTCGTCGGGCCCGGCATCGCCGGTCTCGCGACGACCCCCGCCGACGCGCTGCGGGCGGGGCTCGCCGACTGGCGGCGCGAGGGCGAGCCCGATATGATCCGGCTGTGCGGCATGGTCGGCTCGCGCAACGGCTGGCTCGAAACGCCCTATGTCGAGTGTCCCGCCACCGCATCCGCCTGGCGCGCGGGTGCCGCCGCTATCGATCTCGACGGCATCCCGGTGACGATCATGCCGGGGCTCGCCGGCACCACGCCACGCAACGCGCCCGATGTGATGCGCGGCGAGGAGACGCAGATATTCGGTGCGATCGCGATCGATCCCGCGCTTCGCCGCGGGCGCCATCTGCTCGCATTGCCCGGCACGCACGGCAAATGGGTGCTGGTCGACGAGGGATGCGTCATGGGTTTCCAGACCTTCCTCACCGGCGAGCTGTTCGCGCTGCTGCGCGATCACTCGATGCTGACGCGCGCCGCATCCGCCGGGGAGGCGAACGCCGATGAGGGCGAGGGCTTCGCGGCGGGGCTGGCGCGATCGCTGGACGGCGATCTGCTCGGGTCGCTGTTCGAGACGCGCGCCGCGCAGCTCCGCGCCGGGCGGTCCGCCGCCTGGGCGCTGGAGTTCCTGTCGGGGCTGATCATCGGCAGCGAGATCGCCGGCGCGCTTGCCGCCTTCGCGGCGGATCGTGTCGGGCTGATCGGCGATCCCGCACTGACCGCGCGCTACGCACAGGCGCTCGCCGCCCACGGGCACGCGACCACCGCCTATGACGGCGACGCCTGCGCCCTGGCCGGGCTCACGCTTTTGGAGACCATCGCATGACGATCGACGATCTGCTCGCTGACGGCGCCCCGCCGGTCGTGGCGATCCTGCGGGGAATCCGGCGAGAGGAAGCGCTGCCGGTCGCCGCCGCGCTCGTCGATGCCGGTATCCGGCTGATCGAGGTGCCGCTCAACTCGCCCGATCCGTTCGACAGCATCCGTGCGATCCAGGACAGGTTCGGCGATCGTGCCGCGATCGGCGCGGGCACGGTGCTCGATCCGGCGTCGGTCGATACGCTGGCGGCGACGGGCAGCCGGATCATGGTGACGCCCAACACCGACGCGACGATCATCGCCCGCGCGGTCGCGCTCGGGCTCGAGCCGATGCCCGGCTTCGTCACGCCGAGCGAGGCCTTCGCCGCGATCGGCGCGGGGGCGAGGCGGATCAAGCTGTTCCCCGCAGTGGCGCTCGGGCCATCCTATCTCAAGGCGATCCGCGAGGTGTTGCCCAAGCATGTCCGCGTCTGGGCGGTCGGCGGCACGGGTGCTGCGAATATCGGCGAATGGCTGGGCGCGGGCGCCGAGGGGATCGGCGTCGGCGGCGCGCTGTACCGGCCGGGCGACGATGCCGCGACCGTATCGGGCAAGGCCACCGCGCTCGTCGCGGCATGGCGGGATGCGCGCCTGGCATGATATCACGCGGCGCCGGGGCTTCGGTGCCGCACGGGAAGGGGGCAGGCGACAGGCATGACCGGACCGATGCCATCGGACGTCAGGACCTCGCTCGGTCGCAACCTCACCTATGGCATGCTGGATGCCCTGGGTCGGGCGATCGTGACGGGCGCGTATGACGGCCAGCGCTTCCCGACCGAGGCCGAACTGACCGTCCAGCACGGCGTGAGCCGTTCGGTGACGCGCGAGGCGGTCAAGATGCTGACCGCGAAGGGGTTGCTTTCGGCGCGGCCCAAACAAGGCACGATCGTCCAGCCGGCGGCCGCGTGGAACCTGTTCGATCCCGATGTGCTGCACTGGCTGCTCGAGCGCAAATTCTCGGTCGCGCTGTTGCGCCATTTCACCGAGCTCCGTCTCGCGATTGAGCCGGCGGCGGCGGCGCTGGTCGCGGCCGACGCGGATCCCGTCGCGACGGCGCCGATCCGGGCGGGCTATGAGCGCATGGCGGCCGCCGAGGCCGGCGACGACGATCCGCTCGATTCGGATATCGCCTTTCACCTCGCGATCCTGCGCGGATCGCGCAATCCGTTCTTCGTCCAGTTCCAGCAGGTGGTGGCGACCGCGCTGCGCACCTCGATCCGCTTCACCAATCGCTTCCACGGCCGCAGCGCGAGCCTGCCTGCGCACCGCGCGGTGCTCGATGCGATCGAGGCCGGCGACGCGGCCGCGTCGCGATCGGCGATGCAGGCGATCATCGCGGATGTCCTGGCACTGGTCACCGCGGCCGATGCGGCCGGCTGACCGCTAGCGCTCGATCAGAAGCCTATAGAGATCGGCATAACGCTGCGCCGACCGCGCCCAGGAGACGTCCGCCGCCATGCCGTTATGCTGCATCGCGCGCCACGCGGGTGCGTCGCGGTAGGCGGCGATCGTGCGCCGCAGCGCCGAGGCGAGGCCGGCCCGATCGATCGGCGAAAAGACGATTCCCGTCGCGACGCCCGCACGCAGCGCCGCCTCATTGGCATCGATGACGCTGTCGGCGAGCCCGCCGGTGCGCGCGACGACGGGGATTGCGCCATAGCGCAGCGCGCAGAGCTGGGTGAGCCCGCACGGCTCGAACCGGGACGGCACGAGCAGCGCGTCGCTGCCCGCCTGGATCAGATGCGCGGTTGGCTCGTCATAGGCGAAGATGCAGCCGACCTGGCCCGGATAGCGATCGGCGGCGGCGGCGAAGCCCTGTTGCAGCCATGGATCGCCGGTGCCGAGCAGAACCAGCTGCGCGCCCTCCGCACATAATCCGGGCAGCGCGTCCAGCAGCAGATCGAGCCCCTTCTGCTCGCTCAGCCGACTGACGACACCGAATAGCGGCGCGTCGGGGACGACATCGAGCGCGAAGGCGCTCTGCAAGGCGGCCTTGTCGCGCGTGCGGTCGTCCGGATGCTCGGCCGAGAAGCGGTGCGGCAGCAGCCTGTCCTGCGCTGGGTCCCAGACCTGCGTGTCGATGCCGTTGAGGATGCCGACGAGGTCGGCCGCGCGGCCCGCGAGCAATCCGCCCAGCCCCATGCCGCCGGCTGGCGTCGCGATCTCGGCGGCGTAGCTCGGCGAGACGGTGGTGATCGCGTCGGCGAACAGGATGCCGGCCTTGAGGAAGCCGATCTCGCCGTAATATTCGACGCCGTCGAGCGTGAAGGACTCGTCGGGCAACCCGATCGGGCCGAGCAGCGATCGCGGGAAGCGGCCCTGGAAGGCGAGATTATGGATCGTCAGCACGACCGGCGGCGTCGCGCCACCGGCATAGCGAAGATAGGCGGGCGTCAGCGCCGCCTGCCAGTCGTGCGCGTGGATCAGCGCCGGGTGGTATTTGGCGACGAGGCCGCCGCCGATCAGCGCCGCGACCTGCGCCAGCGCCGCGAAGCGTTCGCCATTGTCGGGCCAGTCGCGGCCATCGGCGTCGAGATAGGGGTTGCCGGGGCGATCGAAGAGATGCGGCGCATCGATCACGAGCAGGTCGAGCCCCGCGGCGCGGCCGCCGAGCAGCGATGCCGGCGCGCCCATCAGCATGTCGATCGCGGCGATGCGTCTGGCGGTCTCGAGCGCGGCGATCACCGCGGGATAGCCCGGCACCAGCGTCACCACGCGCACCCCCAGCGGGGCCAGCGCCGCGGGCAGCGCGCCGGCGACATCGGCAAGGCCGCCGGTCTTGATCAGGGGGAAGATTTCGGAGGCGACCGAAAGGATATGCAGCGGCTTCATCCGGCGAGCAGGTCGATCATGTCCTGGGTGATCAGGCACACGCCGTTCTCGGTCCGGCGGAAGCGCCTGGCGTCGAGCTCGGGATCCTCGCCGACGACCAGCCCGCCCGGGATCTTCACCCCGCGATCGACGATGACGTTGGTCAGCCGCGACGAGCGGCCGATCTCGACGCGCGGCATCAGCACGGCGTTCTCGATCTCCGAATAGCTGTTGACGCGCACCCCGGTGAACAGCAGCGCGCGGCGCAGCTTGGAGCCCGAGACGATGCAGTCCCCCGAGACCAGCGACGAGATCGCCTCGCCGCGGCGGCCTTCCTCGTCGTGGACGAATTTGGCGGGCGCGGTCATTTCGCTATAGGTCCAGATCGGCCAGTCGCGATCGTAGAGATCGAGATCGGGGACGACGTTGGTCAGATCGATATTGGCGTCGAAATAGGCGTCGAGCGTGCCGACGTCGCGCCAATAGGGCTCGGCGTCGGGGCCCGATCGCAGCCCCGAACGACCGAGATGGTGCGCCATCGCCTTGCCGCCCTTGACCAGCAGCGGGATGATGTCGCGGCCGAAATCGTGCGAGCTGTTGGGATCTTCGGCATCCTCGCGCAGCCGCGCGAAGAGGAATTCGGTGTTGAACACATAGATGCCCATGCTCGCCAGCGCATGATCGGGCTTGCCGGGTATCGCGGGCGGATCGGCGGGCTTCTCGAGAAAGTCGACGATGCGGTCCTGCTCGTCGACATGCATCACGCCGAATGCCGAGGCGTCCGTGCGCCGGACCTCGACGCAGCCGACCGTCACGTCGGCGCCGCTGTGGACATGCTCGTCGAGCATGACGCCATAATCCTGCTTGTAGACATGGTCGCCCGCCAGAATGACGATGTAGCGCGGCGCGTAGCTCGCGATGATGTCGATATTCTGGTACACCGCGTCCGCGGTTCCCTGATACCATTGCACCTCGTCGATCCGCTGGCTGGCGGGCAGGATATCGAAGCTTTCGTTGCGTTCGGGGCGGAAGAAATTCCAGCCGTGCTGGAGATGCTTGATCAGGCTGTGCGCCTTATATTGCGTGGCGACGCCGATCCGGGGGATTCCCGAATTGAGCGCGTTGGACAGCGCGAAATCGATGATTCGCGTCTTGCCGCCGAAGAACACGCCCGGCTTGGCGCGGCGATCGGTCAATTCCATCAATCGGCTGCCACGCCCGCCGGCAAGGACGAACGCCATCGCCTGTCGGCTGACCAGGCCACTAAGTGTCGCGCTCGGCGCCATATGATCGTCTTACCCCCCCGCGTGATCGGATAAGCCACCGATCCGCAATTCGTTCCGCTCCACCAAAAAGATTCAGTCGGCACAGAATCGCGCTACCATCGTTGGCAGGGCATTGGCGCATCGGGGGCATATTGTGCGGGGGTTGATTTTGCAGAACGGACCGTCCGGCCATGCCCGCCAGATAGCGGAGCGCTGACCGATGCATCCGCTTCCGCCGCGGCTCGATGCCGGCTCGCCCTATCCGCTGGGCTCGAGCTTCACCGGATTGGGGGTCAACTTCGCGATCTTTTCGGCGCATGCCGAGCGGATCGAGCTGTGCCTCTATGATCCGGGCGGCAAGCGCGAGATCGCGCGTTTCGATCTTCCCGAATGCACCGACGAGGTGTGGCACGGCTTCCTGCCCGATGCGCGCCCCGGGCTGCTCTACGGCTATCGCGCGCATGGCCGCTATGCCCCCGACGAGGGACATCGCTTCAACCGTCACAAGCTTTTGCTCGATCCTTATGCGCGCCGGCTGTTCGGCGCGGTCCGATGGACCGACGCGCTCTATGGCTATCGCGTCGGCTCCTCGCGCGACGACCTGAGCTTCGATCGGCGCGACAGCGCGGCGGCGATGCCCAAGGCGGTGGTGACTGCCGACGCCTTCGACTGGTCGGGCGACGTGCGGCCGCGGACCCCATGGTCGGAGACGATCATCTACGAGGCGCACGCCAAGGGCCTGACCAAGCTGCTCGCCGATGCGACGCCCAACGAGCGCGGCACCTTCGCGGCGCTGTCGCATCCCAAGGTGATCGCGCATCTCCAGCGTATCGGCGTCACCGCGCTCGAGTTGCTGCCGGTCCATGCCTTCGTTCAGGATCGCCGGCTGCAAGCCCAGGGGCTGACCAATTATTGGGGCTACAACACGCTCGCCTTCTTCGCGCCCGAGGCGCGCTACATGGCGACGGGGACCGCCGACGAGCTGCGCATGGCGATCCGCCGGCTCCACGCCGCCGGCATCGAGGTGATCCTCGACGTCGTCTACAACCACACGGCGGAGGGCTCGGAGATGGGCCCGACGCTGTCCTTCCGCGGGCTCGACAACGCGATCTACTATCGCGCGGTCGAGGGCGATCCGCGTCGCTGCGTCAACGACACCGGCACCGGCAACACGGTCGATCTGAGCCATCCGCGCGTGCTCCAGCTCGTCGCCGACTCGCTGCGCTACTGGGCGGAGAGCTTCCGCGTCGACGGGTTCCGCTTCGATCTCGGCGTGACGCTGGGCCGCGCGGGCAATCACGGCTTCGATCCGCGAAGCGGCTTTTTCGACGTGCTGCGCCAGGATCCGGTGCTCAATCAGCTCAAGCTGATCTCGGAGCCGTGGGACATCGGGCCGGGCGGCTACCAGCTGGGCAACCACCCGCCGGGCTTTGCCGAATGGAACGACAAATATCGCGACAGCGCGCGCCGCTTCTGGCGCGGTGACGACGGTCTGCGCCCCGAATTCGCCAAGCGCATCTCGGGCTCGGCCGATCTGTTCGACAGGCGCGCGCGCCGGCCTTGGGCGAGCATCAACTTCGTCACCGCGCACGACGGTTTCCCGCTCGCCGACACGGTCAGCTACGGCGCCAAGCATAATGAGGCGAACGGCGAGGATAATCGCGACGGCTCGGACGACAATAATAGCTGCAACTGGGGGATCGAGGGGCCGACCGACGACGCCGGGATCCAGGATATTCGCGACCGTGTGACACGATCGATGCTGACCACGCTGCTGGCGTCGCTGGGCACCCCGATGCTGCTCGGCGGCGACGAATTCGGGCGCACGCAGCGGGGCAACAACAACGCCTATTGCCAGGACGGCCCGCTCAGCTGGTTCGACTGGAAGGCGCTCGAAAGCGACCGCGGCCACGCCTTGAGCGACTTCGTGCGCCGGCTGACCGCGATCCGCCGCTATTATCCGCTCGTCCGCGCGGGCCACTTCCTTCACGGCGAGGTCGAGGTCGCGCCGGGCATCCTCGACATCGACTGGTTCGACGAGCGCGGCGACCATCTGAGCGGCGACGATTGGCAGAATGCGCAGGGCAAGGCGCTGGTGATGCGACGCGTTCGGCGCCGCGAGGACGGCATGCTGGAGACGGTGACGATGTTGATGAACGGCTCCCCGGTGATGTTGCCCTTCCACCTGCCGGCGCCGACCCATGCGCGTACGCTGGTGATCGACAGCGCCGACCCGCGCGCGCCCGAGCGCGAGGTCGGCGACGTCGTCGAGGTGCTCGCCCGCGCCGCGATGCTGATCGTCGGGACGCACGAGCGGCTATGACGACGATGTGGGGCCCTGAGCTGCTCGCCGCGAACCGCACGCGCTTCCGCCTGTGGGCGCCGGGATGCGAGACGGTGACGCTCGAGATCGATGCCGGCGAAGCGGTCGCGATGACACGCGATGCCGACGGCTGGTTCGCCACCGAGGCGCCGGTCGGCGCGGGCGCGCGCTACCGGTTCCGCGTCGCCGACGATCTCGCCATCCCCGATCCGGCCTCGCGCGCGCAGGCCGGCGACGTGCATGGCTGGAGCATCGTCGTCGATCCGGCCGGCTATCGCTGGCGGAGCGAGGATTGGCGCGGACGGCCGTGGGAAGAGACGATCCTCTACGAATGCCATCCCGGCGTGATGGGCGGCTTCGCGGGTGTCGCGCGGGCGCTTCCCGCGCTTGCCGACCTCGGCATCACCGCGATCGAGCTGATGCCCGTCGCGGCCTTTTCGGGGACGCGCAACTGGGGCTATGACGGCGTGCTCGCTTACGCCCCCGCCGCCGCCTACGGCACCCCCGAGGACCTGAAGGCGCTGGTCGACGCGGCGCACGGGCTCGGGCTCGGCGTGTTTCTCGACGTCGTCTACAATCATTTCGGGCCCGACGGGAACTACCTGCCGACGATCGCGCCCGCCTTCTTCGACGAGGCGCGCCATACCCCCTGGGGTGCTGCGATCGCCTTCGGACGCGAGGAGGTCGCGCATTTCTTCATCGACAATGCGCGGATGTGGATCGAGCAATATCGCTTCGACGGGCTGCGCTTCGACGCGGTCCACGCGATCGCGGACAATCGCTTCCTCGATCGGCTCGCCGCCGAGGTCCGGCGCGGCGCGGGCGATCGCCCCGTCCATCTCGTACTCGAGAATGAGAGCAACGATCCCGATCGGCTCGGCGACCTGCAGTTCGACGCGCAGTGGAACGACGACTTCCACAACGTCCTCCACGTCCTGCTCACCGACGAGGACGGCGCCTATTACCAGGATTTCGCCGATCGCCCCGCCGAGCGGCTCGCGCGCTGTCTCAGCGAAGGCTTCATCTATCAGGGCGAGGGCTCGCCCAACCATGACGGCAAGCCGCGCGGCAAGCCGAGCGCGCATCTGCCGCCGACGCGCTTCGTCGCCTTCCTCCAGAATCACGACCAGGTCGGCAATCGTGCGCTCGGCGAACGGCTGCCGCTGCTGACCGACACCGCCAAGCTCAAGGCGGCGACCGCGCTGCTGCTGCTCTGCCCGCAGATCCCGCTGCTGTTCATGGGCGAGGAGGAGGGCAGCGTCTCGCCCTTCCTGTTCTTCACCGATTTCCACGACGAACTCGCCGACGCGGTGCGCGAGGGGCGACGCAAGGAATTCGCGAAATTCCCCGCCTTCGCCGATCCCGAGCAGCGCGAAAAGATTCCCGATCCCAATGCGCACGAGACATTCAAGGCGTCGCGTGCGCAGCCCGGCGACGATGCCGCCGCGTGGCGCGACCTTTATCGCAGGTTGATCGCGCTGCGCCACGAGCGGATCGTGCCGGGCCTGGCGGGCGCCGCCGCGACCGGCGCGGACGTGTTCGGCGACAAGGCGGTGATCGCGCGCTGGCGGCTGGGCGACGGCGCGACGCTGACGCTGGCGCTCAATCTGGGCGATGCCGCGGTAGCCGTCGAGGCGCCCGCTGCGGCGGTGTTGGTGCGCATCGGCGGTGGTGTCGCAGATGGCGCGCTGGCGCCGGCGTCGCTGGTTGCGTGGCTCGGCGCATGAGCGAGGCGCTGATCAATCTGGCCGAAGCCGCGGGGCTGCTCCCGGTGTGGGAGGATGTCGACGGCGGCGCGCACGCGGTCGCGCCCGATACGCTGCGCGCCGCGCTGGCGGCGCTCGACCTCCCCGCCGAGACCGCGCGCGACATCGCCGACAGCCGCGAGCGGTTGCGCGCTGAGGCGGATCGCGATTTCGTCACCGGCGATGTCGGCACGCCGATCGACATTGCGGCCGGGCGCGGTCGGCTGACGCTCGAAAGCGGCGCCGTGCGCGACATCGCGGCGGGCGAGGCGCTGGTCATCGACGAACCCGGCTATCACCGGATCGAAGCAGGCGGCCGCTGCGTGACCCTCGCGATCGCGCCGAAGGAGGCGCCGGGCGTCGCAGCGCTCACCGGCCGTCTCCGAGGATGGGGGCTTTCGGCGCAGCTCTATTCGCTGCGCGGTGCCCGCGCGGCTGGCTTCGGCGATTTCGCGGCGCTCGCCGATCTGGCCGTGGCGGCGGGCGCGCGCGGTGCGGACGCGCTGGCGATCAGCCCGGTGCACGCGCTGTTCCTCGCCGATCCCGCGCGGTTCAGCCCCTATTCGCCCTCGAGCCGCGACTTCCTCAACCCGCTGTTCGCCGATCCCGGCATCGGCGACGAGCCCGATGGCGATACGCTGGTCGATTGGCCGGCGGCTTCCGCCGCGCGCGTCGCCCGGCTACGCGCGGCCTATGCGGCGTTCGATGGCGATCCGGCCTTCGAGGCCTTCGTCGCGGCCGGCGGCGCGCCGCTGCGCGGCCACGCATTGTTCGAGGCGCTCCACGCGCACTTCCACGCGCAGGGCAGCGCCGGCGGCTGGCAGGTCTGGCCGGACGCGTTCCACGATCCCGAAAGCGCCGAGGTCGCGCGCTTCGCCGCCGATCATGCCAACGACATCCGCTTCCACCTCTTCCTGCAATGGCGCGCGGCGCTTGGCCTGTCCGACGCGCAGGCGGCGGCACGCGGCGCGGGAATGGCGATCGGGCTGGTCGCGGATCTCGCGGTCGGGATCGATCCGGGTGGCAGCCATGCGTGGAGCCGGCGCGGCGAGCTGCTTCACGGGCTGACCTTGGGTGCTCCGCCTGACGCCTTCCAGGCGGCGGGGCAGGGCTGGGGGATCACCGGCCTGTCGCCGACCGCGCTCGCCCGCAGCGGCTACGAACCCTTTCTGCGTACGCTACGCGCCGCGCTCGCGCACGCCGGCGGGCTGCGCGTCGATCATGCGCTCGGGCTCGGCCGGCTGTGGGTGATCCCCGAAGGCGCGCGCCCGCTCGACGGCGTCTATCTGCGCCAGCCGATCGACGATCTGCTGCGACTGCTCGTACTCGAGGCCGATCGCGCGCGCGCGATCGTGATCGGCGAGGATCTCGGCGTCGTGCCGCCGGGATTCCGCGACCGGCTCGCCGCGCGTCATCTGCTCGGCATGCGCGTGCTGCCGTTCGAACGGACCGACGAGGGCGGCTTCACCGATCCGCGCGGCTGGTCGCCCGTCGCCGCGGCGATGACCAGCACGCATGATCTCACCCCCTTTGCCGGCTGGTGGCGCGGGATCGATCTCGACTGGCGTGAGGCGCTGGGCGCCGAGGCCGACACGCCGGAACAGCGTCGGGCCGACCGCGCGCGCTTCTGGCAGCGCGCGACCGTCTCGGCGGGCGTGACGGGTCCGCCGCCCGCCCCGGATGCGCCCGCCCCCGCGGTCGATGCCGCGATCGGGTTGGTCGCGCGCGCCGATTGCGAGCTCGCGCTGGTCGCGCTCGAGGATCTGGTCGGGCTCGAACAGGCGCCCAATCTCCCGGGCACGATCGATGAACATCCCAATTGGCGTCGCCGTCTGCCGTCGCCGCCGTCAGCGCTGTTCGCCGACGGTGCCGTCGCCCGGCGGCTGGCGATGCTTGCCAAGGAACGCCCCGCATGATCCCCCGCGCTACCTACCGCGTCCAGTTCCACGCCGGCTTCACCTTCGCCGATGCGATCCCGCTTGCGCGCTATTGGGCGAAGCTCGGCATCAGCCATGTCTATTCGTCGCCGATCGGCACCGCGCGCAGCGGATCGATGCACGGCTACGACCAGGTCGATCCGACCACGATCAATCCCGAGCTCGGCGGCGAAGCGGGGTTTCGCGCGCTCGCCGCGGCATTGGAGGCAGAAGGGCTCGGCATCATCGTCGACATCGTTCCCAACCATGTCGCGGTCGGCCACGGCGACAACGAATGGTGGCTCGACGTGCTCGAGAAGGGCGAGGCGAGCGACCATGCGCGCTTCTTCGACATCGACTGGCATCCCGCCGATCCTTCGCTCGCCGGCAAGCTGCTCGCGCCGTTCCTGGGGGCGCCCTATGGCGAGGTGCTGGCGTCGGGCGACCTGGCGGTCAAGCGTGTCGGCGATCGGCTCGCGGTGGTCGCCTATGACAGCCACGTCTTCCCGCTGCGCCCCGAGGATCAGGCGGCGCTCGACGACGCGCGCGATCTCGAGACGCGCTTCGACGGCAAGACCGACAGCGGCCGCGTCGCGCTCCACGAACTGTGCGAGCGCCAGCATTGGCGGCTCGCCTCGTGGCGCGCCGCCAATGACGCGATCAACTGGCGGCGCTTCTTCGACATCACCGAGCTCGCCGGCATCCGCGTCGAGGAGGATGTCGTGTTCGACACGGTCCACGCGTTGCCGCTGCGGCTGTACCGCGAGGGGCTGATCGCCGGCGTACGCGTCGATCATGTCGACGGGCTCGCCGATCCCGCCGCCTATGGCCGCAAGCTGCGCGCGACGTTCGGCGCCGACGCCTATATCGTCATCGAGAAGATTCTCGGCGCGGGGGAGACGCTCGCGACCGACTGGGGGATCGACGGCACCAGCGGCTATGATTTCCTCAACGACGTCTCCGCGCTGCTCCACGATCCCGCCGGCGCGGAGCCGCTCGGGGCATTGTGGCACGAACTGAGCGGGCGTCCCGCCGACTTCGCCGACGAAGAACATCCCGCGCGTCGCGACATGGTGGCACGGGGCTTTGCAGGCCAGCTCGATTCGACCGCGCAGGCCTTCGCCAGGCTGGCGGAGTCGGACGTCGCGACGCGCGATCTCGCCTTGCCGGGACTGCGCCGCGCAATCGCATGGCTGCTCGAAGTCTTCCCCGTCTACCGAACTTACGGCACCGGCGATGCCGCGCCCGACAGCGACGCGCCGATCCGCGCCCGTGCGATTAGCGCGGCGAAGGCGCTCGCCGGCCCCGCCGAGGCTGCGACGATCGACCGGATCGGCGACTGGCTGGCAGGCGACGGCCCCGGCGACCTCGCGCTCCGCCGGGATGCGGTGCGGCGCTTCCAGCAGCTGAGCGCGCCGATCGCCGCCAAGGCGGTCGAGGATACCGCCTTCTACCGCTACGGCCGACTGCTCTCGCGCAACGATGTCGGCTGCGATCCCGAGCGGCTCGGGGCGGACGCGGCCGCCTTCGCGCGCACGATCGAAGAGCGCTCGACGCGCCACTCGCATGCGATGCTGACCACCGCGACGCACGATCACAAGCGCGGCGAGGATCTGCGGATGCGGCTCGCGGTGCTGAGCGAGGTGCCCCTATTATGGGCCGAGACCGCGCGACGCTGGGCCGCCGACGTGCCCGAGGGCATTGATCGCGGCGATGCGCACATGCTCCATCAGATGATCGTCGGCGCGTGGCCGCTCGATCTTGCGGCGGACGACGGGAAAGCGGTGGCGGGCTTCGCCGAGCGCCTCGCCGGGTGGCAGTTGAAGGCGCTGCGCGAGGCGAAGCTGCGTTCGTCCTGGGCGGCGCCCGACGAGGCGTATGAAAAGGCCTGCGCAGACTATCTGCACCGGCTGCTCGCGCCGGGCGTGTTCGCGAGCGAGGCACGCGCGTTCGCCGAGACGATCGCGCCGGCGGGCGCCGCCAAGTCGCTCGCGCAGGTGATGCTGCGCGCGACGCTGCCCGGCGTGCCCGACTGCTATCAGGGCAGCGAGGGCTGGGATTTCAGCCTCGTCGATCCCGACAATCGGCGCCCGGTGGATTATGCCGCGCTTCGGACGATGCTGGGAGGGCCGGGCGAGAACTGGCGCGACGGGGCCGCCAAGCAGCGGTTGCTCGCCGACCTGCTCGGTGCGCGCGCGGCGCATCCGGATGTGTTGGCGGAGGGTGGGCTGGTCTTCCTCGAACTCACCGGCACCCGCCGCGCCGACGCGATCGCCTTCGCGCGCACCGGCAAGGACGGCACGGCGATCCTGCTGTGCGCGATCCGCTGTTCGCAGGCGTGCATCGATGCGGGCTCACCCGAGCCGGGCGCAGCGTGGTGGGGCGATACGGGAGTGGTGCTGCCCGGTGGTACGACGCTGGCGGCGAAAGATGTGACGGGCGATCACGCGGTCGGATTTGTCGTTCGACACGGCGCCGACGCCTGATCGACGCCTGTACTCCTGCGGAGGCAGGAGCCCAAGTGAAGCAGGCGCAGCGCTTGAAATCCTGGGCTCCTGCCTTCGCAGGAGCACGGCGGTACGCAGGGAGAGGCGGCGTTACCCGAGCAGCCCCCGCTCGAGCAGCAGATGCCGCTCGTCCGGCTCGCGCCCACGGAAGGCGACGAAATCCGCCATCGCGTCGCGCGTGTCGCCCCGCGCCAGTATCTCGCGGCGGAAACGCTGAGCGAGCTCGCCCGCGAACATGTCGCCCGCCTCGGTGAACGCCGCGAACGCGTCGGCGTCGAGCACCTCCGCCCACAAATAGCTGTAATAGGCGGCCGCATAGCCGCCGTCGAATACGTGGGTGAAGTGCGGCAGCCGATGCCGCATCCCGATCGTCGCGGGCATCCCGATCCGCTCGAGCGTCGCCGCCGCGATCGCGCGGACGTCGGGCGCGGGGCTGGCCGTCATGTGAATCGCGAGGTCGACGATCGACGAGCCGGCGAGCTCGACGGTGGCAAAGCCCTGGCCGAACGCATCCGCCTGCCCGATCGCCGTGATCAGCGGTGCGGGCACGCCGAAGCCTTCGAGCACCTCGGCCGAGACGATCCAATGCTCCATGAACTTGCTGGGGAATTCGACGAAATCGCGCGCCACCGCCGTCCCCGACAGGCTCGGATAGGTGACATCGGAGAGCAGCGCGTGCAGCGCATGACCGAATTCGTGGAACAGGGTCCGCGCCTCGTCGATCGACAGACGCGTCCGTTCGGGCGGCGGCGCCTTGGCGAAATTGGCGACGGTATAGACGATCGGCAGGACGCGACCGTCGAGCCGCTCCTGCACGCGCAGCGACCCCATCCACGCGCCGCCATGTTTTTCGGGGCGCGCGAGATAGTCGGTGTAGAGCAGCCCGGCGGGCTCGCCGCCGCTGTTGCTCACCGCCCAGGCGCGGACGTCGGCGTGCCAGCCGGGGATGTCCGCGCGCTCCTCGAAGCGCAACCCGTAGAGCCGCCCCGCGCAGTCGAATGCCGCCGCGCGCACGGCGTCGAGAGTCAGATGCTCCTTGACGGCCGCGCCATCGAGCGCGTGGCGCTCGCGGCGCACCTGTTCGGCGTAGAAGCGCCAGTCCCAGGCTTCGATCGGCGCATCGGCGAGTGCCTGTAGCTCCGCCTGCTCGTCGGCGGCGCGCTTGAGCGCGGGGGTCCACAGCCGGTCGAGCAGCGCCATCGCGGCCTCGGGGGTGCGCGCCATGCTGTCCTCGAGCTTCTCCTCGGCATAGCTGGCGTGGCCGAGCAGATGTGCGCGCTCTTGCCTGAGCGCGACGATCTCGGTGAGGATCGGCCAATTGTCGTGCGGACCGCCGTCGCAGCGCCCGGTAAACGCGCGCCAGACTTTTTCGCGCACATCGCGATCGGTGGCGAAGCCGAGCACATCCTCGACCTGCCCGCGATCGAGCGTGAACAGCCAGCCGTCCTTTCCGGCCAGCTCGGCGCGACGCCGGGCGGCGGCGCGGACGCTGTCGGGGAGCCCCGCGCAGCCCGCTTCGTCGAGCAGCAGCGACCAGTCGGTGCCGGCGGCGAGCACATTGTGCCCGAAGCGCACCGACAATTCGCCCAGCCGCTCGTCGATCGCCGCGAAGCGCGCCTTGGCGGCGGCATCGAGCAGCGCGCCACCCGAGACGAAGCCGCGATAGCTGTTGTCGACCAGCCGGTGCTGCTCCTCGCCGAGCGTCGTCCGCCCGCGCCAGACCGTAGCGACGCGATCGAACAACCGCCGGTCGTGGCCGATCGCAGTGGCATGGCGGGTCAGCCGGGCGGACATTTCCTCTTCGATCGCGCGCAGATCCGCGTCGGCCTGCGCGGAGGACAGCGTCCAGAACACGCGGCGCACGCGCGCGAGCAAGGCGCCCGATCGCTCGATCGCGACCAGCGTGTTGGCGAAGTCGGCGGGGGCGGGATCGGTGGCGATCGCCTCGATCTCGGCGCGATGCGCATCGAGCGCCACGTCGAGCGCGGGGAGGAAATGCGCCGCCTCGATCCGATCGAACGGGGGCGCCTCATAGGGGGCGGTCCAATCGTCGAGCAGCGGATTGCCGGTCACAACATCGGTCAAAGCGAAAACACCTCGTCGGTATGCACATCGAATCGCGTCAGCCGGGTCGGGCCAAATACGGTGGTGAGCGCGGCATCGGTCGCGTCGCGGCCGCGCGCCATCAGGATGCGCCCGATCCGCGGCCTGTTGTGGCGCGCGTCGAACGTATACCATTGCCCGCCGAGATACGCCTCGAACCACGCCGAAAAGTCCATCGGCGCGTCGCTCGCCGGCACGCCGATGTCGCCGAGATAGCCGGTGCAGTAGCGCGCCGGGATGTTCATGCAGCGGCACAGCGTCACCGCCAGATGCGCGAAGTCGCGGCACACGCCCTGGCGCTCCTGATAGGCGTCCCACGCGGTCTTGGTCGAGCGCGCATGATGATAGCCGAACTCGACATGATTGTTGGCGAATTCGACGATCGCCTGCACGCGCGCCCAGCCGGTCGGCGCGTTGCCGAACAGCGACCAGGCGGTGTCGGACAAGCGGTCGGTCTCGCAATAGCGGCTCGCCAGCAGATAGATCAGCACCTCGTCGGGAAGCTGCTCGACGGGCAACTGCACCGCATCGGGGACGCAGACATCGGGTTCGCCATGATCCTCGACGACGAAGTCGCAGGCGAGATCGAGCCCGCCCGCCGGGATCGTCATCCGCGTGCAGACATTGCCGAAGCTGTCGACATAATCATACATCGGCACATCGGGCGAGGCGACGATGCGGTGCGGCGTGCGCAGATCCTGGTGCCGCGAGGGATGTACGCTGAGCAACGCCAGCATCGGCACGGGGACGTCCGTATCGAATCGGATGTTGTAGCCGGTACGGATCAGCATCGGTCGGTATCTCCCGTCATAGCGCGGCGGCATTGAGAATGGTGGCGGCGGCGGCGCTGTCGTCGGCGGTCTGGCCGTCGAGCGCGATCTCGACCGAGACGTCCATGCCGTCGGCGCTGCCCGGGAAGCCCGCCCAGGTGCCCGACAGCGGCACGGCCTGATAAGGGTCGCGCGCGATCGCGACGCGAACGAGCCCGCGGCTGCCGACGATGCCGTTGGTCGGGTCGAATTCGACCCAGCCCGATCCCGGCAGGAAGATGCGCACCCAGGCGTGCGTATTGCCCCCGCCGACGCGGCCCTCGCCGAGCCCCGGCGCATAGACATAGCCCGAGACGAAGCGCGCCGCGAGCCCGAGCGCGCGCGCCGCCTCGATCATCAGCACCGCGAAGTCGCGGCAGGTGCCCTGGCGTTTCTGCAGCGTTTCGACCGGGGTCTGCGTGCCGGCCTCGTGCCGCGCGATATAGGTGAAGGTCCGGCGGATCGTGCTGGTGATCTCGGCGAGCATGGTCAGCGTATCGGTCTGCCCGTCCTTGCGCACGAAGCGCCGCGCCCAGTCGTCGACGATGCGATAGGGATCGTGATGCCCGCGCTCGATCGAGCGCAGCAGGTCGGGCATGTCCTCCGACGAATAGGTGAAGGGATAGCGTTGCGCATAATCCTCGATCGCGACGCTGTCGCCGTCGAGCGGGATATGCTCCATCCGGACGTGGCTTTCGAAGCGCAGCGTCGCGGCGCGCCCCGAGAAACGCGCGACCGCGACCGAATTGCCGAATACGTCGTGCAGCCAGCGCAGATCCTGCGGTGCCGGATCGATGTCGAGCCTGGCCGATATCAGCCGCTGGTCATGGCCCTCGCGCGGCCGCACCATGAGGCGATGCTCGCCGAATGACACCGCTTGCCGGTAGCGGTAGGTGGTGAGGTGGCGGATGGTGAGGAATGGCATGGACGGCGACTATTCCACAGGCGGGCGCAGAGACGAAGCGTTGCTCGACGCATTGCTGGAAAAGGCCGATCCACCAGCGGTCGCGATCATCAACCCGCAAGGCCGCTCGCCGTTCCTGCTGATCGGCGACCATGCCGGCAATCGGATACCGCGCCGCCTGGGCACGCTGGGGCTGTCCGAGGGCGATCGCGTCCGCCACATCGCTTGGGACATCGGCGTCGGCGCGCTGGGTGAGGCGCTTGCCACGCGTTTGGACGCGGTGTTCGTGCGGCAGACCTATTCGCGGCTGGTGATCGACTGCAATCGCGATTCCGATGCCGCCGATGCGATCCCGGCCGAAAGCGACGGAAGCCCGATCCCGGGAAATGCCGGGCTCGACCGGATGGCGGTTGCGGCGCGGATCGCGGCGATCCACGCGCCCTATCAGCAGGCGATCGCCGACGAGATCGCGCGGCGCGGGGCGGCGGGGCTGGCGACGATCCTGGTCTCGCTGCACAGCTTCACGTCGGCGCTGGCGGGGCAGGATGCGCGGCCATGGGATATTGGCGTGCTCCACGATGGCCACAACGACGCCTTCGCGCTTCGCCTGCTCGCCGCGCTGATGCGAAGCACGGAGCTGATCGTCGGTGACAACCAGCCCTATCGGATGGACGCGACCGACCATAGCGTGCCGCGCCACGCCTTTCCGGGGCTGCCCTATGTCGAGCTGGAGATCGCGCAGCGGCGGCTCGCGACGGAGCCCGATATCGGATGGTGGCGTGACCGGCTGGCGTCCCTGCTCGCGGATGCCGCCTAGCCCGGCGCGTGGTCGACCGCGATCAGAACGAGGCTGATATTGTCCGCACCGCCCAGGGCCAGCGCGTTCGCCAGAAGCGCGTCGGCGACCGCGTCGAGCGAATCGCCGGCAGGACCCGGCAGCAGCGGATCGGCGCCGCCGCGGGTCAGCCCGTCCGAGCAGAGCAGGAACAGGTCGCCGGGGCGCACGTCGATCGCGCGGCGCTCGATCACGGCGCCCGGCATCGCGCCGAGCGCGCGCGTGATCACATGCGCCTGCGGATGGCGGTCCGCCATCGCGCGCGGGAGGGCGCCCGAATCGACCAGCTCCTGGACGAGGCTGTGGTCGCGACTGAGCTGCTCGATCCCGCCGTCGCGAGCGCGGTAGGCACGGCTGTCGCCCGCCCACAACAGCATGCCCGCGCCTTGTTCGATATGCAGCGCCACGACGGTCGATCCGCTGACGCGCGTCGAGCCGCTTGCCTCGGTGTGGATCCGCCGCCCCGCTGCATTGAGTGCCGCCTCGATCATGTCGTCGTCGATGCGCGTCGGGCGATCGGCGAGCGTCTGGAGCGAATCGACGATCCGCTGCGCGGCGATATCGCCCCCGGCATGCCCGCCCATCCCGTCCGCGACCGCCCACAGCCCGCGCGCCGCACGATCGAAGACGCGGTCCTCGTTGATCGCGCGCACGCGCCCGACATGCGTACGCGTCACCGAGCGCAGGCGGCTGGCCGCGATCGTCGTCGCGGCGGTGGACCGCCGCCGGCTCGGCAGCAGACTGGCGAGGATCATTGCAGCGGCCGGCCGGCCTGCGCCTCGGCATGGTCGTAGCCCTTGACGAAGGCATCGTCGAGCGAGCCGCCCTCACCCTCGTCGAGCTGGCGACGCAGGTCGGCATGGCGGTCGGCGACCGCCTGCCACTGCAGCGCGGCGCGGCTCTTGAGCAGCGATCCCTTGCCCGCGATCGCGGCATCGACGACGTCGGGCGCGAAGCTGTCGACCGCGGTGCGCAGCGACGCCTGAAGGCCCGCGAAGGTGGCGACGAGGTGGCGCTTGATGTCCTGGAACGAGGCCTGCAGCGCGGCGGGTCCGGACAGGAAACCGCTGGTGCCGGCGAGCAGAAGGTCGATCGCGAGGCGCTGCGTCGGCGCCCATTTGAACGGGTTGTTGCCCGCGCCGCTGATCGTCGTGCGGCTGAGATGGTAGCGTATCCGCGCGCGATCGCGCTCGGACATCAGGTCGCCGATACCCAGCACCATCTGGCGATAGACCGCGCCCGCACGGCGCATGATCTCGATCGGCTCCTCGGCGGACAGCATCGAGGCATCGAGCCCCGCGCCTTCGCAGAACGCCTCGAGCAGCGAGCCTTCCTCGAAGACGTGCGGCACGGTCGCGGCATCGCTCCACTCGGTCGGCACGTCGGTCGAGGCGCCGAGCGGCAGCGTCAGCACCATCGTGCGCGTCGCATTGCCGCTCAATTCCTCGTGCGGTGCGGGCGCCGCGGTCAGCCGGAACCGGCCCAGCCTCAGCGTGCTCGGCAGATCGAGCCAGATGTCGGTATCGTCGGGCAGCCGCGCGCCGGTGGCATCGTCATAGACGCCATTGGCGCCCGAACAGCGCAGCCTGAGCCCGCGTCCATCGGCATCGAAGGCGCAGTGGGTGCGCGAGATCTTGCGATCCGCATCGGGGATCGCCCAATCGGAGGCCGGATCGCGGCCGACGCGGAGCACGCCGTCGCGCAGCAGCCGCGCATCGATCGGGTGAACCGGATCGCTCTCGTCATAGAGGCGCAGCATGTACATAGGCGGCCTCAGGCGGCGCGGCGGGGCGTGACGACCGTCGCGGAGAGCGACGGCGCGGCTTCGGCGGGGACCCCGAGCCGGGGCTCGAGCGCGGCGGCGGCGTGGTTGAACGCGTCGAACACGCCGCCGAATTCATCGCTGCGGCTGTGCGAGATGCGGAAGGCGAGATTGCCTTCGGCGGCATCGTCGAGCGCGCGGCGAAGGCGGCGGATCGGGCGCGTGATCAGGCTCGCGCTGAGCCATCCGATCAGCAGCACCACCGCCATCACGAAGGCGGAGAGCGCGATCAGCAGGTTGCGCGCGCTGTCGGCGGCGGCATCGAGCGCGGCGCGGCGCAGCAGCAGGTCGACCTTGCCGAAATTGGCGCCGGCGTAGCGGATCGGGCGGACGAAGCGGAAGCCGGCATGATCCGCCGCATCCGTGACGGTCGAGCCGTTCGCCGAGGCGATCGACGTCTCGGCGACGGGGGGGGCGTAGCGCAGCCCGATCAGGCTGCGATCGCTGGCGGCGCGCACGATGCCCGTCGAATCCGCGACGACCAGCCGGCGCACGCCGCTATCCTGCGCGGCGGTATCGACGAACGCCTGCAACGGCGCCCAATCCTGCTGGTCGGGCGGCAGGCCGGCATTGTCGGCGGCGAGCACCGCGGCATTGCTGGTGATGAAGGCGGTGATCGACGAGCCCGAGACGACCGCCATATGTTCGAGCGCGCGATCCTGGCGGTCGAGCACCGCAGCGACGCTGCCCGCGAGCGCGAGCGCGGTGGTCGCGGCGAGCACCAGCGGCAGCTTGACGCGCAGCGCCAGCCCGCGGCGCCGCGGCGGCGCCTCGGCGGTGGTGACGTCGAGCTCGCGGCGCAGCGCCTGGCACAGTTGCTCGCCGCTGGCGAAGCGCTGCTCGGGTTTCTTGGCGAGCAGCTTTTCGATGATGAAGCGCAGCCCCTTGGGACAATCGGCGGCGCTGCGATCGACCGGATCGGGCTGCGCCTGCGCGATCTGGAGCACCAGCGTGGCCAGCCCGGTGCCCGAGAAAGCGGGCTTGCCGGCCACCATCTCGTACAGCACGATGCCGAGCGAGAAGAGATCGGAGCGGTGATCGACGGGCAGGCCGAGCGCCTGCTCGGGGCTCATATAGCGCGGCGTGCCGATCATCTGGCCGATCTGGGTGCGCAGCAGCTGACCGGGATCGGCATCGCCGATCCGCGCGACCCCGAAATCGAGCAGCTTGGCGGTCAGCCCGTCTTCGGAAATCAGGATGTTGGACGGCTTGACGTCGCGGTGGACGATGCCGCGGGCATGCGCATAGGCGAGCGCGTCGGCCATTTGCGCGCCGAGCGCGAGCACGCGTTCGTACGGCATCCGGCCCTGCGCCTTGAGCACCTCGTCGAGCGGCCGGCCCGCAACCAGCTCCATCGCGATATAGGCGACGCCATCGGTCTCGCCGACGTCGTAGATCGTCGCGATATGGGCATGGCTGAGCGTTCCCGCCGCCGTCGCCTCGCGCAGGAAGCGGCGCGCCAGTTCGGGGTCGCGGCGATATTCGGGCTTAAGCGCCTTGATCGCGACGATGCGGTCGATCTGCGTGTCGTGCGCGCGGAACACCTCGGCCATCGCGCCCTCGCCGATACGCGCGTCGAGCCGGTATCGGCCGAGCATCGTCGTGCGGAGGTCCTCGGTCTGCTCCATGGTCGGCAAGGCTAATGCAGGATGGTTAAGCAAAGCTTTCATCGCGGGTCTCAGTGCTGCGATCGCACGGTGCGTGCGATCCGCTCGGCGCGCGCGAGATCGCGGGCGATCAGCGGATTGGCGGGATCGAGCGCGGCGGCGCGGCCGAGCAACGCGACCGCACGGTCGATCTTGCCCTGGTTGAGCGCCGCGAGGCCCGCGCCGCGCAGCTGCCGCGCGAGCGTGGGGTTGGCCGCGGGCGCGACGGGCGCGGCGGGTGCGGCGACGGGCGCGGGCGCGGCCTTGGGATGCGCCGGCTTGGCAATGGTGGCCGCGGGCTCGGCGGGATGCGGGGCGGGCCTGGGCGCGGGGGGCCTGGGCGGCGTGCCAGGGATGCGGAGCGCGACGCCCGCGGCGAGCGTCGCGGGAACCTTGATGCCGTTGTAGCGGGCGAGCTGGTAGAATTTGAGACGATTGCCGAGAAAGCGGTCGGCGAGCCCCAGCATCGTGTCGCCCGGCTGCGTCGTATAGGGGAAGGATTTGGGGCCGAGCAGCTCGATCGGGTCCCTGTCGATCGATTCGGCCAGCACGCGCATCGCCGGATCAGCGGGCGTGCGCTTCTGGATCGCCTTGATCTGCTTGCGCGCGGTCGCCTCGTCGCCCTGGTCGAGCGCGGCGATCACGCTGTCGAGCGGCACCGATGCGGGCTCCGCCGATGCCGCGGCGGGATGGCTCGGCGCGTGCGAGCAGGCGGCGAGCGCGAGGATTGCGGCAAGCGGCAGCGCGCCGAGCGGTGGGGAGAGGCGACGGATCGTCATGCACTAAGCCTTTCAGGTCGCGAGAGGCGCGGCGCCCCGATCCGCGTCGCCAGCTGGTCGCCGTCCTGCACGAATGCCGGGAACATGACCGAATCGAGCGGCGGCGCGAAATAATAGCCCTGGAAATGCGCGCAGCCGTTGCGGCGCAGCCAGTCATATTCCTCGCGCCGCTCGACGCCCTCGGCCAGCACGCGGATTCCGAGCCCCTGGCCGAGCGCGATCATGCTGCGGCAGATCGCCTGGCTGTCGCGGCGCTGGTCGACCGCGGTCACGAACTCGCGATCGATCTTGAGCTTGTCGAAGCACAGCTGGCGCAAGGCCGAGAAGCTTGAATAGCCGGTGCCGAAATCGTCGATCGCGATCGCGACGCCCATCGCGCGGAGATGGCGGAACAGCGCGGCGGTCCGCCCGGCATCGCTTGCCGCGACCGTCTCGGTCAGCTCGATCTCGAGCGCGTCGGCGGCGAGCGAATGCCGCGCCAGCGTGCGCGCGATCAGCGCGCTCAGATCGACGCGGGCGAGTTGATGCCCCGAGATGTTGACCGCGACGCGCAGCGCGCCGAGGCCCTGTCGCTGCCAGGCGCGCGCCTCGCGGCAGGCGGCGTTGAGCACCCAGAGACCGACCTCGTCGGCAAGCCCGGCCGCCTCGACGATCGGCACGAAGCGCGAGGGCGGCACCGGGCCGTGAACCGGATGCGTCCAGCGCAGCAGCGCCTCCGCCCCGCAGACGCGGCGGGCGTCGGCGTCGACGAGCGGCTGGAAACGCAGATCGAATTCGTTGCGTTCGATCGCACGGCGCAGATCCTGCTCCATCGCATAGCGCTCGCGCGCGGTCGCGATCGGATCGGCGATGGGGTCGGCGATCGGCTCGGCGGCGATCGTGTCGCCCAATGTCGCCGTTCCGATCGCGCGCGACAGCAGCATGTGCGCGGTCGTGCCCTCGCGCGGAACGGGGGTGGCGGTGACGCGGATCTCGGGCAGCCACTCGCGCGTGCCGGTGCGGATCGGCGTGCCGAGCGCATAGCCCAGCGCATCGAGTTGCGCGCGCGCGGCCTCGGGTTCGGCACCGGCGCCGAACCAGATCGCGAGCCTGAAGCGGTCGACCTGCGCGAGCATCCGTTGCTCGCCGAGCATCCGGCGCGCGCGATCGACGACCGCGATCAGCATCGCATCGGCGGCGGCGGGATCGAAGGCGGTCAACCGCTCGAAATCGACGAGGCTGATCAGCCCCAGCACGCCGCCGGGCAGGCGCGCCAGATCCGCATCGATTGCCGCGAAGAGCGGCTCGCGCGTCGGCAGCCCGCTCACCGGATGGCGTTGCGTCACCCGCTGCTCGAGCGTGCCGAGCAGATCGGCCAGGCCATCGATCGCGCGATCCAGTCGATCGATCGTGTGCCCGACGATCGGCGTCGGTTCATGGAGCGCGAGCAGACGTTGCGCGCGCGCGGTCAGCCGGGCGAGCCGCCGGTCGCGCAGCGCCCAGTTCGCCAGCAGCGCGCTCAGCGCGATCGCGAGCAGGACGGCGGCCCACCGGCTGCCGGCGCTGTCGCGCAGCCGCAAGGCGACCGACAGGATCGCGATCGCGCCGATCGCACAGGCGGGGCGGCCCATCCAGCCGGGTCCGCCCCCGCTCTGCTGTCCGTGTCGCATGCCCACGCTGTCGCTACCCACCCGGTGTCTGGTTCGTACAATTACGTGGCTAGCCAAAAACAATGCGTTAACGGCTGGCGTCATCCCTCGGCGCGCGTCACGCCCGATTGATCGGGCAAGATCCCTTATCGTCATCGCCGTAGGACCAGCCGCCCTGTCCGCGATCATGTACCACTGAACGGTCGCGCGCGTGCTGCTCATCGTCCGGCTTCGGTCGTCGACCATATAGCGTGCACGGCCGAGTCGTGCATCGGCGCATCGTGGTGCTCTGCGGCATGGCGGCTTTACCGGACTTGCGTAAACGGTATGGCCGGATCACTATGCCCTAAAACGCAAAAACACCCAAAAAGGAAGCCGTCGTGGATTTTACGCTGACCGATCGCGAAGCACATTTCAAAAACATGGTACGGCGCTTCATCGACGAGGAAATCGCCCCGTGCGACGCCGATTATACCGCGCAGCAGCGCGACGGAGAACGCTGGAAGGTGTTGCCGGTGATCGAGGCGCTCAAGCCGCGCGCGCGCGCCGCGGGGCTGTGGAATCTGTTCATGCCGCCGCATTCGGGCCAGGCGCATGTCGACGACAGCTTCGTGTTCGAGGGGACGCAGCTCTCCAATCTCGAATATGCGCTGTGCGCCGAGGAGATGGGCCGGCTGCACTGGGCGTCCGAGGTGTTCAACTGCTCGGCGCCCGATACCGGCAATATGGAGGTGCTCTACCGCTATGGCAGCCGGGCGCAGAAGGATCGCTGGCTCAGGCCGCTGATGGACGGCGAGATCCGCTCTGCCTTCCTGATGACCGAGCCCGATGTCGCCTCGTCGGACGCGACCAACATCCAATGCTCGATCGTCCGCGACGGCGACGATTATGTCATCAATGGCCGCAAATGGTGGTCGTCGGGTGCGGGCGATCCGCGCTGCAAGGTCGCGATCGTGATGGGCAAGTCCGATCCCGAAGGCTCCAGGCACGGCAGCCAGAGCATGATCCTCGTGCCGCTCGATGCGGCGGGGGTGACGATCGAGCGGATGCTGTCGGTCTATGGCTATGACCACGCCCCGCACGGCCATGCCGAGGTGACGCTCGACAATGTCCGCGTGCCGGCCGAGAACATGCTGCTGGGCGAGGGCCGCGGGTTCGAGATCGCGCAGGGGCGGCTGGGGCCGGGGCGCATCCACCATTGCATGCGCACGATCGGCGTCGCCGAAAGCGCGATCGAGGCGATGGCGAAGCGGCTGCTGGTGCGCGTCGCGTTCGGCAAGCGACTTGCCGAGCAGAGCGTGTGGGAAGAGCGGCTCGCGCGCGCGCGGATCGACATCGAGATGAGCCGGCTGCTGTGCCTCAAGGCGGCCGACATGATGGACCGCGCGGGCAACAAGTCGGCGCGCAACGAGATCGCGATGATCAAGGTGCAGGCCCCGACGATGGCGCTCGGGATACTCGACGACGCGATCCAGGCGCATGGCGGCGGCGGCGTGTCGGGCGATTTCCATCTGGCGGCGGAGTGGGCGGCGGTGCGCACGCTGCGCTTCGCCGACGGGCCCGACGAGGTCCATGCGCGGGCGATCGCGCGCGCCGAACTCGGGAAATACGCGCCGCCGCGGGAGTAGCCGCGCCATCCGCCCCATCAATGATGGGGAGGGGACCGCCGGCGAAGCCGGTGGTGGCGAAGGACGACGCCCATAAAAAACCGTCGTCCCGGCGAAAGCCGGGACCCATCGACGGCGGCGCGTTCGCGGGTGGGCAAAGCGCAGCTAGGGCGCCCCCATCTCCCGTCGCGTCCACTAGCGACGTTCCGCAACCATGGATCCCGGCTTTCGCCGGGACGACGGAAGGGGGCGCGCGCCTGTCCGCTCAGCCCGTAAAGCGCTGGCCCTTCGCCGCCTTGTCGGCGAGCAGCGTCGAGAGGCGATGCCCCGCCATCCGCGGCGCATGCTTCTCGAGCCCCGCCACCACCGTATCGAGCCCGATCGTGTCCGCCCAGAACATCGGGCCGCCGGTCCAGGCCGGCCAGCCATAGCCGTTGAGCCAGACGATATCGATGTCGGAGGCGCGCTGCGCCATCTTCTCCTCGAGGATCAGCGCGCCCTCGTTGACCATCGGATAGAGCAGCCGCTCCAATATCTCCTGGGAATCGATCTCGCGCTGCGCGACGCCCTGCTTGGCGGCGAAGTCGCGGATCAGCTGCTCGACCTTGGCCGAGGGCGTGCGGTTCCGCTTCTCGTCATAGTCGTAGAAGCCGTGGCCGTTCTTCTGGCCGCGCAGGCCCGCCTCGCAGAGCGCATCGCGGAAATTCTCGGCGCCGTTCGACGTGGCTGGGTCCCAGCCGATGTCGAGGCCGGCCAGGTCCGACATCTGAAACGGTCCCATCGGGAAGCCGAAATCGAGCAGCACCTGATCGACCTGCGCGGGCGTCGCGCCCTCCATCACCAGCGCATTGGCCTCGCGCTGGCGCGGCGTCAGCATGCGGTTGCCGATGAAGCCGTCGCACACGCCCGCGACCACCGCGACCTTCTTGATCGTCTTGGACAGCGCCATGCAGGTCGCCAGCACCGACGGCGCGGTCTTCGCGCCGCGCACGATCTCGAGCAGCTTCATCACGTTAGCGGGCGAGAAGAAATGCAGCCCGATCACCGATTCGGGGCGCCGGGTCGCCGCGGCGATCTCGTCGATGTCGAGATAGGAGGTGTTCGATGCCAGGATCGCGCCTTGCTTGACGATGTCGTCGAGCTTGCCGAACACCTCCTTCTTGATCGCCATCAGCTCGAAAACTGCTTCGATGACGAGGTCGCAGTCGGCGAGGTCGGCGTAGGAGAGGGTGGGGGTGAGCAGCCCGGTCGCCTTCTCGACCTGCTCGGGCGTCATCCGGCCCTTCTGCGCGGTCGCCTCGTAATTCTTGCGGATGATCGCGACGCCGCGATCGAGCGCGGCCTGCTCGCGCTCGACGATCGTCACCGGAATGCCCGCGGAGAGGAAGTTCATCGCGATCCCGCCACCCATCGTCCCGGCGCCGAGGATGCCGACCGTCTTGATGGGAATGAGCGGCGTGTCCTTCGGGATGTCGTCGATCTTGGAGGCAGCGCGCTCGGCGAAGAAGATATGGCGCAGCGCCTGGCTCTGCGTGCCGGTGACGAGCTTGAAGAACAGCGCGCGCTCCTTCGCCACCCCGTCTTCGAAGGGCAGCGTGGTCGCCGCCTCGACCGCCTGGATGCACGCCTCGGGCGCCTCATACCCCTTGAGGCGACGGGCATTCTGCGCGCGGAACCGATCGAACACGCCGGGATCGGCCGTGGCCGTCGCCTTGCTCGCGATCGGATGCTCGGGCTTGGCGGCAACCTCGTTCGCAAAGGCGATCGCGTCGGCCTCGAGGCTGGTTTCGCCGACGATGCGGTCGACAAGCCCGATCGCCTGCGCGCGGCCCGCGGCGATCGGATCGCCCGAGACGATCATCGCCAACGCCGCCTCGACGCCGACGACGCGGGGCAGTCGCTGCGTCCCGCCCGCACCGGGCAGGATGCCGAGCTTGACCTCGGGCAGCCCCAGCTTCGCCGACGGCACCGCGACCCGGTAATGGCAGGCGAGCGCGACCTCGAGCCCGCCGCCCAATGCGGTGCCATGGATCGCGGCGACCACCGGCTTGGTGCACGCCTCGATGATGTCGACCACCGCGGGCAGCCCGGGTTCGCGCATCGGCGCGTCGAACTCGGTGATGTCGGCGCCCGCGAAGAAGGTGCGCCCCTCGCCGCGGATCACGACCGCCTTGATGCCGGCATCGGCGTCGGCCGCGCCGATCGCTTGGACCAGCCCTTGCCGCACGTCGATGCTCAGTGCGTTGACCGGCGGGTTGTTGGACAGCACGACGAGCACGTCGCCTTCGCGGCGGGTGGTGATGACGGCCATGCGGTCTCCTATCGGGTTGGTCTGCGTACCGTACCGGACTTTCGAGCGGCCAATACGACACATTATCGCTACGGTCGTTTCATACGGCTTGAGGCCGCGTTGAATCAAGAATATCGTTCGGCGTAAATCTACACCGGCAAACCGGGTTTAGGATTGGATGCAGGATATGGCCGGGACCGAGGTCGCCGAGACGATCGGACACATGCCGCCGCCGGGCTGGCCGCGGGTGTCGCTGGCCGAGGCCGAGCGGATCCTGTGCGTGCCCGGATCGCCCTATGAGATCGAGACGGTGACGATCGACGGCATCGCGACGCGTTGCTGGAAAAACCAGCCGCCCAATCTCGCGGCGGTCGCGCGGATGGTGCGTGCGGGCTTCGGCGGCTCGACCTTCCTCGTCTACGAGGATGAGCGCGTCACCTATGAAGGCTGGTATCGCGCGACCGCCGCGCTCGCCGCCGAACTCGGCCGGCTCGGCATCGGCAAGGGCGACCGCGTCGCATTGGCGATGCGCAACCTGCCCGAGTGGCCCGTCGCCTTCTTCGCGGTGGTGAGCCTCGGCGCGGTGGTCGTCCCGCTCAACGCCTGGTGGACCGGCCCCGAGCTCGCCTATGGTCTCGGGCATTCGGGCGCGAAGCTGCTGATCTGCGATGCCGTGCGCGGCGAGCGCATCCGCCCGCATCTCGGCGAGCTGCCCGCGCTCGGCCATGCCATCGTCGCACGCGCGCAGGGCGCATTGGGCGCGCGTGCGACCGCGCTGGAGGCGATCATCCGCACGCCGCAGGATTATGGCGCGCTTCCCGACGGCGATCTGCCCCAGGTCGAGATCCGGGCCGACGACGGTGCCACGATCTTCTACACCAGCGGCACCACGGGCAAGCCCAAGGGCGCGCTCGGCACGCACCGCAACATCCTGACCTGCCTGATCTCCTCCTCCTACGCCAATACGCGCTCGGCGTTGCGCCGCGGCGAGGCGGCGACGCCTCCCTTGCCCAAGATCGGGCTGATCGTCATTCCGATGTTCCATGTCACCGCGTGCAACGCCTTCCTGATGGCGACGATGGCGACGGGAAGCACGATCATATTCATGCACAAATGGGATGTGGCGAAGGCGTTCGCGCTGATCGAGCGCGAGCGGGTGACGACGACCGGCGGCGTGCCCGCGATCGCCTGGCAGCTGCTCGAGCATCCCGACCGCCACAGATATGATCTGAGCTCGCTCGAATCGATCGCCTATGGCGGCGCGCCCTCCGCGCCCGAACTGGTGCGCAAGATCGAGCGCGAGCTGGGCGCGCTGCCCTCCAATGGCTGGGGGATGACCGAGACCTCGGCGACGGTGACGACCCACAGCGCCGAGGATTATCTCCACCGTCCCGACAGCTGCGGACCGCCGCTGCCGGTGTGCGACCTCAAGATCATGAGCGAGGACGGCACGCGCGAGCTGCCGATCGGCGAGGTGGGCGAATTATGGGCGCGCGGCCCGCAGGTCGTGAAGGGCTATTGGAACGACGCGGCCGCGACCGCCGCGACATTCGTCGACGGCTGGGTGCGTACCGGCGACATCGCCCGGCTCGACGACGAGGGCTTCTGCTTCATCGTCGACCGCGCCAAGGACGTGATCATCCGCGGCGGCGAGAACATCTATTCGTCCGAGGTCGAATATGTCCTCTACGATCATCCCGCGGTGACCGACGCCGCGCTGGTCGGAATCCCCGATCACACGCTGGGCGAGGTGCCCGCCGCGGTCGTCCACTGCGCGCCGGGGGTGGCGCCGAGCGAGGCCGAATTGCAGGATTGGGTGCGCGCGCGGCTCGCCGGGTTCAAGGTGCCGGTGCGCATCCTGTTCAGCGCCGAGACGCTGCCGCGCAACGCCAACGGCAAGATCCTGAAGGCGGAGCTGCGCGGGTTGTTCGGGGACGCTTGAGCCCTCTCCCTTGAGAGAGAGGGTTGGGCGAGGGTGGCCGACATCTGAAGTGGGACGCGCCGGCTGCGCCGTCGCTCCCCCTCACCCCAACCAGCATCGGGTGAACAACGGCCCGCGTCGTTCAGGTCATGCCGGGGGCATGACCGGCCCGATGCTCCCCGCCGGGGAGAGGGGGTAAGGATCGATCGCTCCAGCTATCCGAACAGCGCCACGCTCTGCATGCCGCGCGCGATCGCCGTGCCGTCGCGGTTCCAGATCGCCATCGATTGGCTGGAGAACCCATCGCGCGCATGTTCGGCGGTCGAGCGCAGCAGCCACCAATGGTCGCGCGTCTCGGGCGTGGCGGTGAGCAGGTTGAGCAGCCAGGTCATCGAGCTCACCGGCCTGGGCTCGCGCGTCAGCCGGATCGCGGCGGGGGGCAGCGCGTCGGCGATCGCGATCAGCTCGGTGATCGGATCGAGCCCCTCGGGCCGGGCGAGACGCACCCACATCAGCAGATCGGCGCGCGACCGGCCGTCGAGCCTGATCATGCGATGCTCGAAATTGTGGAAGAAGGCGGGAACGGCCGGCGGCTTGGGCATTTCGGGCATGGTAGCGGGATCGGGCAGGTCGGCGGGCGAGCCTGCATCCTGATGGTCGATCGCCGACTCGCGTTCCGCGGCGAACAGGAAGGTCGCCCGCAAGCCGATTCCGCCGTCCTCGCCCGCGACTTGCGCATCGACGAAACTCGCCGAGCGGCCGCGGCGCAGGATGGTCGCCGAGGCGTCAACCTTGCCCGAGAGCGGCCCGACGAACGCGATCTGCGCCGAGCGCAGCGCGGGCAGGTCGACCGCCAGACCGCGCGCGGCGGTCAGCGCGAGCGCGGCGCTCACCCCACCATAGGCGGTGCGGCCCTGCAGCCAGTTGTCGGGCAGCGTCGCCGACAGCCCGCCATCGCGGCGCTCGGCGTGCGCGAGCAGCTCGCCGACGCTGGTCGCGGCGACGCTCACCAGGTCGATCCCTTGCCCGGGCGCCGCGCCGTCGGGTGCGAGGAGGCGAGGCCGCCGTCGACCACCATCGCATGGCCGTTGACGTAGCTTGCTGCGTCCGAGACGAGGAACAGCGCGGCGGCCGCGATCTCCTCGGGCTCGCCGCCGCGCAGCGTCGGGTTGAGCTGGCCGATCTTGTCCTCGTGACCCGCGGCGCGTGCCTGATCATAGGCGAATTTGGTCATGCCGGTCTCGATCAGCCCGGGGCAGATCGCGTTGACGCGTACCCCCGTGCCGGCGAGCTGCTGCGCGGCGGTCTGGACGAGGTTGATCACCCCCGCCTTCGACGCCGAATATTGCGCCGGCCCCGCCCCCGAGCGAAGCCCCGCGACCGACGCGGTGGCGAGGATCGCGCCGCCGCCGCGCTTCTCGATCGCGGGGGCGGCATATTTGACCGCGAGGAACGGTCCGATCAGGTTGACGCGCAGCGTCTCGGCCCAGACCGCGGCATCGGCGTCGAAATAGCCGCCCATCACGCCGCCGGTGATGCCGGCATTGGCATAGAAGATGTCGAGCCCGCCAAACGCATCGACCGCGCGCTGGACGAGCTCGGCGACCTGCCGCTCGTCGCCCGCGTCGCCGCGCACGGCCTCGGCGGTGCCGCCGTCGTGGCGGATCGCGGCGACGGTCTCGTCGACCGCCTCGTCGCGATCGAACGCGACCACCGCGGCGCCCTCGCGCGCGAAGAGCCTGGCGGTGGCGCGTCCGATCCCCGAGGCGGCACCGGTGACGATCGCGACCTTGCCCTGCAAAACGCCGCTCATATCGTGGCACCCCCGTCGACGACGATCATCTGCCCGGTGACATAGGCCGCCGCGGCCGAGCCCAAGAACACCGCGGCGCCGGCGATCTCGCGCGCCTCGCCGATCCGGCGCATCGGCGTCATCCGATTGACGCTCTCCTCGGCCTTGGGATTCTCCCACAGCGCCTTGGCGAAATCGGTGCGGATCAGCCCGGGGGCGATCGCGTTGACGCGGACGTTGTGCGCGCCATTCTCGACCGCATAGTTGCGCACCAGCTGGAAGTCGGCGGCCTTGGAGACGTTGTAGGCGCCGATCGTCGGCGAGCCGCGCAACCCCCCGATCGACGAGACGAGGATGATCGCACCATCTTTGCGCGCCACCATCTCGGGCAGCACCATCTGGATCAGCCAGTGGCTGGAGAGGATGTTGTTGTCGAGGATCTTGCGGAATTGCTCGTCGCTGATCCCGTTCATCGAGCCATAATAGGGATTGCTCGCGGCGTTGCAGACGAGGATGTCGATCTGCCCCCATTTGGCGCGCGTGCCGTCGATCAGCGCCTGCAGCGCCTCCTTGGACGAGATGCTCGCGGGGATGACGATCGCGCGCTCGTCGCCATATTTCGCGTTGATGCCGTCGGCGACGTCCTGACATGCCTCCGCCTTGCGGCTCGAGATCACCACTTTCGCGCCTTGCGCCGCATATTCCTCGGCGATCGCGCGGCCGATGCCTTTCGACGAGCCGGTGATGACGGCGACCTTGCCGGTCAGATCGAACAGCGACATTGTGTCTTCTCCTAGAAATCAGGCGGGTGCGCCGGCCTTGCGTGCGAAACCCCAGGCGGCGGCGGCGAGCATCGGCACGCGCTTGGCCATCTCGGTTGCCTTGGCGCTCGAGGCATTGCCCTCGCGCGCGCGCTTCTTGATGCCCTGGACGATGCCGAGCAGCCGGAAGAGGTTGTAGGCGAAATACCAGTCGAGATCGGGGACGCCGTCGCGCCCGGTGCGCGCGCAATAGCGCTGCGTGATCTCGTCGAGCGTCGGGATGCCGAGCGCGGGCAGGTCGAGCCCGCCGATCGAGGCATTCTGCTCGCCCGATCGCATCATCCAGTTCATCGCGAGATAGGCGAAGTCGGCGAGCGGATCGCCCAGCGTCGACAATTCCCAGTCGAGCACCGCGGCGACGCGCGGCGCGTCGGGGGCATAGATGAGATTGTCGATGCGGTAGTCGCCGTGGATGATCGAGACGCGATCCTGCACGGGCAGCGTCGCGGGCAGCCACGCGATCAATTTTTCGACCTCGGGCAGATCGTCGGTCTGCGCGGCGCGATATTGCTTGGTCCAGCGTCGTACCTGGCGTTCGAAATAATTGCCGGGCGGGCCGTAGTCGCCAAGACCCACGGCGTCGGGATCGATCGCATGCAGATCGGCCAGGCGATCGACCATCGCCTCGTAGACCGCGCGGCGCTCGGCCGGCATGGCGTCGGGCAGCGCGCCGTCCCAGAAGGTGCGGCCCTCGACCATCTCCATCACGTAGAAGGCCGATCCGATCACGCCGTCGTCCTCGCACAGCGCATAGGGGCGGGCGACGGGGAAGCCGGTCGGATGCAGCGCGGCGATCAGCCGATATTCGCGGTCGACCGCGTGCGCCGAGGGCAGCAGCGGGCCGGACGGCTTGCGGCGCAGCACATAGGCGCCGCTCGCCGCGGTCAGCCTGTAGGTCGGGTTGGACTGGCCGCCGGGGAACTTCTCGGCATCGACCGGCCCGGCAAAGCCATCGACATGCGCCGCGAGCCACGTCGCCAGTCGTGCGCAATCGATGTCGGGGGCGGGGCTGGGGGCCATCTCTCATCCTGCGTCGCGCGGCGTACGCGCCGCTTGTCGACATCGTGCTATCCGATACCCGATATTCCGACAATGCCGAACCGACGCCGTCCACGTCCATACCTGGCGTTTGATCGACACCTGTGGCGCTCGGCCGGTCGCTGAGGCATAACCCGTCCGACATGCCCGAGCCGACCCCGTCCGCCGCCGCCGCGATCGCGCCCCGCCGTACCGAACGCGGCTCGGCGCGATTCGAGCGCAAACGCGAGCTGATCCTCGACGCGGCGACCGCGCTGATCAACCAGCGAGGGGTCAAGGGAATGACCTTCCTCGAGGTCGCGCAGAGCGTGAACCTTAACACCACGAGCGTGACCTATTATTTCCGCCTCAAGGAGCAGCTTGCCGCCGCGGTGTTCGAACATGCGATCGAGCGGCTCGAGGCGATGGCGCGCGAGGCGGGGGCCGAGCCGGACCCGCAGGCGCGCGTGGCGCGCTATCTCCAGCTTCATTTCGATCTGCACCGCCGCGTGCTCAAGCGCGAGGAGCGGCCGATCGCGACGCTGTCCGACATCCGCGCGCTCGACGAGACGGTGCGCGTCCCGCTCGAGAAACATTATCAGGCGGTGTTCCGGCTGATCCGCGGGTTCTTCGGGCCATTCGGCGCGGACGCGGCGCGCAAGGCGTTGCTCACCGCGCGGACGCACATGCTGACCGAGGTGACCTTCTGGCTGCCGATCTGGGTCAATCGCTATTCGACCAGCGACTTCGATCGCGTCCGCGCGCGCCTGTTCGAGTTGCTCGCGCACGGCATCGCGCCGGCGGGTGCGGCATGGGCGCCCGATCTGATCGCCGATCTCGATGCGCCCTATGACGCCGCCGCCGACGGCACCGGCCCCGCCTTCCTGCGCGCCGCCACGCGGCTGATCAACGAGCGTGGCTATCGCGGCGCCTCGGTCGATCGCATCGTCGCCGAATTGAAGGTCACCAAGGGCAGCTTCTATCATCATCTCGACGCCAAGGACGACCTGGTGCTCGAATGTTTCCGGCGCAGCTATGGTCGCGTCTCGCGCGCGCAGCGCCTCGCCGACGAGACCGGCGGCGACCAGTGGCACCGCCTCTCCTCGTCGATCGCGACCTTGCTCGACGTGCAGTTCGCGGGCGACTGGCCGTTGCTGCGCACCACCGCGCTGCAGGCGCTGCCCGCCGAGCTGCGTCAGGATGTGGTCGAGCGATCAAACCGGATGGCGCTGCGCTTCGCCGGCACGCTGGTCGACGGGATCAGCGAGGGATCGATCCGCCCGATCGATCCGATGATCGCCAGCCAGGTCGTGATGGCGACGCTCAATGCCGCCTATGATCTGCGCCGCTGGGCCTCGGCGCTGCCCCGCGACCGCGCGGTTGCGCTCTATGCCTCGACGTTGGCGCGCGGATTGTTCGACGAGGGGTAAGATGGCTATCAGGCGCATCGTGCTCCTGCGTAGGCAGGAGCCCAGGGTTGCAGGCGCCGCGCCCGCTTCACCTAGGCTCCTGCCTACGCAGGAGCACAAGCGGTCCGTGGTCGGGTGAACGCGGCCGAGCATACCGCATTTTCGTTTTCGTGGTACCACCCTCTTGCGGCGGCACGGCCAAGATCGCTACATGCCTGCCAAACAGAAAGGAAGGCCGCCCCATGGAGCCCGTTTCGCCGGCTGATCTGCCGCAGCAGATCGGCCAAACCTTCCGTTCGGAATGGCTGCGCGTCGATCAGCCGATGATCGATCGGTTTGCCGCCGCGACCGGCGATCACCAGTTCATCCATGTCGATCCGGTGCGCGCCGCCGCGACCCCGTTCGGCGGTACGATCGCGCACGGTTTCCTGTTGCTGTCGCTGTTGCCCACGCTCGACGAGCAGACGCCGCGCCCGCCGATCGCGGGGCTCAAGATGGGGATCAACTACGGCTTCGAGCGCATCCGCTTCGTTCATCCGGTGCGTTCGGGCAGCCGCATCCGCGCCGCGTTCACGCTGACCGCGATCGAGGAGAAGCGCCCCGACCGATACCAGCAGACGATCGACGTCGCGGTCGAGATCGAAGGCATCGACAAACCCGCGCTCACCGCCGTCTGGATCGGCCAATTCCTCGTCTGATCGATCTTACCGCAAAGGACATCCCGCCATGCGCGACGCCGTCATCGTCTCCACCGCCCGCACCCCGATCGGCCGCGCCTATCGCGGCGCGTTCAACGCCACGCCCTCGCCGACGCTCGCCGCCCACGCAATCCGCGCCGCGGTCGAACGCGCGCGGATCGATCCGGCCGAAGTCGATGATTGCGTGATCGGCGCCGCGCTCCAGCAGGGGGTCCAGCATACGATCGGGCGCACCGCCGCGCTCCGCGCGGGCCTGCCGACGAGCGTGGCGGGCATGTCGATCGACCGCCAATGCGCCTCTGGCCTGATGGCGATCGCGACCGCCGCCAAGCAGGTGATCGTCGACCGGATGGACGTCGTGGTCGCGGGCGGCGTCGAGTCGATCTCGCTGGTGCAGACCCCGCAGATGCGCGTCGCCCCCGATCCCGAGCTGCTCGCGATGGTCCCCGACATCTACATGCCGATGCTGCAGACCGCCGAGGTCGTCGCCAAGCGCTACGGCATCGGTCGCGATCGGCAGGACGCCTACGGGCTGCGCTCGCAGCAGCTGACCGCCAGGGCGCAGGCGGCGGGCGCGTTCGACGACGAGATCATCCCCGTCTCCGCGACGATGGCGGTGACCGACAAGGCGACGGGCGAGACCTCGAAGAAGGAGGTCACGCTCGCCAAGGACGAGGGCAATCGGCCCGACACCAGCGCCGAGGGTCTCGCCGCGCTCAAGACCGTCGTCGAGGGCGGGGTGATCACCGCGGGCAATGCTTCGCAGCTTTCGGATGGCGCGTCGGCCTGCGTGGTGATGGACGCCGCGCTCGCCGCGCAGCGCGGGCTGATGCCGCTGGGCCGCTATGTCGGCATGGCGGTGGCCGGCACCGATCCCGACGAGATGGGGATCGGCCCGGTGTTCGCGGTGCCCAAGCGGCTCGAGCGCTTCGGGCTCAAGATGGACGACATCGGGCTGTGGGAGCTCAACGAGGCGTTCGCGGTGCAGGTGCTCTACTGCCAGGATCGGCTCGGCATCCCCGATGACCGGCTCAATGTCGACGGCGGCGCGATCTCGATCGGGCACCCCTACGGCATGTCGGGTGCGCGGATGGTCGGCCATGCGCTGCTCGCGGGCAAGAAGCGCGGTGTCCGCCATGTCGTCGTGACGATGTGCATCGGCGGCGGAATGGGCGCGGCGGGGCTGTTCGAGGTGCTCTGAGCGGTGACGTATCCCGCCCGTTCGTCCTGCGTTTGTCGAACGACCGTTTTTTCTTTTCGAAAGGCAGAAGGACGAGAACGGTGCTTCGACAGGCTCAGCACGAACGCAGAAGCGCCGATCGCATCGCGGGCCTTGCCGGTCCGGCGCGCCTAGCGCGCGCGGCGGCGGATCAGCCCTTCCTGCGCGATGCTCGCGACCAGCCGGCCGTCGCGGCTGAAGATCTGCCCGCGGTTGAAGCCGCGCGCATGGCCCGACCAGGGACTATCGGTGACGTAGAGCATCCATTCGTCGGCACGGAAGGGCTCGTGCAGCCAGACCGCATGATCGAGGCTCGCTGTAATCATCTCGTCCCTGATCACGCTGACGCCGTGCGGCAGCAGCGACGTCCCGAGCAGCATCAGATCGGAGGCATAAGCGAGCACTGCGCGGTGCAGGTCGGGGTCATCGCCGAGCGGCGCCACCGCGCGGAACCAGCCTGCCGCGAAGGGCGGCCGCTGTTCGGGGCGCAGCGGCGATCGCGGATCGATCGATCGCATCTCGATCGGCCGGGGGCGCAGCATGAAGTGGACGAAGTCGGCGGGCAGTTCGGCGCGGTCGCGTTCGAGCAGCACGCGATCGGACATCAGCGTCTCGGGCGGCGGCGCGTCGGGCATCGCCGACTGATGCGCCATTCCCTCCTCGGGCAGCTGGAACGAGGCGGCCATGTTGAGGATCGGCTCGCCCTTCTGCATCGCGATGATCCGGCGCGTGGCGAAGCTGCGCCCCTCGAAATCGCGCACGACGCGATAGACGATCGGCAGCTGCTCGTCGCCGGGGCGCATGAAATAGGCGTGCAGCGAATGCGCGACGCGGCCGCCGCCGACCGAACGCATCGCCGCGACCAGCGCCTGCGCGATCACCTGGCCACCGAATACGCGGCCCCTGCCGCCGGGCAGACGGGGCCCGCGATAGAGATCGGTGTCGATCGTCTCGATGTCGAGCAGCGTCCGCAATCCCGCGACGAGCGCTTCGGGCGTCGGCTCGGCCTCAAAATCCATGATCGGTTTTCTCTTCGTCGTCGGTTGCCGGATGGTGCCTGTGCGAAGGGCGGCCGGAAAGCAATCACGTTACGGGAGAAGATGCGATGAAGGCCTTGGTATCGACCGCAGCCGGCGGCCCCGACACGCTGCAACTGATCGACATGCCGACGCCCGAGCCCGGCAAGGGCGAGCTGCGCGTCCGCGTCGAGGCGTGCGGGATCAACTATCCCGACGTGCTGATCATCGAGGATCTGTACCAGTTCAAGCCGCCGCGGCCGTTCGCGCCAGGCAGCGAGATCGCGGGCACCGTCGAGGCGGTCGGCGCGGGGGTCGAGGGCTGGTCGGTCGGCGACCGGATGATGGCGGTGATCGGCCATGGCGGGCTTGCCGAGCAGGCGATCGTCCCCGCGGTGCGCGCGGTGCGCCTGCCCGAGGGGCGCGATGCCGCCGAGGGCGCCGCGCTGCTGATGACCTATGCGACCAGCTATCATGCGCTGGTCGATCGCGGCCAGCTCAGGGCGGGCGAGACGCTGCTCGTGCTGGGCGCGGCAGGTGGCGTCGGGCTCGCCGCGATCGAGATCGGCAAGGCGCTGGGCGCGACCGTCGTCGCGGCGGTGTCGGACGAGGAGAAGGCGGTGGCTGCGCGCGAAGCGGGCGCGGATCGCACGCTGATCTATGGCCGTGCGCCGTTCGACAAGGCGGCGTCGAAGGCGCTGGCAGGCGCGTTCAAGGAAGCGGTCGGCGGCGACGGCGCGCATGTCATCTATGATCCGGTCGGCGGCGACTATGCCGAGCCCGCGCTGCGATCGATCGCGTGGGAGGGGCGCTATCTGGTCGTCGGTTTTCCCGCCGGCATTCCCAAGCTGCCGCTCAACCTGACGCTGCTCAAGGCGTGCGACGTGCGCGGCGTATTCTGGGGCGCGCATGCGATGCGCGCGCCGGAACGCGAGGCGGCGAACGTCGCGCAGCTGCTCGCCTGGTGGGCGGAAGGGGCGATCAGCCCGCGCATCGACCGGCGCTGGCCGCTCGCGCAAGGCGGCGAGGCGATCGCCTGGCTCGCCGCGCGGCGTGCGATCGGCAAGGTGATCGTCGTGCCGGGCGAGGGGTGAGGCGCGTCAGTGCCGGTCCGTGCTCCTGCGAAGGCAGGAGCCCAGGATTTCAGGCGCTACGCTCGCTTCCCTGGGCTCCTGCCTTCGCAGGAGCACAAGGGAGGTCAGCGTGCCAGCCGCCAAAATCAGTTGTGGCGCAGCCGCATCGGCGTGCGCGTCACTTCACCGGTGAGCAGCTTCGAGCCATAGGCCTTGGCGACGACGGCGGCGTCGTGCGCATTCTTGAACACCACGCGGGTGCCGCCCGAATGCAGCGACTCGATGACGCTGACCGTCGCCTTGTGCTTGGTGCAGGTGGCGAGGACATGCTCTTGCGTGGCATTGACGTTGATGGCGCGCGACATGGCGTTGTCGTCCTAGATATGAGAATCGGCTCGTGCGAGCCGGCTGGTCGGTACGTGCCCGGTGTCAGCCCGGCAGCGCAGCCGCGGTCGGCGCATCACCATCGGGAAGCTCGTCCGCATCGGGCACCAGCAGCGCCTGGTTCTCGGCGAGGCGGGTCGCGCGCATCGTGTCGGCGCGTTCCATGCGGTCGGCGAGCACGCGCCATGCATCGGCGGCGCGCTGGCAGCGGTCGCGCACATTGTCGAGCAGCGCGGCATCGGCTTCGCCCTGCTGCTGCGCTTCCTGCTCGCGATAAAAGATCAACATCGACATGCGCGGCTCCCGATCAGAAGGATGCGGCGGGCACCACCATGGCGCCCGCCGCTGTCCGATCAGGCAGACTGGAGGTTGACCGCCGACGTCTTGCCGCGACGATCGGTCTCGAGCTCGTACGAGACGCGCTGGTCGCGATCGAGCGTGCGCATGCCGGCCTGCTCGACGGCGCTGATGTGAACGAACGCGTCGTCCCCGCCGCCCTCGGGCGCGATGAAGCCATAGCCCTTGTCGGCATTGAAGAATTTGACTGTTCCGGTGATCATCTGTGGAGCCTTTTGTCCAATGTGACGGGCATGCGGCCACCGCGGCCGCATCCCGGCGTCGAAGAAGCAAGAAATGGACAAAGGGAGCCAAGGCGGCCCATTATCCGTCGCGAGCGACGTCAGCGGTGTCACCATAGGCCAAAGTCCGGGCGAAAGATAGCCGAGCCCGGCGACGGCGTCGGCGGACCCTGCCAGGCCTCAGTCGAGCAGCGCGAGAAAGCGTGCCGCGGCGCGGAAATCGCGGCGTTTGTCGTCGCGCATCATCTTGGCGAGGCTGTCCTCGCCCCATTGCTCGGCCTGCCAGAGCTCGTCGAGCTCGGCGGCCTCCCATGCCTGTTGCTCGGTCATCGCACCCTCGGCGAGTGCGAGGGCCAGAACCAGCGACCCCGACAGCGTGACCAGCGGCGACAGCGCGGCGAGATGGAAGGCGTCGCGCGTCGCCAGCGCCGCGCCGAGCCGCGCGATCGTCTCGGCGGGCTGATCGACATGGACGATCCCGCCGGTGACGACGAAGTCGATGTCGTAGCGCGATCGCGCCCAGTCGAGCGGGGGATCCCAGGTCTCGCCCTGCGCCGCGATCAATTCGGCGGGGTGGCTGGCGCGGTAGCAGAGCAGATCGGCCTGCGCGTAGCGCGCCAGCCCCGCGACGAAGGCGGGGACGTCGGGCGCGACGCGATCGATCGCGGCATTGGCAAGACCGGTCAGCGGCATGGCGCGCGGATCGATGTCGCCCTCCACCGCCCGCCACTCCTCGGCGACCGCGGCGGCAAGCGCATCGGTCGGCAGCTGCAATGCGGTGCGCGCGGGCGTCTTGAGCGCGCGGCCGTCGAGCGAGATGCCGCGCTCGACGATCGCGACCTTGGTCCAGAAGCGCTTGGCGGGGGTCATTTGGGGGTGCGCCAGCGACGCGCGAGGATCTGCGGCAGCACGACCATGCCGACGAAACCCGCCACCATCAACACCGCGCCGAACCCGTATGCGCCGCCGAGACTGCCGCCGAGCGCCATCCACAGCCCGAGCAGGATCAGCACGCCGCCGCCCGCCCGCAATCCCATCAGGATCGCGAAACGGTCGCGCGCGCGCGTGTCGGGATCGGGGGTCATGCGGTTTCCTTGGCGCAGAGGGCGGGAAGCTGGGCGGGCGTCGTCGCGACCGCGTCGGCGCCCTCGGCGATCAGCTCGGCGGGCTCGTGATAGCCCCAGCCGACGCCGATCGCACGGACGCCGGCGTTGCGCGCCATTGCGATGTCGAAGCTGGTGTCGCCGATCATCACCGTGTCGCGCGCCGCCGCGCCCGCCTCGGCCATCGCCCGCTCGACCATCGACGGATGCGGCTTGGACGGGTGGCGGTCGGCGGTCTGCAGCGTGACGAACCGGTGCGCGAGGCCGTGATGATCGAGCACGAGCCTGAGCCCGCGATCCGACTTGCCCGTCGCGACGCCGAGCAGCCAGCCGTCCTCCGCCATCGTCGCGAGCATCTCGGCGACGCCCTCGTAGAGCCGCTCCTCGACGCGTCCGTCGCAGCGAAGCTGGTGGAAGCTCGCCTTATAGGCCTCGGCAAGCGCGCGATGATGCGCGTGGTCGGCATCGGGAAGCAGCGCGCGCATCGCCTGCGGCAGGCTCAGCCCGACGATGCGGCGGACGGCCGCGCGATCGGGCGCGGGCAGGCCGGCGCCCGCGAAGCAATGCTCCATCGCGTCGCAGATCGTCGCCTGGCTGTCGACCAGCGTCCCGTCGCAATCGAAGATGGCGAGATGCGTCATCTATCGATCCTCCCCGTCCCGGGGAGGATGAATTGGCTCGCCGTCATTCGCGCCCTCGTCCGCGCCGTTCCCCCTTGCGTTCGCGGCGGCGATCCTTGGCGGCGTGGGCGGCCGCGCGGCGCTTGCCCTCGGAGGTCGCCGAGAATTTGGGCTCGTCGATCGGCAGCGCGTCGGCGAGCTCGGTGTCGAAGCCGAGATGCGCGAGGCTCTCGGCGAAATGCCGGGGCAGCTCGGCGCGCACGTCGATCACGTCGCCGTCGGGATGGTCGATGCGGATGCGCCGCGCGTGGAGGTGCATCTTGCGCGAGACGCCGCCGGTGAGGAAGCTCTCGGGGCCGCCATATTTGCCGTCGCCGACGATCGGGTGGCCGATCGCCGCCATGTGGACGCGCAACTGGTGCGTGCGCCCGGTCAGCGGGTGGAGCTCGACAAAGGCGGCGCGGTTGCCCGCGCGCTCGATCACGCGGTAACGCGTGCGCGAGGGCGCGCCCTCCTTCTCGTCGACATACATCTTCTCGCCGCCGGTGCCGGGCTGCTTGGCGATCGGCAGCTCGATCATGCCGTCCTCGATCGAGGGCACCCCCGCGATGATCGCCCAATAGACTTTTCGCGCGGTGCGGCTCGAGAAGCTCTTGGCGAAGAAGGCGGCGGCGCGCGCGTTGCGCGCGACGACCAGCGCGCCCGACGTGTCCTTGTCGAGCCGGTGGACGAGCTTGGGCCGCCCCTCCGCCTCGTAGGTCAGCGCATCGAGCAGGCCGTCGACATGGCGTTCGGTCTTGGTGCCGCCCTGCGTCGCGAGGCCCGGCGGCTTGTTGATCACGATCGCCGCCGAATCCTTGTGGATCACGAGGCTCTGCGCGAACTCGGTCTCGTCCGCCGAGAGTTCGGGCCGCTCGCGCTTGGGCTTGGCTGCCGGCCGCGCGTCGGGATCGACCGCCTCGAGCGGGGGGACGCGGATCGTCTGGCCCTGCTCGATGCGGTCGCCGGGCGTCGCGCGCTTGCCGTCGACGCGAAGCTGGCCGGTGCGCGCCCAGCGCGACACGGTGTTGAAGGTCGCATCGGGCAGATGCCGCTTGAACCAACGATCGAGGCGGATGCCGTCGTCGTCGGCCGCCACCTTGAACTGGCGGACGTCGTTCGGGTCGTTGGGATTCTTGCTCATGCCGGGACCATTCGTGAAAGCGCGAGGCCGGCGAACAATAGCAGGATCGCGCCGACCGCCGAGCTGGTGACGTAGACCAGCGCGCTGCCCCATTCGCCGCGCTGGATCATGTTCGCGGCCTCGAGACTGAAGGTGGAGAAGGTGGTGAAGCCGCCGAGCGCTCCGGCACCGAGCAGCAGCCGGATATTCTCGTTGCCCGCCGACGGGTGCCGCGCGAGCAGCCCGGCGAGCAGCCCCATCAGCAGCCCGCCCGACAGGTTGATGGCCCAGGTTCCCCACGGATAGCCGGGGCCGACCAGCGCGAGCGACAGCCGGCCGACCATATAGCGCAGCCCGGCGCCGAACGCGCCGCCGATCATGACGAGAAGAAGGGGCATGCGATGCGCCTTAGAGCAGCCGCGCCTGGCGGGCTAGTGCCTCGCCATGCGCGCGCCGTCTTCGGTCCCGGCGCGGGCCGGGGCCCAGGCCCGCCGTTCATGGCTGGCGCTGCGCTCGAAGAGGTGCGTGGGGCCTGGGCCCCGGCTTTCGCCGGGGAACGGCTCAGCCATCAGCCGCCGTTGATCCAGACATAGTCGACCGGCGTCTCGCCATGGGCGGGTGCGCCGAACAGGATGTGATAGACCGATGCGCCCTTCTTGCCGGTGAGGATCCAGTCGTCGGCATCGTCCGCGCGGCCGACCGTATAGCCCGCCGCCTGCGCCTTGGCCTGATACCAGCCGAGCAGCTGCCCGCGATCGCCCGGCACGGTGAAGCTGACCGCGCGGGCCTGGCAGGCGCCGTCGTGACCGGCGGCTTCGCTGAGCTTGGCGGCGGGGTGCATCGGCAGGTCGGCGGGCAGCTTGGTCGCCCAGCTGTTCGCATAGACGAGGCCGCCGAGGCACCCCGCACCCGCATCGACCAGGCTGCCCTCGCCATCCTCGGTGACCGGCGGCATCGCCGCCTGGTCGTGCGCCGACCGCTCGGCGATCGGTGCGGACTGGCGGGTGCGCCTACCCGTCTTGGCGGGATCGACGCGGATCGCGCCGGCGAGTGCCCGGTTGGCCGGGCTCTCGTCCGCGACCGTGCCGTTGACGAGATCATTGTCGAGCGCGTCGAGGCTGTTGGCGGGCGGCGGTGCCTTGTGGCAGGCGGCCACCGAGGCGAGCAGCGCGAGAGCGAGCGGAAGGGTGTGGCGCATCGGAGAAACGTCCTGTCGTGACGCCTTCCGCCTATCCTATCAGCGCCTTGGCCGCATCGCCGACGGTGCGCCCCCTGTCCCGAAAGGGGGCGGCACGCGGAACGCGCTCAGCGGCCCGAGACGAAGAAGCGGCCGCTGCTGCCGCCCGCCGCATCGGCGACCTGCAGCGCGAACTGCGTGGTGCCGTGGCCGCTTTCCTGCTTGGTCGCCTGGAACTGGTTGGCGCCGGCGGGCGGCACGATCGTCCAGCCCTGCTGCTGCGCCTGGCGGCGATACCAGTCGACGATCTTGGCGGGATCGGCGGGCGCGGTGAATCCCATCTCGACATTGCCCTGGCTGTCGCCGCCCGAGCCGTCGCTCGCGTGGCCGGTGATCTTGACGCCGTCGACCTTGGTGCCGGGAAAGATCTGCATGTCGTCGATCTTGGTGGTGTCGCTGCCCAGATCGAGACCGGGGACGTTCACCTTGGCCGAGAAACCCGGCACGTTGATCGAAACGCTCTGCGTATTGCCGTCGCCATTGCCGTCGGCGGCGTTGCCGATCGTGATGCTGGCGTCGTCATTGCCATGGCTGTCGTGCGTGTGGACGCTGCATGCCGAGACCAGCAGGGCGGCGGCGAGCAGCGGGGCGGTGCGAGCGATCATCGCGATTCTCCGGTAACTATCCTGTGTATTGGACGACTATGACACCAGATGCGGTCTCGCGAAAGCCGCACCGCTAAGATTATGATGTTCAACAAAAATTCGATTTTTTCAGACGAGCCGAGGGATTGTTTCAACGCCGACACGCAAGCGCAAGGCGGCGCGCCGACAACGCTCCCAAGCCGGCGGCGCTTTCAACTTTCCCCCCGGGAGTGCCGTCGGTTGTCAGTTCGGGGCGTGTCCAGCGTATCGGGCACGCCCCTTTTCCGTTCGCGCGCTCAGCGGATCTGGACGTCGCCGTCGGCGATGCAGTTGAGCGTCCGCACCTGGGGTGCCGCGATCCGCGCCGCCATTGCCGCGCCGCTCAGCCCCTTGATCGATTTGCCGTCGACGCCCGCGATGAAGTCCCCCGCTTCGATGCCGAGCCTGGCCAAGCGGGAGCCGGGCGTGACCGCGATCAGCATGGCGCCGAACGCCGTCGGCTGGATCACGATGCCGAGCGTCGCGACCGGAAATTCATCGCTCGGCGCGGCCGCGGCCGGATCGACGGCGGGCGCTGCCGGCGTCTGGGCGGGCGGTGGCGGCTGCGCGGGCTGCAGTTCGGGCTGGGGTTCGGGCTTTGCCGGGGCAGGGACGGGCGGCGGGAGCGCCGGTGCGGGGGCCGGCGACGCGGCGGGCGGCGACGCGGCGGCGCTCTGCGCGGCGGCCGCGGCATCATAGCCGCTCAAAAAGGCCCGGATCGTCGCGCCCGGCACCGCGATCGGGAAGGCGCGGAGCTTGCCGGCGACGGTGATGGCCAGCCCGGTCGCCGCGGCCTTCTCGGCAAGCGCGCGGGGCAGCGCGATCGCGACGCGCTCGGCATTCTCGCCGTGGAGCAGCGGGCTGGGGCCGCGCGCGAGCACGGCGACGGCGAACCGCGCTCCCGATGCGTCGGTCGCGGTGTCGAGCGCCGCCCAGCCGGGTAGATCGATCGCGACCATCAGCGCCGGATCGCCCGCCACGCCGCGGACGATCTGCCCGCGCAGCCACCAGTCGGTGCGGATCAGGTTGAGCGCGGGCTTATGGACATGATGCGCGCCTGAGACGGTGATGGTGGCCGCGTCGGGATCGGTGGTGACGGTCGGCGCGGGCTCGCGCGCGGCCAGCGCCGGGATGGCGAGGAGCAGCATCGCCGTGGCCGCCAAGCGGCTAACCACCGTTCGCATATCGAGGCGTCTCATGTCGCGCAGGATATGGTGACGGCGCGGGGATGGAAAGCGCGGCATCGGCAGCAGGCGCCTGCCTTGTCTCGTTTTCGCTAGGGGTGTCGGGGCGTCAGGCCGCAGCCGGGATCGAACCCACGCGGCGAGCCGGCGCTGCTTTCGACTTCCCCCCGGGAGGTACTCCGGATCGAGTTCGGGGCACCTCCGACGTCGTCGGGGGCGCCCATTTCTGTTTAGATTTACGATCGTAGGCCACTTCCGTCAACGCGTACAAATGTCAGGTAATCGGGTTAGATGGATCGGAGGAATCCGGTCGACGGCGAGCGTCGCTAGCAGCGCTACGCTTCGCCTCCTGAGCCTTAAGCCGCACTGGAATCTCTAAACGGGCTTCCTGACGCGCCGTTACAAATCGCTCGACTTGGGCTACGAGTTCCTGCCGCGATAATAGATCGTACGATCCTCGAATCCAGCGATCAACACACCGATTACCGTACGCGTCCTCGGGAAATATCAAAACTTCCCCTTGCGATTTGCGGAAGTCCGTCAGCGAGTAGATCGCATCTTCGTACAAAGTCGATAACAAGCGTCGTTGAAAATACTTGAGGCCGTTGTGCGCCCAGGGAATTACAAATATCGGCTTAAGTACACCGTTTTCTCGGATGATCGCGGTTGGCCTCACCGGTACGCTTACGTCAGCACCAGCCATGAAGCAGCCGTAAAACTCGGGATACACCGGCAATCCGTCAAACTGCCTTACTGCTCTGTATGCTAGAAACGCTTGCAGCAGATCCGCGTTGCGCTCAAGTTGAACCGCTGGACAGCAGCGACGAAGCAAAGCTTCTGCCTCTTGGTCTGTTCGGGCGTCAGCCAGCACGATCTGAATTATGCGGATCGCCCACTGATATGACACCTGCGGGAAACCGAATGCAAGATTGACGAGCGCTCTTGTAGTCTGGCTCTGCTCCTGAAAGTTCGATCGCGCCCAATTGTGGGCCGCGGGCGGTCGATCAAGTTTTGCAAGAATTTGAGCTTCGCTCGCCATGGTTAATGCCTCGACTCAATTTCCAAAGGGTCTCGAATCATTTCATTTGTTATCTCGACTCCGGGGTTCACCGAACCGTCATTATATCTCGCCCGGTGCCATGGACCATCTGATATGTGCGCCATGTCCACAAGTTTTCCAGCCGATATCCGAAGAAGTTCGTCACACCGAGCGTCCAAAAATCGTCTCTCAGATTCGTTAAAACCAGTTCTCACGATCTCATATCGACCCGTGTTCGGGTCTAGTTTTCGCGCCAGTTCGACTATTCTATTTGATCCGAACCTCTTAAATTGATGATAAATCTCTCTATAAACCGGTCCGTGATTCCAAGCTTCTATTTTTGCACCAATTAAAGGGCGGTCAAGCTCCTGTAAAAATGCTGCATGTAGAAAATATAGTATTTTGTTTAGAGACAGATTTGTAACTGTTATTTTTTGATCAAAAGATCTCTGAAGGACAAAGTTCGCTACCTCACGTACGTCATGGGGCGAGTACGAAGCCCTAGTCATGGAACGCGGCCATCGACATCCCTGTTACTCCGCCGCGACCCCAGCCCGCGCGAACATGTCCCCCTCGGGCTCGGCCGCATCCTCGTTTGCCACGGGCACCCGGCTCGCCGCCTTGCGCCGGTCGAACGAGTCCCACACCTCGCCCCAGTTTCCGCGCGTCGCCGCCTTGGAATATTCGGTCGCGCGCGCCTCGAAGAAATTGGCGTGCTCGACGCCGTTGAGCAGCGGCGCCAGCCACGGCAGCGGATGCTCCTCGATCATGTAGATCGGCTTCATCCCCAGCTGCCCCAGCCGCCAGTCGGCGACGAAGCGGACGTATTTCTTGATGTCCTTGGGGGTCATGCCGTTGACCGGGCCCATCTCGAAGACGAGATCGATGAACGCGTCCTCCATCCGCACCGTCTTCTGGCACATGTCCATGATGTCGTCGCGCACCGCGGGCGTCATGCACTGACGCTCCTCGCAGAAGGCGTGGAACAGCTTGATGATGCCCTCGCAGTGCAGCGTCTCGTCGCGGATCGACCAGGTGACGATCTGCCCCATGCCCTTCATCTTGTTGAAGCGCGGGAAGTTCATCAGCATCGCGAAGCTGGCGAACAGCTGCAGACCCTCGGTGAAGCCGCCGAACATCGCCAGCGTCCGCGCGATGTCCTGATCGCTGTCGACGCCGAACTTGCCCAGATAGTCGTGCTTGTCCTTCATCTCCTTATATTGGAGGAAGGCGCTGTATTCGCTCTCGGGCATGCCGATCGTGTCGAGCAGGTGCGAGTAAGCGGCGATGTGCACCGTCTCCATGTTGGAGAAGGCGGTGAGCATCATCTTGACTTCGGTCGGCTTGAACACGCGGCCGTATTTCTCGTGGTAGCAATCCTGCACCTCGACGTCGGCCTGCGTGAAGAAGCGGAAGATCTGCGTCAGCAGATTGCGCTCGTGATCGGTGAGCTTCTGCGCCCAGTCGCGGCAATCCTCGCCGAGCGGCACCTCCTCGGGCAGCCAGTGGAGCTGCTGCTGGCGCTTCCAATATTCGAACGCCCAGGGATATTCGAACGGCTTGTACTGGCGGGAGGCTTCGAGGAGCGACATGGGACGAGTCCTTCAGGCGGCGAGTGCGAGAGATGGGGTGAAATGGGGTGCCGTTCCCCGGCGAAAGCCGGGGTCCAGTCCGAGACGTGGGGCCTGGGCCCCGGCCTGCGCCGGGGAACAGGCAAAGATTGCGCCGAAACGCGACGTCGTGCGTTCTGCCCTCCGAACCCCCAGTGAAGGAGATTGACCATGGTCGATGCGACCCAGATCAAAGAACATGCCAATGTGATCGGCGCCGACGGCGTCCATCTCGGCACCGTCGACCATCTCGACGGCGACCGCATCAAGCTCACCAAGGCCGACAGCGCGCAGACCGAGGACGGGCAGGGCGCCAAGCATCACTACATCCCGCTCGGCCTCGTCGCCGACGTCGAGGACGGCACGGTGCGGCTCAGCGCCAATGCCGACGTCGCCTATGATCTGTTCGAAGAGGCCGAGTGACGGCAGCATCGACGGGAATATAGGCGTTTTCGTGTCGTTTTGCGAGCGCTGTAAACCCTCTCCCCGGCGGGGAGAGGGATACGAAGACTTGGTGGCGCAGCCGCCTAGTCGGAGTTGGGTGAGGGCGCAGGCCGCCCGAAGCGCACGCTGCGTGCCCTCACCCTCCCACCGGCTGACGCCGGCGGTCCCCTCCCTCTCCCCGTCGGGGAGAGGGGTGAAGGGCACCCCCAGTGTCATTTCCCCGCGTCCTTCACGGCCATGTCGAGCCGGTCCGCATAGGCGTTGAGCACCGCGGCCACCTTCGCGACATAGGCGGTGGCGTCCGCGAAGCGGCGCTGCTCGATCCCCTCGCGGATGCCGGGCAGCGTCTTGGCGCCATAGCCGGTGAGCGTGCCCGGCGCGTAGATCATGTTCTGGTACCAGGGCCGCGACGGGAGGCCCTGCGGATCGAGCAGCAGCTGGTCGATCCCGCGCAGATCCGCGTCGAGCTTCACGCGCGCCGCGGGCGACAGCATGTCCGCCTTGGCCACCACGGCGTCCGCCGAGGCCGCCGACCGCATCAGGCGATCAGAGGCCTTCTCTAGCACCAGCATGTCGATCAGTGGCGTCGTCGGCTTCGCGGACGGCGCGATGGTCGGATCGGTCTGGTCCGAGCCGAGCTTGAAGTCGCCCGCCGCGCTCAGTTCCTCGCGCGACAGATCCTTGGCGCGCTGGTCGTCGGCGAGCTTCTTCACCTCGCCGACATAGCGCGCGATCGTGCCTGCCATGTCGGCATAGCGCGCCGGGCCGACGTCGCTGTCGGCGGCGCGCAGCACCAGCCGCCCGACCAGCTTGGACAGCACCGCGCCATAGACCAGGCCCGGATCGTCGAAATGCGTGACGTGGTAGAAGCTGTCGTAGATCGAATGATAGGAGCCGCCCGACGCATCCTCGCCGGCGAATTCGAGGTTCATCGACGGGATGCCGAGATGCTGGAGGAAGCTCGAATAGTCCGAGCCCGAGCCCAGCGCGCCGACGGGGATGTCGCCGCCCGCCTTCGCCGCCTTGACCTCCGCCGCCTCGCCGCCGCCCGTGTCGAAATCGTCGGCGAGGACATGCGCGCGCTGGCGGTCGAGCACCGAGACGCCGGTCTCGGGGTCGGTCACGTCGCGTGCCGCCTGGTTGATGAAATGCTGGAGGTCGTGGCTCGCCTCGGCGCCGAGGAAGCCGCGCTCGGAGACGTCGGTGTTGATGTACAGCACCGCCTTGCGCTGCAGCTCTGCGGCATGCGTCTCGGCCCATTCGGTCGAGCCGAGCAGGCCGGGCTCCTCGCCGTCCCAGCTGGCGTAGACGATCGTGCGTTCGGGCTTCCAACCCGATTTGGCGAGTGCGCCCAGCGCCTTGGCCTCGGACAGCATCGCGCCGTGGCCAGAGAGCGGATCGGAGGCGCCGAACACCCAGCCGTCGCGGTGGTTGGCGCGGATCACCCACTCGTCGGGGCGGGTCTTGCCCTTCATCATCGCGATGACGTCGTACAGCGTCTTCATCGACCAGTCCGACTTGACCGCGAGATGCGCGGTCACCGCGCCGGTGCCGCCATAATGATAGGCGAGCGGCAGTCCGCCGCGCGCCTTGCCCGTCGCGATCGGGCCTTCGAGCCCGGCGAGCAGCTTGGTCGCATCGGCATAGGAGATCGGCAACGTCGGGATTTTTAGGATCGTCGGCGCGGTCTCGCGGGTCAGCCGCTTGGCGTCGGCGGTGGCGCCGATACCGGGGGTGAGCGGATCGCCCGGATAGGTCGTCATGTCCTGCACCGAGCCGCGCTGGACGCCATTTTCGGGCCGCCCGCCGCCGCGCGGATAGCTATCATGCTCGGCATAGCCGTCATTGGCGGGATCCGAATAGATCAGGCAGCCGACCGCGCCATGTTCCTGCGCCAGCTTGGGTTTCAGCCCGCGCCAGCCCGCACCGTAGCGCGCGAGCACGATCTTGCCGCGCACGTCGATCCCGCGCCGCGCCAGCGCCTCATAATCGTCGGGCATGCCGTAATTGACGTAGACGACGGGCGCGGTGACGTCGCCGTCGCCCTGATAGGCGACATAAGGCGGCAGCGCGCCCGCGGTGTTGGACGAGGTGTCGTCGCCCGGCACCGCCGGCTCCTGGCCGCCCAGCGTAACGTGCTGCGGGGTGATCATCTCGATCGTGGTCGAGATCGGTGTCGGATAGAGTACCGAGAAGGTCTCGATGTGCGCGTCCCAGCCCCACGACTTGAACAGCGCGAGCGTGGTCTCGGCATTGTGCTTGTCGTGCGGCGAGCCGACATGATTGGGGGCGGAGGAGAAATCCTTGAGCCAGGCGAGCTGGTCGGCGGTCGAGATCGACGCGTCGAAGCGCGCTTCGGTCGCGTGCGCGTCGGGGGCGGCGGCGAGCGCGAGCGTGTTGCCAAAGCTCAGCGAGAGCAGCGCCGCGCCGGCGAGAAGCTTACTGGTGAACGTCATGCCGGTTTCGTCTCCCTTACGACCGCATGCCCCGCGGCCTAACCCACCACCGTTCGCTCAGCGCAGACGGATCATTGTATCCGCTCGACCCTGACACCGTTCGTCCCGAGCGAAGTCGAGGGACATGCTCCGAACACCAGGCTCGCCTCTCGGTGCCTCGACTTCGCTCGGCACGAACGGCTAGGGATCAAGCCCTCACTGGCACGCGAGGCATTCGTCATAATCGGTCTCGGCGGCATCGATCTGCTTGAGCTCGATCGTGTTGTCGCTCTCGACCCCGCCCGCGAACCCGGCGCGCTGCACCGATTTCGAGCGCAGATAGTAGAGCGACTTGAGCCCCAGCTCCCACGCGCGGAAGTGGAGCATCAGCAGGTCCCACTTCTCGACGTCGGCGGGGATGAACAGGTTGAGCGAGGTCGCCTGGTCGATATAGGGCGTGCGGTCGGCCTGGAGCTCGATCAGCCAGCGCTGGTCGATCTCGAAGCTGGTCTTGTAGCAATCCTTCTCCTCGGTGGTGAGGAAGTCGAGATGCTGCACCGATCCGCCGCGTTCGAGGATCGTGTTCCACACCGCGTCGCTGTCCTTGCTCTTGGTCGCGAGCAGCTTCTGCAGATAGGGGTTCTTGATCGAGAAGCTGCCCGACAGCGTCTTGTGCGTGTAGATGTTCGCCGGGATCGGCTCGATGCACGCGCTCGTGCCGCCGCAGATGATCGAGATCGACGCGGTCGGCGCGATCGCCATCTTGCAGCTGAAACGCTCCATCACGCCCTGGTCGGCGGCGTCGGGGCAGGGGCCGCGCTCGTGCGCGAGCTGCATCGAGGCCTCGTCGGCGCGACCGCGGATGTGGCGGAACATCTTGATGTTCCAGCTCTTCGCCATCGCCCCCTCGAACGGCAGCCCGCGCGCCTGGAGGAAGCTGTGGAAGCCCATCACCCCCAGCCCCACCGAGCGTTCACGGCTGGCGCTGTAGCGCGCGCGCTCCATGCCGGGCTCGGCGCGGTCGATGAAGTCGGTCAGCACATTGTCGAGGAAGCGCATCACGTCCTCGATGAACTGCGGGTGGCCGTTCCACTCGTCCCACATTTCGAGATTGAGCGACGACAGGCAGCAGACCGCGGTGCGCAGCTCGCCATATTGGTCCTTGCCGGTCGGCAGCGTGATCTCCGAGCACAGGTTCGAGGTCGAGACCTTGAGCCCGACGTCGCGCTGGAACTTGGGCATGGTGCGGTTCACCGTGTCGGCGAACACGATGTACGGCTCGCCGGTCGCGAGGCGCACCTCGACGAGCTTCTGGAACAGCGCGCGCGCATTGACCTCGCCGCGGCGCGAGCCGTCCTTGGGGCTCTTCAGTTCGAACTCGGCGCCGTCGCGCACCGCCTTCATGAACTCGTCGGTGACGAGCACGCCGTGGTGGAGGTTGAGCGCCTTGCGGTTGAAGTCGCCGCTGGTCTTGCGGATCTCGAGGAACTCCTCGATCTCGGGATGCGAGATGTCGAGATAGACCGCCGCCGAGCCGCGGCGCAGCGAGCCCTGGCTGATCGCCAGCGTCAGGCTGTCCATCACGCGGACGAAGGGGATGATGCCCGAGGTCTTGCCGTTGAGGCCGACCGGTTCGCCGATGCCGCGGACATTGCCCCAATAGGTGCCGATGCCGCCGCCGCGCGAGGCGAGCCAGACATTCTCGTTCCAGGTCTCGACGATGCCGTTGAGGCTGTCGGGCACCGAGTTGAGGAAGCAGGAGATCGGCAGCCCGCGCCCGGTGCCACCGTTCGACAGCACCGGCGTCGAGGGCATGAACCACAGCTTCGAGATATAGTCGTAGAGCCGCTGCGCGTGCGCCTGGTCGTCGGCATAGGCCGAGGCGACGCGGACGAAGAGGTCCTGATAGCTTTCGCCGGGAAGCAGATAGCGGTCGTCGAGCGTGTTCTTGCCGAAATCGGTAAGCCGCGCGTCGCGCGAATGATCGACCTCGACCACATAGGGCAGCGGCCGCGCGCCCTGGCCATGGCCGGCCCCGCTCACCTGCGCGCCGCCGATATCGGCGTCGGCGCGGGGGGATTCGAGGGTCGTCGCGTCGGTCATGCTCATCTCGCTGCTGCTACCCGAAAGGTCCATCGCTCTGTTCCCCGTTCCCATTCCGTTCGACTCGGGGGTGCCCGACGCAGAGTAGCACCGCCGGCGATCAAGGCGAGCATGTTCTCCGTTCGTCCCATATATGGGACGTCCGTTCCGGGATTCGAGGCCGAACCCGGTGCTTCTGCTCGATCTTGTGTCGGCCCCCATAGCCCAACACAACGGATAGTGCCTTGCCCCGAGTCGCTGCACAAGAGCCATATTTTCGGCGGGGTGCGCCTCGCAGGGCTTGACGTGGATTCGAGTGCCCGATTTCCGGCGCGTCGCGGCCGCCAAGAAAACTGTGGATGAAACGGGACGTGGCGGACGCGGCGCCGAGCCGTTCGCTATCTGCGGCGAGCCGTTGGCCCGGAGTCGCCGACCCGTCATCGATCCGGTGTCGCGGTCGATTTACGCTTTGTTAGCCGTGGGTGACTTAGCCTGATGCGGGGAGGCGAGCATGCTGGCACGGATGCTGGGCGATCATGACAGGCTGCGGCAGTGCGCCGCCCGGCTGCGCGCGCTGATCGACGCACCGACGCCGTGCGACCCGGCCGAGTTGGCCGCCGTTCGCTGGGATCTGGGCAGCACGATGATGGCGCATCTCGCCTTCGAGGATCGCCATCTCTACAGTAAGCTCGAACAGGATAGCCGGCCCGCGATCAACGCCGCCGGCCGGGCGTTCCAATCCGAATTGCGCGCGCAGTTCGGCGCCTATGCCGAACATGCGAAAAGCTGGACTCCCCAGCGGGTTGCCGCCGACTGGACCAGCTATGGCACGGCGGTGAGCCGATTTCTCGCATTGCTGCTCGAGCGGATCGATCGCGAGGAGCGCGAGCTCTATCCGTTGGTCGAAGAGGCCGGGATCGTGACGATCGGCAGCGCTCCGGTGCGGGACAATTGGACGCGCGAGGCCTTCGCGATCAAGGATCAGATCCGCAAGGGCCTGTGAGCGGGCGGTGATCCGGCTCAGCCGGGCTTGAGCTCGCCCGCGATCGTCGGGAGCAGCTCGGCCACGGTCGGATGGATATGCACCGTGTGCGCGAGCGAGGTCGCGGTCTGCCCGGTCTGCATCATGTCGAGGATGACGTGCACTGCCTCGTCGCCGCCCGGCCCCAGGATCGCGCCGCCGAGGATCGCGTCGCTGTCCGCATCGACGACGATCTTCATGAACCCCTTGGCCTCGCCCTTCTCGACCGCGCGCCCGACGCGCGTCATCGCGCGCTTGCCCACCTTGATGCGGTGGCCTTTCGCCTTCGCCTCGGCCTCGCCCATCCCGACCCGGCCGAGCGGCGGGTCGACGAACAGCCCGTAGCAGGGCAGCCGGTCGATCACGCGGCGATCGGCACCGTCGAGCAGGTTGGCGGCGACGATCTCGAAATCATTGTAGCTGGTGTGGGTGAACGCGCCGCGACCGTTGCAATCGCCCAGCGCCCAGATGCCGGCGACATTGGTCTCGAGCCTGTCGTTGACGCCGATATAGCCGTGCGCGTCGTGTGCGAGGCCGGCGGCGTCGAGGCCGAGATCGTCGGTATTGGGCCGCCTGCCGACCGCGATCAGCACGTGGCTGCCGATCACCGCCGGCTCGCCCTCGGTGCAGGCGACGCCCGCGGCGATGCCCTCGGGATGCTTGGCGAAGTGGATGCATTCGGCGTTCAGCCGGAACGCGATGCCTTCTTCCGCCAAGATCTGCCGGAGCGCTTCGGAGACGTCCTCGTCCTCGCGCGATGCGATCCGCGATCCCTTCTCGATCACCGTCACCTCGGCGCCGAAGCGGCGGAAGGCCTGCGCGAATTCGAGCCCGATATAGCTGCCGCCGATCACGACGAGATGCGCGGGCACCTCGGTCAGCTCGAGGATCGAGCTGTTGGTCAGCACGTCGATCTCGCCGATCCCGGGCATATCGGGCAACAGCGCGCGTCCGCCGACGTTGAGGAAGATGCGCGGCGCGGTGATCGTCTCGTCGCCCACCTGGAGGCGGTCCGGCGCCAGGAAGCGCGCCTGCTCGCGGATCAGCGTGCAGCCGTCCATGCCCGCCAGCCAGGTCTCGTTGTTGTGGCGCGATTTGGCGGCGATCCCCTGCAGCCGCGCGGTCACCGCGGGCATGTCGATCGCGATGTCGCCCGCGATCCGCACGCCATAATCGCCCGCGCGGCGCGCGAGGTGCGCGGCATAGGCGGAGGCGACCATCGCCTTGGTCGGCGTGCAGCCGGTGTTGACACAGGTGCCGCCGACCAGGTGGCGCTCGACCAGCGCGACTTTCATGCCCGCGGCGGTCAGCCGCCCGACCAGCGGTGGGCCGGCCTGCCCCGCGCCGACGACGATCGCGTCGAACGCGCGGGTCATGCCGGTCGCGTCACAGCGAAAAGGCGATCGCCGTCGCCAGCCCGATCGCGATCACATCCTCGACCACCGCCGCCGGATGGTCGTTGACGAACGCGCGGGCGAGATTGGCGCGCATCGCGGCACCGCCCAGCGTGCCCAGCACCGCGCCGACCGCGCCGAGCAGCAGGCCGATCGGCCAATGCCCCGCCGGGACACCCACCGCCGCACCGCATAGCGCCCCGCTGACGATCCGCGCACCGAATTGCGGGGGGACCTTGCGGCTCGGCGTGCCGGGCAACTGATCGGTGACGAGCTCGGCGAGCGCCAGCAGGCTGATCACCCAGGGCGTCCAGCGATAGCCGAGAAACGCCAGCCAGCTGCCGTGGAGATCGAGCCAGCCGAGCCGTGCGGCCCAGGCGATCGCGGCGGGCGCCATCATCGTACGCGACCCGGCGACGATGCCGATGAGAAGAGCGAGCACGTAGAGCATCGGCGACTCCCTATTGGCAGCCGCAGCGGACGGACCCTCTCCCCGCCATGCTCCAGCTCGACCGAAGATAGCCGATCGGAACGGGCGTGTCACATCCTGCGCCCGACGAATATGCGTTTCACCCTTGACGATATCTTCCAACTATATATCTGCACGTGCAGATAGTGCAGGAAAAGATGGATGGCGGTTCTCACGCTCGAAGATTGTTCGGCCAATCGCGCCCCTGGCCGGCTGCTGCGTCGCATCGACAAGCTGATGACGGCGCATGTCGAATCGCGGTTCGCCGCGCGCGAGTTGAGCTTCATGCAATGGGTCGCGCTCAAGGTCGTGCGCGATGGCGTCGCCGGCAATGCGGGCGAGCTCGCCCGTGAATTGTCGATCACGACGGGCGCCACGACACGCATGATCGACAGTCTCGAGCGGCGCGGGCTGATCGAGCGCGATCGCGGCGCGGCCGACCGGCGCGTCGTCCGGCTGGCGGTGACCGAGGCGGGGCGCGCCGCGATCGCGGATCAGCAGCGCCATGTCGTCGAGGCGTGGAACGAGGTGCTCGCCGAATTCGAACAGCAGGAGGTCGATCACATGGTGGCGGCGCTGCTCCGCCTGCTCGACGCGGCCGAGCGCGTCGTCTGCGGCGATCAGCTGGCGGAGGCCGCGGCATGATCCGCGCCCGCATCTATCCGCTAATCGCGGCCGCGCTGCTCGCCGGATGCGCCGCGGTGCCGCACGTCGAACCGCAGGTGGCGCAGGTCGCGCCCGAATCGGTGGGGCTTGGCGGCGGCGTCGCGACGATCGATCCGGCATGGTGGACCGCATTCGGCGATCCGCAGCTCGACCGGCTGGTGACGATGGGGCTGGCGGGCAATCCGTCGCTCGATCAGGCGCTCGCCCGCGTCCGCGCCGCCGAGGCGCAGGTCGACGTCGAACATGCCGGTCTGCTGCCGCAGGTGAACGGCACCGCGATGGTCAATCGCGCGCATATCGGCAGCAAGCTGCTGCCGCCGCCGATCGGCGGAAGCACCGCCAATCTCGCGCTCGGCGGGGCGAGCCTCGGCTGGGATCTCGATCTATTCGGCCGCCAGCACGCCGCGGTGCGCCAGGCCGGCGCCTCGGCCGACGCCGCGCGGCTCGATGCCGCCGCCGCGCGGCTGACCGTATCGGTGTCGATCGCGCAGACCTATGTCGGGCTGGCGCGCGCCGAGCGGCTGATCGAGGTCGCCGACGGCTTCGTCGCGACGCGGCAGCGCGCGCTCGGTCTCACCCGGTCGCGGATCAGGAACCAGCTCGCCAGCAAATTCGATCTCGATCAGGCGCAGACGCTGCTCGCGGTCGCGCAACAGGCGCGGACGCAGGCGGTGCAGCAGCGCGACCTGCTCGTTCACGCCCTCGCCGCGCTGGTCGGCCGCGGCGCCGATTTCTACCCGCAGATCGCCAAGCCGACGCTCGCGCTCGATCGCGCGCCGGTGGTGCCCGATCTGCTCCCCGCCGATCTGCTCGGCAGGCGGCCCGATCTGCTCGCCGGCCAGGCGCGGATCGAGGCCGCGGTCCAGGGTCGGCAGGTCGCGCGCAAGGCATTCCTCCCCGACATCAACATCTCGGCGCTGGGCGGCCTCGCCGCGATCGGGCTGGGCAATTTCTTCACCGGTGGCGCGGGCTCCTATGCCGCCGGCCCGGCGCTGTCGGTGCCGATCTTCGAGGGCGGCCGGCTGCGCGCCGACTATAAGGGTGCGACCGCCGATCTCGACGGCGCTGTGGCGAGCTACAACGACGCGGTGCTGACCGCGGTGCGCGAGGCGGCCGACGCGATCTCGAACGTCCGCTCGACCGACCAGGACGTCGCCGACGAAAGCCATATCCTGCGCGGCCTGCGCGATACCGTCGGGCTCGATCAGGTGCGCACGCGCACCGGCCTCGGCTCGCAGCTCGACGCGGTCGATTCGGGTTTCCGCCTGCTCGAGGCCGAACAGAATCTGGTCGGGCTGCAGGCCGACGCGCTGACCCGCCGCATCCAGCTCGTCGCTGCCCTGGGCGGCGGCTTCGATCCTCACCAGCCGCTTGCCGCGGCCTCCGTTTCGGACACGCATTCATGACCGACAACAGCGCCCCCTTCGACCGCGACGACGTCTCCGAGACGGAGAATGAGCGCGTCGCCGATCATATCGCCGCCGAGCGGCCCGACCTGCCGCCGCTGCCCGCGCAGGGCAGGCCGCGCGCACGGCGCATCGGCTTCCTGATCCTCGGCGCGATCGTACTGATCGCCGCGATCGCCTACGGCGTCAGCATCCTGCTTGCGCCGCCCAGCGAGGCGACCGACGACGCCTATGTCGGCGGCAACATCGTCGCGATCACCGCGCGCGAGGGCGGCACCGTGCTCGCGCTCCACGCCGACAACACGCAGCACGTCGCGGCTGGCGCGCCGCTGATCGATCTCGATCCGGCGAACGACGATGTCGGCCTGGCCTCGGCCGAGGCCAATCTCGGCAGCGCGGTGCGGCTGTTCCGCTCGAACAATGCCGGGGTCGACGAGGCGTCGGCGGAAATCTCGACCGCGCAGGCCGACCTTTCCAAGGCGCGCAACGATTATAGCCGCCGCAAGGCCGCCGCCGCCGACGGCGCGGTATCGGGCGAGGAGCTCAGCCACGCCGCCGACGCGGTGACCACCGCGCAGGCCGCGCTGACGCTCGCTGAGGCCAAGCGCGCGCAGCAGGCGAGCGCGGTGCAGGGCACCAGCGTCTATGACAATCCCGCGGTGATGGCGGCCGCCGCGGCGGTGCGCCGCGCCGCGATCAGCCGCGCCTATATGAACATCGCAGCGCCGGTCGCGGGCGTCGTCGCGCAGCGCACCGTCCAGCTCGGCCAGCGCGTTGCGCCCGGCACGCCGCTGATGGCGGTGGTGCCGCTCGACAGCCTGTGGGTCGACGCCAATTTCCGCGAGACGCAGCTCCAGCATCTGCGCGTCGGCCAGCCCGCGACGATCAAGGCCGACGTCTATGGCAGCGCGGTCACCTTCCACGGCAAGCTGCTCGGCCTGGGCGCGGGCAGCGGCAACGCCTTCTCGCTGCTGCCGCCGCAGAACGCTTCGGGCAATTGGATCAAGATCGTCCAGCGCGTCCCCGTCCGGATCGCGCTCGATCCCCGCGAGCTGACCCGCAATCCGCTGCGCATCGGCCTGTCGGTCAACGTCACGGTCGACACCAGCGTGCGCTCGGGCCCGATGGTCGCGGCGAGCACCGCGCCTGCCGGCGGCGTCCAGCAGAGCGTCGATGGCGGGCCGCAGATCGAGGCGACGATCCGCCGGATCATCGCGCAGAATATGGGCGCCGCGCGGTGAGCGGGCCGGGCGGCCAGGCCGGCGGCACCGCGCCGCTGACCGGCCCGGCGCTCGCGGTGACGGCGATCGCGCTCGCGCTCGGCACCTTCATGCAGGTGCTCGACGGCACCATCGCCAACGTCTCGCTGCCCACGATCGCGGGCAATCTCGGCGTCTCGACCGATAATGGCACCTGGGTGATCACCTCGTTCGCGGTCGCCAACGGCGTCACCGTGCCGCTGACCGGCTGGCTGATGGGGCGCTTCGGCGTCGTGCGCACCTTCGTCGTCTCGGTGGTGCTGTTCACCATCGCCTCCTTCCTGTGCGGGATCGCCTGGAGCCTGCCCTCGCTGATCGGCTTCCGCATCCTCCAGGGCGCGGTCTCGGGGCCGATGATCCCGGGCAGCCAGGCGCTGCTGATCGCGATCTTCCCGCCCGACAAGCGCGGCACCGCGCTTGGCATCTGGGCGATGACGACGCTGGTCGCGCCCGTGCTGGGCCCGGTGATGGGCGGCTATATCTCCGATAATTATCACTGGGGATGGATCTTCCTGATCAACGTTCCCGTCGGCCTCGTCTGCGCGCTGCTCAGCTGGCGGTTCCTCGCCAGCCGCGAGACGCCGACGCGCAAGCTGCCGATCGACACGGTGGGCCTGGCCCTGCTCGCCTTCTGGGTGTTCAGCCTGCAGACCGTGCTCGATCTCGGCAAGGATCGCGACTGGTTCCACAATCCGATGATCGCGGGGCTCGCGATCTGCGCGGTCGTCGGCTTCGTCGCCTGGGTGATCTGGGAGCTGACCGAGGCGCAGCCCGTCGTCGATCTCTCGCTGTTCAAGCGCCGCAACTTCGCTTTCGGGGTGATCGCGCTGTGCCTGGGCTATGCGCTGTTCTTCGCCAACAACCTGCTGCTGCCGCTCTGGCTGCAGGAGCAGATGGGCTACACCGCGACCTGGGCGGGGTTCGTCGCGGCGCCCAGCGGCATCGTCGCGGTGATCGCGACGCCCATCGTCGGCCGGCTCAGGATCGATGCACGCTGGCTCGGCACCGCCGCCTTCCTGTGCTTCGCGGCCTCCTATTTCCTGCGCTCGCACTATACGCCCGATTCGAGCTTCTTGGTGCTGATGACGCCGCTGCTGCTGCAGGGGCTCGCGATGAGCATGTTCTTCGTGCCGTTGCTCACCATCCTGCTCGACGGCATCCCGCCCGAGAAGGTGCCCTCGGCGAGCGGCATCTCGAACTTCGCGCGGATCACCGCGGGCAGCTTCGCCGCCTCGCTGATCACCACCTTCTGGGATCGCCGCGAGGCGCTCCACCAGACCCGGCTGGTCGAGGCCGCGACCGACTATTCGCCGATCTACCGCCAGGCGACCGAGCAGATGCAGGCCTATGGGCTGAGCCCGCTGCAGGCCGCGGGATCGGTGATGCGCACCGCGATCAACCAGGCCTATCTGCTCTCGACGATCGAGATGTTCTGGATCTGCGGCTGGATGGCGGTGATCGCGGTCGGCGCGATCTGGCTGACGCGCAAGCCCGCGCCGAGCGATCACGTTGTAGCCGCGGATTGAGCATCTAGCCGTTCCCCGGCGAAGGCCGGGGCCCAGGCCCCACCTCCGTTATGGGCGAACCGTTTGCCACGGGCGCCGGGCCTGGGCCCCGGCGTGCGCCGGGGAACGCTCAGCCGAACCGTTCCGCCGCCGCCTGGATCGCGGCATAGACGGCGTCGAGATCGGCCTCGTCGATGCAATAGGGTGGCATGACGTACACATTATTGCCCATCGGACGGACGAGCAGGTTTCGGTCGCGAAAATGCGCCGCCAGTGCCGGCCCGATCTCGGCGAGATAGCCTTCGTTGCCGCCGATCTCGCACGCCGCGATCGTGCCGAGCACGCGCGCATTGCGCACCCCGGTCAGCGCGCCGATACGCGCCGCCTGCCGCGCCGCCAGCGTCGCGATCCGCTCGCGCACCGGCTCGTCGCGCCAGACCGCGAGATTGGCAAGCGCCGCCGCACAGGCGATCGGGTTGGCGGTGTAGCTCGACGAGTGGAAGAACATCTGCGCCTTGTCGGTCGACCGATGCGCCGCGAAGATCTCGGGCGTCGCCAGCGTCGCCGCGAGCGGTACGCTGCCCCCGGTCAGCCCCTTCGACAGGCACAGGATGTCGGGCACCACGCCCGCCTGCTCGCATGCGAGCAGCGTGCCGGTGCGCCCCCAGCCGGTCATCACCTCGTCGGCGATGAACAGCACGCGGTGCGCCGCGCAGATCGCGCGCATCTCGGCGAGGATGGACGCCTCGTAGAACAGCATCCCGCCCGCGCCGAGCACCAGCGGCTCGACGATCAGGGCCGCCGGCCCGGCGCCGCATTCCGCCGCGAGCGCATCGAGCGTGTTCTGCCCGTCGCCGACGGGGAAGGGCAGCGTGCCGACGTCGAACAGCAAGGGCGCATAGGCCTGGTTGTAGACGCCGCGTGCGCCGACCGACATCCCGCCGATCGTGTCGCCATGATAGCCATGCTCGAGCGTCAGGATGCGGTGGCGGGGCTCGCCGCGGTTGCGCCAATAGCCCAGCGCCATCTTGAGCGCGACCTCGACCGCGGTCGAGCCCGAATCCGAATAGAAGACGTGCGCCAGCGGCGCGGGCATCATGTCGATCAGCCCGCGCGCGAGTTGCTCGGCGGGTTCGTGCGTCCAGCCGGCGAAGATGATCTGGTCGAGCTTTTCGGCCTGATCGCGGATCGCCGCCATGATCGCCGGGTGGCAATGGCCGTGCGTCGTCACCCACCAGGACGAGATCGCATCGACGATCCGCCGCCCGTCCTCCGTGTGGAGCGCCGCCCCCTTGCCGTACGTGACGAGCGGGATCGGCTCGTTCAGCCCATGCTGCGTGAAGGGATGCCAGACGGGGGAGGGGGTGGTCACGCGCGCGTCCCGTTCACGCGAAATCCTCCAATCGGAACTGGTCGGCGAACGCCGCGCGCAGGCTGGCGGCGTCGAGCGGATCGAGGATCGGCAGCCGCCCCAGTCGCTTGACCCCGCCGATCGCGGCGATCGTCGCCTCATTGTCCTCGTTCGCATCGCCGACGAAGGCGACGCCGAGGATCGGCACGCCGCGCGCGCGCAACGCCTCGATCGAGAGCAGGCTGTGGTTGATCGTGCCGAGCCCGGTCCAGCTGACCAGCACCACGGGCGCCGCCCAGCGCGCGAACAGGTCGGCGAACAGCAGTTCGCGCGTCACCGGCACGAGCACGCCCCCCGCGCCCTCGATCACCAGCGCGCCGTCGACCGCGGGCGGCATCAGCCGGTCGGGGTCGATCGTCACCCCGTCGAGTTCGGCGGCGCGGTGCGGCGAGAGCGGCTGCGTCAGCCGATAGGCCTCGGGCAGCACGCGCGCCACGCCGAGCGTGGCGACGGTATCGGCATCCGCGCCGTCCTCGAGCCCCGACTGGATCGGCTTCCAATAGGCGGCCCCGAGCGTACCCGCCAGCGCGGCGGCGAAGACGGTCTTGCCGATGCCGGTATCGGTGCCGGTAACGATCAGGCGCGGGGTTGGCAGGCGCGGGGTCGGCAGGCGTGTCATGCCAGCCCTTCTTGTCGGCGGGCGGCGCCGATGCAAGTGGCGACGACATAGCTGGCGGTCGCGCCCGAGGCGTCGAAACGCGCCATTGCCGCGCGCAGCCGGGCGGGCGACAGCGGGCGGTGGCCGGCGCGCGGCGTCCCCGCGCCGATCGCCTTGAGCGAGCGCAGGAAGTCGCGCGCATCCGCGTGGCGGACCGGCAGCGTCTCGGTCGTGACGTCGAGCCCGATCGCGGCGAGCGTCGCGGCATCGGGATAATCGGGCGTGCCGGGTTCGGCGCCGTCATGCGCCGCACGCCATTCGGCGAAGCTCCCCGCCGCCAGCGTCGTGAACGCGATCCGCCCGCCGGGCGCGAGCAGGCGGCGCCAGCGATCGATCGCGCGCGGCAGATCGGCGAACCATTGCGCGGCCAGGCTCGAGACGATCAGATCGACGCCGCCGGCGACCTCGGGTGCCTCGCCGTCGAGCGGCGCATAGGCGATCCCCGCGCGACCGGCGAAGCGCGCGCGCGTCCGTGCGAGCATGGCCGGCGCGATGTCGGTCATCAGCCAATGGGCGCCCGGCAGACGATCGATCAGCGCCGCGCCGAGGAACCCCGTGCCGCACCCGATCTCGAGCACGCGCGGCGCGGCGGCGAGATCCAGCGCAGCGACGCGCCCGGCCAGCCGGCGCGCCACGGTGCGCTGGATGCCGGCATGCGCGTCATAGTCCGCGGCGCGATCGAAGGCCTGTGCGACGCTCATCGCGGCGTCCGCGCGACGATCGCATCGGCGAGGCGGTCGATGTCGTCGGTCGCGTGCGTGGCGCGCAGCGCGAGCCGCAGCCGGCTCGTCCCCGGCGGCACCGTCGGTGGCCGGATCGCGGCCGCGAGCAGACCCTCGGCGACGAGCGCATCGGCGAGCGCCAGCGCGTCCGCCGCCTCGCCGACGATCGCGGGCACGATCTGCGTCGTGCTGCCCGCGGTGTCGATCCCGGCGGCGGCGAGGCGCGCGCGCAGATGGTCGCCATGCGCCGCCAGCGTCGCGCGCGCGGCGTCCATCCGCGGCACCAGCTCGAGCGCGGCATCGATCGCGCCGAGCATCGTCGGCGGCGGCGCGGTCGAGAAGATGAAGCCGCCGCAGGCGTTGACGAGATAGTCGATCAGCGCCTGCGCCCCCGCGACGTAGGCGCCGAAGCCGCCCAGCGCCTTGCTGAACGTCCCCATCACCAGATCGACCGCGCCCGGATGCGCCGCGGACAGCCCGCGCCCCTGTGGCCCCAGCACCCCCGTCGCATGCGCCTCGTCGACGTAGAGAAAGGCATCGTGCGCGCGCGCCAGCCGCGACAGCGCGGCGATATCGGCGCGGTCTCCGTCCATGCTGAACACGCTTTCGGTGACGATCAGCCGCGGCCCCGGCGCATCGCGATGCTCGTCGAGCAGCATGCCCAGATGGTCGAGGTCGTTGTGACGGAAACGAATCTGGCGGCGACCGGCGGCGCCGGCGTGCAGGCTGGCATGGATCAGCCGGTCGGTGAACAGCAGCGCGTCGGGCGCGACCTTGAGCAGCGCCGCCAGCACCGCGGCGTTGCAATGCCATCCCGACGGGAACAGCAGCGCCGCCTCGGTCCCCTTGAACGCCGCGATCTTGGCCTCGAGCGCGAGATGCGCGTCGAGTGTCCCGGTGACCAGCCGCGAGGCGCCCGCGCCCGTGCCGTGGTGCGCGCCCCATTCCGCCGCGCGCGCGGCGAGCAGCGGATGCGTCGCGAGCCCGAGATAGTCGTTGCTCGAGAAATCGATCAGCGTCGCGCCACCGCGCGCGACGCGGCCGCCGCCGTGCAGCGCGGTCGCCGCCAGCCGGCGCCGCTCGTGGCGGGAATCGATCCGCGCGAGCGCGGCGGCGAGATGGGCGTCGAGCGCGGCCATGATGCCGCCGCCTCTAGCCCAGCCGCGCGGTGCCCGTCACCCTGCGAAGATCAGACCGGCACCGCGGCCTTGCCGCTCGCGCCGTAATGATGCCAGGCGAAGATCGCCGCCGCGCCGCGATAGGGCCGCCAGCGCTCCGCCAGCTCGCGCGTCTGCTTCTCGCTCGGGCGCTCGGGCAGGCCGAGGATGCGGCCGGTCTCGATCTGCACCGCAAGATCGCCCGCCGGCCAGATGTCGGGGCGGCCCTCGGCGAACAGCAGATAGATTTCGGCGGACCAGCGGCCGATGCCCTTGATCCGGACCAGCTCGGCGATGGCGTCCTCGTCGTCGGCGGGCAGGTTGGCGAGATCGAGCGCGCCGCTCGCGACCAGGTCCGCCAGGCTGCGCGCATAGCCGCTCTTCTGCCGCGACAGCCCGCAGGCGCGCAGATCCTCGTCGGAGGCGGCGATCAGCCGCGCCGGATCGTCGATGTCGCCCATCGCCGCGGCAAGTCGGCCATAGACCGCGGCGGCCGAGGCGACGCTCACCTGCTGGCCGACGATCGTGCGCAGCAGCGTCGCATAGCCGCGCGCCGAGACGCGCGGGTGCGGCATGCCGACGCGCTCGACCCCGCGTGCGAAAGCGGGCTCGATCCGGCACAGCGCGATCATCGCGGTGTCGAGCTGGTCGGCGGGCAGGCCCATGATGTGGCGATCCTCTTGCGTTTCTCGGGGTTATCGGCTTTGGCGCATAGCCGAAACGCCCATTGTCCCGGAGAGAAATTCGATGCCCAAGCTGATCGTCGTCACGCGCGAGGGGGAAGAGACCATTGTCGAGGGCGAAACCGGCCTCACCGTGATGGAAGTGATCCGCGACAACGGCTTCGACGAGTTGCTCGCGCTGTGCGGCGGCTGCTGCTCGTGCGCGACCTGCCATGTCTATGTCGACGAGGAATTCGCTGACCAGCTGCCGGCGATGAGCGAGGACGAGAACGATCTGCTCGACAGCTCGGACCACCGCACCGACTTGTCGCGGCTGTCGTGCCAGATCCCGTTCAGTGCCGCGCTCGACGGCATCAAGGTGACGATCGCCCCCGAGGATTGAGGGCTCGCGAGCGGTGCCGTTCCCCGGCGAAAGCCGGGGTCCAGGCCCGCAGCCCGGGGCGGGCGGGGCGCCTGGTCCCGAGGCGGAGCCTGGACCCCGGCTTCCGCCGGGGAACAGACGCTCAGCCCGCCGCGCGCGTCGTCGCCGCGTAGAGCGCCACCGCCGCCGCGTTCGAGATGTTGAGGCTTTCGATCCGCGGCGAGATCGGCAGCTTGGCGAGCACGTCGCAATGTGCCTGCGTATTGTGCCGCATGCCCTCGCCCTCGGCGCCGAGTACCAGCGCGAGCTTGCCCGGCTGCATCGCGTCCTGCAGCAGCACGTCGGTATGGCCGGTCAGGCCGACTCGCCAGTATCCCGCATCCGCCATCTCGTCGAGCGCGCGCGACAGATTGACCACGCGGATCCACGGCATCGTCTCGAGCGCGCCGCTCGCGGCGCGGGCCAGCGCTCCCGATTCGGGCGGCGAGTGGCGATCCTGCGTGACGATGCCGAGCGCGTCGAACGCGACCGCCGAGCGCAGCACCGCGCCGACATTGTGCGGATCGGTGACCTGGTCGAGCACGATGATCGGGCGGCGATCGGCGGGATCGACCGCGCGCTCGAACAGCTCGTCGAGCCATTTGTCGGGAAGCGGGTCGGCCTCGAGCACCAGCCCCTGGTGCGGCGCGTCGTGCGGCACCATCCGCCCGAGATCGGCCGCCTCGGCATATTGCACCGCGAGGATCGAGGGCGCGAGGCCGAGCGCCGCGATCGCCTCGTGCGTTCCCCACAGCTTGCGCAGCGTGCGCTCGGGGTTGGCGAGGGCGGCGGTGACGGCGTGGCGTCCCCACAGACGGGTGCGGCCCCCCGAGGGGGCGCCGGAGGGGCGGTGACCTTTGCGCATGATGCCCGCGCCTTTCCACGCGTCTGCCGATTAACGCAACCCCCGCCCGCCTCATGTTGACAGGCAGGGCCTCTTTCGTCATGGAGCCGCCTCGCCCCGGCGAAGGCCCGGAAGGGTGGCCGAGTGGTTAAAGGCAGCAGACTGTAAATCTGCCCGTGCAAGCGTACGCTGGTTCGAATCCAGCCCCTTCCACCACTCGCCGGGGCGACACCATCCAGAACAGTCCGAGAACGTCTAGCGGGGCTAGGCGTTTTCGGCTATGTGTTGTCCGGCACAGTCCGGCTGCGTCGGCCCAATCCGGAGAGATTTCGGGGGTAGCGATGGGGGTAGCCGGGAAGCCTGGGGGTAGCCGATGCTCACCGACGTCCAAGTCCGCAAAGCCAAGCCTGCCGAGAAGCCGTACAAGCTCAGCGACGAGAAGGGCCTATTCCTGCTCGTCTCGACGACCGGTCACCGATCCTGGCGGCAGAAATACCGCTTCGGCGGCAAGGAGAAGCTGCTCGCGTTCGGGGCCTATCCCGACGTCTCGCTCGTCGAGGCCCGCGACCGGCGCGATGATGCGCGCAAGCTCATCCGAGACGGCATCGACCCAAGCGTCGCGAAGAAGCAGCGTGCGGCCGAGCGGACCGCCAACGTCGCCAACAGCTTCGAGGCGGTGGCGCGGGCGTGGCACGAACTGAACAAGCCGCGCTGGTCGAAGACGCACGCGAAGAACGTGATCGACAGTTTCGAGCAGGATCTATTCGCATCGCTGGGCAACCTGCCGATTCGCGATGTCACCGAGGCCCTGTTGCTCACGGCGCTTCAGAAGGTCGAGGATCGCGGCGCGCGCGAACGCGCCAAGCGTATCCGGCAGCGCGCGAGCGAGGTGTTCGCCTATGCGGCGGCGAAGGGGATGCGCTCAGGCGATCCTGCCGCCGTGATCAAGACGCTGCTCAAGCCCAACCCGCCGCAGACCAAGCAGCCGGCGATCGTCGAGCTAGAGCCGCTGCGGCAGATGATGCGCGACATCGAGGCGACTGAAGCGAGCCCGATCACGAAGCTCGCGAACAGGTGGCTCGCCCTCACGGCCGTTCGGTCGGCCGTTCAATGCGGCGCCGAGTGGGATCAGCTGCTCGCGCTCGATGGCACCGAGCCGACCTGGGACATCCCGCCGGCGGCGATGAAGCTGAAGCTCAACAAGAAGGGCGACAAGACATACGGCCACCTCGTGCCGCTGCCTCGCCAGGCGGTTGAGGTCGCCGAGGCGCTCCGCGATCTGACGGGCCACCTCAAGCTGATGTTCCCCAACGAGCGCCACGCGCACCGGCCGATGTCGAACAACGCGGTGCGCAACCTGATCATCCGATCGGCCGGGGGCATCTACCACCTGCGACACTGCCCCCACGGCTATCGCTCGAGCTTCAACACGATCATGAACGAGTGGCGCCGTCGGGAAGGCCGGCCGGACGATCGCGAGGTCATCAACCTGATGCTCGCGCACGTCATGACCGACAAGGTCGAGGGGGCCTATAATCGGGCCCAGCATATGGATCGGCGCCGCGAGATCGCGCAGATATGGGCCGACATTCTCATGGAAGGCTTGCCCTCTGCCGCCGAGCTGATGGGCGGAAACTGGAAGCGCTGATATGATCGCGACCGAATCGGAGGTAGGCCGTATGACGACATCGAAGCAGAACGCATTGCCGTGGGACGAGGGGAAGCTCGCCGCCTTGAATGGCGAGCCTCGTTCGTCCTGCCCGTACTCCGATGACGCCGAGGAGGCTCAGGAGTGGAATGCGGGATACGATTCTGTCTTTCCGGAGGATGACGAGATCGAAGACGATTGAGCGGCGTTCCTCGTATTGGCACGGTCAGATACGCCGGCCAAATCTGAGGTTCGATGCCGCAGACCAACAATAACGGTGAGACCTTCGGCGAGTGGACGCTCGCGCAGCGGGGCCGTGAGGGCTCGACCGCCGGTCTCGTCGTCCACACCACGTCGGCAAAAGGGTATGCCCAAGGCTGGACACACCCCCGCCGACGCCCGGGATGGCGTCGACTATATTCCGCCGGATGAGTAGGAGATCGTCTATGGATATCGAGGTCGAGGTTGAGTTTCCTGACGGCGCGCGCATGTGGCCTGCGTATAGGGAAATAACACACCGCACGCTCCTTGGCGGCCGTCCTGCAAAGCCGATTGTCGAGCTGAAGCCGATCGGGTCGCCAGAATGGTTATTTACGTGCGGCATCACGGGGAAGTGGCGCGCGCTCCGCCAGTGACGATTAGCTCGCCAGCCCGCACGCCTCCGCCGCCGGAGGCCGTCGCGATCGTATAGGTGGTCTGCACGGCCTCGATGTCGAACCGGCCGAACACCTCGCGCGCGCCGGGCGTGTCGTTGATCGACAGGACGAATCGCCCGCTGATCCCCGCCAGCTGCTCGGCAAGGCGTTCGAAGTCCGCCCGCTCGAACACCCCTGCGCCATAGTCGCGCGCGCAGTCCCAATAGGGCGGGTCGAGATAGAAGAGCACGTCGGGACCGTCATAGCGGCGGATGGCCTCGCTATAGGGCAGCCGCTCGATCACGACGCCCGCCAGGCGCTCGTGGATATCGGGGAGCGTCTCGCGCAGTTTCGTCACGTCGAATCGCGCCGGCGTGCGCCGATCGATGCCGAACGTCCGGCCTTCGACTTTCCCGCCGAAGGCGAGGCGCTGGAGGTAGAGGAAGCGCGCGGCTCGCTCCAGATCGGTCAGCGTCGTCGGATCCTCGCGGCGCAGCCGCTCGAACTCGGTGCGGCTGCATATCTGCCACTTGAGCATGTCGAGGAAGGCGCGGTGGTGACGTTGCAGCACCCGGAATAGGGTGGCGACGTCTTCCGATATGTCGTTGATCACCTCGACGCGCGGCCGGACGTCGCGGCGAAGGAATATCCCGCCCATGCCGACGAACGGCTCGACATAGGTCCGATGCGGGGTAGCCGCGATCAGCGCGCAGATGCGCTTGGCGAGGTTGCGCTTGCCGCCGAGGTACGGCGCAGGCGGCGAGACGGGGGAAACGGGGACGAGGGCATTGGGCGAGTCGTTAAGCATCAGGGTTCCAGGGAAATTCCGCCCATGGGCAAGGGCGGGGCGTTGCGGCGTGATCGGCCGCGCGTGACCGGTTGGAGCCGGTTGGTTGCCGTGTTGACGCACGGCACCCCCGCTCAGCTATGCTGGCGGACGTGTTCGGTTAGTTTCCGTATATGCAAATACCTGTTGACGGCGCAGGTTTGCGCATCTACAAAAACGTCATGGACATCAGCTTCGATCCCGCGAAAGACGCTGCCAACGTCGCCAAGCATGGCCTGTCGTTTGCGGACTTCACGGGCTTCGACGCCGAGCCGGTCATCGTCGCCGACAACCGCTATGAATATGGCGAGGATCGCTTCCGGGCGTTCGGCCGGGTAGGCGGCGAAGCGCGGTGTCTGGTGTTCACTGTTCGCGACGGGCAGGTCCGCGCGATCAGCTACCGAGCCGCCCACGCAAAGGAGATGCGCCGCTATGAGTAAGGCACCGCCCCCCGAGGGCTATGACGAAAACCCGGAATGGACGAAGGCTGACTTCGCTCGCGCCAAGCCCGCAGGCGATGTGCTGCCGGCCGCCGTAGCCGCAGCGTTGGTCAAGAATAAGGGCGGCCGGCCGGCCGGTTCTAACAAGGAGCAGGTCGCGCTGCGCATCGACAAGGACGTCGTGCAACACTTCCGCGACGGCGGCGCCGGCTGGCAGTCCCGCATGAACGAGGCGCTCCGCAAGGCCGCGGGGCTGCGGTGACCTGCTACCGAGCACCGGCTATCGGCCGGTTGCTCGCGCCATGGCAGGCGACCTTTGGGCTGGCAGCTATCGATCCATCGAGCGACGGCCCCTTGACCATAGCTACGCTGATCGGCGTTCTATGCGAATGACTCGCATGCCGCCTCGCGGGGTGCTAACTGCTTCGATCCTTAGTATCTGCGGAGAGTCTTAATGCTGGAGGGTTCGGACAGCCTGAACGCTGTCCTTTTTGTTCAACCCAGCCTTGGGCAGCAGCCGGATGCAGCCGACGTGTGGCCCATGCTTTTCGACGGGGAAAAGCCAGATGCTTTTCAACGGACCCCAGGCATGCCTCTCCCTGTGACAACTGCCAGCGGGCAACGCGACGGAGCCAACGTCCAGATAACGGCTCAAGTTGGGCGGATTGATTTGGTATGGACGAGATCACCTATCGATGAGACTGGCAGGCCTGGGCAGTTTGCGGATATTTCTGGAGCGATAAACATCGCTGCATCAGCCCTGGGTAGGCTGACAGATGGCATTGAGCCTGCAAGGCTTGGCCTTGCAATTAATACCAGTTCGAAGATCGGCAACGCTGATCCAGCAGCAGCGCTCTCATCGTTGCTCGAGAGGGTTTATTTTCCACCTACGGCCTCCGACGCGATCTACCGGGTCAATCTTCAACGGGACCTCCCGGGCATGGAAGAGGCAAAGTTGAACAGGCTGTCCACATGGCTGACTGGGGCGCACCAAATGTTCTCCCTGAATCCAGGAACGCCGTTCCCCGTCGTGATGGAGACGATCAGTTATATGGCCCATAACGTGGACGTGAACACGATTGGTCAACTAACGTTTGACCGAATGAAACCGCGTGATCTTATTGATGTCATTAAAACAGAGGCGATAGAGGTGTTGTCGCAGGGGTTGAGATTCTATGGCTGACATCATCGTTCCGACGACAAAAGTCACCGCCGAACACGACTTGTTCCAGGCTGCGGCCCGCCGTTCCACGGGATCTGATGTACTCGCAAAGGTGGTGTGGTCAAACACAGCGGCAAAACGATTTTATTCGGACCTTACCGTACATGGAAATATGATGGACAGGTCGGGTATCGACGCGAGGCCGTCCTTGCCGATTTACTATATGCGGCTGAGCTCCCCGCCGCCCCCCGTGGCGCTTAACAGCATAGATAGTCCGATAAATAAGCTCGCTGAGAGCTACTATAACGCCGTCAACGCCCAGCTTGGAGAATTGCGCGAACTGAGTGGTACGGAGGATGAGGTTATCGAAAAGGGCGCGATTGACACGGCTCTGACCGTTCTAGATAGCCTGCATCAACATCACTTGGCTCCTCCTGAGATAGCATATCACGGAGGGGATGCGGTCGTGATGTTGTGGGGACTAGGGTCGTCGACCTATGCCATCACAATCACGGACGGCGAAGTGGGCTGGGTGCTTCGGCGTGATCAGCGACAGATCAGTAGCCGGGACTCCGTCCGCGTGACTGATTTCAAACTCGTGGACATGCGCTAAATGCCAGTCGCTATGGCTGCGGAAGACGAGCTAGTTCGTTCCCTTATCTTCAGTCGTTTTTTCCCTGGAAACATTCATACTGACTCCGTGTTGTGGGCTTTTGGGAAAACGCTGGACGATGGTGCGGCTCACGAAAGCGGGGTGGCGGTTTCGCTTGCTCCAACCGTTGCTGAAATTCATCGGGTTGGATGTTCAATCGCGGCCAATCAGAATGCCGATCGTGGCGAGCCTGAGCCCGGCCCAAAGAGGAAATACTATTGCGGATATCGTAGGGCGAAGGTTTCCGGTTTGCCTTTAGTCGGCGATACTTATGAGGTTACCCTGACTATAGACGGCGAAGGCGGCGAGCCCTCGCATGTCGACGTAGCCCTTCATTATAAAGTGCAGGGAACAAACCCCAGGGCGAATGCTCGGACAATCGCTGGACTTGCGTTAGCTGCCGCGTTCGGCCCGCCGGACCCTTACATATGCGCTAAGGATCAGCAAGATGACAAACACCCGCTAGTTCGTGAAGGCATCACATGTCTGACCGCTGGCTTCGTCGATCGTTGGCCAAGTCTTTATCTTGGAGAAGTGTCTAAAGATGATGGGCGCTGGGAAGTGACCCAGCGTGACGGCCCTCCTCGGGCATGACATGTGTACCGAGCGGCGGAGGTGCCCTCCGCCGCGGTCGACAGTGGCCGGGCGATCGACCATTTCGATGACCAATACTGCATAGCGCCTAGAAAAGGCCCGGTTTTACGCGTATTGCGGTGCGGCAACTTCGCGGTGGGGATTCGCGATGAGCTTCCTGTGTTCGATCCGTGGCCATAAGCGCGACCGGCGTTCCGCTTGGCACGACACGCTGGACTGGCGGTCTAACTGTGCTCGCTGCGGTGCGCCAATGCTGAAGGACTCGATCTCGGGGGAGTGGCGGGTGTTCAATCCCGAGACCGATTTCTCGCTCGATCGTACTGGCAAGCCGACGAGCGGCTGATCCTCAGACGGCGCCCGCCGGATAGTCCGGCAGCGGTGTCTTTCCCCCCGTCCGCACCCATTCGCGATAGGCCTCGGCATAGCCGTTCGTCTCGAACGTCTCGCCGAGATAGTGCCGGCCGCCCATCTCCTGCCCGCTGGCGTCGACATA
>CAIQHF010000025.1 GCA_903871605.1 uncultured Sphingomonadaceae bacterium
CTCTACGCGCATTTCGCCGCGCTGATCGCGGCGGGGAAAAGCGACGTCGACCTGCGGCCGCTGCGCCACGTCGCCGACGCCTTCCTGCGCGCCGGGCGCCACGAGGTCGAGCCGTTCGTCGAGGCGGAACCTGTGCGCGCCGTTCCGGCCTGATGGCGGTGCGGTGTGCGGTGCTGCTGGCGCTGGCGGCGGTGCTGATCCCGGCCGCCCTCGCGGCGCAGGCGCTCCCGCTCGACGAGCACAAGATCGCCGTCGCGAAGTACGGCAATGATGCGCCGTGGTACGAGGGCAACATCCCCTTCTTCGAGACCTCCGACCCGCGGCTCGAGCAGATCTATTATTATCGCTGGCAGCTGTTCCGTGCGCATCAGCGCGATCTCGGCGCCCAGGGCTATATCAGCACCGAGTTCCTCGACGATGTCGGCTGGCAGCGCGAGCCCTATGCCAGCCTCAACGACGCCTCGGCCTTCCACATCGCCGAAGGCCGCTGGCTGCGCGACCGGCGCTATGCCGACGACTATGTCAACTTCCTCTACGAGGGCGGCGGCAACGACCGGCATTTCAGCGAGGGGATCGCGGGCGCGGTCTGGGGCCGCTATCTCGACGACGGCGACGCGGCGGCGGCGACGCGGCATCTGGACGCGATGCGACACATCTATGCGCTGTGGGACGATCATTTCGATTTCGCGAAGCGGCTCTACTGGATCGAGCCACTGCTCGACGCGACCGAATATACGATAGCCTCGATCGACGCCTCCGGAGGCAAGGACGGGTTTACCGGCGGGCAGGCGTTCCGGCCGTCGATCAACGCCTATATGTACGCCAATGCGCAGGCGATCAGCGGCCTCGCGGCGCTGACCGGCGACACCGCGACCGCCGCCGATTTTGCCGCGCGCGCCGCCGATCTCAAGGATCATGTCGAGGCCGATCTGTGGAGCCCGACGCTCGGCCATTTCGTCGACCGCCATTATCTGACCAACGCCTATGTTCACTATTGGCAGCCGATCCGCGGGCGCGAGCTGGTCGGCTATCTGCCGTGGACGGTCGACATGGTGACGGGCGATCCGCGCTTTGCCGATGCCTGGTCGCACCTGTTGGCGCCCGCCGAGCTCAGCGGGCCGAAAGGGATACGGACGGTCGAGCCCTCCTACCCATATTATATGCGACAATATCGCTACGATCGCGACACCGGACGGCGCGAATGCCAGTGGAACGGGCCGGCCTGGCCGTTCCAGACGACGCAGGCGCTGGTCGGGCTCGCCAATCTGCTTGAGGGGCCGGCGCAGTCGGTCGCGACGCGGTCGGACTATATGCGGCTGCTGCGCCAATATGCCGATCTGCACCTGCTGAACGGCAAGCCGGACATCCAGGAGGATTATGACGCCGACACCGGCCGGCCGATCGTCGGTCTGCCGCGCAGCCATCATTATTTCCATTCGGGCTTCGACGATCTGATCGTCACCGGCCTCGTCGGGCTGCGCCCGCGCGCCGACGATGTGCTCGAGGTCGATCCGCTGGTGCCGGCGGACCCGCGCGATCCGCAGAGGCTCGCCTGGTTCGCGCTGCAGGACGTTCCCTATCACGGCCATCTCGTGACGATCCTGTGGGATGCGGACGGTGGGCATTATGGGCGAGGGGCGGGGCTCAGCCTGCTCGTCGATGGGGCGGTCGTCGCGCATTCGGCGACATTGCAGCGGCTGACCGTGCCGCTTGCGCGCCGTGCGCCCGCACCGATCGCGCGGCCGATCGATCTGGCGGTGAACCTCGTGCGTTCGGAGTATCCGCACGGCCTGGCCTCGGTGAACGGCGAGCCGGCGTCGCTGCATCAGGCGATCGACGGGCGGCTGTGGTTCTTTCCCGACATGCCCAATGGCTGGTCGACCGCCGGCTCGGCGCACGAATGGGACTGGTTCGCGGTCGATTTCGGCAAGCCGGTCGCGACGCATGCGGCCGAGCTCGCTTTCTACGCGGACGGCAAGCGGTTCGCGGTGCCGTCCGCCTACCGCGTGCAGATGTGGGACGGGGCGTGGAAGGATGTCGCCGCGCCGCTGCCCGCGGCGGTGGCTAACGGGATCACGCGGGTCGAGTGGGCGGCGACGACCGCGCGCCGGTTGCGCGTGCTGGTCAGGCGACCGGCGCAGGGCGCGGTGAGGCTGGTGGAATTGAAGGCCTTCTGACTTGAAGCCCTCTCCCGCGAAGCGGGAGAGGGTATTTCGGGCGTCACCGCAGGTCGAGCACCACGACCGATTTGGGCGGCAGCGCCACGGTCAGCGTGTCGCCGCTGATCTCCGCGCCCGTGAACGCCGCCGGCACCACGCCGTTGGGTTGGTCGAAGGTATTGACTGCATCCATCGCGGGCGCGGTGATGATCTTGCCGCTCACCTGCGAGGCGGTCAGCCCCGCCAGCTTGGTCGTCACCGTCTGCGGATCGTGCGGATCGAGATTGGCGAGCCCGACATGCACCTGCCCCGCGGTATCGCGCACCGCAGACGCGCTTACCGCCGGCATCGCAAACTCGTCCTTGTCGTAATAGGCCGACTTGAGCTCGATCGGCAGCGCGGTTGCGTCCTGCCAGGGCTTGTAGAGATCGAACACCCAGTAGGTCGGCGTGCGCACCATCTTCTTTCCGTCGGTGAGCAGCATCGCCTGCAGCACGTTCACCATCTGCGCGATCGCGGTCATCTTCACGCGGTCGGCATGATGGACGAAGATGTTGAGGTTGATCGCCGCGACCAGCGCGTCGCGTAGCGAATTCTGCTGGTAGAGGAAGCCGGGGTTGGTGCCCGGCTGGACGTCGTACCAGGTGCCCCATTCGTCGACGATCAGCCACACGCGCTTTTCGGGATCATATTTGTCCATGATCGCCGCATGCTGCGTGAGCAGCTCGTCCATCCTGAGCGTGTGCGACAGCGTCGAGGCCCATTCATGCTCGGCAAAGCCCGTCGCCGGGCCCTTGTGCTCCCAGCTACCGGGAAACGTGTAGTAATGCAGCGACAGGCCGTCGATCTGCTTGCCCGCCTCGCGCATCATCACGTCGGTCCAGTGATAATCGTCGATATTGGGGCCGCTGCCGATCTTCATGATCTGCTGGTCGGCGGGTGCCTTGACGAAGGTGGCATAGCGTTTGGTGAGGTCGGCGGCATACTCAGGACGCATGTTGCCGCCGCAGCCCCACAGCTCGTTGCCGACGCCGAAATAGGGGACCTTCCAGGGCGCCGGATGCCCATTGGCGGCACGCTCCCTGGCGAGCGTCGATCCGCTGGGCGAGGTCATATATTCGACCCACTCGGCCATTTCGCTGGGATCGGCGTCGCCGACATTGCCCGCGACATAGGCCTGCGCGCCCAGCAGATCCATGAACCCCATATATTCGTGCGTGCCGAAGCTGTTGGGCTCGGTGACTCCGCCCCAATGCGTGTTGATCCGCACCTTGCGCGCCGACGCCTTGCCGATCCCGTCGCGCCAATGATATTCGTCGGCGAAGCAGCCGCCCGGCCAGCGCACCACCGGCACTTTCAACTCGCGCAGCGCGTCGAGCACGTCGGTGCGATAGCCGTCGACATTGGGGATCGGCGATCCCTTGCCCACCCAGATTCCGCCATAGATGCCGTGGCCGAGATGCTCGGCGAACTGCGCGAAGATCTGGCGGTTGACGCGCGGACCCGACTGGTCGGCATGGATCGTCATCGTCGCGGGTTCGGCGGTCTGCGCGATCGCGCCGACCGGCCAAGCGGTCGACAGCAAAAGCGCGGAGACGGCGCGCGCGATCCCTTGGCCGACGGACGTGCGGATGCTCACGATGATCCTCCCCATTATTTGTAGGACAAGTCGATAAGCGGTCGGCGGCGATCGATCAATCCCCTGTGCTCGCTCTCTCGACAAGATCGCGCGGGCCTCGCATAGTCGCCGCCAATATAGCGGGGGAGAGTGGCTTGGCGGTTCCGGTAAAGCCGAGATTCGGCCGGCTCGGCGAAGCGTCCGGTTCGCGGCGGATCCACGGATCGATCGCGCACGATCTCGGCGTTGCGATCGTCAGCGGCGTCCACAAGCCGGGCGACATATTGTCCGGCGAGATCGAATTTTCCGAGCAGCTCAAGGTCTCGCGCAGCGCGTATCGCGAGGCGGTGCGCATCCTTGCCGCCAAGGGGCTGGTCGAGAGCCGTCCCAAGACCGGCACGCGGGTCAGCGAGCGCAGCCGCTGGCAGCTGCTCGATCCCGACGTGCTCGCCTGGTCGTTTGAATCCGAGCCGAGCGAGGATTTCATCCGCGACCTGTTCGAGCTGCGCATAATCGTCGAACCCGCCGCCGCGGAACTCGCCGCGCGTCGCCGTACCGGGCAGGATCTCGCGAGCATGGGGCATGCGCTAGAGGAAATGGCGCGCTATGGTCTTGGCAGCGCGGCGGGGCAGGCGGCTGACCAGACGTTCCACACCGGCATCCTGCAGGCGACGCGCAACGCGCCGCTGATTTCGCTGTCGAGTTCGATCGAGGCGGCGGTCGGCTGGACGACGATCTTCAAGCAGCGCAAGCGC
>CAIQHF010000026.1 GCA_903871605.1 uncultured Sphingomonadaceae bacterium
ATCGGACTCTCGGGCTTGGTCGGCCGGCTGATGATGCGCCGATGGTGATCGTCGCGCCCGCCGTCCGGGTCCGCCACGGCAAGGATGTGACGCTGGTCCTCGCCGGAGACGACGGCGTCGCGGCGGCTCGCGACCAGACGTCGGTCGCGCTGCTCGCCGAGGCACAGGCGGTCAAGGATGCTGTCCTGTCATCGCCCGAGCTATCGATGAAGGCGATCACGACTCGGATGGGTAAATGCACCACGCGCGCAACTCAGCTGATGCGCGTTGCCTGGCTTGCGCCCGAGATCGTCGAAGCTATCAGCGAGGGGCGTCACCCGCCGCGGCTGACACCGTCCAGGCTGCTCGCCGCCGACATCCCGGCGTGCTGGACGCCGCAGAAGACCATGCTCGGCATATCCTGACCGCGCCGCCCACAGATAAGTGGAGTTTGGAAATGGGCCCTGTGAGACCGGGGCCTTTTTTCGTGCCCCAGCGCCGCTACCGCCAGTCTCCCGGCTCCACGGCGCGAAAGGCGCCTCGCAAAACGCCCGACTTCAGGCCGTATCTGGACCATGTGCCGACGGCTAACTCATTGTTATCGGACAAGAAAAATGGTGGTGCCCAGGAAAGGACTCGAACCTTCACGACCTTGCGGTCACTGGCACCTGAAGCCAGCGCGTCTACCAATTCCACCACCTGGGCAGGCCGGGGAGACGCGCCGATAGCGGCGCCTCGCGCAGGCGTCAATGCCGGTCTTGCGTTGCGGCACGCGGGGAGGCAGAGCGGGCCCCGATGGATTTCGGCAAGGAAGAGCCCACGCGATGACGGTATTGGTGACGCTGTTCGGCGGCGGCGGATTTCTCGGGCGCTATGTCGCGCAGGCGCTGCTCCAGCGCGGCGCGCGCGTGCGACTGGTCGCGCGCGACCCCAAGCACGCCTTTTTCGTCAAGCCGCAGGGCGGGCTCGGGCAGACGCAGTTCATCGCCGCCGACATCACCAAGCGCGCCACCGTCGATCGCGCGGTGCAGGGCAGCGACGCGGTGATCAATCTGGTCGGGCTGCTCGCGGGCAATTTGCAGGCGGTGCATGTCGACGGTGCGCGCAACGTCGCCGAGGCCGCCCGCGCGGCAGGTGCCGAAACGCTGGTGCAGGTCTCCGCGATCGGCGCCGATCCTGCCTCGCCCTCGCTCTACGGGCGCACCAAGGCCGAGGGCGAGGCCGCGGCGCGCGCGGCCTTCCCGGGCGCGATCGTCGTCCGCCCGTCGATCGTGTTCGGGCCCGAGGATGCCTTCGTCAATCGCTTCGCGCGGATGATCGAGGTCGCACCCGCGGTACCGATTCTGCGCGGCGCAACGCTGTTCCAGCCGGTGTTCGTCGCCGATGTCGCCAAGGCGATCGCGGCCGCCGCGCTCGACGGCAAGCGCTATGCCGGCCGGACCTTCGAGCTGGGCGGCCCCGAGGTGATCGCGATGGGCGAGCTGATCCGGCGCATCGCCGCGCTGACCGGGCGCAAGCGCAGCTTTGTCGAGCTTCCCGACAGCCTCGGCGGGATGATCGCCAAATTCGGCTTCCTGCCGGGCGCACCGATCACGCAGGACCAATGGCAGATGCTCCAGCGCGACAATGTCGTGACGCCGGGCGCCGAGGGCCTCGCCGCGCTGGGCGTCGAGCCGACCCCGCTCGACAGCGTCGCGCCGACCTGGCTGGTGCGCTATCGCCGCTCGGGCCGCTTCGGCGCCGAACGCAAGGCCTCCTGACGACTCCCGGCGGGTCGGCCCGCGCGCGGACCCCCTCCCCTTCGGCCTCCAGCGAGCGAGACCCCGTGCGATGATGATTCTCCAGCCCGTCCTGCTCGGCATCGTCGAGGGCGTGACCGAGTTCCTGCCCGTCTCCTCGACGGGTCACCTGATCCTCGCGAGCGCGCTGCTCGGCTATGATCCGGACCAGTGGGCGACGTTCAACATCGTCATCCAGCTGGGTGCGATCCTCGCGATCGTGGTGCTCTACTGGCGGACCTTCTGGGCGGTGCTGACCGGGCTGTTCCACCGGACGCCGGGGGCCTGGCGGTTCGTGCGCAACCTGGTGATCGCCTTCCTGCCCGCCGCGGTGATCGGGCTGGCGCTGCACAAGCGGATCGAGGTGCTGCTGACCGAGCCCAAGCTGGTCTGCATCGCGCTGATCGTCGGCGGGATCGCGATCCTGATCGTCGAGCGGCTCGCCCGGCGCCAGCATATCGTCGGCGTCGCCGACATCCCCGTGCCGACCACGATCGGCATCGGCTTCATCCAGTGTCTCGCGATGATCCCGGGCGTCAGCCGCTCGGGCGCGACGATCCTGGGCGCGCTGTCGCTGGGGGTCGAGAGGCGCACCGCGGCCGAATTCAGCTTCTTCCTCGCGATCCCGACGATGCTCGGCGCGACGGTGGTCGAGCTCGCCAAGAAGGCGCCGCCCGCGCCTGCCGGCGTCGCGCATGTCGGCGGCGCCGAGATCGCGATCGGCTTCGTCACCGCCTTCCTCGTCGCGCTGGTCGTCGTGCGCGGCTTCGTCGCGATTGTGTCGCGACGCGGATTCGGCCCGTTCGCCTGGTATCGGATCGTTGCGGGCGGCGCGGCACTTGCCTGGCTCGTCGCGCGATAGACCCGATCCGGCCCTAACATATTCGGGATATCGTGGCCTCACTGTCGAAACGTCTAATGTCGGGATCAACTAGGTCAGCGAGTCTGTCAGACAGCCGAATCGTTTCGTGACTTCGCACCCAAACTATGCTTTTCGCATCCCAGATGGAGGGATGCGATGGCCGACAATCCGATGCTCAAGTTCGTGGGGACGCGCCAAGCCTATCCCGACAAGCGCGCGCCCGATATCCGCGCGGAGGATTTCGCCGAGATCACGCGCGCCTATATCGACGCCAAGGCCGAGGAACAGGCCGGTCGCTGCTCGCAATGTGGCGTGCCCTATTGCTCGACGCACTGCCCGCTCCACAACCACATCCCCGACTGGCTGCGGCTGACCGCCGAGGGGCGGCTGCGCGAGGCCTATGAGCTGTCGTCGGCAACCTCGACGATGCCCGAGATCTGCGGGCGCATCTGCCCGCAGGACCGTCTGTGCGAGGGCAATTGCGTCATCGAGTTTTCGGGCCACGGCGCGGTGACGATCGGCGCGATCGAGAAATTCATCACCGACACCGCATGGAAGGAAGGCTGGGTCGAGCCGATCGTGCCCGTGCGCGACCGCGCCGGCCAGTCGATCGGCATCATCGGCGCGGGCCCCGCGGGCCTCACCACCGCCGAATATATGCGCGGCCACGGCTATGACGTGCATGTCTATGACCGCCACGACCGCGCCGGCGGGCTGCTCGTCTATGGCATTCCCGGCTTCAAGCTCGAGAAGGAGGTGGTCACGCGCCGCTTCGAGCGGCTGCGCGAGGCGGGCATCCATTTCCATCTCGGCTTCGAGGTCGGTCGCGACGCGACGCTGGCGCAGCTTCGCGAGCGTCACGACGCGCTGCTGATCGCGACCGGCGTCTACCGCGCGCGCGCGATCAAGGCGCCGGGAGTCGGTGCGCCCGGGGTGATCAAGGCGCTCGACTATCTGATCGCCTCCAACCGCAAGGGCTTCGGCGATACCGTGCCCGAATGGGAGAGCGGCGCGCTCAACGCCGCGGGCAAGAACGTCGTCGTCGTCGGCGGCGGCGACACCGCGATGGATTGCGTGCGCACCGCGGTGCGCCAGGGCGCCAAGTCGGTCAAATGTCTCTATCGCCGCGACCGCGCCAACATGCCCGGCTCGCAGCGCGAAGTCGCCAATGCCGAGGAGGAAGGCGTCGAGTTCGTCTGGCTCTCCGCCCCCGATGCGTTCGACGGCACCGAAGTGGTGAGCGGCGTGCGCGCGTCGCGGATGCGGCTGGGCGCGCCCGACGCCTCGGGCCGCCGCGCGCCCGAGCTCGATCCGGGCAGCGAGTTCCGGCTCGACGCCGATCTGGTGATCCAGGCGCTCGGCTTCGATCCCGAGGACCTGCCGCAGATGTTCGGGAGCCCCGAGCTCTCCGTGACGCGCTGGGGCACGCTGCGCGTCGACCACAAGACGATGCAGACCTCGATGCCGGGCGTGTTCGCCGCGGGCGACATCGTGCGCGGCGCGAGCCTCGTCGTGTGGGCGGTGCGCGACGGCCGCGACGTCAGCGCGCGGATGCACGCCTGGCTCAAGGAGAAGGCGAAGCTCGCTGCGAGCGAGTTGGCGGCGGCGTGATGAAGCGCGTTGTTTTGCTCGCGGCGGCGCTCGCGGCTGCCCCAATCGTCGCGCAGACACCTGCCGTACCCGACGCCGCCACGCTCGCCGCCGCGCGCGACATGATGGCGGTTACCGATATTCAGGCGCAGTTGCGCGCGATGGGGCCGCGCATGGCCGAGGCAAGCAGTCAGCAAATGCGTCAGGCCTTCGCCGGCCAAAAGATTCCTGAGGGGTTGCAGAACCAGATAGCGGCAGCGACGCAGAGCTTCGTGGGTTCGATGGATTCGATGTTCACGCCGCAGCTTGTCGATCAGATGGCGACGATCTACGCCCGCCACTTCACTGCCGAAGAACTCAAACGCCTGACCGCGTTGCTCAGGGACCCGGCGATGGTGAAGTTCCGCGCCGAGATGCCGAACACCATGAGCGAAATCCTGCCGCTGATCATGACGGCGATGGTTCCGCGCCAGCAGCAGTTCCAGGCGCAGATCAAGCAGATCATGACCGACTGGATCAAGCAGCATCCCGAAGACAAGGCGAAGCTCAGCTCGCCTGCCGCCCATTAGGATTGCCACAATGTCCTACGCGCATCTCACCCCCGAACACACCCGCATCGCCGAGCACGGCATGTACCGCCCAGAGCTCGAAGGGGATGCCTGCGGTGTCGGCCTTGTCGCCGCGACCGACGGGCAGCCCTCGCGCCGCGTCGTCTCGGCGGCGATCGATGCGCTGAAGGCGGTGTGGCACAGGGGCGCGGTCGATGCCGACGGCAAGACCGGCGACGGCGCGGGCCTGCATGTCGAGCTGCCGGTGCGCTTCTTCGACGATGCGATCGAGAATGGCGGGCACAAGCCCGGCCAGGGCCGGCTCGGCGTCGGCATGATCTTCCTGCCGCGCACCGATCTCGGCGCGCAGGAGAGCTGCCGCACGATCGTCGAGAGCGAGATCATCGATTTCGGCTACACCATCTACGGATGGCGCCAGGTGCCCGTCGACGTCTCGGTGATCGGCGACAAGGCGATGCTGACCCGCCCCGAGATCGAGCAGATCATGATCCAGGGCCCGCTGCCCGGGACGGTCGACGCCGCCGAGTTCGAGAAGAACCTGTACCTCATCCGCCGCAGGATCGAGCGCAAGGTGATCGAGGCGCAGATCCAGGGCTTCTACATCTGCTCGCTGTCGTGCCGCTCGATCATCTACAAGGGGCTGTTCCTCGCCGAGGAATTGTCCGCCTTCTATCCCGATCTGCTCGACGAGCGGTTCGTCTCGCGTTTCGCGATCTTCCACCAGCGCTATTCGACCAACACCTTCCCGCAATGGTGGCTGGCGCAACCGTTCCGCACGCTCGCGCACAATGGCGAGATCAACACGGTGCGCGGCAACAAGAATTGGATGAAGAGCCACGAGATCAAGATGGCCGCGATCGCCTTTGGCGAGCACTCCGAGGACATCAAGCCGCTGATCCCCGCTGGCGCCTCCGACACCGCCGCGCTCGACGCGGTGTTCGAGGCGATCTGCCGTGCCGGCCGCGACGCGCCGACCGCCAAGCTGATGCTCGTCCCCGAGGCGTGGCAGGGCGCGGTCGACATGCCCGACGCGCATCGTGACATGTACGCCTATTATGCCTCGGTGATGGAGCCGTGGGACGGCCCCGCCGCGCTCGCGATGACCGACGGCCGCTGGGTCGTCGCCGGCGTCGACCGCAACGCGCTGCGGCCGCTGCGCACCACGCTCACCGCCGACAACCTGCTGATCGTGGGGTCGGAGACGGGCATGGTCGTCGTCCCCGAGAGCACGATCATCGCCAAGGGCCGGATCGGGCCGGGGCAGATGATCGCGGTCGATCTCGACGAGGGCAAGCTGTTCGCCGATTCCGAGCTCAAGGACCGCCTGGCGGCCGAGCATCCGTTCGGCGAATACGTCAAGGATTTCCAGACGCTCGCCGATCTGTCGGTTCCCGCCGATGCCGAGGATGCGCGCTTCGAGCGGCGCGATCTGGTCCGCCGCCAGGTCGCCGCGGGCATGTCGATGGAGGATATGGAGCTGATCCTCGCGCCCTGCGTCGAGGAAGCCAAGGAGGCGATCGGATCGATGGGCGACGACACGCCGCTCGCCGTCATCTCGGACAAGCCGCGGCTGATCAGCCAATTCTTCCGCCAGAATTTCTCGCAGGTGACCAACCCGCCGATCGATAGCTTGCGCGAGACCCGCGTGATGAGCCTGTCGACGCGGTTCGGAAACCTCGCCAACATCCTCGACACCGGCCCGGTCCAGTCGAACGTGCTGGTGCTCCCCTCCCCCGTGCTGACCGCGCGCGACTGGGCGACGCTCAAGGCGCATTTCGGCGCGAGCGCGGCGGAGATCGACTGCACCTTCGATCCGCAAGGCGGACCCGACGCGTTGCGCGGCGCGATCGCCGAGATCCGCCGCCAAGCCGAGCAGGCGGTGCGCGAGGGCCGTTCCGAGCTGTTCCTGACCGACGAGCATGCCGACGCGACACGCTGCGGTATCGCGATGATCCTCGCCGCCGCCGCGGTCCACACGCATCTCGTGCGACGCGGGCTGCGCTCCTATGCGTCGATCAACGTGCGCTCGGCCGAATGCCTCGACACGCATTATTTCGCGGTGCTGGTCGGCGTCGGCGCGACCACGGTCAACGCCTACTTGGCCGAGGCGGCGATCGCCGACCGGCAGGCGCGCGGGCTGTTCGGCGACCGGAGCCTCGACGAGTGCCTTGCGCGCTACCGCAAGGCGATGGACGACGGGCTGCTCAAGATCATGGGCAAGATGGGGATCGCGGTGATCTCCTCCTATCGCGGCGGCTATAATTTCGAGGCGGTCGGCCTCTCGCGTTCGCTGTGCAACGATCTCTTCCCCGGCATGCCCGCCAAGATTTCGGGCGAGGGCTATGCCTCGCTCCAGCTCTCCGCGCTGCTGCGCCACGAGAAAGCGTGGGACGCAGCCGTCGCGACGCTGCCGATCGGCGGCTTCTACCGCCAGCGCGCGGGCGGCGAGACGCACGCCTATTCGGCGCAGCTGATGCACCTGCTGCAGTCGTCGGTGTCGACCGACAGTTACTCGGTCTATCTGCAATTCTCGCGCGGGGTGCGCGATTTGCCGCCGGTCTACTTACGCGACCTGCTCGAGTTCAACTGGGCGCGCGAGGCGATCCCGATCGACGAGGTCGAGGCGATCACCGAGATCCGCAAGCGCTTCGTGACGCCGGGCATGTCCTTGGGCGCGCTCTCGCCCGAGGCGCACGAAACGCTGGCGATCGCGATGAACCGCATCGGCGCCAAGGCGGTCTCGGGCGAAGGCGGCGAGGATTCGAGCCGCTACAAGCCCTATGACAATGGCGACAACGCCAACTCGGTGATCAAACAGATCGCGTCGGGTCGCTTCGGGGTTACCGCCGAATATCTGGGGTCGGCCGAAGAGCTCGAGATCAAGGTCGCGCAGGGCGCCAAGCCCGGTGAGGGCGGGCAGCTGCCCGGCTTCAAGGTCACCGAGTTCATCGCCAAGCTGCGCCACTCGACGCCGGGCGTGACCTTGATCTCGCCGCCGCCGCATCACGACATCTATTCGATCGAGGATCTGGCGCAGCTCATCTACGACCTGAAGCAGATCAATCCGCGCGCAAGGGTGTGCGTGAAGCTCGTCAGCTCGGCGGGCATCGGCACCGTCGCGGCGGGCGTCGCCAAGGCGCACGCGGACGTCATCCTCGTCGCCGGCCATGTCGGCGGCACCGGCGCCTCGCCGCAGACCTCGGTCAAATATGCCGGCACGCCGTGGGAGATGGGGCTTACCGAGACCAACCAGGTGCTGACGCTCAACGGGCTCAGACACCGCGTCAAGCTGCGCACCGACGGGGGCTTGAAGACCGGGCGCGACATCGTGATCGCTGCGATCCTGGGCGCGGAGGAGTTCGGCATCGGCACGCTCAGCCTCGTCGCGATGGGCTGCATCATGGTCCGTCAATGCCATTCGAACACCTGCCCCGTCGGCGTCTGCACGCAGGACGAGGCTTTGCGGCAGAAGTTCGTCGGGACGCCAGAGAAGGTGATCAACCTGATGACCTTCATCGCCGAGGAGGTGCGCGAGATATTGGCGCGGCTCGGCGTGCGCAGCCTCGACGAGATCATCGGGCGCACCGAATTGCTCCGCCAGGTCAGCCGCGGCGCCGAGCATCTCGACGATCTCGATCTCAACCCGATCCTGGCGAAGGTCGACGCCGCCGATCACGAGCGCCGCTTCGCGATCGCCACCTTCCGCAACGAGGTGCCCGACAGCCTCGACGCGCAGATGATCAAGGATGCGGCGCCCGTCTTCGCGCGCGGCGAGAAGATGCAGCTAACCTATTCGGTGCGCAACACGCACCGCGCGGTGGGCACGCGGCTCTCCTCCGAGATCACCAGCCGCTTCGGGATGAGCCATTTGGCGGACGGCCACGTCCATGTCCGGCTGCGGGGGAGCGCGGGGCAGTCGCTTGGCGCCTTCCTGTGCAAGGGCGTGACGCTGGAGGTGTTCGGCGACGCCAACGACTATGTCGGCAAGGGGCTGTCGGGCGGGATCATCGCGGTCCGGCCCACCGTCTCCTCGCCGCTCGAGAGCCGCCGCAACGCGATCGTCGGCAACACCGTGCTCTACGGTGCGACCGCTGGCGCGCTATTCGCCGCGGGCCAAGCGGGCGAGCGCTTCGCGGTGCGCAATTCGGGCGCGAACGTCGTGGTCGAGGGCTGCGGCGCCAATGGCTGCGAATATATGACCAACGGCGTCGCGGTGATCCTCGGGCAGGTCGGCGAGAATTTCGGCGCGGGCATGACCGGCGGCATGGCGTTCGTGCTCGACGAGGACGGCTCGTTCGAGCGGCACGCCAATCCCGGTTCGATTCTGTGGCAGCGGCTCGCCTCGGCGCATTGGGAGCAGGTCTGCAAGACGATGGTCGAGGAGCATGCGCAGCGCACCGACAGCAAATGGGCGCACACCGTGCTCGCCGACTGGGACCATTGGCGCAGGCGCCTGTGGCAGGTCTGCCCCAGGGAGATGGTGACGCGGCTGGCGCATCCGCTCAGCGACGAGACGACCGCGGTGGCGGCGGAGTAGGCCGGCCCTCGTGCTCCTGCGGAAGCAGGAGCCCAGATCGGCGAGCTCCGCGCCCGAAGCCCTGGGCTCCTGCGTGCGCAGGAGCACGGTGATGGTCTTCTTCTATGCTCCGGCGAAGGCCGGAGCGTTGTTTGGCCGCGCGCGGCACCCGCTTCCCGACGCTCGGGCCTTCGCCGGAGCACAGGGCCGCCGCACGACATAGGACATCCGGACACATGTCTCCCTTGGCTGGCGAGAGAAACGGCCGGCGTGCCCGCGTGCCTCGTGGCAGGCGGAGGTGTGCGGGGGTCTCGGATCCCGCGAGGGCCTTCATCTTCGCCGTCGCCTGATGCCGGTTGGGCCTGTGCCGGATGGCTGGGCCGTCGGCCTTTGGAGCGCGGACGCGATGCGATCCCGGTTGGGGCGGAAGCCTGGTTCTCTGCCGGGCCCCTCGTGGCACGGGGGCAAGCAAGCAGGCGCTGGCCTGGTTGAACATGGGTAGCGGGCTTGTCCCTCCGGATGCCCGGCACGCCGGCCGTTCGGGCGGCCGATCGCACCGCCACCCCGTCCCGCCCGCTGGGTCGCCCTGATCGGAGGCGACAGCGGACGGGTGTGGCGTATAGCCTATATGGTTCGTAATGTCAATCCCCCCTCCCTGAAAGGGAGGGGTCGGGGGTGGGTTGTCCTCCGTACCAGGTAAGGGCAGCATCAAGCGATGCCGCGCGTCGTCCCTAACCTCACGATCAACGCACGCTCGCTTCGCAATCAGGCGACAGCCGAAGAACGGCTGTTGTGGGTGCGCCTCCGACATGCGCGGCCGCGATTCACTCGGCAGTTGCCGGTTGGACGCTATATCCTCGATTTCGCCTGTCGAACGGCGAAGCTGGCGGTCGAGATCGACGGCTCGCAGCACCTCGATGCCATCGATTACGATGAACGGCGAACTAGCGCCCTGATAGGCCTCGGCTGGCAGGTGCTGCGCGTCTGGAACAGCGAGGTTCGCGAAAATCCGGATGGAGTCGCCGAAGCTATCGTAACGGCGGCTGCGATCCGCCTCGGGCGAACCCACCCCCCAACCCCTCCCTTTCAGGGAGGGGAGTGAATGATGGCGCGTAGCACCGATCGCCCCCTTCCCCCACGCGCGCTCCCTGCCTAAGCAGGGCGGATCATGTGGCAGCTCTTCCAATTCCCGCTCTGTCCCTTCTCGCGCAAGGTCCGGCTGATGCTCGGCGAGAAGGGGGTCGGCTACGAGCTGGTGCGCGAATCGCCGTGGACGCGGCGCGACGAGTTCCTCGATCTCAATCCCGCGGGCCAGACGCCGGTGATCGTGCAGGGCCAGGTCGCGCTCGCCGATTCGAACGCGATCTGCGAATATTTCGAGGAGACGATCGACAAGGCGCCGATGATCGCCGGCTCGGCGCCCGCCCGCGCCGAAATCCGCCGGCTGGTCGCGTGGTTCGACGAGAAGCTCTACGGCGAGGTGGTGCGCCCGCTGATGGAGGAGCGCATGCTGAAGCGCCTCGTCCACCGCACCTCGCCCGACGCCAAGGCGATCCGCGACGCGATGAAGCAGGCCAATGCGCATCTCGACTATATCGACTGGCTGCTCGATCATCGCCGCTGGCTGGGCGGCCCGGTGCTGAGCCTCGCCGACCTCGCCGCCGCCGCGCACCTCTCGGTCGCCGACTATCTCGGCGGGATCGACTGGCGCGGGCACGAGCAGAGCAAGCAATGGTATTCGGGGCTCAAGAGCCGCCCCTCCTTTCGCCCGATGCTGGGCGAACGGATGGAGGTGATCGGGCCCCCCGACCATTATGACAAGGTCGATTTCTGGGAATGACGGGGGCGCGTTCCGAGGCTTTGCGCCACCCGTTCCCCCGCGCCGGCGGGGATAGAGAGATTCACATGCGGTCGCCCGACATCCCGGGCCCCCGCCTGCGCGGGGGAACAGCGTGACCGACATGCCCCAATATCAGTCCGACCGCGCCTTTCTCGGGCATCCGCGGGGGCTGGGCTATCTCTCCTTCGCCGAGGCGTGGGAGCGCTTCTCCTATTACGGGATGGCGACGCTGCTCGCGCTCTACGGCAAATATCAGCTGTTCCAGCCGGGGCATATCGAGCGCATCTGGGGCTTTGCCGGGTTTCGCCATATCCTCGAGGGGCGTTATGGCGCGCTGACGCCGCTGACGATGGGCGGCGCGATCGCCGGCCTCTATGGCGGCTTCGTCTATCTGACGCCGATCGCCGGCGGGATCATCGCCGATCGCTGGATCGGGCGGACGCGCGCGGTCGTCTCGGGCGCGGTGCTGATGGCGTTCGGCCATTTCTGCATGGCGTTCGACCAGAGCTTCCTCGTGGCGCTCGCCTGCCTGCTGGTCGGCGTCGGGCTGTTCAAGGGCAATATCGCCGCCCAGGTCGGCGATCTCTATGCGCCGGGCGACCTGCGCCGCGCCGACGCCTTCCAGATCTACATGATCGGCATCCAGATCGCCGTCGTCGTCGCGCCGCTGGTCTGCGGCGGGCTCGGCCAGAAGGTCGCCTGGCATTTCGGCTTCGGCGCCGCCGGCGTGGGCATGCTGATCGGGCTCGTCGTCTATCTCTCGGGTCGCCGCTGGCTTCCTGCCGAACCCGCGCGCGAACCCGGCAGCATCGTCGAACCCCGCCCGAGGCTGGTCGCGGGCGAGGGCAAGCGCATCGTCGTGCTGGTGCTGCTGGTGCCCGTTCTGGCGCTCACCGCGGTCGGCAACCAGCAGCTGTTCGCCGCCTACGAGCTATGGGGCGATGCGCATTACCAGCTCCGCTTCTTCGGCTGGCAGATGCCGTCGACCTTCCTGATCTCGTTCGACGCGGCGGTGTCGTTCGTGACGATGGTCGGCGCGGTCGCCTTCTGGCGCTGGTGGAGCAAGCGGCGCATCGAGCCCAACGAGCTCACCAAGCTGACCATCGGCACCGCGATCGCCGCGCTCGCGCCGGTTACGCTCGCGCTCGCCTCGCTGCACGAGGGGGCCACCGGCGAGAAGGTGAGCTTCGCCTGGGCGGTCGCCTTCCACGTCTTCAACGATCTCGGCTTCGCCAACATCTTCCCGGTCGGGCTGGCGCTCTATTCGCGCGCCAGCCCGAAGGCGCTCGGCAGCACGATGATGGCGGTCTATTATCTCAACCTGTTCATCGCGGGCCTGATCGTGGCGAAGCTGGCGACGCTGCTCGACACGCTCAGCGGCTTCCAGTTCTGGGGGCTGCATGCGCTGCTGATCGCGGCCGCGCTGCTCGTGCTGCTGGTGGTGGGCCGCGTCGCCGGTCGGCTGCTCGCGCCCGACGTCGATCCCGAGGCGGTGGCGGCCTGACGCCCATCGGCAGGCGCCGCCCCGCCCGCCTCCTTCGTCGCCGCCCCGGACGCTTCGACAGGCCCGGGACTGGCGCGATCCCCGATCGATCGACGCGGCGCCCGACGTTCAGGCGCAGCGTGTCGCTATTCCCGCGCGCGCGGGAATGACGGACATGGTGAGCCGAGCCGGTCGCGTCACGCCGCCTCCGGCACCACGACGCGCATCGCGATCTTCGACAGCGGGCGCCCGGTCGCCCGATCGACCACGACCGCCTCGATCGCGTCGCCCGTCTCGGCATCGACCGCGCGGCTGAGCGCGCCGCCCTCGCAATGCTTCGCCCCCCACGCGCCGATCGCGGCCAGGATCGGCAGCACGTCGCGGCCCTTGGCGGTGATGAGATAATCGTCGCGCGGCGGCCGCTCGCTGTAGCGGCGTTTCTCGAGCAGCCCCGCCCTGGTCAGCGCCGTCAGCCGCCGCGTCAATATGTTGGGCGCGATCCCGAGGCTCGTGCGGAACTGATCGAAGCGCGTGCGGCCATGGCCCGCGTCGCGCAGGATCATCATGCTCCACGCATCCCCGATCTGGGTCAGCGCGCGGCCGATCGGGCAGGCCCCTTCCGAATATTTTTCCATGTCCATTGCAGTGTGATAGTGACATAACTATCATTATGCAAGCGACTCACCGGCACGAGCCGCAAGGAGATCGAACATGAGCGAATCCATCACCGGCACCGCCCTCGTCACCGGCGCCTCCTCGGGAATCGGCGCAGTCTATGCCGACCGCCTCGCGAAGCGCGGCCACGACCTCATCCTCGTCGCGCGCGATGCCGCGCGGCTCGACGCGCTCGCCGATCGGCTGCGCGGCGAAACCGGCCGCCGCATCGACGTGGTGCGCGCCGACCTGACCGACGCGGCGGACGTAGCGCGGGTCGAGCAACGTCTCGCCGACGACGCCGCGATCGGGCTGCTGATCAACAATGCCGGCATGTCGCTCGATGGCGACATCCTCGACAACGGCCCCGCCGACTATGAGCGGATCATCGCGCTCAACATCACCGCGCCGACGCGGCTCGCGGGTGCCGCGGCCAAGGCGTTCATCGCGCGCGGCACCGGCGCGATCGTCAATATCGCCTCGGTGCTCGCGCTGGCGCCCGAAGGCTTCGACGGAATCTACAGCGGCTCCAAGGCCTATCTGCTCAACCTGAGCCAGTCCTTGTCCGCGCTGCATGCCGACAAGGGGCTCTATACGCAGGCGGTGCTGCCCGGCGCGACGCGGACCGAGATCTGGGAACGCTCGGGCAAGGACATCGACGCCTTCCCGGCCGAGATGGTGATGGCGGTCGACGATCTGGTCGACGCCGCGCTGGTCGGGTTCGACCGGCGCGAGACGGTGACGATCCCGCCGCTCGCCGACGAGGCCGCGTGGACCGCGGTGCAGGACGCACGGCTCGCCTTCGCGCAGGTGATGTCCAGGCGCGACGTGGCGGCGCGGTATCGCGAGACGGTGGACGCCTGACGCCGAACGGCCCCTTTCCACCGTTCGCCCCGAGGACGAACGGCGGGAGGGGTCAGTCCCGCACCGCCGCCAGCAGATAATCCATCCGCATGTCGTCGGAGAGCCGGAAGCCCTTGGCGGGATCGAGCGACAGCCCACGCGTCTCGATCACCTCGAGCCCCGCGCCCTCGAGCAGCGCGCCCAGTTCTGCGGGTGTGAGGAACTTGCCCCAATCGTGCGTGCCCCTGGGGATCATGCCCACCCCCTCGCCCACCGTGATCAGCGCGAGCCGCGACAGCGTCGTGCGGTTGGGCGTCGACATCACCAGCAGCCCGCCCGGCGCCAGTGCGCGCACCAGCCCGGCGACGAATGCCGCCGGATCGCTGACATGCTCGATCACCTCCATCGAGCAGACCAGGTCGAATGTCTCGCCCGCGCCCAGCCGCTCGACCGACCCCGCGCGATAATCGATCGCCAGCCCCTGCCCCCTGGCGTGGAGCGCCGCCGCCGCGACATTCTCGGGCGCCGCATCGAGCCCGGTCGCCTGCGCGCCCATCCGCGCCAGCGGCTCGGTGAGCAGCCCCGCGCCGCAACCGACGTCGAGCGCGCGCTTGCCCGCCAGCGGCTGCCGCATCGTCGGATCGGTGCCGAAATGACGGTCGATCGCGGCGCGGACGAAGGCGAGCCGCACCGGGTTGAGCCGGTGAAGCATCGCCGACGAGCCCTTGGGGTTCCACCAGTCGGCGGCGAGCTTGCCGAAATGCGCGGCTTCGGCGGGGTCTATCGTTGTTGCATCCATCATGTCGTCTCCCTATCAGGGCGCCGCTTTCTTTCCCACCGGCGCCTCGCGCCGCAATTTTCGAGCATTTGGCATGGCCCGTATCGTGATGAAGTTCGGCGGCACCTCGATGGCCGGCATCGAGCGCATCCGGAATGTCGCGCGTCAGGTCAAGCGTGAATGGGCCAAGGGCGAACAGGTCGCGGTGGTCGTCTCGGCGATGTCGGGCGAGACCGACCGGCTGGTCAATTTCTGCCGCGAGGCCTCCCCGCTCTACGACCCGCAGGAATATGACGTCGTCGTCGCCGCGGGCGAGCAGGTGACGAGCGGGCTGCTCGCGATCGCGCTGCAGGCGATCGGCGTGCCCGCGCGCAGCTGGCTCGGCTGGCAGCTGCCGATCCGCACCTCGGACGCGCACGCCGCCGCGCGGATCGACACGATCGACACGGTCGCGCTCGACGCCTCGCTGGCCAATGGCGAGGTCGCGGTGATCCCCGGCTTCCAGGGCCAGACCGCCGACGGCCGCGTGACGACGCTGGGGCGCGGCGGATCGGACACCTCGGCGGTCGCGGTCGCGGCGGCGATGAAGGCGGATCGCTGCGACATCTACACCGACGTCGACGGCGTCTATACCACCGATCCGCGGATCGTGCCCAAGGCGCGCAAGATCGAGCGGATCACCTATGAGGAAATGCTGGAGCTCGCGTCGGTGGGCGCCAAGGTGCTCCAGACGCGCTCGGTCGGGCTGGCGATGAAGGAGAAGGTGCGCATCCAGGTGCTCTCCTCGTTCGGCGACCCGGACGCGGAGCCGGTGCCGGGCACCTTCGTGGTCGGCGAGGACGAGATCGGAGACAGGAACGTGGAAGAACAGCTCATCACCGGAATCGCCTATGACCGCAACGAGGCGAAGATCACGCTGGTCGCCGTGCCCGATCGCCCGGGTGCGGTGGCGACGATCTTCACCCCGCTCGCCGAGGCCAACATCAACGTCGACATGATCGTGCAGAACGTCGCGCATGGCGGCAGCTCGACCGACGTCACCTTCACCGTGCCGGGCGCCGAGCTGGCGCGTTCGCTCGACGTGCTCGAGAAGGCGCAGGGGACAATCGGCTACGAGAAGCTGATCTCGGACACGCGTGTGTGCAAGATCTCGGTGGTCGGCGTCGGCATGCGCAGCCATGCGGGCGTCGCCGCGACGATGTTCCAGGAGCTCGCCGGACGGGGCATCAACATCCTCGCCATCGCCACCTCCGAGATCAAGGTCTCGGTGCTGATCGACGAGGACTATACCGAGCTCGCGGTGCGCGTGCTGCACACCGCCTACGGGCTCGATGCGGAGGATGCGGCGTAGGGCTCCCCGTGCTCCTGCGTAGGCAGGAGCCCAGGTGAAGCGAGCGCAGCGTCTGCAACCCTGGGCTCCTGCCTTCGCAGGAGCACAGGAATGGTGACGATCCGGGCGGTTTCTTCTAAAGGCGCTCCCCATGACCACGATCGAAGCCCCGACCCGCCCCGCCGCCGACAGCATCGGCCATGACCGCCTCCGCCGCCTGATGGCGCGCGGCACCGCCTTCCTGGGATCGGAAGTCGCGATCATGGCGGGCGCGATGTCGTGGGTGTCCGAACGCCATCTCGTCTCGGCGATGTCCAACGCGGGCGGGTTCGGCGTGATCGCCTGCGGCGCGATGACCCCCGAGCTGCTCGACGCCGAGATCGCCGCGACCAAGGCGCTCACGGCCAGGCCGTTCGGCGTCAACCTGATCACCATGCACCCGATGCTCCCCGAGTTGATCGACGTCGCCGGCCGGCACGGCGTCGGCCATGTCGTGCTCGCGGGCGGGCTGCCGCCGGCGGGCGCGATCGACCGGATCAAGGCGACGGGCGCAAAAGTCATCTGCTTCCCGCCGACCCTGGCGTTCGCGAAGAAGCTGATCCGGTCGGGCGTCGACGCCCTGGTGATCGAGGGCATGGAGGCAGGTGGCCATATCGGTCCGGTCTCGACCAGCGTGCTCGCGCAGGAGATGCTGCCCGAGATCGCAACGCAGCTCCCCGTGTTCGTGGCGGGCGGGATCGGCCGCGGCGAGGCGATGGCGGGCTATCTGGAGATGGGCGCGGCGGGGGTGCAGCTGGGCACGCGCTTCGTCTGCGCGACCGAATGCATCGCGCACCCCAATTTCAAGAAGGCGTTCATCCGCGCCTCGGCGCGCGATGCGATCGCCTCGGTGCAGATCGACCCTCGGCTGCCGGTGATCCCCGTGCGCGCGCTCAAGAATGCGGGCGGCGAGCTGTTCACCGCCAAGCAGCGCGAGGTCGCCAGGTCGCTCGACGAGGGCCAGATCGCGATGGCCGAGGCGCAGCTGCAGATTGAACATTATTGGGCGGGCGCGCTGCGCCGCGCGGTGATCGAGGGCGATGTCGAGCATGGCTCGGTGATGGCGGGACAGTCGGTCGGGATGGTGACCAGGGAGGAGCCGCTCGCCGACATCCTCAACACGCTGGTCGACGAGGGCGCGCACGCGCTGGAGCGGCGCGCGGGATGACACTCCCTCTCCCCTTCGGGGAGAGGGTCGGGGTGAGGGGGAGCGACGCGTCAGCGTCGCGTCGCACCCTTGGGGTTGGAACCCCTCACTCAACCCTCTCCCGGAGGGAGAGGGCTTTTCATGGGGTGTGCGCGCTGACCAGCTGGACGCCCGGCTGCGAAGCGGGCGCCTCGTCGGCGTCGTTCGACGCCACCGTCGTCGTCGTCGCATCGATCGCATCCACGGGCGGCGTGCCGCGCAGCTCGACCGTCGCGCCGATGTCGGTGACGCCGTAGAGCGCCTTGGCGAAGGCGATCGGCAGATGCACGCAGCCATGCGATTCGCGGTAGCCGGGGACGCCGCCCGCGTGCAGCGCGACGCCGTCCCAGGTCAGCCGCTGCATGAACGGCAGCGACGCCTCGTGATACAGGTTGGATTTGTGATCGACCTGCTTCTGCAGGATGGTGAAGCTGCCGACCGGCGTCTCGTGGCCGTCGCGACCCGTCGACACGGTCGAGATGCCGATCAGCGCGCCGCCGCGATAGACGAACGCGACCTGGCGATCGAGATCGACGACGACGTTGACCGCGCCGGTCGTCGCGACGTTGGGATTCCACAGATAGTCGCCCGCCTTGAGCGAGTCGGCCTGCTCCTCGGTGAGCGGCGTGGCGACGGTGTCGGCGGTGACGGCCATGTCCGGGGTCTGCGCATGCGCCGCCATCGGCGCGAGACAGGCGAGCAGCGGGGCTGCGACGGTGCAGAACAGCTTCGACGACATGCGCATTGCCGACACTCCTTCGTCTTGCGATTCAGCCCGCACGTCTCCGATCCGCCGGTCGCTGGTCCGGCGGCTGCTTGGTGCAGGCTGTGTTTCGATTTCGACTGTGCAAACGCAGCACGTCGCACTTGGTGCCGCGCCGCAAACAAAACTATTGACAAGTCCCTAATCGGGATTGTTTTCGCGCTATCGGGCGCCGACGCGCTCCGCGATCGCGGCATAGGCGGCGAGCCGGGCGACCGCCGCATCGTGGATGCCCGGCGGCGTCACCAGCACGCCGAAGGCCTCGGCCATCGCGGTGTTGAACGCGAGCGGCGCGCCCAACGCGTCGCTCACGGTGCCGCCCGCCTCGCTTGCGATCAGCACCGCGGCGGCGATGTCCCACTCATGCCCCCAGCGCAGCGTCGCGACCAGATCGGCCTCGCCCGCGGCGACCATCGCGATCCGCAGCGCGATCGAATTGGGCTTGGCCACCGCGACCAGATCGGCATCGCGCCGCGGCAGCTGATCGGCCGGGACGCGCGCGCCGGCGAGCTGCGAGCGCTCGGCGACATGGATCGGCACGCCGTTGCGCCACGCGCCTCGGCCCGCCAGCGCCGTCCAGCATTCGCCGCGCGCCGCCGCATCGAGCACGGCGAGCACCGGGCGGCCATGTTCGACGAGCGCGATCGACACCGCCCAGCCCGGCCGCCCGCGCAGGAAATCGCGCGTGCCATCGATCGGATCGACCACCCAGACGCGATCCGCCGCGAGCCTGGTCTTGTCGTCGACGCTCTCCTCCGACAGCCACGCCGCATCCGGGTCGATCGCCTCGAGCTGCTCGCGCAGCATCGCGTCGACCGCGAGATCGACCTCGCACACCGGCTCGCCGCCCGCCTTCTCCCAGCGCCGATAGCCCTGCCGGGCACGCGCCTGCGCCATCGCCCCCGCGTCGGCGGCGACCGCCTTGACCCGATCGAGCAGCGCCTCAGGCACCGGCGACGGTCATTCCGTCGATCCTGAGCGTCGGGACATCGGTGGCGCGCTCGAAACGCAGGTCGTTCGCGGGCACGATCGCGGCGAACATGTCGCGCAGATTGCCAGCGATCGTGATCTCGGCGACCGATGCGGCGATCTCGCCGTCCTCGATCAGAAAGCCCGCCGCGCCGCGGCTATAGTCGCCCGTCACCGGGTTAACGCCGTGACCGATCAGCTCGGTGACGAACAGCCCGCGCTTGACGTCCGCCATCAGCTCGGCGGGCGCCAGCGTACCCGGTGCGAGATAGAAATTGGTCGTGCCGGCCCCCGGCGGGCCGCCGATGCCACGCTGCGCATTGCCGGTGGGCGCGAGCCCCAGCTGACGCGCCGAGGCGCTGTCGAGCAGCCAGCCGGTCAGCACGCCGTCGGCGACGAGCTCGCGCCGCGCGGTCGGCAGCCCCTCGCCGTCGAACGGCTTGGAGCCGAGCCCGCGCGGACGCAGCGGATCGTCGACGATCGAGACGCCCTTGGCGAACACCTGCTTGCCCAGCATCTCGAGCAGGAAGCTGGTGCGGCGCGCGATCGACGAGCCGGTGATCGCGCCCGAAAAATGGCCGAGCAGGCTCGCGCCGACGCGCGGATCGAACAGGATCGGCATCGTGCCCGACGACAGCTTGGCGGGGTTGAGCCGCGCCACGGCGCGTTCGCCGGCGCGCCGGCCGATCGTCTCGGCCGCCTCGAGGTCGGCGAGGTGGCGCGCCGAGCGATAGGCATAGTCGCGCTGCATGCCGGCGCCCTCGCCCGCGATCACGCTCGCCGAGCAGCCATGGCCGCTGGTCGCATAGCCGCCCGCGAAGCCGTGGCTGGTGGCGAGCGCGATGATCGTGCGGCCGGCGCTCGCCGAGGCGCCCTCGCTGTTGGTGACACCCGCGACGCCGCGCGCCGCCTGCTCGGCGACCAGCGCGCGCGCGCGCAGATCCTCGGGCGCGACCGCGGCGCCGTCGTCGCCATCGAGATCGAGCGCGGCTCCTGCGAGCAGGCGATCGGCGGGGGCGAGACCCGAGAACCGGTCCTCGGGCGCCTCGCGCGCCATCGCCACCGCGCGCTCGACCAATGTCGACAGCGCATCGCGTGACAGATCGGAGGAGGAGACGCTCGCCGAGCGGCTGCCGACGAACAGCCGCAGCCCGATCGTCTCGCCTTCGGAACGCTCGACATCCTCGAGATCGCCCAACCGCACCGAGACGCTGGTCGATTCGTTGCACACATAGAGCACGTCGGCGGCATCGGCGCCGGCACGCGTGGCGGACGTCACGAGATCGTGGACGCGGGACTGGGCTTCGGCGACGGTCAGCATCCGCGGCACTTAGGGAGCCGCATGCCCAACGTCTAGCCTGCGGACCCCACCGCAAGCGCCGCCATCGCGAGCAACAGCCCCGCCGTGCGGTTCGACCGGAAGCGAGCGAGCGCGCCCGCCGCGTCGGCGACGTCGAGCGTCGCGACCTGCCAGCCGAGGTGGATCGCCACCGGCAGCAGCGCGAGCAGCGCCAGCGGATCGGGCCGCCGCGCCCAGAAGGCGGCGCCCCACAGCAGCAGCGCGACGACATAGAAGGCCGCCACGCCGGGGCGGACATGCCGCCCCATCGCGCGCGCCGACGACTTCACGCCGGCGAGCGCGTCGTCCTCGATGTCCTGCAGCGCGTAGATCGTGTCATAGCCGATCACCCAGGCGATCCCGCCCGCATAGAGCAGCAACCCCGGTGCCGTGAAGCCGCCGGCAGCCGCCGCCCAGCCGACCAGCGCCGCCCAGGAAAAGACGATCCCCAGCCACGCCTGCGGCCACCAGGTGATCCGCTTCATGAACGGATAGCAGGCGACCGGCGCGAGGCTCGCCACCGCGACGATCTCCGCGGGCCGGTCGAGTGCCAGCAGCACCGCAAAGCCGATCAGGCAGAGCGCGACGAGGAAGCGCCACGCCGACGCGACGCCGACCTGCCCGCTCGCCAGCGGCCGCGTGCGCGTGCGCGCCACCCGCCGGTCGAGGTCGCGATCGACGATGTCGTTATAGACGCACCCCGCGCCGCGCATCGCCACCGCGCCGACCGCGAACAAGACGAGAAGCGTGGCCGCCCGATCGAGCGGACCACCCGCCAGCAGGATCGCCCACGCACCCGGCCAGAACAGCAGCCACGCCCCGATCGGCCGATCGAACCGCGCGAGCATCGCATAGGGCCGCGCGCGCGCGGGCAGCAGCGCGAGCATGCCGCGCTGCTCGGTATCGGGAACGACCGAGTCGGCGGCGGTCATGCGGGATCGCCCCGATCGACGGCGAAGCGCGCGGGGCGCGAGGCGGCGAGGACAACCGGGCGGGTCATGGTGCCCGCGTGTGGCAGATCGACCCGGGCCTGGGAAGGGGCCGGCCGACGCCGCGCCGCGCTCCGTCGTCCGCGCCGGTCGGCTGCGCCGGTTGCGCCACGCCGGCGCGGACGTCCGTAAACCTACGATCCGTATATCTACCAAGCCGTCGCTTAAGCCCGGATCGACACTCGCCTGCTAGATGCTGCTCGCGTCACACCATGTGCTGTAAAGTGGACGCCATGAAAATTGCAAATCTCGTACGGATGGGCGCGTTCGGACTGCTCGGCGTCCTGTGTCTCGGCGGGGCATTTGCAACATCGAAGATCGACACGATCCGCGTCGGCGGCCCCATCCAGCTCGAAAACCAGCAGGTCTCGGATCTCGTCGCCGATATCCTGCCGCCGCCCGAATATGTGATCGAGCCCTTCCTCGAGGCGACGCTGCTGATGCAGGATCCCGGCGGCGTCGCGGCTCGCGCGGCGCGGCTCGCGACGCTGCGCCAGGCGTATGACGACCGCCACGACTATTGGCTGCACTCGAACCTCAACGACGCGGTCCGCCGGACGATCACCGTCGATTCGCACCGCAGCGCGATGCTGTTCTGGCACGAGCTCGACGATCATCTGATCGCCGCGGCGAAGGCGCACGACACCGCGGCGATGGCGGCCAGCTACCGGCGGCTGACCAGCGACTATCAGCAGCATCGCGCGATGATCGACCGCGCCGTGGTGGTCTCGAACCGCTATAACAGCGAATTGTCCGCGCGCTCCGCGGTGGCGCTGCGGAGCGCGATCGTGGCGATCCTGGTGATCGCCGGCGCCGCGCTTCTGCTGATCGCCGCCTTCTGCTGGATGATGCTGAGGCGCGTCGTCGCACCGCTCGGCGATTGCGCGCGGACGATGACGACGATGGCGGCCGGCGAGATCGGCGTGACGATCAAGGGCGCGGCGCGCCGCGACGAGGTCGGCGACATGGCGCGCGCGCTCGACTTCTTCCGCCAGGCCGAGATCGACAAGCGCGCGCTGCAGGATGCCGAGCGCGACAATCAGGAAGCGCAGCAGGCGGTCATCGCCGCGCTCAGCGAAGCATTGCAGAATCTCGCCTCGGGCGACGTGACCTATCGGATCGATAACAAGCTGACCGGCCAGTATGAGGTGCTCCGCCGCGACTTCAATTCGGCGATGACCGCGATGGCGAGCGCGCTGTGCGCGGTCACCGCCTCGTCCGAGGTGATCCGCTGCGGCGCGGGCGAGGTGGCCGCGGCGGCGCAGGATCTCGCCTCGCGCACCGAGGTCCAGGCCGAGCGGCTGCAGTTCACCACCGAGGCGATCAAGCTGATCAGCCGCACCACCAAGGACACCGCCGCGCGCGCGCAGGCGGTCCGCTCGACCGTGGCCAGCGCGCACGAGGAGGCCGAAAATGGCGGGCGAACCGTCGTCGAGGCGATCGACGCGATGGCGCAGATCCAGAAATCGGCGACCGAGATCGGCGTGATCGTGACGATGATGGACGGCATCGCCTTCCAGACCAACCTGCTCGCGCTCAACGCGGGCGTCGAGGCGGCGCGCGCGGGCGATGCCGGCCGCGGCTTCGCGGTCGTCGCCAACGAGGTGCGCGCGCTGTCGTCGCGCTCCGCCGACGCGGCGCGCGATATCCGCAGCCTGATCGCGACCAGCGACAAGCACGTCGCCAGCGGCTCGCGGCTCGTCGACGAGACGGGCAAGCGGCTCAAGCTGATCATCGAGGAGGTGACGAGCAGTTCGACGCTGATCCGCGAGATCGCCGAGACGATCGACGGCGAGGCCGCGCGGATCACCGAGGCCAGCGCGACGATGTCGCAGATGGACCTGATGACGCAGCAGAATGCGGCGATGGTCGAGCAGAGCAGCGCGGCCGCCAAGCTTCTCTCGGAAGAGGCCGTCAAGATGGCCGGGCTGGTCAGCACCTTCCGCGTCGAGATGCCCGATCCGACCGAGACCGATGGCTTCGTCGAACAGGCGCGCTGGGAAAAGCAGCACCCCCAACTCAAGGCGGCCTGATCGCGTCGCGACGGCGCGGGTCGCTTGCCCCCTGCCACCCGCCGCGGCTAAGCCGCCGCGATGACCGCGACTCCCGCCTGGCCCCCCGACAGCGCACCGCGGCTGTTCGTCGACGCGGCGCTCGGCGAGGGCGCCGAGGTCGTCCTCGACGGCGCGCAGGCCAATTACCTGCTCAGCGTGATGCGGCTCAAGGGCGGCGACGCGGTGCGCTGCTTCGACGATTCGACCGGCGAATGGGCGGCCGAGATCGTCTCGACGGGCAAGCGCGACGCGCGGCTACGGATGGTTGCCCACCTCGCCCCGCGCGAGCCGGTGCCCGACCTGTGGCTGGTCGCCGCGCCGATCAAGCGGCAGCGGATCGACTGGCTCGCCGAGAAGGCGTGCGAACTCGGCGTCGCGCGGCTGTCGCCGGTGATCACGCGGCGCACCGTGATCGACCGGCTCAATCTCGACCGGCTGCGCGCGCACATGATCGAGGCCGCCGAGCAATGCGGCCGCACCGCGCTCCCGCTGCTCGACGAACCGGTCAAGCTCGCCGCGCTGCTGCGCGACTGGCCGGCCGATCGGACGCTCTGGTTCGCCGACGAGACGGGCGGCGCGCGCTTCGCCCCCACCCCCGGCCCCGCCGCGATCCTGATCGGCCCCGAGGGCGGCTTCGACGCGGCCGAGCGCGAGGCGATCCGCGCGCTTCCGCAGGCGCGCGGCATCTCGCTCGGGCCTCGTATTTTGCGCGCCGAGACCGCGGCGCTGGCGGCGGTATCGCTGTGGATGGCGGCGGCCGGGGATTGGGGCTAACCGTGCCCCCGCGAACGCGGGGGTCCAGGGCCACAAACGCAGCGCCTGTGTCCCTGGGCTCCCGCTTTCGCGGGAGAACAAGAAGGTCGAAGCGCCCTCTTTCCATACCGATCGGTAACGGCTAGGGCGCGGCGATGACGACGCGCGCCGAATCCCTTGCCGACGAAGCCCGCATCGCCGGGTTCGACGATCTTCTCACCGTCTTCACCAAGGGCGAAAAGCCCAAGGATCGCTGGCGGATCGGCACCGAACACGAGAAATTCGTGTTCATGCAGTCCGACCGTCATGCCCCGTCCTACGAGGAGAAGGGCGGGATCCACGCGCTGATGATCGGGCTCACCAAATTCGGCTGGGAGCCCGTCTATGAGGGCGGCAACATCATCGCGCTGTCGGGCAAGGACGGCGGCATCAGCCTCGAACCCGCCGGCCAGTTCGAGCTCTCCGGCGCGCCGCTCGACAATCTCCACCAGACCTGCGCCGAGACCGCGCGGCATCTCGCGCAGTGCAAGGAGATTGGCGACAGGCTCGGCATCGGCTTCCTCGGCATGGGCTTCTGGCCCGACAAGACGCGCGCCGAGCTGCCGATCATGCCCAAGGGCCGCTACGAGATCATGCTGCGCCACATGCCGCGCGTCGGCGATCTCGGGCTCGACATGATGCTGCGCACCTGCACCATCCAGACCAACCTCGACTATGCGAGCGAGGCGGACATGGTGAAGAAGTTCCGGGTGTCGCTGGCGCTGCAGCCGCTCGCGACCGCGCTGTTCGCCAATTCGCCGTTCAAGGAGGGCAAGCCCAACGGCTATCTCTCCTACCGCTCGCACATCTGGACCGACACCGATCCGCACCGCACGGGCATGCTGCCCTTCGTGTTCGAGGACGGCTTCGGCTACCAGCGCTATGCCGACTATATGCTCGATGTGCCGATGTACTTCGTCTACCGCGACGGGAAGTATATCGACGCGGCGGGCCTGTCGTTCCGCGACTTCATGGCGGGCGAGCTCTCGGTGCTGCCCGGCGAGACGCCGACGCCGTCGGACTGGGTCGACCATCTGTCGACCGCCTTCCCCGAGGTGCGGCTCAAGAGCTTCCTCGAGATGCGCGGCGCCGACGGCGGCCCGTGGAACAAGATCTGCGCGCTGCCGGCGTTCTGGGTCGGGCTGCTCTACGACGACGCCGCGCTCGATGCGGCGTGGGACGAGGTCAAGCACTGGACCGCCGAGGACCATCAGCGCATCCGCGACCAGGTGCCGACGCTGGCGCTCGCCACCAGGGGCCCGCGCGGGCGAACCTTCCGCGAGCTCGCCGGGCCGATCCTCGACATCGCGCACGCCGGGCTCTCGGCGCGCAAGCGGCTGAACGCCTCGGGCGACGACGAGACCGGCTTTCTCGATCCGCTGCGCGAGATCGTCGCCAGCGGCAAGACACCCGCCGAGACGCTGCTCGACCGCTATAATGGCGCGTGGGGCGGCGACATCACGCGAATCTACGACGAGATGGCGTTCTGACTTGTGCCCTCTCCCTTGAGGGAGAGGGTTGGGTGAGGGTGGCCGACGTCTGGGGTAGTACGCTCGGCTGCGCCGAGCTCCCCCTCACCCCAACCCTCTCCCCGACGGGGAGAGGGAGACCGTCATTCCGCCGGCACCACCTCGGCCTGCCGGCGCATCCCCCTCATCGCGCGCAGCATTTTCGCCACCGGCCCGTGCTGCGCCATCCAATCGGCATAGGCGACATAGGCGGGATCGGCCGAGAGATGCTTCTCCTCGGTCTTGGCGCGCCAGAAATAGACGCCGTTGATCACGCCGAGGATGCAGCAGTTGCGGATCGCGTCGCTGGTCAGCCCGGTGGTGGTCAGCATCGGCAGCGTCGACAGCCACCAGAACAGGTTCTTCGCGACATAGGCGGGATGCTTGGTGATGCTGTACGGTCCGTGCGTCAGGATGCCGCGGTGCGTGAGGTTGGAGAAGCGCAGCCCGAACGCGACCGTCGCCCACGCATAGGCCCCGGTCAGGAAGATCAGCGTGAAGCCCATGATCGGCTGGAGCAGCGGGTGATCGGACAGCGCGCGCGCCCAGCCGAGCTGGCCCTCGCCATAATAAAGCGGCCCGCCCTCGTTCATCAGGATGAAGGGCGGATAGCAGATCAGCGCCGCCATCCACGCCTGCGCGAAAGGATTGCCCGAGCGGATATGCGCATCGAGCGGGCGCAGCGTGAACAGATAGCCGACCGTCCCCATGCTGACGTCGATCAGGAACATCAGCCCGATCAGCCCTTCGGCGAGCGCCACGACGTCGTCGCGGATCATCGACGGCTCGATCGTCACCGCATTGCCCCAATTGCCCGGCAGCGCCGAGAACATGAAGGCGGTGAAGAATCCCTTGATCGCCCAGCTGCGCAGATGGTTGGCGATCTTGGGCGAGAGCGCGGGATCGACATTGCGCCCGCCCGCGAGCAGCCAGCAGCCGAACGCCCAGGCACCGTCCTCGCGATCGACGAGGCGCCGATCGAGCCACAGCACATAGGGCACCGACAGCAGCACCAGCGGCACCAGCGCGGCCGCCATCACGCGCATCGCGTAGAGATAGCCGTCCGTCCAATACCAGCGGCCGATCGCATAGACGCAGGCGATCAGCCCCCAGGTCGTCCACAGCCCGGCGAGCTTGACCAGACCGGTATCGAGCGCGTCGGACCAGCGGCGCGGCGCTGTGTCCCAGGCGATGCCGACGGTCGGGTTGCGGTGGACGCGGTCGACCAGCAGCGACCAGGCCACCATCGGCAGCGCGCATGCGGCGAGCCCGGCGAGCGGCACCCACGGTGCATCGAGCTGCCAATAGCGTACCGCGAGATAGAAGAGCGCGAAGCCGGCCAGACCAACGAGCCCGACACCGGTCGATACCGCGGATCGCGGTCGCGCATCGCTTGCCTGTCTGTCGTCCATCACGCCGCCCGTCCTGCTTCAGGACACGCTGCCTACCCCATCATCGGTAAGCAAGCGGTGAAGAGCGAATGATCTGCCCCTGCAGGGGAAGGAGAAGCGGTCAGCCGATCAGCGCGGCGAGCGGCGCGGCGGCACGCGCCGACTTGATCGCGGCATCGGCCTTGATCAGCTTGGCGTCGATCGCCGGGGCGGCGCGATCCGTCGATGCGGTGGCGGCGGCCTTGGGCGCCTTGCCGCCGTAGATGAAGCCGTAGGCGGGATATTCGTGATTGCCGAGATCGTGGAGGTTCTTGAACCAGACGCGGACCGAGCTCCAGTCGTTGCGCGCGGAGGTGTCCATTACCTCGACGTCGCGCTCGACCTGGCCACGCGACGACCAATTGGCGTGCGTCACCTTGATGATGCGATCCGAGACGACCTGGCTGACCGTCGCGACATGGCCGGCGCGCATCGAGCCGATCGCCTTGAAAACCAGCACCGCACCCGCCTGCGGGGCGTTGCCGCGGGTATATTTGCCGATCGCCTGGTTCCACCAGGTGGCGGCGTTGCCGAACAGCTGGATGCCCGAATACATGCGCGCGAAGGTCACGCACTGCCAGAAGGTGGTCGCCTGCGCATCGGCGGCGGCGGGAACAGCTGCCACCGCAAGAGCGATGGAACAAAGCGCCAGCTTCGACCGTTTGAACATGCTTGGTAGCCCCCGAATCCCCGAACGCCTCCTTTGTTAACCAGGCGGCGGCGACGCGATAGCGCCCTGCGGCCGATCGATGCCGCGATGCGGCGAACCGATCGATCGCCGTTGATTGGCCGTTCAATCGTGCCGCAAACCTTGCCCAAGCGTAAAAAGCCGCCAAAATCCGCGGCATGATCGTGACGCCGGCATGCCCGCGCCGCGAATCGCATGGCCGTTCGGGGCGATCGGCCGCGGGCGCTGCGCTTTCCGGATGGACGTGCAACTGCCCCTTCTCGAAACTGTCACAGTCCGCGCTATAAGGGCGGCTTCCGTGACGGAGAGACGATGATGCGTGCCCTGCCCTGTGCCGCCACGGCGCTGCTGCTGCTCGGCGGGGCGACCGCCGCCCCGCTCGGCGCGCGCCACCTGATGCCGTCGGGCGAACTCAAGCAGTGCATCGCCGTCGGACAGATCCGCGCCGAGACCGCCGAGACCGACGGCAGCCTGCTGTTCCACGCCGACGGCAGCCGCGTGTTCCGCAACCATCTGCCGGCGCCATGCGAGCGGCTGATGCGGATCAACAATGTCGATCAGCTCCGCCTGCCGCCGCGCGACCAGCTGTGCCGCGGCGACGTGGTGCAGGTGATCGACCATGGCGGCCCGCTCGGCGTGATCGACGGCAGCGACAATGCGCAGACGATCAACTGCACGCTCGGCGGGTTCGAGCCGACCAACGAGATGTCGATCACCGAGCAGCTGCGCCGCTGACCGGCGCAGTCGGCGGTCGCTCAGATATCCTTGGTGATGCCGACGAACACGCCGCGCCGCGGACCATATTCGGGCGCGCCGACGCCGATGCCGTTGCCGTCGCGTATCTCATATTTATGGTCGCCGACATTGGTCACGTCGATGCGCAGCTCGATGCCGGGCCGATCGAATGTGTGGCTCGCGGTCAGGTTGAACTGGGCATAGGATTTGAGCTTCGCGCCATTGGGGATCACGCCTCCGCCCGGCAGCATCTCGTCGGTCCGCAGCCCCGAGCCATAGAGCATGTCGCCGCCGAGCTTCGAGCCGGCGAGCAGCCCGTCGCGGAAGGCGTACGATATCCCCGCCGAGCCGGTGTAGGTCTGGTCGTGGTCGAGATGGATATAGTGGTTGCGGATATAGTCGAGATCGGCGGGATCGAAGCTGAACTGGCTCGAGACGATGTCCTTGCCCTGCGCCTTGGCATAGGCGAAATTGGCATAAGCGAGCCACGGCCCGCGCTGGTAGCTGATATTGCCCTCGACGCCGTGGATGCGGCCATATTTATAGTTGAACGGGGTCAGGATGATCGGCGCGCCGAACTGGCCTTCGTCGACGAGGTTGCGCGAGGTGCGGTAATAGCCGTCGAGGCTGACGCTGACCGGGCCGATCTTCTGCTCGACGCCGGCATCGAAATAATTCTGGCGCTCGGCGAAGGGCGTGGTGTCGAGCGCGCCGGCGGGCGTCGCGGCGCTCGTCCCGGCGAACCTCGCGATGCTCGTCGTCGCGACATTCTCGAACGGCGGCGGCGAGAAATAGCGCGCATAGCCGAGATGCAGCGTGGTGCGCGCGCTCGGCTGCCACACCGCATTGATGCGCGGGCTGAACTGCTGCTCGCAGCGGAAGCCGCAATAATGATCGAAGCGGCCGCCGAAATTGAGCGTGACCATCGGCACGATCTTCCACTCGTCCTGCAGATAGACGCTCTCGGTCAGTTCGGTATCGGCGCTCCGCTCGGCGATGCCATAGGGCTCGCCGGTCTGGGTGAATGTGCCATCGGCATCGGTCGTGCCGGGAAAGACGAAGGTCTCGGCGCTGCTCGTGCCATGATCGCGCGTCACCACCACGCCGCCGCGAAGCGTGTGCCGGTCGCCCAGCTTGAGCGCCGCCTCGGATTGCAGGCCGACGGTGAAGTCCTTCTTGGTCGCCGCCTGCGCCTGGCCGTTGAACAGCAGCTCGCCGGTCACGTCGGGACGATAGACGAGCTCGGAATAGCGCGCGAACAGCGAGGTCTGCCAGGTCAGCGCGCCCGCGCTGTGCAGCCACGACAGCGCGCCGAAGCCGGTGCGTTCGACCTGCCGCTCGTCGAGGTCGTTGGACAGATAGTCCGTCCGCCCGGCGACGGCATAGCCCGCGGCGGGATGCAGCCCGTCGGGATTGGGAATCTGGAAATAATCGTTCGAATAGCCGCCGAGGAAGGAGACACGGTCGCCGTCGCCGAGGATATGGTCGACATAGCCGAACGCCTGCGCCTGGTCGGTCCTGTCGTGGATCGGCGTCGCCGAGCCGTCGACGCTCTCGATTCCGACGTCGTTGTGCGTGAAGCTGCCGCTGGCGAAATAGTTGGTCGAGCCCGTCGAGCCGCCATATTCGGCGCTGGGCTCGATCGTGCCGTGGCTGCCGCCATAGAGCGTGATGTCGCCCTTGTTGGCGAAGCCGCTCTTGGTGGTGATGTCGATGATCCCCGCGGTGCGCAGGCCATATTGCGCGGGCAGCGCGCCGGTCAGCAGGTTGAAGCCGTTGATCAGGCGTGGGCTGAGCGTCTGCCCGAAGACCGCCAGCCCCTCGGGCAGGATCGTGCCGTTGATGCGATATTGCAGCCCGTTATGGTCGTCGCGGACGTGGAGCTGGCCGAAGCCGTCCTGCACCACGCCGGGCACCTGGAGGATCAGCTGGTTGAGCTGCTGGTCCTCGCCGCCGGGAAGCGCCTGGATCGTCGCCTGGTCGACGCCGTAGCTGGTCGCGCCGAGCGACGGCTGGATCGAGGCGCGCGCATCGTCGAGCCGCTTGGCGGTCACCACGATCGCGCCGGAGCCGCCAGCCGCTGGCGCTGGGGGGGCTGGCGCTGCGGGGGCTGGCTCTGCGGGTGCGGCATCGGATGCGGACGCATCCGCCGCGCCGACCGCCGGCGTCGCGACCGTCGCGAGAGCCCCGCTTGCAGGCAGCGCGGTCGCGACGACAGACGCGGCAACACCGCACAGAAGATAGGCCCGCATGAAAACTCCCTGATACGCCGGAGGCTCGTGCCGCCCGTCTCAACCGACAATGATATGTTATACCATGGTGTCTCGCGGGTGCAACATTACATTGTCTTCATGACGCTGCGCATGACCGGAAGATGAAGAATGGCGCATGCAACCCCGACGGCTGCGGCATTGGACGCGCCCGTGCCCGGCATCCCTCTTTTCGAGCGCGGCGCGGCTGGCTATGCGGCGGCCGGGGGTGGATCGCGCCGCCCCGACATTGCGGAGGCACCATGGCAGATCGCATCGCACCGACCCTCGGCTTGCTGGCGCTGGCGCTCGTCGCCGGCCCATCGCCCGCGGCCGCGTCGTCGCACCATCACACGACACATAAGGCGACGGCCCATCACGCGGCCGCCCGCCACGGCACGAGCCACCACGCAGCCAAGGCCGCCCACGGGCATACCAAGCCGGCGCACCGCGCGACCAGGCAGGCCTCGTCCGAGCGCCGCGACGCTGCGCCGTCGGGGGTCACGCGCGTTCCGGGGGGCGGGATCAAGCTCTATTGCGCGGGGCGCAGCAATCCATTGCTGATCCGCAAATCGACGCAGGGCGCGGGCACGACGGTGACGGTCGTCTGCCGATAGGGAACGCGATCGCGGCCCGTCGGTTGGGCGCGGGATTCTTCCTGCGAGGCCCGCGCCATGACCGACGACACCGAATATCTCGCCGCCGAACGCTTCAGGGCGCCGACCATCCTGCTGTCGGGCCCGGTCGACTATGCGATGTACGAGTCCTTCCGCCGCCAGTTCGACGCGGCGCCACAGGACGGGCTCGTGGTCATCGAGCTCTCGACGCTCGGCGGCGATCCCGAGGTCGCGCGGATGATGGGCGAGGATGTCCGCTTCCATTCCGACATGGCGCCCAATCGCCGCTTCGTGTTCCTCGGCAAGGCGGCGATCTATTCGGCGGGCACCACCTTCATGAGCTTTTTCGCGACCGAGAACCGCTTTCTCACGCGCGGCACGCGGCTGATGATCCACGAGCGCAAGATCAGCAAGACGCTGCAGATCGACGGACCGCTGACCACCTGCATCGCCACCGTCACCGCCGCGCTGCACGAGATCGAGGCGTCGATCGCGATCCAGAATGAGGGCTTCGAGAATCTGATCCGCGGATCGAAGGTGACGATGGCCGAGGTTCTCGAAAAGGCGCCGTGCAACTGGTATCTCGAGGCCAATCAGGCGCTCGAGCTCGAGCTGATCCGCGCGGTGCTCTGAGGCTCAGCCGAGCGTCAGATCCGCCGGCGCGACGCCATAATAGTTGGACACGCGGTCGGCATAGGCCTGGTTGAAGTCGGGCGCGTTGTTCGCCCAGCTCGGCCCGCCCTCGAGCAGGCGCCGGTCGATCGTGACGACATAGCCGTCCGCGACGTCGTCATAGGACAGGAGCTCGAACGGCAGCGGATAATAGCTCTTGCCGATGCCGAGGAAGCCGCCGAGGCTGAGCACCGCATAGGTCGCCCGCCCCGAGCGCTTGTTGATCATCAGCGAATAAACGGTGCCGAGATTGTCGCCGTCGCGGCTTTTCACCTTGGTGCCGTCGATCTTGTTCGAGGCGAACAACATGCTGGTGGGCTCGGTGCTGCTCGTCTGGGTGTCGGCCACGGGAGTTTCCTTCGGGGGGGGATCGCTGCGGGGCCAACATTCCGCGCCGTCGGACGTTCCGTGACACCCGCCTCCCGCGATACCCGCCCCGACGTGGCGGGGGTTGACGCCGCGCACGCCGCCCGACCTTGATGCCCGATGGTCGCCCCGCCCCGCACCCCCGCCACCCCCGCTCCCTTCATCGAGTCGATCGCGTCTTTCGAGGCCTGGATGGCAGAGCAGCTCGGATGCCTGCTCGTCACCGGCGACCTGCGGCACAAGCATAAGCGGATGCGCCGCGATCCCTTCCTGTTCCTGCGCGGCACCTGCTGGCGCTGGGCCGAGATCGCCGGCGTCGAGGCGCCCGAACTCATGGAGGGCCCCGCGGTCGGGTCGGTGGGCGACGCGCATGTCGGCAATTTCGGGCTGTGGCGCGACGCCGAGGGGCGCCTTGTCTGGGGCGTCAACGACTTCGACGAGGCGGCGACCATCCCCTATCGCATGGATCTTGCGCGGCTCGTCACCAGCGCCCGCCTCGCCCGCCGCAAAGGCGACACCGACGGCGCCGACAGCACCGACGACCGGGATCTCGCCGAGGCCGCACTCGACGGCTACGCCGCGGGGATCGCGGATCCGCGCCCCTGGGTGCTCGAGCAGGATCATGTCTGGCTGCGCGACCTGTTCGCTGCCACCGATCACGAGCGTGTGCGGTTCTGGGCAAAGCTGCGCGACGCGAAGCCGGCGGGGCCGGTCGCGACCCCCTATCGGGCGGCGCTCGAGCGCGCGGTCGAGAGCGCGGCGGCGGGCGCGACGGGTCCGATCGCGTTCAGCCGTCGCCGCGCCGGGGTGGGCAGCCTCGGCCGGCCACGGCTGGTCGCGCTCGCCGACGACGCCGGCGGGCCGATCGCGCGCGAGGCCAAGGCGCTGCTCCCCTCCTGCTGGGATCGCGATGCGCCAGCCGGCCAACATTATGCGCTCGCGCGCGGCCGCTACCGCTCGCCCGATCCCTTCCTGCGCGCGGAAGGCGGGATCGTCTCGCGACGGCTCGCGCCCAACAGCCGCAAGATCGACATCGGCGCGCACAAGCGCCGCGTCCGCCGGCGCCTGATCGGGGCGATGGCGCGCGACATCGGCGCGATCCACGCCGCCGACGCGCGCGCGCGCGCAGCGATCGTGGAGCATCTCGCGCGCGAGGGCCATGCCTGGCTCGATCGCGCGGCCGACGCGATGGTCGAGGCGACGCGCCGCGACTGGCACGCCTTCCGCGCGGCGACCGACCACCACGGCACGCGATGAGGATGCGCGCCGATCGCCGGCTGTGGGCCTATCGCGCGCCGCTCCGGCATGTGGCGGGCAAGGTCACGACCGCGATCCGCCCGTCGAACGTGTAGCGATCGCCGCCGCCGTTGCGGTGCGCCTTCCCCTCGAACGGGCCCGCGGTGAGGCTGGCGCGCTGCACGGCGCCCGCGCGCGTCAGCACGGCGACCGCGGCATCGCGTTCCTGGTCGATATCGGCGCCGATATGGTGCGTGATCTGCAGCGTGAACAGGCTGAGCCCGACACCGCGATCGAAGGTCGCCGAGGCCAGCCAGCGGCCGCCTGCCTGGCGCCATAGCCGGATATGGTGGCGGCGATCGGCGCTGCGGCCCTCGTCGCGCTGATAGGCGACGTCCTGCTGCCGGTCGTCCACGTAGAGCGGGCTGACCGGCGCCTGCGGATAGGGCCGCGAGAGCAGCACGCTCGCCGCGATCTTGAGGCCGGAGCGCAGCGAGACGTCGTCGGCGCGGTTCCAGCCCGCCTGGCGGAAGGCGCAATCGAGCCCGGCCTGCGATCCCGCCACGACGAGATCGATCGGATCGCCGGGTATGCCCTGCGCAGTGTAGGAGACGAGCACGCCCTGCAGCTTGCCCTTCTTGTGCTCGTGATGGCTCCACAGTCTCGGCAGCCCGGCATAGGCGAGCAGGAACCACAGGACCGGCAGGCCGATGACGAGCGCGGCCAGCGTCGCGGCGAGATGGGGACGATGGGTCCTGACCCAGCGCAGACGAGGCGTACCCTGCATCGTGCCGCGCTGCTCCTTTCGCGCACGCCCTGTCAATCGGCAGCCCGCCGCCGCCCGCATCGCGCCGCGCCGGCGTCGATCGTCGAAAAACCGCCATGCGGATACCTTGGGGACGACGGCACGTCGGGGATTGCCGACGCCGCGCGGCGGCTGGCAGGCATGGGCCGCGAAGCGGACGCGGCTTGCCCGTTCACGAAAGGATATCGTGCATGACGATCGCTCATCCCGGCGCCGGCGGCATCCGCATCGCCTTCGGCGGCAATGTCTTCGGCTGGACGGTGGACCGCGAGCGCAGCTTCGCACTGCTCGACGCCTTCTACGAGGCCGGCGGCCGGATGATCGATTCGGCCGAGGGCTATTCGAGCTGGGTTCCCGGCAACAAGGGCGGCGAATCCGAGACGATCATCGGCGCCTGGCTGGCCAGCCGCGGCGTGCGCGGCGAGATGCGGATCGCCACCAAGACCGGGATGGGCGGCCCGCCCGGGGCGCTCGCGCCCGAGACCGTCGCCGCCGCGCTGGAACGCTCGCTCGAGCGGCTGCAGACCGACTATGTCGATCTCTATTATGCGCACCGCGACGAGCCGCAGACGTCGATCGACGACGTCGTCGCCGGATTCGCCGCGCTCCTCGAAACCGGCCGCGTGCGCGAACTCGGCGCGTCCAACTTCACCGCCGAGCGGTTCGCGCAGTCGCTCGACAGCGCGCGCCGGCAGGGGCTGCCGGGCTATACGATCCTCCAGCCCGGCTATAATCTGGTCTGGCGCGGCGAGTTTCCCGATGCGCTCCAGCGCGTCGCGGTGGATCGCGGCATCGCGCTGCTGCCCTATTACGCGCTCGCCTCGGGATTCCTGACGGGCAAATATCGCAGCGCCGCCGACTTCACCGGCAGCCGCGGGAGCGGCGCGAAGATGTTCGCCGAGGCGGGCTGGCAGGCGCTTCCGGTGCTCGAGGCGGTCGCAGGCGAATGCGATGCGACGATGGCGGAGGTCGCGCTCGCATGGCTCAACACGCGACCCGGCGTGCTGGCGCCGGTGGCGAGCGGGACGAGCGTCGCGCAGGTGCGCCAGCTCTGCGCCGCGGCGGGGCTGGTGCTCGACGACGATCAGGTCGCGCGGCTGACCGCGGTCAGCATCGACGCGGCGGCGCCGCTCTGATCGGGCGCGGCGCGACATCTGGGGAGAGCGTGACATGGATCGGCTGGGCATAGACTTCATCAGCGTGTTCGGGATGCCGCCGGTCGCCTTTGTCGAGCTCGCGGCCGAGCTCGGCTGCGCGCATATCGGGCTCGGGGCGAAGCCGCTGGTCACCAATCCCGGCGTCTATCCCGACTGGTCGCTGCTCGACGACGCGGCGCTGCGCCGCGCGGTCAAGTCCGCGCTGGTGGCCAATGGCGTCTCGATCGCGATCGGCGAGGCGTGCCTGCTGTTCCCCGGCGGCGACGTCCGCGACGCAGAACCCGTGCTCGACGTCCTCGCCGAGCTCGGCGCGCCGTGCGCCAATATCGCGAGCCTCGAGCAGGATCGGGCGCGCAGCTTCGACCAGTGCGCGCTGTTCGCCGACCTCGCGGCGGCGCGCGGGATGCGCGCGACGGTCGAATTCGCGCCCCTGATGGGGGTGCGCGATCTCGCCGCCGCGCGCGCGCTGATCGAGCATGTCGGGAATCCCGGCTTCGGGATCCTGATCGACATGCTCCACGTCGCGCGATCGGGCGCGACGGCGGCCGATCTCGCCGCGCTCGGCCCCGGCGAGGTCGGCCATATCCAGCTGTGCGACGGGCTGCTCGACTGGACGATGGAGAGCTATGTCGAGGAGGCGAGCGCCGAACGCCTGTGCCCCGGCGACGGCGAATTCCCGCTCGCCGACTGGCTCGCCGCGCTGCGCGACGACGTCTCGATCGGGCTCGAGATCCCGATGCGCCGCAAGGCGCTGGCGGGCATTACCCCCGGCGAATGGCTCGGCCCCTGCCTCGCCGCCTCGCGCGCGCTGCTCGCACAGCTGCGGAGGGCGACGACCACGGGCTGACGATCACTCGACCGTCACCGACTTCGCCAGGTTGCGCGGCTGGTCGACGTCGGTGCCCTTGGCGACCGCGACATGATAGGCGAGCAGTTGCACCGGGATCGCATAGACCATCGGCGCGATCAGCGGATGGACCTTGGGCATGGTGATCGTCGCGACGCAATCCTGCCCGGCCGACGCGATGCCGTCATAGTCCGAGATCAGGATCACCTGCCCGCCGCGCGCCTGCACCTCCTGCATGTTGCTCACCGTCTTGTCGAACAGCGGGCCCGAAGGTGCGATCACGATCACCGGGACATTCTCGTCGATCAGCGCGATCGGGCCGTGCTTCATCTCGCCGGCGGCATAGCCCTCGGCGTGGATATAGCTGATCTCCTTGAGTTTCAGCGCGCCTTCCAGCGCCAGCGGATAGTCCGGGCCGCGGCCGAGATAGAGCACGTCGCGCGCCTTGGCGATGCTACCCGCCATCGCCTCGATCGCCTCGTCATAGGCGAGCGCGCCGTTGATCGCCGCGGGCGCCTCGGAGAGGTGGCGGACGATGCGCTTCTCCTCCTCGCGGTCGATCCGGCCCTTGGCGCGCGCGAGATTGGCGGCAAAGGCCGCGAGCACCGCGAGCTGGCAGGTGAACGCCTTGGTCGAGGCGACGCCGATCTCGGGGCCGGCGTGCGTCGAGAGCAGCAGGTCCGCTTCGCGCGCCATCGTGGAGGTCGGCACGTTGACCACCACCGCGATCTTCTGACCGCCGGCGCGCGCGTGGCGGAGCGCGGCGAGCGTATCGGCGGTCTCGCCCGATTGCGAGATGAACAGCGCGAGGCCGCCCTCCTCCATCACCGGCTCGCGGTAGCGGAACTCCGAGGCGACATCGATGTCGACCGGCACGCGCGCGAACTGCTCGAACCAATATTTGGCGACCATCCCCGCATAGAAGCTGGTGCCGCAGGCGACGATGGTGACGCGCCTGACCGAGGCGAGATCGAAATCCTCGGTGGGCAGCGCGAGCTCGCCCTCGAAGCGGCGCAGATAGGCGCGCAGCGTCTGCGCGACCACGGTCGGCTGCTCGTAAATCTCCTTGAGCATGAAGTGGCGGTAATTGCCCTTCGAGATCATCGCGCCGGTCGCGCCCGAGATGGTGATCGCGCGCTCGACGGGCTGGTCGTCGCGGTCGTAGATCTGCGTCGTCTCGCGCGTGATCACGCACCAGTCGCCTTCCTCGAGATAGGCGATCTTCTGCGTCAGCGGCGCGAGCGCGAGCGCGTCGGAGCCGAGGAAGGTCTCGTCCTCCTCATAGCCCAACACCAGCGGCGAGCCGAGCCGCGCGCCGATCAGCAGGCCCGGATGGCTGCGGAACAGGATCGCCAGCGCGAACGCGCCGTGCAGACGCTTCAGGGTCAGCCGCACCGCCTCGACCGGATCGACCCCCGCCTCGACATGCTCGGAGATCAGATGCGCGACGACCTCGGTATCGGTCTGCGAGTGGAAGATGCGGCCGCGCGCCTGCAACTCCTCGCGCAACGGGCGGAAATTCTCGATGATGCCGTTGTGGACGACCGCGACCTCCTGCGTCGCGTGCGGATGCGCATTGTCCTCGGTCGGCGCACCGTGCGTCGCCCAGCGCGTGTGCGCGATGCCGATGAAGCCGGGCAGCGGATCGCCCTCGAGCACGCGCGCGAGATTGTCGAGCTTGCCCGCGGCGCGGCGGCGATCGATCTCGGCGTCGTGGACGGTGGCGATGCCGGCCGAATCATAGCCGCGATATTCGAGCCGCCTGAGCCCGTCGAGCAGCCGGGGCGCGACCTCCGCATTGCCGAGAATACCGATGATGCCGCACATTGAAATTACCCCGAGAAAGTGTTGGCCGACCCTGCCGTCGCCCTAGCGATTAGCGGGATTGATCGGGGCTGAACAGGCCGGTGGCAGGCGCTTTACAAGCGATCGGCGCTCATGCTCTAACGCGCTGTGCATCTTGGGGAAGATGCTGAGGGGGGTCGTTTTTCATGCGTGGTTTTGCGTTGGCCGCGCTTGCGGCCCCGCTCCTGCTGGCGTCGCCGGCCGAGGCCGACGACGGTGCGCCAGCGTCGTGCGAACTGCATATCTGGGCCGCGCCGGCACTCAGGACGGTAACCCAGAGCGCATTGTGGAACCAGACGGTGGATCAGGCGATCCACGGCCCGCATCCCGTTCCCGGCCTCAGTGCGCAGGCGCTGCCGCCGGAAGAGCAATTCGCGGTTCTGGAAGCCGCAGATCCCGGCGCCGGGCTCGGCATCGCCTCGGCGCATGTCGTACGCAACGGCCAGCCGCTGGACGAGCACGCCTCGGCCTCGCCGGTCCGCCATGATCCTTCGACGACGTACTGCTATGCCGAGCTGATCGTCTCGCATCTCGTCTATGCATCCGATCCGCTGGCGGGCCGGTCGCTCAACATCCTCTTTCAGTTCCGCGATTTCCGCACCGGCGCGACGCCCGCGCGCTCCTTCTCGACCTGGAGCCACCGCCCGCTGGCGATCTTTCCCGCCAAGGCCGAAGCGGATTCGGCGGCGGCTTCGGCCGAGATCAAGACCGCGTTCGGCCAGGGTTTCGCGGATTTCATCGCCAATCTCGCCAAGGCCGAGGCGAAGGCCCGGAAGAAATCCTGACCGCCATTCACGACAGGGGACCACATTGATGTTGTTCGACACGCTCATGCTCGCCGCCGCGGTGGCCGCCGCCGCCACTCCGCCCGTCCCGCAGGAGGTCGCCGCGACGCCCGTCGCCCAGCCGCCGGGGTGCGAACTGCACGTCTGGCCGGCCGAGCGCTTCAGCTCGATGACGACGGGCCTGCTCGGCGGCGGCCTGCTCGATGCCGCCATCCACGCCGATACCGACAAGAACAACCGCACCCAGATAGCGAGCGCGCTGGACAGCCAGGGCCAGGTCGATGCGCTGAACAGCCTCGATCTCGCCGCCTTGCTGAAGGTCCATCCAGCCCGCGTGATCGTCCACAACGAGCCGCTGGTCCGCCACACGGTCAACGACATCAAGACCCGGCGATCGGATTCGCAGGCGAGCTGCTATTCGGAACTGATCGTCGCTGATCTCTTCTACCAGAAGGCCGCGATCTACGGCCGCACCCTGCGCGCGCTGTTCATCTATCGTGATTTCGGCGCCAACGGGCAGACCGCAACGCGCATCTACAAGAACTGGGGTGGCAACGGGCTCAAACTCTTCCCGCCGAAGCCCGGCGAGGACGTCAGCGCAGCCAACGCCGAACTCACGACCGTCTTCAAGGCCGACTTCCAGGAGTTCGCCCGCAACGAGGCTGCCGCGCAGACCGCGAGCCGCTGACGCTCAGCCGCCCGCCTTCTTGCGCTCGCTCGAGCGGGCGCGGAAGCGGGCGGCCCAGCCGGGCTTTTCCTGCTGCTCGGGGCGGACCAGCGCGAGCGCGTCCGCTGCGACATCCTGCGTCACTGTCGATCCCGCCGCGACGATCGCGCCGCGACCGATCGTCACGGGTGCCACCAGCGCGCTGTTCGATCCGACGAACGCGCCCTCGCCGACGATCGTCCGGTATTTGAAGAAGCCGTCATAATTGCAGAAGATCGTGCCCGCGCCGATGTTCGCCCTGGCGCCGACCTCGCCGTCGCCGAGATAGGTCAGGTGATTGGCCTTGGCGCCCGCACCCATCGTGACGTTCTTGACCTCGACGAAATTGCCGACATGCGCCTGCTCGCCGATCACCGCGCCCGGGCGCAGCCGCGCGAACGGGCCGACCTGCGCCCCCGCCTCGATCCTGGCCCCCTCGAAATGGCTGAACGCCTTGATCGCGACGCCGTCGGCGACCTCGACGCCCGGCCCGAACACGACATTGGGCTCGATCGTCACGTCGCGGCCGACCGCGGTATCCCACGCGAACCAAACCGTGTGCGGCGCGACCAACGACGCCCCGTCCGCCATCGCCCGGCGGCGGCGGCGGTCCTGCCACGCGGCCTCGACCTCGGCGAGCTCGGCGCGGCTGTTGACCCCCGCCACCTCCCACGCCTCGGCCTCGATCACAGCAGACACGCGTCCATCGGCGAGTGCCAGCATGACGATGTCGGGCAGATAATATTCACCCGCCGCATTGTCGCAGCCGACCCGGCCAAGCAGCGGCCAGAGATCGGCGGCGCGCACCGCCATCAGCCCCGAATTGCACAGATCGACCGCGCGCTCCTGCTCGGTCGCATCCTTATATTCGACCATCCGCGCGATCATGCCCTGCTCGTCGAGCAGGATGCGACCATAAGCGAGCGGATCGGCGGGGCGGAAGCCGAGCACCACCGCAGCGGGCCTGTCCGCATCGTGGAGCCGCGCGAGCATCCGCGCGCAGGTCTCGGTCTGCACCATCGGCACGTCGCCGTAGAGGATGAGCACGTCGCCATCGAAGCCCTCGAGCGCGGCCTGCGCCTGCTGGACCGCGTGCGCGGTGCCGTGCTGCGGCTCCTGCAATGCGACGCGGGCGCCGCGAGCGGCGACCGCCTTCTCGACCTGCTCGCGTCCTGCCCCTACGACGACGACCTCGGCGACGGGGGCCAGCGCCTCGATGCTCGCGAGCAGATGGAGCAGCATCGGCCGCCCCGCGATCGGATGGAGCACCTTGTGCGTGTCGGATTTCATCCGCGTGCCCTTGCCGGCGGCGAGGATGACGGCGGCGAACGGGCGGGGGGTGGCGATCTCGGTCATCGCGGCCAGATGCCACGCCGCGCTTGCTTATTCCAGCACTCGCCGCCATCCGCCGCGGATGACCGCGCTCCGCTTCAAGACCGTCGTGTTCGACCTCGACGGCACGCTCGCCGACACCGCCCCCGATCTCACCGCCGCGCTCAACCATGCGCTGGGCGAAATGGGCCGCCCGCCGGTACCCGCCGACGATGTCCGCCACATGGTGGGGCATGGCGCGCGCGCGCTGCTCCACAAGGGGCTTTCGGCGACCGGCGAGGTATCCGAGACGCTGGTCGAGCGGGGCTTCCCGATCTTCCTTGCGCATTACGAGGCGCACATCGCCGATCTCACGCGTCCCTTCCCCGGGGTCGAGCGGGCGCTCGCCACGCTCGAGGCCGAGGGCGTCGCGCTCGCGATCTGCACCAACAAGCTCGAGGCGCTGACCCGCCGCTTCCTTGCCGAGATCGGCTGGGAGGGCCGCTTCGCCGCGATTGTCGGCGGCGACACGCTGGCGGTGCGCAAGCCCGATCCGGCGCCGCTGCGCGAGGCGATCGCGCGCGCGGGCGGGGGGCCTGCCGCGTTCGTCGGCGATTCGATCACCGATACCGACACCGCCAGGGCGGCCGCCATCCCGTGCGTCGCGCTGAGTTTCGGCTTTTCGGATCGACCGGCGGGCGAACTCGGCGCGAACCGCGTGATCGACCATTGGGACGAGCTGGTCGGGGCGCTTGCCGCGCTGTAGTTGCCCGGCGAAAGCCGGGGCCGGGGCCGGGGCCATGAAGCGGACGCGGCGGTTCGATCGCGATGGGGGGCCTGGACCCCGGCGTGCGCCGGGGAACTATTGTTTCCCGCGCCGCGCCTTCGTCCACAGGTGCCGCGCCAACATCGCGGGCGGCATCCGCAGCCAGTGCGAGCGGACGTAGAAGCCCAGTCGCGTGAAGGGATAGCGTTGCCGCCCCCAGCCGTCGCGCGCGAGCAGGCGACGACGATAGAGCGCGTCGCCTGACGGCCGGCCGCTCCAGCCGGGGGGCACCGCCGTTCCATACAGATCGGCCGACAGACGAACCGCGCGCCGCACCGGCGACGCCAGATCGTGTAGCGCCGCGCGGGCAGCGAGCGTTTCCCAGAACGCGTCGGCATCGCCGAACTCGCGCAGCAGCCGGTCGATGTCCCACAGGTTGCGCAGCCCGCCAGCCATGTCGCCATCGGCGAACAGGTGCGCCGCGGCGTGGACGACCATGTCGGCGGGCGAGAGCATCGACAGCCCGCCCCCGGCCGCGGCGCCGAGCGGCAGCGCGTCGGCGATCAGCGCGGCGGCATCGGGCGTCGGTCGCGCGGTCGGCGGCAGGATGGTATGGTGGACGTCGATCATCCGATCGCGTGTCCGGTGGATCAGCGGCGGCAGTTCGTGCATCCAGCGGCGGTAATAGGCGTCGTCATAGGCGTCGGCCTTCACCCACTCCCACCCGGCCACGATCAGCGCGCGCTCGACCGCGGGCAACGCGTCGCGCGGCACCAATATGTCGAGATCGCCGATCGCCCAGCCCCGCCCCGCATCGAGTCCCGCCGCGACGAACGCCGTCCCCTTGAGCAGCACGACGGGCACGCCCAGACCGACCAAGGCACGGCGCGCCATCTCGGCCTCCCACAAGGCGGCACGACGCTCTTGCGCGGCGCCCTCGGCGGCGTCGGCGAGGATACGGGCAACCGCGGGCGGCACGGCACGCGGATCGAAGCGGACGGCCAGCGTGCCGATCAGCCGCTCCGCCCGCGCCGCGGTGAGCAGCGCGGTCCAGTCGTCGGCGCCGAGACCGGCCACGCTCGCCGGATCGCGCAGTGCGGCGACGAGCAGGCGCGCGGCGCGGCTCATCCGGCCATCCCCGGGCTCCGGCGCAGGCCGGAGCGTTGGAGGATCGGGCGCCGCGTGTGCTTCGCAACGCTCCGGCCTTCGCCGGAGCACAGGAGCAGGGTGCTCACGCCTCGCCCCACAGCCGCTCGACCAGCGCCAGACCCGCGCCGCTGTCGGGATAGCCGATCGACAGCGCCGGCACGCTCTGGACCAGCCGGCTCAGCGCGGAAAAGCCCGCCTCGCCGAGCGCGACATAGTTGGTCGAGGCCTGCGTCAGCCGCACGAACGCCTCGCTCGGCGCCATCGCCTCTACTCGCGCGGCCTCGCCGAAGCGCGGGAACAGCAGCAGCCGGGGTGGCGCCGGCTCGGCCATGCGCGCGATCGCGTCGGCCGGCGGCCGCCAATAGCCGATCGTGCCCTTGGGGGTCTCCTCCAGCACCGGGCCGACCACCCCGCCCGCGGCGCGCACCGCCGCCACCGCCTCGTTCTTGAGGCTGGCGGCGCGCGGAAAGGGGTGGATCGCGCCGTCGCTCAGCGCGACGAAGGCGAATTCGTCGCCGAGGAAGCGCCAGCCCGACAGCGCGAGCAGCGTCGCCAGCGTCGACTTGCCCGATCCGCTCGCGCCCGACATCAGCAGGACGCGCCCGTCGCGCTCGACCGCCGAGCAGTGCAGCAGCAGATGCCGCCGCCAGCCAAGCGCAACCTGCAAATTCATGCCCATCTCGGCGGCGAGCAGCCCCTGCGCGAGCGGCAGCGGCGCCGCGTCGGGCAGCCAATAATCGCCACCGATCGCCACCGACGGCCGCAGCCAGCGGCGCCAAGGACGCTCGGGATAGAGCCGCACGGTGAGGTCGGGGATGTCGTCCGCGGGCGTCGGATAGCCTTCGTACAGCGTCCGCACCGCGGCCACCGGCGCGCGCCACGCCGAGCCGATCCGGAAGCCGACCGCGCCGACGCGCAGGGCATGCGCCTGCCTCATGCCCGCCAGGCGAGCCCGGCCAGCATCAGTTCCTCCATCCGCGCGTCGATCATCGCGCTGCCATCGCCTTCGAGATCGTAGCGCGCGGCGAGACGGGCGCGCAGCGTTGCCGCGTCGGCGGGCCCGTCGGCGAGCGCGTCGAGCAGCTCGGGCGACGGCGACGCCAGAAGATGCGTCGTCCCCGAGCGGCGATGATAGACCGCGACCAGCGCGTCGAGCGGGACCGCGAGGCGCCCCGCCGGAGGATCGGCGGCATAGACCGGCGCCGTCCCCTCATCGCTCGATGTCACCGCACCGCCCGATCAGGGCCGCGGGGCCTGCAGCGAGGCGTAGCAGGTGAAGCCGCTGGTGCCGTGCTGCAGCCGGCGGATATAATTGACATAGGCCTCGCGCGCGGCGGGATCGAAACCTGCGGGCGACTGGCCGTTGATCATGTTCTTGGCCTCCTCGCCCGTGATCGGGCGCGGCGGCGGACGCACCGCGCCCTGCGTATTGGCGGCGACAAGCCGGCCATCCTGCGCGATATACTGGCCGGCGTGCGGCGGATCGGGGATGGGAATCTTGCAGTTGAGCACCGAGGCGGCGGTCGACGCGAGCGCGGGCCGGATCGTGACCACGGAGGTTGCCGCGACCGCGCCGAGCATCAGCACGCCGCGCCGGCCGGCGGCGCCGAGCGGGCCCGCAGCCGCTGCGCCGGTGTCCTTCTCCGGCCTGTCACAATCTTGCGCCATCAAAACCCCGCATGCGTCTCTCGCGCTTCCATACCCGCAAATGAAGCGCATCATAAGAGGCTGCAAGCACCGCATCGGGCAAGGCGGCACAAAGCGGGACGGAGCGACGGACTAATGGAGCGGATCGGACTGACGGCGGTGACGGGCGCGCTCGCGCTGGCCTCGGGGCTGGCGCTCGCGTTCGCGGGCGCGGCCGATCCGCTGGTGGTGGTCGCGGGCATGCTGGCGGGCATCGGGCTGACGCTGCTGCTGTGGACCGCGCGGATGTGGGCCGACGAGGGGACGGGCCAGACCGAGGCGGCCGCGACGCCGCCACCCCCGCCGCCGGGGCCACGCGTCGAGGACGTGCTCGGCGCGGTCGACGACCCGCTGCTGCTCGTCGAGGGCCGGCAGGTGATCCGCGCCAATGCCGCCGCGATCGCCGCGCTCGGCGAGCATGTCGTCGACGACGACGTCCGCCTCGCCATCCGCCATCCCGCGGCGACCGATCTGCTCACCCGCGAGGGCCATGCGGGTGGCAGCGTCGAGCTGATCGGGCTGGGCGATGCCGATCGCGTGTGGACGCTGAGCGTATTGCCGCTCGGCGAGACCACGCGGCTGGTGCGGCTGAGCGATCATAGCGCGACGCGCGCGACCGAGCGGATGCGCGTCGATTTCGTCGCCAATGCCAGCCACGAGCTGCGCACGCCGCTCGCCAGCCTGATCGGCTTCATCGAGACGCTCGAGGACGCAAACGGCCCCGACGATGCGACGATCCGCGCGCGCTTCCTCGGCATCATGGCGGGCGAGGCGCGGCGGATGCAGCGGCTGGTCGACGATCTGATCTCGCTGTCGCGGATCGAGGCGGACAAGCACCGCGCCCCCGCCGACGCGGTGCCGCTCGGCACGCTGGCGCGCGAGACCGCCGACACGCTGCGCGGCAGCCGCGGCGGCGCGACGCGGATCGAACTCGCGATCGAAGAGGGCCTTCCGCCGGTCTCGGGCGACCGCGCGCAGCTTTCGCAGCTGCTGCACAATCTCGTCGGCAACGCGCTCAAATATGGCGACCTCGCCAAGCCGGTGCGCGTCGCGGTGGCGCGCGACGGCAGCGGCATGGTGCGGCTGACGGTCGCGGACCAGGGCGACGGCATTCCCGCCCAGCACCTCCCGCGGCTCACCGAACGCTTCTACCGCGTCGATCCCGGGCGCAGTCGCGCAGTGGGCGGAACCGGGCTTGGTCTGGCGATCGTCAAGCACATTGTCGAGCGGCATCGGGGGCGGCTCGATATCGCCAGCACGCCGGGCGTGGGCACGACGGTGACGGTGCTGCTCCCCGCGCTGGCGGAGACACCGTCGGCAGCCGTGGCGGCGGAATAGCCCGCCGAGCCCCGCTTGCGCGTGCGGGTGAAGGCTTGTGCCGTCGCGGGCTTGCGCTACGCCGTCGGCATGCGCCGCCCCGCCCTCCTTGCCCTCCTCGCGCTCGCCGCCTGCGGCAAGACGCCGGGCCCCGCCCCGCACCAGATCCACATCGTCGGATCGAGCGCGGCCTTCCCCTTTTCGTCGATCGCCGCCGAGCGCCTGATGCGCGAGGACGCCACCGCAATCGCGCCGCTGGTGCGTGCCGGCGGCACCGGCGAGGGCATCGCGCGCTTCTGCGACGGACCGGGGCGCACGCATCCCGACATCGTCGTCGCCGCCCGACCGATGACGTCGGCCGAGATCGGGCGATGCGCCGCGAACGGCGTGACCCATGTCGCGAGCGTGCCGATCGGCTTCACCGCCTTCGTGCTCGTCACCGGCAAGCACGACCCCGCCCCCCCGCTCACGCGTCGCTCGCTCGCGACCGCGCTGACCACGCCCGCGCGCACCTGGTCCGACGTCGACGCGGCGCTGCCGGCGACGCCGATCCGCCTCGTCGGGCCGGCCGCCGATCCCGCGATCGCCGACGGTCTCTACGACCGGCTGCTCAGCACCGGCACGTCGCCAATCCGCCGCGACAGCGCGTATAGCGGCTATGGCGCCGACGCCGAGCGCGTCGCCCGCGTGGTCGCAGCGACGCCCGGCGCGATCGGCATCCTGCCCTATGCGCAGGCCTGGCAGCATCGCGACACGCTGCGGCTGCTCGCGCTCGACGGCGTCGAGCCGACTCCCGCGACGATCGCCTCGCGCCGATATCCGGCGGCCGCCCCCCTGCTGCTGTTCATCAAGGCCGACGAGGCGGCACATGTTCCCGCGCTGCCGCGGCTGCTCGGCTATTATGCGGACGGCATCCTGCCGAACGGTGGCTTCGTCGCACAGGGCCTCGTCCCCGCGGCGGACGGCAACGCGGCGGCGCGCCGTTTACGGTCGATCGCGCGCCGCTGAACACCGCCTACTCGTAATTGTAACAATCGGCGTGCAGAGGCGCTGACGAACAAGCGCGCCCTTTCGCCCGCCGCGTCCGCGGGCTAGTCTCGGGTGGCGTCGACTGGGGATTTCACGATGGCGACCACCGGCCACACCGTCAAAGCGTTCGACAGCGATCTCGGGCAGATCCGCGGTCTCGTCTCCGAAATGGGCGGCCGCGCCGAAGCCGCGATCTCGGCCAGCATCGAGGCGCTCGCCCGGCTCGATCTCGAAAGCGCCGCCAAGGTGGTCGAGGAGGATCGCAAGATCGACGCGCTCGAGGCCGAGGTGGAGCGCCAGGTGATCCGGCTGATCGCACTGCGCGCACCGATGGCGGACGATCTGCGCGACGCGGTCGCCGCGCTCAAGATCTCGGGCGTGATCGAGCGGATCGGCGACTATGCCAAGAACATCGCCAAGCGCGTCCCGCTGCTCGCCGAGCTGCGCAATTCGGAGCCGATGGCGATCCTGCCCGCGATGGCGCGATCGGTCAGCGACATGGTGCGCGGCGCGCTCGACGCCTATGCCGCGCGCGACGCCACCGCCGCGGTGATGGTGCAGGAGGCCGATCGCCACGTCGACGATTTCTACAACAGCCTCTTCCGCACCTTGCTCACCTACATGATGGAGAATCCGACGAGCATCACGCCGTCGGCGCATCTGCTGTTCATCGCCAAGAATCTCGAGCGGATCGGCGATCATGCGACCAACATCGCCGAGATGGTGTTCTTCGCCGCGACCGGCGAGCAGCTCGTCGACCGCCCGCGCGGCCCCGATCCGTTCGCCGCGATGGCGGAGAAGGCCTGACGTGCCTGGCCGTGTCCTGCTCGTCGAGGATGACGCCGCGCTCGCCGAGCTCGTCTCCTTCCATCTCGAGCGCGACGGCTTCACCGTCGAGCGCACCCCCGACGGCGAGGAGGCGCTGCTGCTCGCCGCCGAGAACGCGCCCGACCTGGTGCTGCTCGACTGGATGATCGAGGGGATTTCGGGGATCGAGGTGTGCCGCCGACTGCGCCGCCGCCCCGAGACCGCCAACGTGCCGATCATCATGCTCACCGCGCGCGGCGAGGAGGAGGACCGCGTCCGCGGGCTCGAGACCGGCGCCGACGACTATGTGACCAAGCCGTTCAGCCCGCGCGAGCTGATCGCGCGCGTCGCCGCGGTGCTGCGTCGCGTGCGCCCGGCGCTGGCGGGCGAGCGGCTCGCATATGGCGGGATCGAGATGGACTTGGTCGGCCACAAGGTCCGCCGCGATGGCTCGGGGATCGCGCTCGGCCCCACCGAATTCCGCCTGCTGCGCCATTTCCTCGAGCATCCCGGCCGTGTCTTCTCGCGCGAGCGGCTGCTCGATTCGGTGTGGGGGCGCGAGGCCGACATCGAGCCGCGCACCGTCGACGTCCACATCCGCCGGCTGCGCAAGGCGATCAACGACGACGGCGCGATGCCCGACATCATCCGCACCGTCCGGTCGGCGGGCTACGCGCTCGACTCCGAAGCGCAGGGCTGAACACCGCGCGCGCGTCGGTTCACGGTTACCGCGGACCCGACCCCGAGGCTTGGACACGCGACGTCGTTTCCGACGCCTACGCCGCCAGCGGCATCCTGAAGGTGAAGCACGTCTCGCGCGGCGACGAGGCGACGCCGAGCGTGCCACCATGCGCGGTGGCGATCTCGGAGGCGATGTAGAGCCCCAGCCCCAGCCCTTCGCGACGGCTGCCCGGCTTGCCGCGCGAGAAGGGATGGAAAAGCTGCGCGCGCGCCGCCGGCGGTATCTCATCGCCCGCATTGCTGACCGACAGCACAAACACCCCCTCCTCGATCGCGCACCGCACCGCAATCGGCATATCGGCGGCGCCGTGCGTCAGCGCGTTGCCGACAAGGTTGGAGAGCATCTGCGCGATACGCTGCGGATCGCAATCGATCGGACGATCGGCGCTGCAGGCGACATCGATGATGCGCTCCGGATGACCGACCGCCAGTTCCGCGACGATCTGCCGCAGGATCGCGTCGATCGCGACCGGGTGGCGCTGGAGCGACAGCCCGCCGCCCAGCCGACCGCGCGCGAAATCGAGGATGTTGTCGATCATGTTGGCCATGCGATCGAGGCTGCCCTGCATCTGCGCGAGGATCGTCTCGCCGCGACCGTGCTCGGGTCGCTTACCGAGCAGGTGGATCCCCGCGCGCACCGATGCAAGCGGGTTGCGCAGATCGTGCCCGAGCACCGCGATGAACTGCTCGCGCAACTCGGCCGCCTTGCGCTCGGTGAGCAGCTCCGCTTCGCTCGCCGCCAACCGGTCGGTCGCGTCGAGATGGAAGCCGAGAAGATCGGCGAACATCGCGAACATGCCCCGGATCTCGGCGCGCTCCAGATCGGCGGGGTGCGGATCGATCGCGCACAGCGTGCCGAAGACGCGACCGTCGGGCAGCCTGATCGGCACCGAGATATAGCTGCGAAACCCGTAGAGCGCGGGCGTCGCATGGTCGCGGAAGTGCGGATCGCGCTGGACGTCGGCGATCACCACCGGCTCGCCCGTCTGGCGGATCTCGTGGCAGATCGTCGTCTCGAGCGGGAGTTCGCCGCCGGGCGCGAGGCCGAAATCGATCTCGTCGCGCACGCTGCACGCGATCCAGCGCTGGTCGGTGACGCGCGCGATCGCGGCGAAGCCCATACCGGTCGCGCGGCAGACCGTGTCGAGGATCGTCGGGACGACACCGATGCGGTTCACGGCCGCGACATCGGCCGCATGGGAATCGGGCACGCTTCGCTTTCCCCCGAGATGGTCCGCAGGACCGGCGAGCCGCAGCGATAGGGCGCGCGCCGCACGCCCGCAAGCCTGCCGCATGTCGTGCGTATTGCAATACTAATACACCCGGTATAGGCTGCCCGCAGGAGGATGCCGCCCATGTACAGCGAGGATGATCTGGAAGCCGCGGTCGCCGCGGGTATCGTCGACCGGCAGACGGTCGAGCGGATGCGCGACTTCCTCGCCCGATCGCAGCGCACGATGCTCGTCGACGAGGAGCATTTCCGGCTGATCTCGGGCTTCAACGACATCTTCGTCTCGATCGCGAGCATCCTGCTGCTCGTCGCGCTTGCCTGGCTGGGCCAGGCGATCCCGCTCGGCCTGGCCGACGGCCCCCGCCCGCTCGGTGGCCTGCTCGTCGCCATCGCCTCCTGGGGGCTCGCCGAGGTCTTCACCGCACGGCGGCGGATGGCGCTGCCCTCGATCCTGCTGCTCGCCGGGTTCGTCGGCGGCCTGTTCGAGGCGGCGGGCGCGCTGTTCGCCTCGGCGCTCGATCTCCACGACAACAGCGCGACCGGCACCGTCGTCGGCGCGCTGATGCTGGCGGGATCGGCCGCGGTCGCCGCGGTCGGCGCCTATGTCCACTGGCGGCGCTTCCATGTGCCGATCACGATCGCGGCGGGCGCCGGCGCCCTGGTCGCGGTCGCGCTCGGGCTGCTGGCCGCCGCGGTGCCCGATGCGCCCAGGCATCTCGCGCTCCCCGCCTTCGTCGCCGGGCTGTGCGTGTTCGCGCTGGCGATGCGCTGGGACATGTCCGATCCCAAGCGCGAGACGCGGCGCTCGGACATCGCCTTCTGGCTGCACCTGCTCGCCGCCCCGCTGATCGTCCACCCGGTGTTCGCGATGATGGGGCTGCTCGACGGCGGCGTCGGGCTGGCCGGCGCGGGGATCGTCGTGCTGCTCTATGTCGTGCTCGGGTTGATCGCGCTGGCGATCGACCGCCGCGCGCTGATGGTCTCGGCGCTCGCCTATGTGCTCTACGCGCTGTCGGTGCTGTTCCGCGAATTCGGCGCGCTCAGCCTCAACATCGCGCTGACCGCGCTGGTGCTGGGATCGGCGCTGCTGCTGCTCTCGGCCTATTGGACGAGCGTGCGCGGCGCGGTGCTCGCGCTGCTGCCCGCCGATCTGCGCGCCAGGCTGCCGATGGCGACGCGCACCGCGCCGATGGCGGCGCAGCGGACGTGAATCCTGCTCGTCCGCGCCGGCTTAGGGAAGCGCGTCCGACCTAATCCTCGACCAGCTTGAGCAGCTTGCGCTCGACCGGCGCGAGCAACGGACCGAGCTCGGCACCGCGCTTGAGCACCGCGCCATGCTCGCCGAGCAGCGCCCACATCCCCTGCCGTTGGCGCAGCGCGGGGCGCTTCTCGATGCGATATTCGGGCCGCTCGGCGGCGCGGCGGAAAGCGGAGAAGGTCGCCGCCTCGCGTCCGAGGTCGATCGCATAATCCTTCCAATGCCCCGCCGCGACCATCCGCCCGTAGAGATCGAGGATCCGCGACAGCTCGATGCGATCGAAGACGACCTGCGTGGCGCGGCCCCCGGTGGCGGGAAACGGCGTGACGATCGCGCTCACGCGCTCTCCCGATCGGGATCGCGGCGCGCCAGCAGCGCCCGCGCATCGTCGCGTTCGCCGATCACCTCGTCGACGCGCCTGCGCAGCTGCTCGAGCTCGCAGCGCAGAAGCTCGAGCTTCTGCGTCGCGGGATCATGCTGCTCGCTGCAGATCGTGCCATAAGGGGTGAAGCGCTGCGTCTCGGCCGCGTCGACAAGCGTCTGCTTGGCGGGGATGCCGACCATCGTCGCGCCGGCCGGCACGTCGCGCGTCACCACCGCATTGGCGCCGATCCGCGAGCCTTCGCCGACCGTGATCGGCCCCAGCACCTGCGCGCCCGATCCGATCACCGCGCCATCGAGGATAGTGGGGTGGCGCTTGCCTGCCTTGCCGTTGACCGGATTGGTGCCGCCCAGCGTGACGCACTGGTAGATCGTCACATCGTCGCCGATCACCGAGGTTTCGCCGATCACGCTGAACCCGTGGTCGATGAAGAAATTGCGGCCGATCTCGGCACCGGGATGGATGTCGATCGCGGTCCACAGCCGCGACCAGTGGTTGATCAGCCTTGCCAGGAAGAACAGCCGCGCGCGGAACAGCGCATGCGCAATGCGATGATAGCCGAGCGCCCAGACGCCCGGGTAGAGCAGTATTTCCCACCGCGAGCGCGGCGCGGGATCGCGCGCCTTGATGGAATCGAGATAGGCGACCAGCCGCATCGGCATGGCGAAACTCCCCTTGGATCGCGCGCTATTTAGGCGATCGGCGCGCGAATTGCGAGGGGCGACCCCGATCCTCCCCATCGCCGACGGGGAGGATCGACAGGATCACAGCGTCGCGTGGATCGTCGCGAGCGCCTTGATCACTGCGCCAATGCGTGCGCCCGCCTGCACCACGTCGGATCCGACGCCGTGCTGCTTCAGCACCTTCTCGTGGCTGTCGATGCACATGCCGCAGCCGTTCATCGCCGAAACCGCGAGGCTGAACAGCTCGAAATCGGCCTTGTCGATGCCGGGATTGCCGATCACGTTCATCCGCAGCTTGGCGGGCAGCGTGGCATATTCGGGGTTCGCGACGAGGTGGACGAAGCGGTAATAGACGTTGTTCATCGCCATCACCGCCGCCGCCGCGCGCGCCGCATTGGCGGCCTCGGGCGAGAGCTTGCCCGCGCACTCGGCCTCGGCCGCCTCGACCACGGGCTTGTAGCCGGTGCCGTGCGCGCAGGAGAGCAGCAGGCCATATTTGCGCTGGTCGCCCAGCGTCTGGTCGGAAAGCAGCGAGCCGACGTTGAGGCGGATGTCCTTGGCGTAGTCGGGGAGCGCATCGGCGAGCGTCTTGAGCGACATCGGAAATTCCTCGTTCATGGAAAGGGGCGCGCAAGCGGCAAGCCTGCGCGCCCCAGTGGAGCGCGGCCGGTCAAGGAGGGGGGAGCCCGACCGCGCTAGCTGGTTGAAGCCGCGCCTCAGGCGGCGGGCTTGAGCACCTCTTCGCCCTGCGACCAGTTGCAGGGGCACAGCTCGTCGGTCTGCAGCGCGTCGAGCACGCGCAGCGCCTCGGCGGGGTTGCGGCCCTGGTTGAGGCCATTGACCGTGACGTGCTGGATGACGTTGTGCGGATCGACGATGAAGGTCGCGCGGAACGCGACGCCCTCGGGCTCGGCGACGATGCCCAGCGCCGAGGCGAGCTTCTTCGAATTGTCGGCGATCCACGGGAAATCGCAGGCGGCGAGACGCTCGTCCGACTTGCGCCATGCGAAGTGAACGAAATCGGTGTCGGTCGAGGCGCCGATCAGCACCGCGTCGCGATCGGCGAAATCATTCTTGAGCTCGCCATAGCCGATGATCTCGGTCGGGCAGATGAAGGTGAAATCCTTGGGCCAGAAGAACACGACCTTCCACTTGCCGCCGGTCTCGCCGGTATCGATCGTCTCACCGTTGGGCAGCGCCGCAACGCCCTGCTGGACGGGGAGGGTCAGGGCGGGGAATTTGTCACCGACGGTCAGCATGAAATGGATCTCCTTGTTGCGTTTGCGAAAAACTCGATGCGGCTCTGCAGCATTGCATATAGCAGGGCAAATCGATTATTCCACGGGCTATGATCGAAAAACTTATTCCATGAGCATCTACGTCCCCACGCTCAAGCAGCTGCAATATCTGACCGCGCTGCAGGAGCACGGCCATTTCGGCAATGCCGCGGAGGCCTGCTTCGTTACGCAGTCGACGCTGTCGGCGGGGCTGCGCGAGCTCGAATCGCTGCTCGAGCTGACGCTGGTCGAGCGGACGCGGCGGGTGGTGCGCTTCACGCCGGTCGGCGAGCTGATCGCCAAGCAGGCGCGGCGCGTGCTCGCCGAGGCGGAGAATCTGACCGACCTCGCGCGCACCGCGGGCAAGCCGCTGTCGGGCGAGCTGCGCATGGGAGTGATCCCGACGATCGCGCCCTTCCTGCTGCCGCGGCTGCTTCCCAAGCTGCGCGCCGACTGGCCCGATCTCAAACTCTATCTGCGCGAGGAGGTGACCGCAGCGGCGTGCGATTCGCTCCAGCGCGGGCGGCTCGACTGCGTGCTGCTGGCGCTGCCCTATCGCTGCGGCGAGGTCGATTCGGCGGAATTGTTCGAGGATCGGCTGTTCCTCGCCTTCCAGCAGGCGCGGCAGGACGATTATCCGCCGACCATCCCCTCGGACGCGATCGACGAGCAATCGCTGCTGCTGCTCGAGGACGGCCATTGCCTCAAGGACCATGCGCTGGCGGCGTGCAACCGGCCCGATCTGGGTGCCGAGGCGGCGATGCTCGGCACGTCGCTCCACACGCTGGTGCAGATGGTCGACAACGGGCTGGGGGTGACGCTGCTCCCCGAAATGGCGATCGAGGCGGGTATCCTCAACGGCACCGGCGTGATCGTGCGCCCGCTCGATACCGAGAAGCCGAGCCGGCGGATCGCGCTCGCCTGGCGCAAGGGCAGCCCGCGCACCAAGGAGTTCACGTTGCTCGCCGATGCGCTGCGCAACGCCGCCTGACCGGCGCGATCAGTCGCCCGATGCCAGCGCCGCGGCGATCTGGCGTTCCGCGTGCAGCGCCAGCGCCTTGCGGTCGTCGCTCGCCGCCGGATCGATCGGCGCGAGGAAGCGCACCACGACGGTGCGGCGGCCGGGCAATCCCATCACGCGCATCATCTCCTCGCCGATGCCGGTATCGCCCCATGCGAGCCGCGGCGCGTCCGCGCCGTAATCGAGCGCGACCGGCTGCATCACGACGCGCGGCAGCGGCGGCGACAAGGCGGCGAGCAGCGAGGCGCGGAAGGGCCTGAGACCCACGCCGTCGCCCGTCGTACCCTCGGCGAACAGCGCCACGGGCTGGCCCTCGGCGAGCGCGGCGCGGATGTCCGCCGCCTGCGCGCGCACCGCGTGGCGCTGGTGGCGGGACACATAGACGGTGCGGTTGAGCCCCGCGAGGAAGCCCAGCACCGGCCAGCGCGCGACCTCGCCCTTCGCCACGAAGCGAGCGCCGGATGCGCCGGCGAGAATCATGATATCGAGCCAGCTCAGATGATTGGCGACGATCAGCACGTCGCGCCGCACCGCGCTGCCGACGATCCGCACGTCGACGCCGGCCGCCCAGCCGACCTGGCGCAGGAAGCGCCGCGGCCAGGGCGATCGCCGCCCGACCAGTCGCCAAACCCCGTGGAGCGGGAGATGGATGCCGAGCAGCAACACGATCAGCGCGATGCGCCGGCGCGCGCGCATCCTCTCCCGGCTCGCCGCGCTGCTGCTAATCGATCCGCTCCCCTGCCCGAACCTGCGCGTCCATAGCGTATGGCAGGCGGTCCGCAATCCGGCTCAGCGGGGGGTCAGCGCCTCGTCGCGCAGGCCCCGCCAGACGCGCAGCGCCTGCACCGTCTCGGGCACGTCGTGCACGCGCAGCAATTGCACGCCCTGCGCCGCACCGAGCAGCGCCAGCGCGACCGACCCGCCGAGCCGCTGCTCGACCGGCGCCTCGCCCGACAGCGCACCGATCGTGCGCTTGCGGCTGGCGCCCAGCACGATCGGCAGCCCGAGGCCGTGGAACAGCGACAGCCCGTTGAGGATCGACAGATTGTGCCGGAGCGTCTTGCCGAAGCCGATGCCCGGATCGATCAGCAGCCGCGCGCGCGCGACACCCGCGGCCACGACCGCCTCGACCCGCGTCTCGAGCCAGTCATAGACGTCGAGCAGCGCGTCGCGGTAGCGCGGATCCTGCTGCATCGTCTCGGGCGCGCCCTGATGGTGCATCAGCACGATCGGCACGTCGCTTGCCACCGCCGCCTCGAGCGCGGCGGGATCGTAGCTCAGCGCGGCGACGTCGTTGATCATCTGCGCGCCCGCGGCGAGCCCTGCCGCGATCACCGCGCCCTTGCGCGTGTCGAGCGACAGCGCGACCCCCGCGTGGCGCAGCCGCTCGATCACCGGCACGACGCGCGCGATCTCGTCGCCCTCCCAGAGCGGCTTGGCGCCCGGCCGCGTCGACTCGCCGCCGATATCGACGATCGCCGCACCCGCGCCGCTCATCGCGATTGCCCGCTCGGCGGCCTCTTCCGGCCGGTCGCCGAGCCCCCCGCCGTCCGAGAAACTGTCGGGGGTGACGTTGAGGATTCCCATCGCCTGCGGCTGGTCGAGCCGCACGATGCGCTCGCCGAGCCGCAGCGCCGGCCGCGGCGCGACGATCCGGTCGAGCTGGAGCCGCGCCATGCCCGATTGCGGCTCGGGCAGGCTCGCGATGAAATCGTCGACGCGCTCGACCGGCACCAATGCGGTCGCGAAACGCCCGTCGCCATCGGCCGCGATCGCCTCGACCATCGCGAACCAGACGAGGCCGCCGGCAAGCCGCAGCGTCTGCCCGTCATAGCCGAACGGGCTGTCGACGAAGCCGGTCGGGCGCAGATGGATGCGCGCATGGCGACCGCGCCGCGCGATCTCGGCGGAAATCATGCGCCGAAGCCGGTCATGACGCGGCGGGCTGCGCCGCCAGCCATTCCTGCCTGAGCGTGTCGATCGGCTCGAGCCTGCCGCCACGCTCGACATGCCAGAACGTCCAGCCGTTGCACGACGGCGCGCCCTGCAGCTCGGCGCCGAGCTTGTGGATCGAGCCGATCCGCGCCTCGTGCATCAACGAGCTGTCCGCGCGCACGCTCGCCGGCCAGCGCCGCTTCGCGTCGAGCAGCGTCGCGCCGGGCAGGATCATCCCCGCCTCGATCAGCGCGCCGAACGGCACGCGCGTCGCGGTGCGCTTGGTCGGCATCGTCGTCATCGCGCTCTCGTCGAGCGGCAGGGCCGCCGCGATCCGCTGGCGCGCGACGCGGATATAGGCGGGCTCGCGCTCGATCCCGATCCAGCGCCGCCCGAGCCGCTTGGCGACCGCGCCCGTCGTCCCCGTCCCGAAGAAGGGATCGAGCACCACGTCGCCGGGCTTGGTCGTGGCCAGCAGCACGCGGTAGAGCAGCGCCTCGGGCTTCTGCGTCGGATGCGCCTTGTCGCCGGCGTCGTCCTTGAGCCGCTCGGCGCCGCCGCAGATCGGGAAACTCCAGTCCGAACGCATTTGCAGATCGTCGTTGAGCGCCTTCATCGCCTGATAGTTGAAGGTGTAGCGCGCGGTTTCGGACTTGGCCGCCCAGATCAGCGTCTCATGCGCATTGGTGAAGCGCGTGCCGCGGAAATTGGGCATCGGATTGGCCTTGCGCCAGACGATGTCGTTGAGGATCCAGAAGCCCTCGTCCTGGATCGCCGCGCCGACGCGGAAGATATTGTGGTAGCTGCCGATCACCCAGATCGTGCCGTCGTCCTTGAGGATGCGGCGCGCCTGCGCCAGCCAGGCCTGCGTGAAGCGATCGTAGCTCGCGTAGGAATCGAACTTGTCCCACGCGTCGTCGACCGCGTCGACCTGGCTGCCGTCGGGACGGAAGAGATCGCCGCCGAGTTGGAGATTGTACGGCGGGTCGGCGAAGATGCAGTCGATCGACTTGTCGGGCAGCGCCGCCATCGCCTCGATGCAGTCGCTGCGCAGAATCTGGTCGAGCGGCAGCACGCCGGCGGCGACGCGCGCCCGTGCGAGGCGCGATCCCGCGCCGATGTCGAACTGCTGCATATTCCCCGCCCTGCGTCTCGAAAAGAGCCGGCAAAGTGAGTCGCGCGGGACTCGCGGTCAAGCGAAAAGCGAGGAATCCTCGCGAGTCGCGAGGCGCCGCTGAGGAGGATTCGAGCCATCGCCACCGCATTTGGGGGGCGCCCGATCGATGCGACTCAAGCCCTTGTGGTGTGGCCTCGAAGACTCGCCGCCGCCGTTTTCACAGCGCGAGGCACAATTGCGCGACGGGGGCGAAGCTGCGCCGGTGGAGCGGCGTCACGCCGAGCCGGCCCAGCGCCTCGCGATGTTCGGCGGTGCCATAGCCCTTGTTCTGCCGCCAGCCATAGCCGGGATAGGTCGCGTCGTGCGCGATCATCATGCGGTCGCGCGTCACCTTGGCGACGATCGAGGCGGCCGCGATCGAGCGGCACAGCGCGTCGCCCGAGACGATCGCGCGCGCCGGATGTCGCCACTTGGGCAGCGCGTTGCCGTCGACCAGCACCATCCCCGGCTCGATGCCGAGCGCATCGACCGCGCGGCTCATCGCCAGCATCGTCGCATGATAGATGTTGAGCCGGTCGATCTCCTCGACGTCGACGATGCCGACCCCCCAGCCGGCGACGCGCGTGATCCGCGTGTAGAGCGCCTCGCGCGATTCCGCGCACAGCTTCTTCGAATCATCGATCCCGTGCGGCACGCGCCGCCGATCGAGGATCACCGCCGCCGCGACGACCGGCCCCGCCAACGGGCCACGCCCGGCTTCGTCGACGCCGACGGTCGGTTCGGGATGGTCGCGTTCGAAGCGAAAGCTCGGAGGCATCGCCGCTTTCTAGCCCAAGCGATCGGCGACGCAAGCCCGGCGCGGGCGCGTACGCACTTATCGGGGGATCGCGTTAACAGTCCAATAATGCTGACCGGCTATACGGGATCAAAAGGCGAGGACCTGGAGACGATGCGCAACCATATCGACACGATGCCGAGGCCGCTGGCGCTCACGCTGCTTGTCGGCTCGCTGACCGGAAGCGTCTTCTGGGCGGGACTGATCGCGCTGGTCATCCGCTGACCGGCGGCCCGCAGTCCGTCGGCCCCTTCCGCGATGCACGACCGAAAAATCGCCGCGATTGACGAAGCCTTTACGTGACAGACGTATAAGCCGAGCCCATGGACGCACGTATCGCTGATCTCCACACCCCGCACAGCCTCGCCCAAGGCAGCGCCGCGCCACCCGCGATCGTCGTGGTCGGGCTGGGCTATGTCGGCCTGCCGCTCGCCGTGTCGCTCGCGCGCAGCTTCCCGACCGTCGGGCTCGATATCGACGCATCGCGGATCGCCGAGCTCGAGCGCGGCGACGACCGAACCGGCGAGATCGATCCGGACCGCATGGCCGAATCCGAGCTTCGCTACGCCGCCGATCCCGTCCGCTGCGCGCCCGCCGACGTCTATATCGTCACCGTCCCGACCCCTGTCGACGAGCGCAACCGCCCCGATCTGCGCGCGCTGCTCGGCGCAAGCGAGATGGTCGGCCGGATGCTCGACGGCGCGCGCAAACCGCTGATCATCTTCGAGAGCACGGTCTATCCGGGCGTCACGGAGGAGCTCTGCGTCCCCGCGATCGAGCGCGCATCGGGGCTCAAATGGCGCGACGACTTCGTCGTCGGCTATTCGCCCGAGCGGATCAACCCAGGGGACCGCGAACATACCGTCGACCGCATCGTCAAGGTGGTCGCCGGCGACAGCGCCGAGACCACCGAGCGCGTCGCCGCGCTCTACGAGCGCGTCACCACCGGCGGCACCTTCCGCGCCGCCTCGATCAAGGCCGCCGAGGGCGCCAAGGCGATCGAGAATGCGCAGCGCGACGTCAACATCGCCTTCATGAACGAGGTGACGCGGATCTTCTCCAAGCTCGACGTGTCGATCTGGGACGTGCTCGACGCCGCGCGGACCAAGTGGAATTTCCTGCCCTTCACGCCCGGCCTCGTCGGCGGCCACTGCATCGGCGTCGATCCCTATTATCTCTCGCACCGCGCGATCGAGCTCGGCCATCTGCCCGAGGTGATTCCTGCGGCGCGCTCGGTCAACGACGACATGGCGCGCTGGATCGCCGACACTCTGCACCTGACGCTCAAGCGCCGCTCGCTCAGGATCCTGATCCTCGGCGTCACCTTCAAGGAGGACGTGCCCGATCTGCGCAACTCCAAGGTCGGCGACATCGTCAAGCGCTTCTGGTTCCACGGCCATTCGGTGACGGTGCACGATCCGCTCGCCGATGCGGCCGAGGCCGAGCGCGACTATGGCGTCCATCTCGACGCCGAGGCGCTCGACCGCCGCTACGACCTCGTCGTCTCGGCGGTCAGCCACGCCTTCTATCGCGAGATGGACGACGCGACGCTCGCCGGCCTGGTCGAGGAGGACGGCCTGTTCGCCGACGTCAAGGGCGTGTTCCGCGGCCGCGACTTCGGACGGAAGATCTGGACGCTTTGACGCGCTAGGCCCCGTCCCTCCGGGGAGGGATGTCGCGCTCAGCCCGCCAGTCGTTGCTCGAGCGCCGCCTGCTCCTGCAGGATCGCGGACGGCAGCCGGTCGCCCAGCTTGGCGAGATCGCGCGCCGCGAGCTGCGCTTCCTCGCTCCACACGCCGCGATCGACCGCCAGGAGCTCGGCGAGCTTCGCCGGATCGAGATCGATCCCATCCAGATCGAGCGATTCCGCGGTCGGCACGCGGCCGATCGGCGTGTCGCTGGCGTCCGCCCTGCCCTCGATCCGCTCGACGATCCACTTGAGCACGCGGCTATTCTCGCCATAGCCCGGCCACAGGAACTTGCCGTCGGCGCCCTTGCGGAACCAGTTGACCAGATAGAGCCGCGGCAGCTGCGCCGCATCCGACGAGGCCTGCTTGCCGACGCGCAGCCAGTGACCGAGATAGTCGGCCATGTTGTAGCCGCAGAAGGGCAGCATCGCGAAGGGATCGCGGCGCAGCGCCCCGACCTTGCCCTCGGCCGCCGCGGTGCCTTCGGAGGCGATGTTGGCGGCGAGATAGACGCCCTGCTGCCAGTCATAGGCCTCTGTCACGAGCGGCACCGCGGTCGCGCGACGCCCGCCGAACAGCATCGCCGAGATCGGAACGCCGGCGGGATCGGCCCATTCCGGCGCGATCGACGGGCATTGTTCGGCGGGTGCGGTGAAGCGCGCATTGGGGTGCGCGGCGGGCTTGCCCGAGGCGGGATCCCAGCGCTCGCCCTGCCAGTCGGTCATCCCCTCGGGGGGCGTGTCGGTCATCCCCTCCCACCAGATGTCGCCGTCGTCGGTCAGCGCGGTGTTGGTGTAGATGCAGTTGGCGGTCAGCGTGTCGATCGCATTCTTGTTGGTCTTGATGCCGGTGCCGGGTGCCACGCCGAAGAAGCCCGCTTCCGGATTGACCGCATAGAGCCGCCCGTCCTTGCCGAAGCGCATCCAGGCGATGTCGTCGCCGATCGTCTCGGCCTTCCAGCCGGGGATGGTCGGCTCGAGCATCGCCATGTTGGTCTTGCCGCAGGCGCTGGGGAAGGCGGCGGTGACATAGTGGACCTCGTTCGCGGGCGAGGTGAGCTTGAGGATCAGCATATGCTCGGCGAGCCAGCCGCCATCGCGCGCCATCACGCTCGCGATGCGCAGCGCGAAGCATTTCTTGCCGAGCAGCGCGTTGCCGCCATAGCCCGAGCCATAGGACCAGATCTCGCGCGTCTCGGGATAATGGACGATATATTTGTCGTCGTTGCACGGCCAGGCGACGTCGGACTGGCCGTCGGCGAGCGGCATGCCGACGCTGTGGATGCACTTCACGAAGAAGCCGTCGTCGCCGAGCATGTCGAGCGTCTGCTGGCCCATCCGCGTCATGATCTTCATCGACACGACGACATAGGGGCTGTCGGTCAGCTCGACGCCGATCGCGCTCTTGTCCGATCCGATCGGCCCCATGCAATAGGGCACGACATACATGGTGCGGCCCGCCATGCAGCCGTCGAACAGCGGCTCGAGCGTCGCGCGCATCTCGGCGGGATCCCGCCAATTATTGGTCACGCCGGCATCGGCCTGCTCGTCGGAACAGATGAAGGTGCGGCTCTCGACGCGTGCGACGTCGCGCGGATCGGAGCGCGCATAGAAGCTGTTGGGCCGCTTGGCGGGATCGAGCCGGATCAGCGTACCCGATGCGACCATCTCCGCGGTGAGCTCGTCCCACTCGGCCTGCGAGCCGTCGCACCAGCGGATCGCGGCGGGCTTGGTCAATGCAGCGACCTGCTCGACCCAATCGACCAGCGCGCGGTGCCGCGTCGGAAGCACGGCCTCGCTCGTCGTTTGCGGATCGATTGCCAGCGTGGCCATTTCAGTCTCTCCAACTTGGCCGATCCGCCAGCCTTTGCCGGCGTGCGACAGCGTCATTCCCCGGCGATCATGCGATCGTCGGACAAGGCGTAGCTGGCTATTGCGCGCAAAGGGAGGGTGACAACGCTATCGCTTGCGCGCGGCTACGTAGTTTGCGCCTGATTTCCCCCGAATTTGCGTCATCGCGAGACGCGGGTGACGGCATGGCCGGGCCGCCCGCGACCGCCGCGCCGTCCGGATGCGCGGACGAGGCGCGAGGACGAATCGGCGATTTGCCGCCCCGCGCGCGAACCGCCCGCGCGGTGTTCAGGCCGCGCGTCGCACAGCCTCGCAGACATCCTCGACGACCTGCGAGACCAGCTGCGGATCCTCGCCCTCGGCCATCACGCGGATCAGCGGCTCGGTGCCCGACTTGCGGATGACGAGACGCCCGGTGCCCGCAAGCTGCGCCTCGGCCGACGCGATCGCCGCCTTGACGCCCTCGGTTTCGAGCGGCGCGCCCGCCTTGAAGCGGACGTTCTGCAGCTTCTGCGGCAGCGGCTCGAAACAGCGCAGCAATTCCGACGCCGGCTTGCGACTGACCACCAGCTCGGCGAGCACCTGCAACGCCGCCATCAGCCCGTCGCCCGTCGTCGCATAGTCGGAGAGGATGAGGTGCCCCGATTGCTCGCCGCCGACGTTGAAGCCGTCGCGGCGCATCGCCTCGAGCACATAGCGATCGCCGACCGCGGTGCGGAACAGCGTCAGCCCCGCCGCCTCGAGATAGCGTTCGAGCCCGAGGTTGGACATCACGGTCGCGACGATGCCGCCGCCCTTCAGCAGCCCGCGCCGCTGCCAGCTGGTCGCGATCAGCGCCATGATCTGGTCGCCGTCGACGATCCGGCCGCGTTCGTCGACGATGATCAGCCGGTCGGCGTCGCCGTCGAGCGCGATGCCGATGTCGGCGCGCGTCTCGAGCACCTTCCTCTGCAGCGCCTCGGGCGCGGTCGATCCGACGCCGTCATTGACGTTGGTGCCGTCGGGCTTGTTGCCGATCGTGATCAGGTCGGCGCCGAGCTCCCACAGCGCCATCGGTGCCACGACATAGGCTGCGCCATGCGCGCAATCGACGACGACGCGCAGCCCGTCGAGACGCAGCGCCTCGGGGAAGCTCGACTTGACCGCATGGATATAGCGTCCGCGCGCGTCCTCGATCCGCTGCGCGCGGCCGATGCCTTCCGACGCCGCCAGCCGCGGCGGCTGGTCGAGCATTGCCTCGATCGCGGTCTCGTCGCGGTCGGAGAGCTTGAAACCGTCGGGGCCGAACAATTTGATGCCGTTATCCTGATAGGGATTGTGGCTCGCCGAGATCATCACGCCGATGTCGGCGCGCATCGCCTTGGTCAGCATCGCGACCGCAGGCGTCGGCAGCGGCCCGACCTGGATCACGTCCATGCCGACCGAGGTGAAGCCCGCGACCAGCGCCGATTCCATCATATAGCCCGACAGCCGCGTGTCCTTGCCGATCACGACGCGGTGGCGATGATCGCCGCGCAGGAAATGCGCGCCCGCCGCCTGCCCGACGCGCATCGCGAGCTCGGCCGTCATCGGCGCTTCGTTGGTGCGTCCGCGAATCCCGTCGGTCCCGAAATATTTGCGCGCCATGGATGCTCCTTCGTTGCTCGCCTCTTACGCCTGTCCCCGCCCCGACCGCCAGCCCGCGATCGTTGCAGCGTCGCGGCGGACGCGGTAGCGCGCCGCGATGGCCGCGCCCGAGAACCCGCCCCCCGAGAGGATGTCCACCGAGATATTGGGCGTCGACGATGTGGCCATCGGGCGCGCGGCAGCGCTGATCCGCGCCGGTCACTGCGTCGCGGTGCCGACCGAGACAGTCTATGGCCTCGCCGCCGATGCGACGTCGGGCGAGGCGGTCGCGCGCATCTATGCCGCCAAGGGGCGACCGGCCTTCAATCCGCTGATCATCCATGTCGGCAACATCGCGCAAGCGGAGCAACTGGCGCAGCTCCCGCCCGCGGCGCACCGCCTCGCCGCCGCCTACTGGCCCGGCCCGCTGACGATGGTGCTCCCCGCCCGCGCCGGTTCGCCGATCGCCGCACTCGCCACCGCGGGTCTCGCGACGATCGCAATCCGCATGCCCGCGCATCCCGCGATGCGCACGCTGATCGCTGCCTCCGGCCGGCCGCTCGCGGCGCCCTCGGCCAATGCGAGCGGCCGGATCAGCGCGACGAGCGCCGCGCATGTGGCGGCATCGCTCGGCGACCGGGTGGCGCTGATCCTCGACGGCGGGGCGGCCCAGCATGGGCTCGAATCGACGATCGTCGCGGTCGACGAGGATCGATTGAGGCTGCTGCGGCCGGGCCCGATCGACGCCGCCGCGCTGTCCCTCACCGCCGCGCTGCCGTTCGCCGACGCGGTGTCGGGCCGGATCGAGGCGCCCGGGCAGATGTCGAGCCACTATGCGCCTGCCAAACCGCTTCGCCTCGACGCGACCGCGCGCCAGCCCGGCGAGTGGCTGATCGGCTTCGGCGCGGTCACAGGCGACGACACGCTGTCGGCGTCGGGCGACCCGATCGAGGCGGCGGCGCGGCTGTTCGATGCGCTTCACCGCGCCGATGCGGTGCCGGCGCGCGGCATCGCGGTCGCGCCAATCCCCGACGACGGGATCGGGATCGCGATCAACGACCGGCTGAAGCGCGCCGCCGCGCCCCGCTAACCCACAGCCGCCGCGAACGCCGCGCCGTCGGGGACGACGGGCCGCCCCGCTGCGCGCTCGGCATCGATCTCGTCCGCGGCGCGTGCCAGGGCGCGGACGCGCGCGCCGTAGCCGGGATGTGTGCCGTCCGCGAACAGCGAGCCGAGCGGATCGGCATGCGCCATGCGTCGCCAGAAATGCGCCGCCGCATGCGGATCATAGCCGGCCCAGGCGAGCAGATAGACGCCGAAATAGTCGGCCTGCCGCTCGGTCGCGCGCAGCCGTGCGCCGTTGCCGCCGAGCCCCGCGACCATGCCGCGGCTGGTATGCGTTCCGTCGAGATAGGCGCGGTGGCCGAGAATATCGTGCGCGAGCTCGTGGCCGATCACGAAGGCGAGCTCGTCGTCGCTCGGCGTGAAGTCGGCGATGCCCTGCGTGACGGTGACGACGTGCCCGTCGGCGCTCGCATTGCGCCGGTCGGAGAGATCGAGCTGCACCGCCGACCGGCAGGCGGTCGCCCCGGTCACCGTCACGGTCCGCTCCTGGTCCGCGCGCCGCAGCACCAGCGTCGCCGGCCCCGCCGCGAACGCCGTATCGAGCCGATCGATCATCGCGGTGAAGCGGCGGCCATCCGGCGCCCGGCCCGCCGCCATCGGCAGGTCGGCCGCGAGGCCAAAGCCATCGACCGCGACGATCGCGTCCCCCGCGCCGATCCCCGCCGCGGCAGCGGGGCTGCCCTTCACCACGGCGGTCACCGTCGGCAGGTCGGTCATGCCATAGAGCACCGCCAGTGCGGGGCGAAGCGCGGCGCTATACTGCGAGGCGTCCTGGACGATCAGCCCCGATAGCCGCGTATGATCGGGGCAGTGATCGGCCGCGGCCGTCTGCAGGCGAAAGGCGATCGTCGCGACGCGCAGATCCTTGCCGACCAGCAGGCGAAGCGACTCGGCGGTCCCGGGATCGATCGGCGTCGTCACCGGCGGCGGCAGCGGGCTGGTCGCGGCGAGCAGCGCGAGCGCCGCGACGATCGCGGCCGCGCTACCGCACGCCATGCATCAGGCGCTTGATCACCGGCGTCAGCGCAAGCAGCAGCGCGCCGACGCCGATCGTCGAGATCCCGCCCGTCTGGAAGCTCGACAAATAGGTGTGCAGGCTGAGCTCGGCGTTGGTCACCTGCCCGCCGATCGTCTGCACCGAGGCCGACTGCGCGATCGCGCCGGCGAGATATTCGGCGACCGAGATCGACAGGAACCACACCCCCATCATCATGCCCACGACGCGCGCCATCGACAGCTTGGTGATCATCGACAGCCCGACCGGCGAAATCAGCAGCTCGGCGATCGAGTGGAGGAAATAGGTCGCCACCAGCCACCATAGCGAAACCCGGAAGGCCGGACCGGCGGCGTAGTGGCCGCTCCAGGCCAGCAGCACGAAGCCGACCCCGACGAGGATCAGCGCCAGCCCGAACTTGACCGGGATCGATGGCTCCCAGCCGCGCCGCGCGAGGCCGATCCACAGCCAGCTCAGCAGCGGCGCGAAGACGACGACGACGATCGGGTTGAACTGCTGCGTCGCCGCCGCCGACATCGTGAAGCCGAACAGCTCGAGCGTGGTGTTGCGGTCCGCGAACAGCGTCAGCGACGAGGCGGCCTGCTCGAACAGCGTCCAGAAGGTGACGTTGAATACGACGAGCAGGATCGCGGCGAGCATCATCTGGAACTCGACGCGGTCGCCGGCCCTCGCCGCCCACACGGGAATTCCGATCACCGCTGCGAGAAAGACGGCGAGCAGCATCTTGCCGAGGAACGGCGTCGCCGCGACATAGCCGATGAAGCCGCTGCCCGCCGCCGCCGTCGGCGCGACCATGACATTGTGGAAGACCAGCCAGACGATCGCGACCGACGCCAGGGCGAACCCGTATATCCAGGGCGCGCGGTCGCGCCCGGGCTGGACCGGCGGCTCGCCATAGCCGGCCAGCCGGCCGCCATCGAACGCGGTCATCGCATAGCCGACCAGCAGCACCGCCGCGACGACAAGAAATCCCGCCCACCAGCCGAACAGGTTGACGAACAGCGGGCAGAAGATCTGCCCGAGGATCGAGCCGATGTTGATCCCGGCGTAGAAGATGGTGAATCCTGCGTCGCGGCGCGGATCGCCGCGCTCGTAGAGCGCGCCGACGATCGTCGAGATATTAGGCTTGAAGAAGCCGTTGCCGATCACGATCAGGCTGAGCGCGAACAGCAGCAGCGCCTCGTTGACCGGCGAGCGATCCGCCCCCGCGCCGAACGACCCGACCGGCAGCGTGCGCACCACCGCACCGCCACCGCCGCCGAGCAGCTGCACCGATCCGTCCGGCAGGCCGTGGATCGCCAGCGTCCGCCCTTCGACCACGATCGTCTGCGGCGCGTCGCTCGTTCCCATGATCGTGCTGGCCGGCGCCTGCGAGACGACGTAGCGCGTGCCCGCGATCGTCGCATAGGGCGTCGCCGGCGGCCCGCCGAAGCACATCAGCGCATAGCCCGCGGCCATCACCAGCGCCCCGAACTTCACCGCACGCTTCGAGCCGAGATAGCGATCGGCGAGCAGGCCGCCGACCACCGGGGTGACATAGGCGAGGCTCAGATAGCCGCCGACGAGGCCGTTGGCCTGATGGTCCGGCATCAGGAAATGCTTGGTGAGATAGATCACCAGCACCGCGCGCATGCCGTAGAAGCCGAACCGCTCCCACATTTCGATCATGAACAGCCGCATCAGCTGGCGGGGGTGGCCGAGCCACGTCTCGCCGTCGCTGCGGCTGACATGCGGGGTGGATGGTTCGAAGGTCGCGTCGGCGTCGGGAAGGACCATTGAGGCTCCGGATTTGCTGGCAGGCGAGCGTCGCCCCGCCGTCGGTCGGCGCGCAGACTAGCGCGCACGCCGCGCGCGACAAGAGCCGCGAAAGAATATTGCGTGGTTGCGATGTCGACGCCTCTGCCCGCCGCTGCTATTCGCGCGGGCATGTTCAACGATCTCGCCTCGCCCGCCACGCTCGTCGCCACGCGCCGCTCCGCCAAGCCGCGCGACATGGTCGCCCCCGGCCCCGACGCAGCGCAGCTCCGCCGCATCCTGTCGGCGGCGATGCGCGTCCCCGATCACGGCAAGCTCGCGCCCTGGCGCTTCGTCGTAATCGACCAGGATCGGCGCGACGCCTTCGCCGCGATGCTGCAGCAGGCGTGGCGTGCGCAGCATGATGCGAGCGACCGGCCGGACATCGCGGCGATCGACCAGTTCGCGCACCAGGCGCCGGTGCTGGTGGTGGTGCTCTCGACGCCGGCCGAGGCCAAGATCCCGGCCTGGGAACAGCAGCTTTCGGCAGGTGCCGCCTGCATGATGATGCTGACCGCGGCGCACGCCGAGGGCTTCGTCGGCAGCTGGCTGACCGGCTGGGCGAGCTATTCACCGCCCGTCGCCGCAGCGCTCGGCCATCCGGATGCGGCGATTGCCGGCTTCCTGTTCTTCGGATCCCCCGGCGCCGCGCTCGAGGAGCGGCCGCGCCCTGCCTATGATAGCATCGTCTCGCACTGGTAAAGCGGAACTCGCTTGCCTGCGGTGGTGTATTAGGACAGCATGGCGCAATGAAGAATGACGAACGCCCCGTCTATATCCGCCTGCGCGAGGTGATTGCGGACGCGATACTCGAAGGCCGCTACCGCGATGGCGATCCGCTGCCTTCGGTACGCGGGCTGGCGGTCGAATATGGCGCCAATCCGCTGACCGTCGCCAAGGCCTATCAGAGCTTCCAGGATGACGGGCTGGTGGTGGTGCGTCGCGGTGTCGGCACGTTCGTCGCCGAGGGCGCCTCGGCGCGGCTGATGCGACAGGAGCGCGAACGGTTCCTCAAGCAGGAGTGGCCGCGCATCCGCGCGCAGATCGAGCGGCTCGATCTCAAGCGGGACGAGCTGTTCGATCTGGCGTGAGCGGGCCGGTTCGTGCTCCTGCGCAGGCAGGAGCACGGCGCTATTGCGGATCCGCTACGTTGGCGCATGCTCGATCGCATAGGTGATGTGGTCGTGCAGCGGATGGCCCGCGGGCATGTCGGGATGCCCGAAATCCAGCTCCGGCCGGCGCACCATGCCGAGCCGCTCCATCAATCCCCAGCTGGCGGTGTTGGCGGGCGTGGTGATCGCCATGATCCGCGGCGTATCGAGATTGGCCCAGCCCCAGGCGAGGCTGGCGAACGCCGCCTCCTTGGCATAGCCCTGCCCCCACGCGTCCTCGCGCAGCCGCCAGCCGATCTCGATCTCGCCGACGAGCGGCCCGACCACGCCCGGCTTGAGCCCGCAAAATCCGAGGAAGCGCCGGTCCACGCGCCGCTCGATCACCCAGAAACAATAGCCCAGCGTCTCCTGGTACGCCTGCATCCGTCCGATCGCGGTGTCCGACTGCTCGGCGGTGAGCAGCGGGCCGAGATGCGCCATCACCGCGGGCGAGCGCCCCATCTCGGCGAACGGCGCGCGATCCGCGTCGCGCCAGCCGCGTAAGGTCAGCCGCTCGGTCTCGATCATCCCGCGAGCAGCCGCGCGGCGAGCGGCGCGAAATAGGTCAGCACGCCCGAGCAGCCCGCGCGGCGGAAAGCGAGCAGCGTCTCCATCGCCAGCGCATCGCGGTCACCCATGCCCGCCGCCGCCGCCGCCTCGATCATCGCGTACTCGCCGGACACCTGATAGGCGAACACGGGCACCTCGAACCGATCCTTCACGCGGCGGATGATGTCGAGATAGGGCAGGCCGGGCTTGACCATCACCGTGTCGGCACCCTCGGCGAGATCGAGCGCGACCTCGCGCAGCGCCTCCTCGGCATTGGCATGGTCCATCTGATAGCCGCGCTTGTCGCCCTTCAAGCGCCCGCTCGATCCGACCGCGTCGCGGAACGGACCGTAGAAGGCCGAGGCATATTTGGCGGCATAGGCCATGATCTGGACGTTGGGATGGCCCCCTGCCTCCAAGGCCGCGCGGATCGCGCCGACGCGGCCGTCCATCATGTCCGAGGGCGCGATGATATCGGCGCCCGCCTCGGCCTGGACCAGCGCCTGCTCGACGAGGATCGCACTGGTCACGTCGTTGAGGACATAGCCGGCCGCATCGATAAGCCCGTCATGGCCGTGCTCGGTATAGGGATCGAGCGCGACGTCGGTGAGCACGCCGATCTCGGGCGCGGCATCCTTGATCGCCCTGATCGCGCGGCAGATCAGATTGTCGGGATTGAGCGCCTCGCGCCCGTCGGGGGTGCGCAGATGCTGCGGCGTGTTGGGAAAGAGCGCGATGCACGGAATGCCGAGATCGCGCGCCTCGCGCGCCCGCGCGGCGATCCCGTCGACCGACCAGCGCGAGACGCCGGGCAGCGTCACGATCGGCTCCTCGACGCCCTCGCCCTCGGTGACGAACAGCGGCCAGATCAGGTCGGCGGGCGTCAGCACGGTCTCGGCAACCATGCGGCGGGACCAGGGGGCGACGCGGGTGCGGCGCAGGCGCAGCGCGGGAAAGGAGGCGGTCATGCGCCCCCTCTAGGGCTTCGGCGGCGTCGCTTCCAGCACCGCGTCGGGACGCGCGAGCGCGATCACGCGGATGCCCGCCTGCGCGGCGCGCTCGATCGCCAGGCTGGTCGGCGCCGAGATCGCGACCAGCGTGTGGCAATCGCTGAGCGCCGCCTTTTCGACCAACTCGTAGGAGAGACGCGCGGTGGTCAGCGCGAAGCCGCCGCCCCAGCCGATCCCGCCGCGCGCCATCGCGCCGATCAGCTTGTCGAAGGCATTGTGGCGGCCGACATCCTCGCGGACCAGCGCGATCGCGCCGTCTGCATCGCACCATGCGGCGGCGTGGACCGCGCCGGTCTCGCGACCGAGCGGCTGATGATCGCGCAGTGCCGCGAGCGCGGCGAAGATCGCCGCGTCGTGCACCGGATCGGCGGGGGGCGCGACGACGGGCAGCGGCCGCAGCGCCTGCTCGAGCGTCTCGATGCCGCACAGGCCGCAGGACGATTCGGAGACGCGGTGGCGGACGCGGTCGCGTGCCCTGTCACGCACCGCTGGCGCCAGAGCGAGCCGCAGCAGCACCCCGCCCTCGGCCGCGTGCGGATCGACCGCGATCAGATCCGCGGCCCGATCGATCAGCCGCTCCGACAAGCAAAAGCCCGTCGCGAAATCCTCGAGCGAGTCGGGGGTCGCCATCATCACGGCGTAACCGATCCCGTCGATCTCGATCGCGATCGGCGTCTCGATCGCGAGCGGTCGCGCGACGGGCTGGATGTCGCCATCGGGCGACCGCCTCAGGAAGGCGGAGGGGCGGGCGCGATCGATCACGCCCCTCGCCTAGTCGGATAAGCGGCTCAGCGGAAGATCAGCCAGAGGACGATGATCACCGGGATCGGAATCCCGATCAGCCACAATAATATGCCCTTGCCCATTTCATCCTCCTGTTATCGCTGCATTCGTAACGTGAACAGAACGAGGTGGGTCAGTGGCGGTTCCGCCGGGCTTGCGCCGCGCGCGACTATCGGGCCTACGCAAAGGGGTGACAAACGCCCTTCCCCGCCGCGCCGCGCTGATCGTCAACGCCAAGTCGCGCAAAGGCCGCCACCTGTTCCGCGAGGCGTGCCGGCTGCTGCGCGCAGCGGGGGTCGAGCTGGTCACGACCGATGCGGTGCGCGATCCCGCGCGCTTCGCCGAAAGCGTCAGGAGCGCAGTGCAAGCGGGCGCGCCGATGGTGATCGTCGGCGGCGGCGACGGATCGATCTCGTCGAGCGTCGATCATGTCGTCGGCACCGACACGGTGTTCGCCGTGCTCCCGCTCGGCACCGCCAACAGCTTCGCGCGCACGCTCGGCATCCCGCTCGACCTGCCCGGCGCGGTCGATGTGATCGCGGGCGGACGCGTCCGCCAGATCGACCTCGGCATGATCGACGGCGACTATTTCGCCAATTGCGCGACGATCGGCATCGCGCCGCAGGTCGCCGAGACGGTGCCGCACGGGCTCAAGGCGTGGCTCGGGCGTCCGGGCTATCTGCTCTGGGCGGCGTGGCAGCTCGCCCGCTTCGAAGGATTCCAGCTCACCATCGGCGAGGGCGACGCGGTCGAGACGATGACGGCGGTCGAGGTGCGGATCGCCAACGGCCCCTTCCATGGCGGCGTCGAGCTCGTCGACGGCGCACGACTCGATTCGGGGCGGATCGTCGTCCAGGTCGTCACCGGCGCGACGCGGCGCAGCCTGGTGTGGAGCTGGGCGCTGAGCATGCTGCGGCTGCCGACGCGCGAGCGCACCACGCGCGACTTCACCGGCGCGGCGATCCGGATCGCGACGACGCCGCCGCTGCCGATCTCGATCGACGGCGAATTGCTCGCGACGACGCCGGTGACCGCGCGGATCGCCCGCCAGGCGATCGGCGTCGCGGCACCGCGCTAGCCCACGAGCGCCTCGGCGGCGGTTTCGTGCGGGCTCGTCGTGGTCATCTGCAGCCTGCGCCAGCGCCCCGCGCGATAATAGGCGATCGCCATCAGCATCGAGCAGAGCGAGCTGACCGGAACCGACCACCACAGCGCCTCGCGCCCGATCAGCGGCCACAGCGCGAACACCAGCCCGAGCCGGATCGGGAATAGCGAGATGGCGAGGATCACCAGCGGCGCGAACACCGCGCCGGTCGCGCGCACCGTCCCGAAGATCACCATCGTCACGCCGAAGAAGATGAACGCCCAGCTCGACACCAGATTGATGTGCTGCGCGATCGGCAGCGCGGGGCTGCCATGCCCCAAGAACAAGGCCAGCATCGGCCGGTCGACCAGCGTGACCAGCCCGATCAGCGCGGCGGTGATCGCGACGTTGACGGTGACGCCCCATCGCGTGATCGCGCCGACCCGGTCCCAGCGCCGCGCGCCGACATTCTGCGCCGCCATCGCGGAGACCGCGCCGCCAATCGCAAGCGCGGGCATCTGGATGTAGGTCCACAGCTGCAGCGTGACGCCATAGGCCGCGGTCACGTCGACGCCGGCGCGGTTGATCAGCCCGATCAGCGCCAGTCCCGCGAACGAGATCACGAACATCTGCAGCCCCATCGGGATGCCCTTGACCAGGATCACCTTCATCAGCGTGCGATCGGGGATCAGCCAGCGCAGCTCGTGGCCGCGCAGCCGCACCGTGAGATCGCGCGCATAGATGATCGCGATCAGCGCGACGAGACTGACATAGGCGGCGATCGCGGTCGCGGTCGCCGATCCCGCTATGCCGAGCGCAGGGGCGCCGAACAGCCCGCGGATGAACACCGGGTTCAAGCCGCTGTCGAGGATCACGTTGAGGATCATGATCCAGAAGGGCGTCATCGAATCACCCGTGCCGCGCATCCCCATGGTGATCACGACGAGCGTGAACGAGCCGGGCATCGCGATGAAGATCACGCGCAGATAGGCCTCGGCGAGCGGCACCGAGGCCGGCGGCGTCGCGAGCAGATGGAGAATCGCCGGCGCGGCGAGATAGCCGGCGACCGCGACCAGCGCCGAGACGATCGTGAACAGTCCGACCGCCGTGCCCATCGCGCGGCGCACGCCCTCGATGTCGCGGCGGCCCATATTCTGGCCGATCAGGATCGTCGCGGCGAGCCCGAAGCCGAACACCGCCGCGAGCGCGAGGAACAGCACCAGATTGGCGTTGGAGGTCGCCGCCAGCGCATTCTCGCCGAGGAAGCGCCCGACCCAGATCGCATTGATCGAGCCGTTGAGCGATTGCAGGATGTTGGAGCCCAGCGTCGGCAGCGCGAACAGCAACAGCGTGCGCGCGATCGGCCCGCTGGTCAGGTCGCGCCCGCCATGCGCGCCGGCGGCCGGGCGCGAGGGCGTCGGCGATTCGGCGTCCATCAGAATGTCCCCGCGCGGCGGGAGGTCAGGACAAACGGCCCCGACCGGGTAGCCCCGCCGGGCCGCTTGGGCGCCGACACGCAGTGTCGCCGCCGCCATCGATGCTTCGTGATCCGCCCCATGCGAGGACCGTGGCAGGCGACATCCGACATGGCCAGCCTGAAAACGACGACCGCCGCACGGCGTGTACGAGCCGCGGCGCGCGTCGACCATCCTCCCCAAGCATGCTTGGGGAGGATGTTCAGCTTCTCAGCCCAGCCGCGCCAGCGCCGCGCCCAGCCGTTCGGCTTCGGCGGCCTTGTCGGCATGATCGGCGCGCGCCTTGTCGATCGCCTCGGGTTTGGCGCGCTCGACGAAGCTGGCGTTGGCGAGACGGCTCGCCAGCGAGTTGCGCTCCTTCTCGGCAGCGGCTAGGTTTTTGCGAAGCCGTTCTGCTTCAGCGCCCAAATCGATGAGATCACCGACCAAAACAATATATTCGGTGCCATCCAATACGACCTGAACCCTACCCTTGAGCGATGGTTGGTACGTAACGCGATCCAACTGCTCACCAGATTCTAGGTGGATGGCGATCCCCGTATTGATAAATTCGACGGCATCAATCCGAGCAAGGCGATGAAGCGCTTTCGCCTGCTGCCGAACGGCTTCTATCAAAGTGGCGCTGGGCTTTGTCGAAACGAGTCCACTTGTGATCGTTTCGCGCTGTTCAAGCACGATTAGGTTCGTGCGCGCGCTCGCCGGCACATTGACCTCAGACCGCGCTGCGCGGATTTCACTGACCAACCGGATCAGCCAGTCGATTTCCCTCGCCGCCTCGGGATCGAGCGCGCGCGCGTCCGCCATCGGCCATGTGGCGACGATCAGGTCGTGCGCGCGCGGATGGGCGGGGCCGGACATCGCGTGCCACAGCTCCTCGGTGATGAACGGCATGAACGGGTGGAGCATGACGAGGATCTGATCGAACGCCCAGCCCGCGACCGCCTTGGTCTCCTCGTCGAGCGGGGCGCGCTCGCCGTCGGTGGTGGCGGGCTTGGTCAGCTCGATGTACCAGTCGCAGAAGCGCGACCAGACGAACTGATAGATGGTGTTCGCCGCCTCGTCGAAGCGCAGGTCGGCGAGCGCGAGGTCGAGCGCCTGGACGCAGCCGACCGTCTCGGCGACGATCCAGCGGTTGACCGGCAACGCCGCCGCGGGCGGCTCGAGCGTGGTCGAGGCGCCGACCCCGTTCGACTGCAGGAAGCGCGCGGCGTTCCACAGCTTGGTCGCGAAGTTGCGATAGCCCTCGACGCGCTTCTCATCGAGCTTGATGTCGCGGCCCTGGCTCTCCATCGCCGCCATGGTGAAGCGCAAAGCGTCGGCGCCGTAGCGATCGATGAGGCCGAGCGGATCGACCGTATTGCCCTTCGACTTGGACATCTTGGCGCCGGTCGCATCGCGGACGAGACCGTGGAGATACAAGGTCTTGAACGGCACTTCCTTGAGGAAATGCATGCCCTGCATCGCCATCCGCGCATCCCAGAAGAACAGGATGTCGAAGCCCGAGATCAGGATGGCGTTAGGGTAGCGGCCGCCGAGCAGGCGGGCGGCGCGTCCCTCCTCCCCGTTCGTCCCGAGCGCAGTCGAGGCACCGGCTACCGGCGCCGCGCCCGCGGCCTGTCCCTCGACTTCGCTCGGGACGAACGGAGGATTCGCACTGAGCGCAGTCGAAGTGCGTGTTGCGGGCGCCGCGCCTGCATCCTGTCCTTCGACTTCGCTCAGGACGAACGGGGGGGTTTGCGGCGTCTCCATCGCCTCCGGCCAGCCGAGCGTGGCAAACGGCCACAGTGCGGAAGAAAACCAGGTGTCGAGGACGTCCTCGTCGCGCCGCAACGCCCGGCCGGCACCGGCCTGCGCCTGAGCCTCTTCCTCGGTCTCGGCAACGAAGACATTTCCGTCTTCGTCGAACCAAGCCGGAATCCGATGCCCCCACCACAGCTGGCGGCTCACGCACCAGGGCTGGATATTCTCGAGCCAGTTGAACCAGGTCTTGGCCCAGGTCTCGGGCACGATCCTGATCCGCCCGTCACGCACCGCGTCGATCGCGGGTGCGGCGAGCGTCTTGGCGTCGACATACCATTGGTCGGTGAGCCACGGCTCGATCACCGCGCCCGAGCGGTCGCCATAGGGCGTGGCGATGGTGCGCGGCTCGGCGTCGTGCTCGACGCCCTCCTTGTCGACGTGTGGCACCAGCACGCCCTCGGCCTTGAGCCGCGCGACGATCGCCACACGCGCGTCGAAGCGGTCGAGCCCGAGCAGCTCGGGCGGGATCAGCCCATCCGACGTCTGCGTGACCTTCGCCTCGGCATCGAGCATGTTGAGCATGTCGGCGGCGGCGATGCCGGCGCGCCTGCCGACCTCGAAATCGTTGAAATCATGCCCCGGCGTGATCTTGACCGCACCCGAGCCGAGCGCGGGATCGGCATGGTCGTCCGCGACGACGGGCACCAGCCGCCCGGTGATCGGCAGCTTCACCTTCTTGCCGATCAGGTGGGTGTAGCGCTCGTCGGTCGGATGCACCGCGACCGCCATGTCGGCGAGCAGCGTCTCGGGGCGCGTGGTGGCCACCATGATGTGCCCCGAGCCATCCTCCAACGGATAACGCAGATGCCAGAAGCCGCCCCTCACCTCGCGCGTCTCGACCTCGAGATCGGAGATTGCGGTCTTCAGCCCCGGGTCCCAATTGACCAGCCTTTTGTCGCGGTAGAGCAGCCCTTCCTCATACAGCTTGACGAAGACATGGATCACCGCCTTCGAGAAGCCGGGGTCCATCGTGAAGCGCTCGTTGGCCCAGTCGCACGAGGCGCCCAGGCGGCGGAGCTGACGCGTGATCGTGCCGCCGCTTTCGGCTTTCCAGTCCCACACCTTGTCGACGAACTCTTCGCGAGAGAAATCGGTGCGCTTCTCGCCCTTGGCGTTCATCTGGCGCTCGACGACCATCTGCGTCGCGATGCCGGCATGATCGGTGCCGACCACCCACAGCGCATCCTTGCCCTTGAGCCGCGCGTGGCGGACGAGGATATCCTGCAGCGTCGCGTCGAGCGCGTGGCCGATATGCAGCGAGCCCGTGACATTGGGCGGCGGGATCACGATGGTGAAGGGCTCGGCGCCGTCACGGGGCGGGTGGAACAGGCCGCCCTGCTCCCAATGCGGATACCAATGCGCCTCGATGGCGGCGGGGTCGAAGGTTTTGGGAAGCTCGGTCATGGCGGCGCCCGCCTAGCAGGGGGGCGGGGGGCATGCCAAGCGGCGCGAGGCATATCTCCCCTCCCTGAAAGGGAGGGGACGGGGGTGGGTTCGCCTGGGGCAGGCGTAGCGCCGATCCGGAGACCAACCCACCCCTAACCCCTCCCTTTCAGGGAGGGGAAAATGGCGTCTAGCCCCGCCCGCTCAGCCGCGCGACCTCCGCCGAGACCAGCCGCTCGACCAGCGCGGGCAACTCGCGATCGAGCCATTCGCGCAGCATCGGGCGGAGCAGATCGGCGACCAGTCCATCGAGCGTGTTGGGCGCGCCCTCCTCGGCGCGGACCTGGAGCTGGCCGAGCGCCGCGAACGCGTTGCGGCTCGCTTGTGCAGCGGGCGACGACAGCAGCCCGTCGGTCGCGGGATCGCTCGCCGGCGTCGGCGCCTTGGCGGCGGCGGCGGGAATGGTGTCGGCTTCCGGCATCGGGCTGGTCAGCTCCAGTACGTCAGGGATTTCGGGCGTCTCGGGCGCGGCGGGCGCCGCCGCTTCGACGGCGGCTTCGGGCGCCGCCTCGGGCTCGGCGGGCGCCGGTCGCGCGCTCACCACCGCGGCCATCGCCTCGCGGCGCGCCTTGGGCGTCTTGGCGCCGACGGCCTCGCTGTCCTCGGCGATGATGCGCTTGATGGAAGCGAGAATGTCTTCCATCGACGGTTCGGTGTTGAGCTGCCCCATGGGCGCAGTGTCGCCTAGTTCGCGGCCGGTGTCACCGGGGTATTTTCGGGGATGATATTGGGCCCGTAGACCGGCTTGGCGATCGCCACCGGCTGCGGATTCTCGGACCAGTCGTTGATGTCGTGGATCGCGTGGCGGTAGTTCATCGTCGGGTCGTAGAGCGCGCCGCCGGTCAATCCCAGATGCTTGTAATCGACCAGCCCCATCGCGTTGAGCAGCGCGAAGCCCGCGACATAGGCATCGTGCTGCGCCGAGACGAGCGACACTTCGGAGCCGAGCTTCTCCTGCTCGGCGTTGAGCGTGTCGAGCACCTGGCGGAGCCCCGCGCCCTGCTCGGCGCGCACCCCTTCGAGCGCGAGCGTGTTGGCCTTGAGCGCTTCCTCGCTCGAGCGGATCACCTCGACCGAGGCCTGATAGCTCGAGAAGGCGGCACGCACCGTGGCGACCACCTGCCGCTCGGTCGCGGTCTGGTTCTCGATCGCCGCCGATTCGAACGCCTGGTCCTGGCGGACCTGCGCGCCCGGCAGCCCGCCCTGATAAAGCGGCACGGTCAGCGTCACGCCCGCCTGCGCGGCATTGCCGATCAGCCGTTCTCCGGCGAGCGCGCCGCCCGCATCGGTGTCGCGGACATAGGAGTCGCTCGCGGTCGCCGAGATCGTCGGCAACCGGCTCGATCGCGCAGTCTGCGTGTCGAAATGCGCCGCCTTCACCGCGGCGGCGGCGGCCGCGATGTCGGGATTGTTGGCGATCGCGGTGTCCTCGGCCCGATCGGGATTGTCGGGCAGCACGGGAAGCGGCGGCGGCTGGTCGAGCACGCCCGCGCTGCTGCCGACCACGCGACGATAATTCTCCTCGCTATTGACGAGGTTCGATCGCGCCGTCGTCAGCTGGGCATTGCCGTCCTCGAGCCGCGCGCGCGACTGCGCGACGTCGGTCCGGGTCAGGCTCCCCGCCTGGAACTGATCGTTCGTCGCATCAAGATTGGTCTGCAACACCTTGACGTTGTTGACGTTGAGCTGGACGATCGCACGATCGCGCAGCACGTCCATATAGGCCGTGACCGCTTGGACGAAGACGTTGCCCTCGGTCGCGCGCAGCGATTCACGACCCGAATCGACGCGCGCGTCGGCGGCATGCGTCGCATTGCGGATGCGCCCGCCCTGGAACACCGGCACGCTGAGCTGCGCGCCGGCGCTGAGGAAGCGATTGAACGTCTGCTGCTGGCGCAGGCCGCTCAGCCCCTGCGTATAGCTTGCGGAGGCGCCCACCGTCGGCCGGCCCTGCGCGCGGACGATCGCCGATTGCTCGTCGGTCGCACGAAGCTGGGCGCGCTCGCCGGTCAGCGTCGGATTGTCGCCATAGGTCGCGACTAGCGCGTCGGTCAGCGTCGTCGCGCCCGCGCCCGCCGGGGCGATCAGCCCCACCGTGAGCGCGATCATCGCTACCCCCGCACCTCGCCCCGACCGACGCATAATCCCCCCGATGAACGCTAGAAGCTGAAGGCCGGCGCGGGCGCGAACCCGGGCAGCGGCGCGGTATCGACATCGGCGAAGGCGCGCAGCCCGACGCTGGCTCCCGCGCGACGCCCGATCGCGAGCCGGCTGACGCCGCGCTCGACAATCGCGGTGACCAGCCGGCCGTCCTCGACCAGTTGCTCGACGATCGCGAGCGGGACCTGCTCGACCGCGCCGTCGATATAGACGACGTCATAGGGCGCCCGATCGGGCGCTCCCGCCGTCAACTCGCCCTCGACCAGGGTGATGGCGGGCGTGTCGCCGAGCGCCGTACGCGCACGCGCGACCAGTGCCGCCTCGTCGACCGCGGTGACGACGCACTGCATCGCGGCGAGCAGCGCGGGCACATAGCCCGTCGCCGCGCCGATCACGAGAACGCGTTCGCCGGGCAGCGGATCGGCGGCATCGAGCAGCCTGCCGGTGGCGATCGGCGGGTTGAGCGCGCGCCCGCCGCCGAGCGGAACGATCGTGTCGCGATAGGCGAGCATGCCCTGCCCCTCGCCGACGAAGCGTTCGCGCGGCACCGCGTCCATCGCCGACAGCACCGCGACATTGGTCACCAGGCTGGGGCGCAGCTGGTTCGACACCATCGCGCGCCGAAGCCGATCGAAATCCTGTTCGCTCATGATCGCTGACCTCGCACAACTGTATTAGATTGGCAATACACTATATTTACCCGGCCGATCTCTAGGGCGTCGATGACATTGTCGCAACGGCGGACGCCATGGCGAACGGACGGGCGGTTGACACGCGGAGCGCCGCGTCGCATTGGCGCCGCTCTCGGCCCGATGGCGGAGTGGTTACGCAGAGGACTGCAAATCCTTGCACGCCGGTTCGATTCCGGCTCGGGCCTCCACTCATCATATCATCATCCGGCGCGCGGGCGATCAGGCGAAATCGAGCTCCATGCCGTCATAGCCGGGCTCGACGCCGTCGGGCAGCTCGGCCTGGAGCATGCGATAGTCCATGCTGTTGTCCATGTGCATCAGCACCGCGAGATCGGGCCTGAGCCGGCCAATCCACGCCAGCGCCTTGTCGAGGCTCGGGTGCGAGGGATGCGGCTTGCGGCGCAGCGCGTCGAGGATCCAGACGTCGACACCCCTGTAGAGTGACGCCATGTCGTCGGTCAGCGCATTGAAATCGGTGGCATAGGCCGCCGAATATCCGTTCCAGTCGAAGCGCAGACCCGCCGAGGTGATCGCCCCGTGCGGCTGGTCGACCGCGCGCACCCGGATGTCGCCGATCATCATGTCGTCGGGCAGCTCGTGCGGCCTGACCGTCGGCGGATAGCCGTCCTTGCCCTCGAACGCATAATAGAAGCGCTCCTGCATCGACTTGAGCGTCACCGGCCGCGCATAGCCCTCGACCGCGGCGCGATTGAGGATAACGATCTGGCGAAGATCGTCGATGCCGTGGGTGTGGTCGGCATGGTCGTGCGTCCAGATCACCGCGTCGAAGCGGCTCGCGCGCGCGTCGAGCAGCTGTTCGCGCAGATCGGGCGAGGTGTCGACGAGGATCCGCGTCTCGTCGGTCTCGACGATGATCGAGGCGCGACGGCGGCGATTCTTGGGCTCATTGGGGTCGCACTGCCCCCAGTCATTGCCGATCCGCGGCACGCCCGACGACGTGCCGGCGCCGAGCAACCGGATCCTCATGCGCGCGCTTTCGTAAAGAGTTTGAAGAAGTTGTCGGCGGTGCTTTGCATCAATTGTTCGACGGGCTCGCCACGCAGCCCCGCGAGGAAGCGCGCGGTGTCGGCGACGAAGGCGGGCTCGCAGGGGCGGCCGCGGTGGGGCACGGGCGCGAGGAAGGGCGAGTCGGTCTCGATCAGCAGCCGGTCGGCGGGGATCGTCGCGGCGGTCGCCTGCAGATCCTTGGCGTTCTTGAAGGTGACGATCCCCGAGATCGAGATGCTGAGGCCCAGTGCCAACACCTTGTCGGCGAAGCCGGCGCTGGCGGTGAAGCAGTGGATCAGCGCGGGGAAGTCGCCCTTGTCCTTTTCCTCGGCGAGCATCGCATAGGTGTCGGCTTCGGCGTCGCGCGTGTGGATGATCAGCGGCAGGCCGGTGTCGCGCGCGGCGGCGATGTGCGCGCGGAAACTCGTCTGCTGACGGGCGCGGTCGCTATGGTCGTAATAATAGTCGAGCCCGGTCTCACCGATCGCGACCACCCGGGGGTGGGCCGCGGCGGCGACCAGCTTGGCGGTATCGACGTCGGGATGCGCGTCGGCCTCGTGCGGGTGGATGCCGATCGACGCCCAGACGTCGGGTTCGCGCTCCGCTGTCGCGACGATGTCGGCCCATTCGCTTTCGCGCGTCGAGATGTTGAGCATCGTTGTGACGCCCGCGGCACGCGCAGCGGCGAGAACCTCCGCCTGGCGCTCGACGAGCTTGGGATAGTTGAGGTGGCAGTGGCTATCGACGAGCATCGCCGGCAGATAGGGATATGCGCGACGAATGGAAAGCGCGCGCGCTCCTCCATGCCCCCACTGGTCGTCCCGGCGAAAGCCGGGACCGATAGACGGCGGCACACCGGCTGATCGAGCGTCGCGCTCTACCTATACCGAACCGCATCCATGGGTCCCGGCTTTCGCCGGGACGCCCGGAGGGGCTCAGGCGGCGGGTTCCAGCTCCAGCCGCGGGAAGACGCCGGCGGGCGCGGGCAGCATCCTGCCCGCCGCCAACGGCACGCCGAGCGCCGCCAGATCGCGCGCATCCGCCGTGACGCCCAACTGATCGAGCAGCTTGTCCGCGCTTGCCGGAATCGCCCAGCGCACCAGGATCGCAAGCTGGCGCACCGTCTCGGCGGTCCAGTAGAGCACCGCGTCGGCGCGCGCCGGGTCGGTCTTGCGCAAAGCCCAGGGGGCAGCGTCGGCGAAATAGCGGTTGGCCTCGCCAACGCCCTCCCAGACGATCTCGAGCATGCGGTGCAGCGCAAGCTCGTCGACCGCCTCCTGCAACCGCGGCAGCAGCGTGGCGGGTAGCAGCGGCGCGGGCGCGTCGCCCGGCCCCGGCAGCATGCCGCCGCACTGCTTGGCGATCATCGACAGGCTGCGCTGCGCCAGATTGCCCAGGCCGTTGGCGAGATCGGCGTTGACGCGGGTGACGATCGCCTCCGCCGAATAGCTGCCATCCTGCCCGAAGCTGACCTCGCGCAGCAGGAAGTAACGCAGCGCGTCGACGCCATAGGCCTCCGCCAGTTCGAGCGGATCGGCGACGTTTCCGGTCGACTTGGACATCTTCTCGCCGCGATGGAGCAGGAAGCCATGCCCGAACACGCGCTTGGGCAGCGGCAGGCCCGCCGACATCAGGAAGGCGGGCCAATAGACCGCGTGGAAGCGGACGATGTCCTTGCCGATGACGTGGAGGTCGGCGGGCCACCATTTCGACGCGTCGCCCGGATAGCCCGCGCCGGTCAGATAATTGGTCAGCGCGTCGACCCAGACATACATGACGTGCCCCGGCGACCCCGGCACGGGCACGCCCCAGTCAAAGCTGGTGCGCGAGATCGACAGGTCGGCGAGCCCGCCGCGCACGAAGCTCGTCACCTCGTTGCGGCGCCCTTCGGGAAGGATGAAGTCGGGGTTCGCGTCGTAATGCGCGATCAGCCTTTCCTGATAGGCGGACAGCTTGAAGAACCAGCTTTCCTCGACGGTCCATTCGACCGGCGTGCCTTGCGGCGAAACCTTTCCGCCGTCCTCGCCCTCGACGAGCTCGTCCTCGCCATAAAAGGCCTCGTCGCGGACCGAATACCAGCCCTCGTAGCGGCCGAGATAGATGTCGCCCTTGGCCTCCATCGCCTGCCAGATCGCCGCGCTGGCGGCATAGTGATCGGCGTCGGTGGTGCGAATGAAGCGGTCGTATGAGATGTTCAGTGCGTTATCCATCGCCTTGAACTCGGCGGACATCTCGTCGGCGAGCGCGCGCGGCGTGGTGCCGAGATCGCGCGCCTTCTGCGCCATCTTGAGGCCGTGCTCGTCGGTGCCGGTGAGGAAGCGCACCTCGCGCCCCTCGAGCCGCTTCCAGCGCGCGATCGCGTCGGTCGCGATCGCCTCATAGGCATGGCCGACATGCGGGCGGCCATTGGGATAGCTGATCGCGGTGGTGATGTAATAGGGCTTGGTCATCGAGGATTTTGTGCCGTGTTTCTGTTGAGCGACGCGAGCAGCCCGGCGAGCTCGAAGACCGTCGTCTGGGGATCGAGCGAGAGGCGCACCGCGCTCCCGGCCAGGGCGCGCGCCTTCTCCCATGCCTGCACCGCATCGGCAAGCGGTTGGCCGTCGCGCTGCTTGGCCTCGGCGGCGATGCGGGTCGGCAGCCGCTCGAGGAACGCCTCGTATCGCGGTTGCGCGGCCTTGAGCGCGAGCGAGCGGGCGAGCGCGGCGCGTTCGCCATTGTCGGGATCGCCCGAGCGGACGATCGCCTCGATCGCGCGGTCGAGGCCTGCGACGTCGAGCCCGGCATAGCGGATCGCCTTGCCCGGCGCGCCGTCGCCGATCGCGACGAGCGTCTCGATCTCGCCCGGCTCGGCATCGGGGAGCGCCTGCGCGAGTGCCGCGGTCATGTCGGCGGGCCCGAGCGGCTCGAAGCGCAGCACGCGGCAGCGCGAGCGGATCGTCGGCAGCAGCCGCGCGGGCGCATGGCTGACGAGCAGGAAGATCGCGTCGCTGGGCGGCTCCTCGAGCAGCTTGAGCAGCGCGTTGGCGCCCGATCGCTCCATGTCGTCGGCGGCGTCGACGATGACGATGCGGACCGGCGAGAAGCTCGGCGACGTTGCGAACAGCCGCGACAGGCCACGGACCTGGTCGACGGTGATCGAGCGTGCGGTGTCCTTGGTCTTCTCGCGCCACAGCCGTTCGAGCAGCATGATGTCGGGGTGGCTGCCGGCCTCCCACAGCTTGACGATGCGGTGGTCGGGCGGGGTCTCGATGCCGGGCAGGTCGACGCGGGGGCCGGCGGCGTCGGCGAGCAGGCGCAGCGCGGCGGCGCGCGCGAAGCTGCCCTTGCCGACACCCTGCGGGCCGGTCAGCAGCCAGGCATGGTGCATCCGGCCCGAGGCGCGCGCGTCGAGGAAGGCACGCGTGGGCGCGGCATGGCCGTAGATCGTCACCTCCCCCTCCCCCGTTCGTGCCGAGCGAAGTCGAGGTACGTGACGCATGCGCGGCGGTCGAGGCCTGTCCCTCGACTGCGCTCGGCACGAACGGGGAGCGAGGGCGTCACAGGCCCTCCAGCGCTGCCAGCAGACACGCTGTCACCGTATCCGCGTCGCCCAGCGCATCGACCACCCTGAAGCGTTCGGCCGCACCGCTCGCGAGCTGTGCAAAGCTCGCCGCCACCTTGGCATGGAAGGCCGCATCGCGCCCGCCGATACGGTCCGCGCCGCCACGATCGCGTGTCTCGGCGCGCCGCAGCGCCTCGTCGGCAGGCAGCGTCAGCAGCAGTGTACGATCGGGCAGCAGGCCGCCCGATCCGACCGCGTGCAGCGCGAGCAACTGCTCGACCGACACGCCCTCGGCCCCGCCCTGATAGGCGAGCGACGAGTCGAGGAAACGGTCAGTCAACACCCATCGCCCCGCGTCGAGTGCCGGCCGGATCGTCCTGGCGACATGATCCGCGCGCGCCGCCGCGAACAGCAGCGCTTCCGCGCCCGGCGTCCAGCGATCGGCAGCACCCTCGAGCAGCAGTCGGCGGATCGCCTCCGCGCCTTCGCTGCCCCCCGGCTCGCGCGTCTCGACGACGTCATGGCCGCGCGCGCGGAGCGCCGCCGCGAGCGCGCGGACCTGGGTCGACTTGCCGACGCCCTCGCCGCCTTCCAGCGCGATGAAGCGTCCGCGGCCCATCATGCCGGGCCGCTCACAGCCAGCTGAACAGCGCCTTGATCGACGCCCAGATGCGGCCGAAGAAACCCGCCTCCTTGACGTCGGTCTCGGCGACCAGCGGCAGCGTCTGCGGATCCTGCCCGGGCGGCGAGACGACGAGATCGGCGATATGCTGGCCGGCGGCGATCGGCGCCTTGATCGGGCCGTCATAGACGACCTTCATCGGCGGCGTGGCGCCGGGCGTGTTGGCGCCGAGGATGCCGCCGACGCCGAGCGGCACCGTCACCGCGAGATCGCGCGGCGCGACCAGCCCGACCGTCGACGACGCGCCGCCCTGGACTTGCGCCACATCGACGCGCTTGCCCTGCGCGTAGAGCGGCTTGAGCCGCCACGACGCAAAACCCCAGTTCATGAACGCGATCGCCTGCGCGGCGCGCTCGCCCGAGCTCTTCATCCCCGCCATGACGGCGACGAGGCGATGTCCGCCCTGCTCGGCGGAGCCTGTGAAGCCGTAGCCCGCCTCTTCGGTATGGCCGGTCTTGAGCCCGTCGGCGCCCTGCACCTTGCCGAGCAGCGGATCGCGATTCTCCTGGTTGATCGCGTTGCCCGCCATCGTCTTGCCCCAGGTGAAATTGGGCTTGGAATAGAAGGTCTTGTATAGATCGGGGAACTCGCGGATCGTCGCCTCGGCGAGCGTCGCCAGATCGCGCGCGGTGACGTGGGTGACGTCATTGTCGGGCCAGCCATTGGCGGTGCCGAAATGCGAGCGAGTCATGCCGAGCTTCTCGGCCTGCTGGTTCATCAGCGCGACGAAGGCCGGCTCGGTGCCCGCGATGCCCTCGGCCATGACGATGCACGCGTCGTTGCCGCTGAGCGTGATGATCCCCGACAGGAGATCGGCGACCGACACTTGTTCGTTCACCCCGATGAACATCGTCGAGCCCTGCGCATGCCATTTCTTCCAGGTCTCGGGCTGCATCGTGAATTTCTGGTCGAGCTTGAGCTGACCCGACTTGATCAGGCTGAACGCGACATAGACCGTCATCATCTTGGCGAGCGACGCCGGCGGCATCTGGAAATCGGGCTGCTTGGAATAGAGGATCGCGCCCGAATTCATGTCCTGCATGAAGGCGACGGGCGCCGACGTATCGAACGGCGGCGCGGCTGCGATCGACGCCTGGGCCATGGCGAGGGTCGCGACAGACGCGATGACAAACTGGGCAGACTTCATGGCAGCGAGGGTCCGTTCGAGGCTTGGAAAGGGGATGGATCGATCACGATTGCCCCCTGATAGCCGCGCGTGCGCAGCCGCGCCAGCGCTGCCGAGAGGCTCGCATCGTTGTCATAGGGTCCGGTCACCACGCGGTAGCCACCGCCCGTCGCGACGACATGCGCGCCCTCGGAAGAGAGCGCGGTGGCGATCGCGTCGGCGGCATCGGGATCGGAGGGAGAGGCAATCAGTATCTGTGCCGTGTTCCCCCGCGCAGCCGGGAGTCCAGCCGCGCCGTCGGAACGGGGCCCCCGCATTCGCGGGGGAACGCTCTCGGTCGACGGCGTCACATCGGGCGTCGGCTGCGCTCGGGGCACATAGGGCTGCTGCACCGTCCCCGCCATCGACGGCGCGATCCGCCCGACGCGCGGCGGCGTCGCGGTCGGTGCGACCGAGGCGAGCTCGACCGGATAGCCGCGCCTGAGCCTGTCGCGGTCGCGCGCCTTGGGGGTCACGCGACGCACGCGCACCATCGCGCGCCCGGCGCGATCGATGTCGAGTTCCTTGGCGGCCTCCTGGCTCAGATCAAGGATGCGGTCGCGCGCGAACGGGCCGCGATCGTTGACGCGCACGAGGATGCGCCGCCCGGTATCGAGCCGCGTCACCTCGACATAGGAGGGCAAGGGCAGCGTCTTGTGCGCAGCGCTCGGCCGCTGGCGATAAAAGGTCTCGCCGCTGGCGGTGTGGCGGCCCTGCTCGGCATTACCGTACCAGCTCGCCTCGCCGATCTGGTCGTAATCAACATCGTCGGTCGGCACATAGGTACGACCCGCGACCGTATAGGGGCGGCCGAGCTTGACCGGGGTGTCGGGAACGAGCCGATGCAGCCCCCCGCCGCCGCAGCCGGCGAGCAGGGACA
>CAIQHF010000027.1 GCA_903871605.1 uncultured Sphingomonadaceae bacterium
ATCGATGCGATCGCCGCCGCGTCGTTCTCGACCAGTTGGCGGAGCGCACGCCGGTCGAGCAGCAGTGCCTTCACCCGCAGGACGACCGCCGCCTCGAGGTCGTGCGCGGGCATCCGCCATGCAGCCGGTGCCCCATCGCGAAGCTCGGACGCGTGATGTAGCAGCGATACCGCTTGGCTCGCGCAGATTGACCCCGGTCTTCCGCTCGACCTTGTTCGCCGCGATCGTGCGCTGGACGGCCTCCCAGAGTTCAGGCTTGATGATCGCCTCATGCTCGCCCGGCTTTGCATCACCTTAGTGGACGATCTCACCCCGATAGATGCGGTTGGACAGCATCGCGAACGACATCCCGCGTTCGAAGGGAACGCCGCCGATCGGTGGGCTGCCATCGAACGTCATGCTACGTCGGATTGCGCAGCTGTCAGAGGATGCGGCATTTCAGCGCCCGCAATTTCCGCTCGATCAGAATCCGGGATGTCACGCCCGTTTGACGCCGGAATTGCGCTTCGGTGGGTTGTCGGGGCGCTCCGAGGGAGGCGGGTCAGAGCGCCCCGGTTAGGTTCTTGGCCGATCTGAGGGGGCGAGGTCGGCCTGCCGGTGTCGAGGATGACCGGCCCGGTGAATGTGTCGCGATGCGCTTCGCGGTTCCCTGACTTATGTTGGACGTGCCGGAAGGCACCAGCCCCGTTCGGTCTCCGTTATGCCCTTGCGGACTGGCCGCCTCCGATCTGCGGAGCCGGTCTCGGCAGGCGCTCGCCATCGGCATTTGTCACGACATCGCTCCCGGCGCATCTTCGTTAAGCTGAAGGAGAGTGCGCGGGGCGACGCACCATGCGGGGCATGCCGGTGCGTAATCCTTTTGGGGGTGACCTGAAGAGCTATCCCGCGCAGATCCCCGGCCTGACATCGTTGCGGTTCTTCGCGGCCCTCTGGGTCGTTCTATACCATTATACATGGTGGCTGACCCCGGCCAGCGTTCCGGCGCTCGAGCTCCCGATCGTGGCGCAGGGGTATCTGGCGGCAGAGGTCGTCGCCTTTCGCCAAAGGCTGCTGCGCGCTCGGTGATGTACGCGCCGACAGTCCCCATCATCGGCTCCGCGCCCGTCCTGCCGATCGCGTATCGGCACGAAGGGATCGTTTGGGCGATGAACATGGCCGCGCGGTGCCCGCGCATAGCCGGCGCAAAACGACATTGGTATAGCCGGCGCTCGCATCATGCCGATCGCACGCTGGCACTCGACCGGCGTGCGCGCTTTGGGGAGGGAGCCGTGAACGATATGCCCAATGATTTCGAGGCGCATGATTTCTTTCGCGGCGACCGGTTCGTCAGCGACCCCTATCCCTATTTCGATTATCTGCGGGAGCAGTCCCCCGTCGTGCGCGAGCCGCACCAGGGCATCTTCATGGTGACGGGGTATGACGAAGCGCTCGCGGTCTATAACGATCCCGCGAATTTCTCGTCGTGCATGTCGACCACCGGGCCGTTCGCCGGCTGCCCGATCCCGCTGGCGGGGCACGAACAGGACGACATTTCCGAGCTGATCGAATCGTATCGCGACCAGACGCCGTTCAGCGACCAGCTGCCGACAATGGATCCGCCGGTGCACACCGCCCACCGGGCGTTGCTGATGTCGCTGATCACGCCGAAGCGCCTCAAGGAGAATGAGGACTTCATGTGGAAGCTGGCCGACGAGCAGATCGACACGTTCATCGCCCGTGGCCGATGCGAGTTCATGGACGCCTATGCGCAGCCCTTTGCGGTGCTTGTCGTATCCGACCTGCTGGGCGTGCCCGCCGAGGACCGGATCGAGTTTCGCAAGCATCTGATCCGCGTCGAGCAGGAGAGCGGCGGCGCGGTCGTGGGCGGCACCGACGGCGAGGTCACGCACGGGCCGCTGGTCTTCCTCTACGATCGCTTCTCGGCCTATATCGAGGACCGCAGGCGCAATCCCGGCGACGACATCCTCACCGGGCTCGCCAAAGCCACCTTCCCCGGCGGCGCGGTGCCCGAGCCGATCGACGTCGCGCGGATCGCCGCCAACCTGTTCTCCGCGGGCCAGGAAACCACGGTGCGCCTGCTCAGCTATGCCTTCAAGGTGATCGGCGAACGACCCGATATCCAGAAGCGCCTGCGCGAGGATCGCGGCCTCATCCCCAATTTCGTCGAGGAATGCCTGCGCGTCGAGGGGCCTGTGAAGGGCGACTTCCGGCTGGCGAAAAAGCCGACCAGCGTGGGCGGCGTCGATGTCCCGGCCGGCGCCTTCCTTTATATCTCCAACAGCGCCGCGAACCGCGATTCGCGCAAGTTCGACAATCCCGGAGCATTCGAGCTCGACCGCAAGAATGCGCGCCTGCACGTCGCCTTCGGTGCCGGGCGTCATGCCTGTCCCGGAGCGCCGCTGGCGCGGGCCGAGGCGGTCGTCAGCCTCAACCGCATGTTCGACCGGACCAGCGACATTCGCATCGACGAGACGGTCCATGGGCCGGCAGGCGCGAGACGCTACAGCTATCTGCCGACCTTCATCCTGCGCGGCCTTACGCATATCGCGCTCGAGTTCGATGCGGTGGAGGCCGGTCCGCGATGAAGGTGCGGATCGACACGGAGCTGTGCGCCGGCTTCGGGATCTGCGTGGGGATATGCCCCGAGATGTTCGAGCTGCATGACGACGGCTATGCGACCGTGTTGCTGGACGAGGTGCCGCCCGAGCTCGCCGATCTGGTCCGCCGGGCGGCCAGCCAATGCCCGGCGCAGGCGATCTTGCTCAGCGACGACACCGCCGCCTGACCGGATCGGCGACGGCCGCGCGCAACCCGAGGCGCCCCGGCGCGCGCGCCGACAACCGCCCCATTCTGCCGGATGGCCGAACGGCGGATGGCGGGTTAGGATGTCGCTCTCGGGATGCGCAGGTCGGGGGCGGAGCGTCGAATGACACGGCATGGGAGCGGCGTCCGTAGAAGACGGGCGAGGATGGCCGTGCTGCTCGCGCTGCCGTGCCTCGCCATCGGTGGTGTCACCGCAGCACGCCCGGCGGATGCCGCCGACGAAGCGCCGCTGCCGATCCCGCACGTCTCCATCATGTCGCCCTGGCGGCCTCCACCCCCCCGCCACTTCACGTTGCCCGATGGTCGGGTCGTCGAAGTGATCGAGCGGCAGCCTGTGGCGACGATCGGCGGACAGGCGGTGTCGCGCGGCTTCGCCCCGTATCAGGCCGAAATCTATTCGCCGTTCACGGGCTATTCCGCCGAGGAGCGCAAGGGCCGCCAGCAATGGGAGCTGGCGCATCGCTGCGGCGGATCGCTGATCGCGCCGGGGTGGGTGCTGACCGCCGCGCACTGCATCAACGACGAGCGCATCGCCAACCATTATCGCGTGCGGCTCGGGGCCAACGACCTGTCGACCGGCGAGGGCGTCACCTATCTGATCGACCGATATGTCCGTCACGCCGATTATGACGAGGATCGCCATCTCAACGACATCGCGCTGGTGCATCTGAGCGCCGATTCCGCGACCAGGCCAGACCCCAAGGCCCAGATCGAGCCGGTGCGGTTGTTCGGCGCACAGCGCGACGACCCGATCCTGCTCGACAATGCGCGCTTCCAGCCCAAGCTGGAAAACCCGTTCCTCGGTTTCATCCGGACGCGGACGCTGATGATCGCCGGCCGGCCCGTCGCCGAGGAGCAGACCTATCAGGCCCTGGGCTGGGGCAACACGATCCCGCGCAGCGACGAAAGCTATTCGACCGTCCTCACCGAGGTGAATCTCGACCTCGTCGATAACCGGCAATGCGGCCGCGCACCCGGTTATGCGGGCTCGATCACCCGCCGCGCGCTGTGTGCGGCCCGCCCGGGCGCGGACACGTGCACGGGGGACAGTGGCGGACCGCTGGTCGTGCGCTACGTGCGCAGCACAGCCGACGGGAGCTGGGACGATCGCCAGATCGAGCAGATCGGTATCGTCAGCTGGGGAAAGGGCTGCGCGGAGGCGAAGTCGCCCGGTGTCTATATGCGCGTCTCCGCCTATCTCGACTGGATCAGACGAGCGATGGCGGCGCCGCCGACGGTGACGGCGCTGCGCTGATCATTTGTTGTTCGGATTGCCGCGGTCGTCCTTCTTGCCGCGATTGTCCGGGTTGCCGCGATTGTCAGGATTGCCCTTCACGGAGCCGTTGCCGCCGGGTGGCGGGCTTTGATGACATTGGAACGCGGTCAGTGTGACGGCCATGACGATCCCGCCCACCAGCGCGAATAGCTTCCGCATCATCTGTCCTCCCCAAGTCAGCAATAATCTAGGCCATGTATAGGCCGCCGAGCAATTTCGACAATCTTGAATCGTTACGGATCGGATCCAATAGCGGATCGGTCGGCGCGATGAGCAGACCGGTGTCGCCCACGCGCTTGGCTTTCTCGAGCAATGTAAAGGCGGCGTCGCGCTCGCCCCATTGCGCCAGCACCTGGGCCTGCTGGTAGAGCGCGCTGTCGCCCAGATCGTGGACGAGTTGTGCCATCGCCGCCTGGGCGGCCGCCGCGTCGCCCAGCTTGCGCGCGACGATCGCGAGACCGGGCAGGCGTGAAAGATCGAGCGGCTCGGCGAGATACGCGGCCCTCGCTTCGGCCGGCCTGCCAAGCATCAGCAACGCGTTGCCGATGTTGGCATGCGCGACGCGCAGCGTCGGATTGAGCGCGAGCGCCTGTTTCGCAAGCGGGATCGATCCCGCATAGTCTCGCGCGGTATAGCGGACCAGGCCTGCGGCACGGAACACGCGCGGATTGAGCGAATCGAGGTCGGTGGCGCGCTGGATTGCGGTGATCGCGTCGGCAGGGCGTCCCGATCGCGAGCAATAGACCGCATAGAGCATCTGGATGTCGGCGTCGCCGACGCCAAGCGCGGCGGCGCGATCATAGGCCGGGCGCGCCGCCGCCACGTCGAGCCGGCCGGTATAGAGGGCGAGGCCGAGCGCCATCTGGGCATCGGCGAGATCGGGTGCGAGCGCGACGGCGCGCCGCGCCGCGGCGATCGCGTCGGCATATAGTTTCGCGGTGCCGTCGGGCGCGGCATATTCGCTGGCGATCGCCGAAAGGACGCGCGAGCGGGCGGCGAAGGCACCGGCGTAATTCGGGTCCTGCCTGGTCGCCAGATCGAATTGATCGAGCGCGGATCGGTCGGAGGCTTCGTCGATGTCGGCGTCGAACAGCGCCTTGCCGCGCAGATAGGCATCGTAGGCGGCGACGTTCTGCGTGCCACCCGGGCGCGCGGTGTGCGTGACATGGACCGCGAGCGCTTCGGCCACCGTCTCGGCGATGCTGGCCTGCACGGCGAAGACGTCCTCGATCGTGCGATCGAAGGTCTGCGACCAGCTGGTGAAGCCCGACGCGGCGTCCACCAGCTCGGCGACGATGCGCATCGCCTGGCTGTCCTTGCGCACGCTGCCTTCGAGGAGATACGCGACGCCGAGCTTTCTCGCGATCGTACGCGCGTCGCCCTCGTCGCTCTTGAACATGTTGGACGAGGTGGGGGCGGCGACCTTGAGGCCGGTGTTGCGCGCGAGCGCGGCGCGCAATTCCTCGGACAACCCGTCGGAAAAATAGGTCTGCGCCGTGTCGCCGCTGAGATTGGCGAACGGCAGCACCGCGATGCTGCCCCGGGTTGCGCCCGCGCGCCATGGCTGCCACGCGGCCAGCCCGCCCGCCGCCGCCAGGGCCAGCCCGCCCGCGCCCGCCAGAAGCGCCCGTCGGCCGACCGGCTGAGCGGTGCCGCGCGGCCGTCGACCCCTGATCGCGGCATCGGGATGGATGCAATAGACGCGGACCGGCGCGGCGATGTTCTTGAGCGCGATCTCGCCGAAATCGCCGAACGCTATGTCGAGCTGGCGCAGATCGTCGAGCGCGCGCGCCGATACGCAGATGCCGCCCGCCGGCGCCTTGCCCTCGAGCCGGGCGGCGATGTTGACGCCGTCGCCGAAGATGTCGCCGTCCTCGGCGATGATGATGTCGCCGATCGTGATGCCGATCCGCGCGACGATCGGCGCGAGGTCCGGCTCTTCCGCATTGGCGGCGGCCAGCGCGGCCTGGATCTCGATCGCGGCTTCGATGGCATCGCGCGCGCTGGCGAACTCGGCGAGCACACCGTCGCCCGTGCCCTTCACGACGCGGCCGCGATGAGCGACGACCTGGACGTCGAGGATCGTCCGGCGGCGCGCGAGCAGACGCTGCAGCGTGCGCTGCTCGTCGGCATTCATGAGCCGGCTATAGCCGACGACATCGAGCGCGAGGATCGCGGCGAGATGACGGTCTAGCTTCTGCTCCATCCCGAGACGCGCCCCCTTGCCCGTCCCGAGCATAGCGGACGGCCGCGACGCGTTGCCAGGAGATTCGCCGATGCGGACGGCGATCGTCAAGCGGCGCTAGCCCATCGTCGCGACCGCGTCCGCGTGCAGCCACCGCATCGCGCGCCACGCCAAAGGCGCGGTGTGGCGGCGGATCGAATCGAGCGGGCCGACGTTGGCAGCGCGACGGTTGACGAAGGGATTCGCAGATGTTGAAGAAAGCGCTGATGTCGGTGACGCTTGCCGCGATGGTGGTTCCGGTCGCAGTGCCGGCTCCGGTCTCGGCCGCCGAGCGTTATCATCACAGCTATCGCGGCGCGGGTGGCCACTATCGGTATCGCTGCAGGCGCAGCAACGGCGTGACGGGGGCGCTGATCGGCGCGGGTGGCGGCGGGCTGGGCGCGGCAGCGCTCGGTGCCGGCCCGGTCGGTCTTGCCGCCGGAGTGATCGGCGGTGGGCTTCTCGGGCGTCACATCGACAAGCGCTCGCGCGCGGCGCAGAACCGCCGCCACGGCTGCTAGAGACGGCCGCCGCGCGACCGCATCCCCGTCGCGCGAACCGCGATGGAGGCAAGGATGGCGATAGGCGGACGCGAACTGAGATCGACCGCGCGCAGCGACGGGACGCTCGAGCTGACGATCGAGGATGTCGTCCTCGACGCGCCTGCGTCCGGCGAGGTGATCGTCCGGGTCGAGGCAGCCCCGATCAATCCCAGCGATCTCGGCCTTCTGCTCGGCCCGGCGGAGATCGCGTCGATGAGCGCGCGCGGAACGACCGATCGCCCGACGCTGGCCTTCGACATTCCCGAGGCGCGCAGGGGCGCGGTCAGGGCGCGGCTCGACCAGTCGCTGGCGGTCGGGAACGAAGCCGCGGGCACCGTCGTCGAGGCAGGTGCGGGCGCCGAGGCGCTGCTCGGGCACCGTGTCGCCATGCTCGGCGGCGCGATGTATGCCGATTACCGCAAGCTGCGCGAGCGCGACGTCGTGATGCTGCCCGATGGCGTGAGCGCGGCCGACGGCGCCTCGATGTTCGTCAATCCGCTGACCGCGCTGGGCTTCATCGAGACGATGCGCCGCGAGGGACACACCGCGATCGTCCACACCGCGGCTGCGTCGAATCTGGGGCAGATGCTGCAGAAGCTCTGTCTCAAGGACGGCGTGCCGCTGGTCAACATCGTCCGCTCGCCCGAGCAGGCGGCGATCCTGCGCGAGATCGGCGCGACGCATGTGCTCGACAGTCGCGACGCCGACTTCCGAGCGAAGCTGGTGGATGCGATCGCGGAGACGGGCGCGACGATCGCGTTCGACGCGATCGGCGGCGGATCGCTCGATAGCGACATCATGCAGGCGATGGAGCAGGCGGCGGGTCGGACGATGACCGAATTCAGCCGCTATGGCTCGAGCGTCTTCAAGCAGCTCTATATCTATGGGGCGCTCGACCCGGCGCCGACGATCCTCAACCGTCTCGCCTTCGGCTTTCAGTGGAGCGTCTCGGGCTGGCTGGTGACGCCGTTCCTGCAGAGGGCGGGGCCGGAGGTCGGTGCGCGTCTGCGAAAGCGTGTCGTCGACGAACTGACGACGACCTTCGCGAGCCGCTATACGCGCACCATCGGGCTCGCGGAGGCGCTCGATCCCGCCATTCTGCGCGACTATGAGCGCAAGGCGACGGGCGAGAAGTTCCTGATCGATCCGACGCGCGGATGACCGGCCCGCTGCTCGCACGCGACGATGCGCTGCGATCGGGCCGCCCCGATCGTGGCTAGCCCGGGCGGGCGATGCTGGCCTCCGGCTCGAACGGGCGGTCGGGCCGCATGAGGAACGACAGCGCCGATCCCACCAGCAGCAGCGCAATCGAGCCGCAGAACGGCGCCGACCAATCCCCGGTGAGATCGAGCAGCCCGCCGAAGACGAGCGGCGACAGGATGCCCGCGAGGCCGAAACCGAAGTTCATCATCCCGCTTGCCGTTCCGGCGTAGCGCGGCGCGATATCCATCGGCACCGCCCAGATCGGCGCCACCACCAGCTCGGAGAAGAAGCAGGCGAGCGACAGGCACACCGCCACCGTCTTGAGGTCGTGGGTGAGGACGACGGGCAGCAGGAAGACGAACGCGCCGAGCATCCCGACGATGATCAGGTTGCGCCGCGCCGCCTGCAGGCTTCCCGTCGCCTTGAGGATCCGATCGCTGAGCATGCCGCCGGCCGCATCGCCGGCGACGCCGCCCAGCAGCACGCCGCTCGAGAAAAATGCCGAATGCGCAAGATCGAGATGAAAGCTCTTCAGGAAGAAGGAGGGAAGCCAGGTGAGAAACACCCACAGCGTCCAGCCGTAACAGAAATCGACCGCGGTGACCGGCGCGATCCGTTTGGCCAGACGCCACCACGCTAGCGGTGATTGATCGGAGCCCGCGACCGGCAGCGCGGCGAGATCCGCCGATGTCATGCCCGGATGCTGCCTGGGATCGTCACGCGCGACCCATAGCCACAGCAGCACCCAGACGAGGCTGAACAGACCGAGCACCACGAACGTGCCCCGCCAGCTCGAATAGGCCAGAATGGCAACGATAAGCGGCGGCGTGATCGCATTGGCGATCCGCGACGCGGCATGCGTCACGCCCTGCGCGTAGCCCCAGCGCGACTGCGCCATCCACGTCGCCATCGCGCGCGTGGCGGTCGGGAAGGCGAAGCCCTCGCCGACACCGAGCGCGACGCGTACGGCGACCAACGAGGCGAGGCCGCCGACCAGCCCGGTCAGAACCGTGGCGATCACGACGATCGCGCCCGAGATCAGCAGCATGCGCCGCGCGCCGAGGCGGTCGCTGATCCAGCCGCCGAAGAGCTGGATCAGCGCATAGGGATAGGCGAAGGCGGACACGGCGAGCCCGAACTGCGTGTTCGAGAGGTGAAGGTCGGCCGAAATCTTGGGCGCCAGCGTCGCGATGTTCACGCGATCGACGTAGAGCGCGAGATACATCAGGCAGAGCACGCCGAGCACCTGATTGGGGACGCTGGGCCACAGTCTCCGGGCCGTCCGTGCGGTCGCGAGACCGTGGCGGGCTGCCGTCATGCCGGGCGGCTTTCACCCTTGATCTGCGTCCTGTGCAGGATCCGCCTCGCGCCCGGATCGAACGCGTCGCGCCGGTGCATGGTGCAGCGATTGTCCCACAGCACGACGTCGCCGCGCCGCCAGGCGTGCGTCCAGCCGAACCGGTCGCCGTCGACATAGGACCAGAGCTCGTCGAGCAGCGCTTCGGATTCGTCGAGCGGCAGCCCGTCGATATAGGCGTTGCGCCGCCGGCCGAGATACAGCGCGATCCGGCCGGTCTCGGGGTGCGTATAGGCCAGCGGATGGAGCGTGCCCGGCGACGTCCGCGGATCGTCGGTCGGGCGGACCCCCTGGCGCAGGAACCCGCCGCTATTATAGGTGCCGTCATGCTTGACGCGCAGCTGTGCGATGCGTTGCTTCAGCGGATCGGGCAACGCGGCATAGACCGCGTACATGTTGATGAAGCTCGTGTCCCCGCCGGTTTCGGGAACCTCGAGCGCGGAGAGGATGCTCGCCTTCGGCGGCTCCGCGACATAGGACATGTCGGTATGCCAGACCGCCTCGCCATTGCCGAGGCTGCCGATGGGTTCGCCATTCTCGACGACGTTGGAGACGATATAGAGTTCGGGCATTCCGTCGACGAACCGCTGCCCGGATTCCTGGATCGGCGCTTCGTCCAAGTCGCCGAAGCGGCGGCTGAAGGCGATCAGATCGGTGTCGGACAGGGCCTGCCCACGGACGAGCAGCACGAGATGCTCGAGCCAGGCGGCGTGAAGATCGCGGAACCGGGCATCGTCGACATCGCGCAGGTCGACCTGCTCGATCTCCGCGGCGAGCGCGCGGCCCGTCGGCGTCGCGCGTAGCCGGTCGCCGGTCGCGACGTTCGTGGTGGCAACGGTCATCCTGCTTCACCTCCGTCTGCCGGTGGCGCCCGAAGGCGCGGCCGCTGTGGAAGCGATGAGATAGGGATTTGGCTCCGCCTGTGGACCGCAGCAAATATGTGGCGCGCTCAACATTGCGTTTGTCGCGGCGCCGCGCTTCTCGCCTGTCGATCAACGATCGATCATTCGCTGATGCCCCGGCTTCGGCAGGCTAGAGACAGGCGATGGTGGCAGATCTCTCGCGTCGCGCCTTCGTGGCGATGGCAATGGCCGGCGGCATGTTGGCGCCCGGCGCGGGTGTTGCCGGGCCGCCTTCGCGGTTTCGCCTGCCGGCGGGCGAGGGCCGCGACACCGAGATCTGGCACTGGTCGACCCGTGGGAAACGCGTCGGCACGGTCGCCTTCTCGCACGGTGCGCTGTCCGCACCCTGGAAATATGATCGCGTCATCCTGCCCTGGGTCGCTGCAGGCTACGACGTGCTCGCGCCGTGGCATGTCGATTCGCGCGATCACCCGTTGACGCGCGACTATCCCGGCCTTGCCACATGGAAGGCGCGGATCGAGGACATGCATGCGCTGGCCCGGCATATCGGCATACCCCATGTGACCTGCGGGCACAGCTACGGCGCGCTGACGGCGCTGGTGATGGGCGGCGCACAGGGCGAGGTGCCGGATGGCTTTGCCGGGCCGCTGCGCGATCCGCTGACGCGCTGCGTCGTCGCGCTCTCGCCGCCGCCCCCCATACCCGGCCTGATCACCGAAGCGGGCTATGCGAGTCTTGCCGTTCCGGCGCTGATCCAGACGGGCGACCATGACGTGATGCCGGGAGCTGCGGACACGCCCGATGCGTGGCATGCGCATCGCATCGCCTATGATGCCGCGGCGCCGGGCGGCAGCCGCTATCTGCTCGTGCTCGCGGGCGTCGATCATTATTTCGGAAGCGCGATCTGCGAGCCGACGCGCCCTGCGCCGCCGCAACTGGCGCAGCTCGGACAAGCGGTGGCGATCTCGCGACTGTTCCTGCAGGCATATTGGCAGCCGGCGGATGCCTCGGCGCGGCGTGCGCTCGACGCGCGACGTGCCGATGCCGGCCCCGTCATCCTTGAGCGAAAGTAGCGGAGAATGAAGCGGCTGCACGCGCGTGTCGCGCTGATTACCGGCGCGGGGATGGGGATCGGCCGCGCCGTCGCGCTGCGCTTCGCCGAAGAGGGCGCCTTGCTGGCGCTGATCGACCGCGACGCCGAGGCGCTGCACGCGACCGCGGAGGCGGCCCGGGGCCTGGGCGCGCGCGTTATCGCGGTCGTCGCCGACGCGACCGAGGCGGCGGCGGCGGACGGCTTGGCCAGTTCGGCGCTCGATGCATTCGGTCGGATCGATCTGCTGGTCAACAATGTCGGCGGCGGCAAGCCGGGCCGCATCTGGGAATTGTCGGTCGACGATTGGGACGAGGTGATGCGCCTCAATTTGCGATCGACCTTCCTGTTCACCCGCGCCGTCGTGCCACACATGATCGAGCGCAGGTCCGGGCGGATCGTCTGCTTGTCTTCCGGCGCGCGCAACGGGACGATCTGGAACAGCTATTACGCCGGCGCGAGCGCCTACTCGACCGCCAAGGCCGGCATCCACGGCTTCGTTCGCGACATGGCGATAGAGCTCGCTGAGCATCAGGTCACGATCAACGCCGTCGCGCCGGGGCCGATCGATACCGAGCTCGCCGGCCCCTATCTGCGCCGGATGGACGAAGCGGGGCTGCCCTATGCGCCGAGTCTGATGACGCCGTTGGGGCGACTCGGCACGCCGCGCGAGGTGGCCGACGCGGTCCTGTTCCTGGCCTCCGACGAGTCCAGCTACATCACGGGGATCACGCTCGATGTGCTCGGCGGACGCTGACGTGCGCGATCGCCGACAGACGGTCGGAACGCGGGCAGGGGGTTATCCCCGCGTCGGGCGACGGCGGCAGCCGGTGACCAGGACGGTGTCCGGAGGGAAGCGCATATGAGCATGGGCGCCAGGCTCTCCTTCGGGATCAAGGCGGGCTTTACCGGCGGGCAGGTCGCCGGACAGGTACTGCGCGACATTCCGTCGCTGCTGCTGCTCTTCTACCTGACCAGCGTGGTCGGCATGGAGCCGGCGATCGCGGGAACGACGATCTTCGTGCCCAAGCTGATCTTCGGCATATTGTCGGATATCGGGATCGGCATCGCGTCGGACCGACTGATCGATCGCTTCCCCCGTCGCCGATGGCTGCTGCTCGCCGCGGTGCTCGCGCCGATCGCGATGATCCTGCTGTTCCAGGTGCCGGCCGCGTCGACGGGTCTGCAGGCGGCCTATGTCTTCGTCGTCATGAGCCTCTACATGCTCGGCTTCTCCGCCGCATCGGTGCCCTATCTGGCGCAATATTCGGAGATCACCGAGAGCCCGCGCGAGCGCACCGTGCTGATGGCGTGGCGGCATGGCTTCACGGGGGCGGGGATCGTGGTCGGGTCCGCCATGGCGCCCGCGCTGATCCATCATGTCGGCGGCGGACGCTGGGGATATGGCATCACCTCGTGCGTGCTCGCGGCGATCTGTACGCTGAGCCTGCTGATCGCATATGGCGCGGCGTCGCGCATACCGGTCCGCGCGGTGCGCAACACCCCGCGCGTCGATCTGCGTGCGTTGGCCGGGGTGTTCGCCTATCGGCCGTTCCGGATCCTGGTCGCGCTGTTCTTCATGCAGGAGGTCGGGGCGGGCATGACGGGCGCATCGATCGCCTTTTTCCTCACCTATTGCCTCAAGATGCCGAACGCGCTGGGCAATCTCGGGATCATCGCCTTGCTCGCGGGGTTCGTCGTGATGCTCGCCTCGCCGGTCTGGATCGCGGTCTCGCGCCGCATCGGCAAGATGCGATCCTATCTGGTCGGTGCGGTGGCGCACGGCCTGCTGCTGCTGGCATGGGCGCTGTCGAGCGAGCACACGCCGGTCTCGGTCATCTTCGCGATCTCCGCTGCCATCGGCCTGGCCAATTCGGGCTGGGGCATCATGGTGCTGGCGCTGCTCGGCGACATGATCGCGGATTCGACCGCGGCGACCGGCGAGGATCATGGCGGCGCCTTCTCGGCGGTCTGGACGCTTGCCGAGAAGATCGGGCTTGCGCTCGGTGCGACGCTGATCGCCGGCAACATGCTGTCGGCGTTCGGTTTCTCGGCGGCGAAAGCGTTGCACGGCGAGGCGCAGCAGGCCAGCGCATTGCTCGGCATCGCGATCACCTTCGGTTTCGTTCCGGCCGCGATCAACGTCGCGGCTGCCCTTCTCTACTGGCGCAGCGGGCGGCCCGCCGGGTCGCAGGCGTCACTGCTGGAAAGCGTAGCTCATGAGCCAAGTTGACACCGCCGACGCGATCAAGCCGGTCGGCATCGCGCTGGTCGGTTGTGGCCGCATCTCGGTGCCGCACCTCGAGGCGATCGTCGGCCAGCCCGGCTTCGGCACGCTCGTCGCGGTCGTCGATCCCGATCTCGACCGGGCACGAGAGGTCGCCCGTCACTATCGGGCGCCGCATGCCTTCGCGCGGCTCGAGGACGTGTTCGGTGTCGACGGGGGCGAGGCGGTCGTGCTGTGCACCCCCAATGCGATCCACGCGTCGCAGACCGCGGCCGCGCTGCGAGCGGGGTTGCACGTGCTGGTCGAAAAGCCGTTCAGCGAGACATTGGCGGATGCCGAGCACATAGCGGGAATCGCCGATCGCACCGGGCTGACGCTGGTTGCGGGCCACACCTTCCGCCACGTCGAGGCGGTGCGCACGCTACAGGATCGGCGGCACGAGTTTGGCCGGCTGCGCGCGGTCGACATCGCGATGTGCGTCTTCTGGGACGGTCCGCAGGCGCCGTGGTGGGCCGAGCGGACCGCCGAGCAGGGGCTGATCCTTTCGTTGTTCGCGCCGCACGCGATCGACTTCCTGCAATTGGCGGTGGGCGAGGTCGATCCGGTGCGCGTCCATGCCGAGAAGGCGCGGCATCAGTCTGGCTGGCTGGGGGAGGACGAGGCGATGATCCTGCTGCGCTATCCGGACGACGTGATCGCGTCGATCCACCTGTCCTACAATCAGCGCTTCGCGATGAACCGCAAGACGCTGCACTTCGAGAAGGCGGTGCTGACGATCGAGAATGGCGACGAACTCTGGATCGACGGGACGCAGGTCGTGGCGCCGCCTGCGCCCGAGCGCGTCGAGGGCAAGCTGCTGGGCGCGCAGATCCATCATTATTTCGCGACCCAGTTCAGGGAATTCGCGCTGGCCGTGCGCGGTCGCCCCAGCCGGGCCGTCACCCATCCGATGGCGGTCCGCCAGCTGCGGCTCAACCGGCGGATCATCGAGATCGCCCAAGGCGACTGATCCGGTCGGTTCAGCCGTCCAGGAAGGCGGTCACCAGCGTCGCCACCGCGGCAGTGTCGAGGTCGAGAAACCCGTTGCCTGCCCGGTCGAACGCGACCAGCCGCGCGCGGGGCAGCAATGCGGCATTGGCGCGGGTGACCTCCCACAGATCGTCCCTCGGGCAGAGGATCAACGCCGGCTGCGACAGCGCTTCGAGATCGCTTATGCCGTCATGCTCATAGACGGCGCGGAAGCCCCACGGCATGCGGCTTCCGCTGCGCAGGCATTCCGCCAGTGCGGTGTGTCGCCATTCGACCGGCAGCCTGGGATCGTTGAGCGTCTCGGTGAGCCGCCAGAGCTCGGCGATGTTGGAGGAATCCTCGCGCGGGACCGGGAAGCGATGCATGTGCGCGAGCCGGCTTTCGCGCGCCTTCGCATCGAGTGCGGCCAGGCTGACAAAGACGATGCGGCGAACGCGATCGGGATGGCGATGCGCCAGCCGCGCCGCGATGACGCCGCCGGTATGATAGCCCATCAGGTCGATCGCGCCCGGCATGACGTCGCCGCCGTCCTGCAACGCCGCAATCAACGCCAGCATCGCGTCGGCATATTCCTCGATCGAGGGTGGCGACGGCGGCGGATCGCTGTCGCCATAGCCCGGTGTGTCGGGCGCGACGACGACGCGGTCTCTGCCGAGATGCGTCATCAGCGCCGCATAGTCGCGCCCGCTCTTCGGCGTCTGGTGGAGGCAGAACAGCGCCGGCCGCGCGCTGGGCTTTTCGGGTCGTGCAATCCGATAGTGGATCTGCCCGAAGGGGCCATCGGCGTAGGCACGGCGCACGCTAGCGGTCATCGGGCACTCCGTCGTCGCTCGGCATGCGATCAGCAGCCGGGCATCGCCCCGCCGTCGACGGGCAGGTGGACGCCCGAAATGGTCCGGTTGACCGGATCGGCAAGGAACAGCACCGCCCGTGCAATATCCTCGGGCGTGGCGAGGCGACCCAGCGGACTGTAGCTCTTCATCGTGTCGAGGAAGTCCGCCTCGGTTTCACCCGCCACCATATTGCCCATCAGCATCGTCGTGGGCACCGCGCCCGGCAGCACCGCGTTGACGCGAATGCCGTAGCGGCCCGCGGCGGCGGCGGCGGTGTGCGTCGTCATCAGCACCGCCGCCTTTGAGCCGCAATAGGCGGCGCCGGTCGGGCTTGCGGTGATCGACAGGCCCGATCCGATATTGATGATGGCGCCTTTGCCGCGCGTCTTCATGCGCTGGATGGCATGTTTGCAGCCGAGGAATACGCCATCGGCATTGATCGCGAAATGCTTGCGCCAGAGCTCGATCGGCATCTCCTCGAACGCGACGTTGGGCCGATAGAAGCCAGCATTGTTGACGAGCACGTCCAGCCCCCGGCCGTCGGCCTCGACCGCATCGAGCAGCGCCACCCATGCGGTCTCGTCGGTGACGTCGAGCGGCAGGTGGCTGATTCGACCGCCTGCGGCTCCGAGCGCCTCGTCCGAAGGCGCGACGAGATCCGCCGCGATCACGCGGGCGCCGGCGTCGGCAAAGGCCAGGCAGATCGCCCATCCGAGACCGCCACTCCCGCCGGTCACGACCACCGTCTGATTCTCGAAGCGATCCCCGGTCATGCGCACATCTCCCTGACTTCGACCGCGTTATCACCGTGCCGGCCGCGCCGCAGCGATGCCGTCGGCTCTGTCCGCTGGACGGCGATACCACTGCGCTCTACCGCCACGCGGCGCCCGACGACGGTCCGGCGGATGGCGGAACGGCGATGCCGGACGGCCCCGCGCGCGCCGTCGCCGCCGCTGGATTTTATCGCACTGCGAATAATGGGGACAACGACGTTGCTCGATCGGCCCGTGCGCCGTCATCTCACGCTCAATTCCATATAAGTGGGGGACGTCAAGATGACTTATCGGTATCTGCTTCTTACTTCGGCTGTGTTGAGCACGCTCTGCGCCGCGCCGGTTGTCGCTCAGGATGCTCCCCCGGCGACGGGTGCGGCCGCCGAGACGCAGGCGGCGGCCCCCAATGGCGATATCGTCGTCACCGCGCAGCGCCGCTCGCAGAACCTTCAGAACACGCCGATCGCGGTCAGCGCCTTCTCCGCCGAGATGCTGCAGGCGCGCGGCGTGACCCAGATCGCCGACGTCGCAGCCAGCACGCCGGGCCTCTACATCACCCAGGGAACCGCCTCGCCGAGCACCTTGCAGGTCGAGATGCGTGGCGCGCAGGAGCAGAATGGCGGCTCGATCACGTCGGAATCGCCGGTCGCGATCTACGTCGACGACGTCTATCAGTCGCGGCTCAGCACCGCCAATTATGATCTTGCCGACATCACCCGCGTCGAGGTGCTGCGCGGACCGCAGGGCACACTCTACGGCCGCAACTCGATGACCGGCGCGATCAAGCTGATCACGCGCCAGCCCGATGGCTCGAGCTGGCTCAACACCGACATCAGCCTCGCGCGGTTCGAAGAGGTGCGCGCCAAGGTCAGTGCCGGCGCGCCGATCGGCTCGAATCTCGCCTTCGCGGCCTCCGGCTTCTACGACGACCGTAATCAGGGCTGGCAGTATAATGTGACGACCGACCAACGGGTGGGCACGTTCCGCCGTTACGGCGGCCAGCTCCAGCTCGGGATCACCAATGTCGAGCATCTCGAAGCGGTCGCCAAGGTCAGCTACGTCAACGACGTGAGCGACGGGCAGCACTTCCTCCCGCTCAACGAGGCGACGCTCAAGCCGGCTCTCCCCTTCTACGACACGGCCACCCCGGAAGAGTCATACGGCAATAATCACCAGGTCGCCGCCTCGTTGCACCTCGGCTATGATTTCGGCGGCGTGAAGCTCCGTTCGATCACCGCCTATCAGAAGATGCACGACGCGTGGGCGCTCGATTTCTCGGGCGGCTACATCCAGCCCGCAACGGGCGCGATCGACTCGGGCTTCTATCGCAGGTCCGATGGCGGCCAGCATCAGTTCACGCAGGAAGTCCAGCTGCTCGGCAAGGCGTTCAACGACAAGTTGAACTATATCTTCGGCGCCTATTATTTCAACGAGCATGCGCACCAGGCGACGCTCGATACGCTCGATGCGTTCTTCCTGACCTACCTTCCGCAGAATTTCCAGGTCCAGTCGAAGAGCGTCGCGTTCTACGGGCAGGCCGATTACGAGATCATCCCAAATCTGACCGCGTCGGTCGGCATCCGCTATACCGACGACAAGAAGCATTTCGAGGGCGAGACGCAGAACGGCGCGCTTCCCGAGCTCGCCTCGGTCGCCAGTGCGATCAACGCGAAGGTTTGGACGCCGCGCTTCAATCTCGAATATAAGCTGTCGCCGCACGCCATGGTGTACGGCACGGTCTCGAAGGGCTATCGCGCCGCCGGCTTCAATTCGCTGGTCATCGCCGATCCCAAGGATTTCGGCGCCGCCTACAAGCCCGAGACGGCATGGTCCTACGAAGTCGGCGCGAAGTTCGATGCGTTCAACCGGATGTTGCGGCTCAATCTCGCTGCCTATTATGAGCAGCTGAGCAACCTGCAGACGCTGGCGGATGCCGGCGGCGGCTCGTTCATCATCCAGAACGCGGCCAAGGCCAAGGTCGAGGGCATCGAGTCCGAGCTGACGCTCAATCCGATGAAGGGCCTCAGCCTGTTCGGCAACCTCACCTATACCTACGACAAATATGGCACGCTCAACCCGGCCTCGGAAGCGGCGGTATATGGTGCCGAGCGTCTTCCGCTGGTCTCGCGCTGGCAGTATCAGGTCGGTGGCAGCTACGAAGTGTCGCTGCCCGATACCTCGGCGATCAACCTGTCGGCGGACTATAATTATCGCTCGCACTATTTCTCGCTGGTCAGCCTGGCCGAGACATCGAACAACCCGTCGATCGGCCGCGCCAATGCGACGCTGACCTACAAGGCGCCCGCCGATCGGTTCGAGATCTATGCCCAGGCGACCAACATCCTGAACAGCAAGGACTATTTCGCGTCGGCGGAATTCATTCCTGGCGTCTTCGGCTATCGGATCGCGCTCGAGCCGCGCGTGTGGCGGGTCGGCTTCCGCTTCAAGATGTAATCGACGACATCCGTCGCTCTTCCTTCGATATATCGGCTCGGCGCTCGCAGGCTATGCCGATGCCGAAGGGAAGGAAGGGCGACGGCCACGGGGCCGGTGAGGGTAGTGGAGTGATGACGGTGCCGAGTGCGACCCAGCCGATCGACGACATCGATTTCGGCTCTCCCGATTTCCTTCGCGACCCGTGGACCCCACTGCGCGCGCTGCAGCGCGACCAGCCGGTCTTCTGGAGTCGGTCGCAAAACGCCTGGATCGTCACCCGGCACGAGGACGTGCTGGCCACATTCCGCGACCAGCGGCTTTCGGCCAGCCGGATCGTGCCGTTTCTCGAGACCGTGCCGGGCGGTCTCGGCGACGATTTTCCGCTGATCCGCCACTTCGAGGACAAATGGATCTCGAACGTGGACCTCCCGATCCACGCCAGGCTCCGCCGGTTGATGGCGAATGCGTTTTCGAAGGGCGTGGTCGAGGCGCTTCGTCCGACGAGCCGCCAGATCTGCCGCGACATCCTCGATGGCGTCGAGGGACGAGACGTCGATTTCGTGGTCGACGTCGCGCGTGAATTGCCCGCGCGCGTGGTGACCGCAATGTTCGGCATTCCCGCCGAGCTGCGCGACCAATTCGCGACCTGGGCGGGGCACATCCAGCAGGCCACCGGCGCCGCCGTGCTCGATCGCGCGATGATCGAATTATATCATGGCACGCTGGTCGACATGAACGTCGAGCTGCTCAAGCTCATCGAGCAACGCCGCGCGGCGCCGCGCGACGACCTGCTCAGCCAGTTCGTCCAGGCGCGCGACGAAAGCGACAAGCTTTCTGACGACGAGCTGCTGGGCGCCTGCCATGCGACGATCATCGCCGGCTTCGAGACGACGATGCACATGCTGACGCTCGGAATGATCGAACTGGCCGAACGGCCCGCGCTGCAGGCCCATTTGCTGTCCGGACCGATCGCGTGCGGCAAGACGATCGACGAGCTGCTGCGCTACATCGGCATGGCCAAGGGCATGCTGCGCGTTGCGCGCAGCGACTTCGACTGGCACGGGCAGACGATCCGCAAGGGCGACTTCGTCTTCGGGATGAACATATCGGCCAATCGCGACGAGCGCGTCTGGGCCGATCCCGATCGGATCGATCCCGACCGCAACAATGCCAGGTCGGCGGCCTTCGGGCCCGGCATGCATTTCTGCCTGGGGCATTTGCTCGCCAAGATGGAGCTGGGTGAATTCTTCACCGAATTGTTCGGCGGTTTCGAGATCGAGATCCTTTCGGCGGACCGCCCGTGGATCAACAGCTTCACCTTCCGCGGGCTTGAGCATCTGCCGGTGCGGATCACCCGCAAGGCGGGCTGAGCGACCCGGCGTGGCGGTCGCCGTCGGAGGCGACGCCGCGCCGTCCTGGCGTCAGAGCCCCAGGGCTGTCGGGTTGAGCAGATTTTCAGGGTCGAGCTCGGCCTTGATCGCGCGCAGCAGCCGCATCGCGCCGGGATCGCGGTCGAGCGCATAGGGATAGAGCTTGCCGATCTGGAAATGCCCCGCCCCGTGGGCGTGCATCAGCGTGATGATGTGGTTTCGCATCGTCTCGACGAGCGCTGCGCCCTGGGGATTTGCGGCGTAGCGCGGCAGCTTGGCGAGATAGGCCGGTTCCATCATCCGGTGATGGAATTCGGCGAGCTCGTCCTTCCAGTAGAGCGCGGGCTCGTAGAGGAAGGTCGACGCGCCGATACACGAGAACATCGCGCCGATATGGACGCCGTGCGTCTCCATCGCGTCCCTGCACGCGGTGACGTAGGACGTGAAGGCGGCGTGGAACGCCAGCACCTGCGAGTGCGGCAGCAGACCGTGCAACGGCACCCAGCGCTCGCCGTCGGGCCCGAGCATGTTGTGCAGCGGCTGGAACGGCATCGCCCGTACGACCGTCGGCACCGAGGCGGCGATCTCGCGGCCGAAGCCGTGCGCGATCCGCCGCAGCGACCCGAGCTTGGCGCGCGCCTCGACCGGATCATGGCCGTCGACGATATAATGGGCGGCATAGGGCGCGGCGGCGAGCACGCGTCTTCCTGCCGCTGCCATGCCGACGAGGCTCCGCACGCCCGTCGCCGCGTTGGGCGAGGACCGCCAGACGCTGCGCGCGACGGTCAGCATCGAGCCGGCGTCCTGCTTGGCGATCTGGCCTTTCGACAGCGCGAGATCGAGCCCGAAGCTCTTGTCCTCGATCTTCTCCGAGGCGAGCCGCGCCATGCAGGCGTGCAGCGTGGCGAAATCGGGGAAGGCGAATGAGGCGGCCTCGAACGCAGGCTTGCGCCGTAGCAGCTTGAGCGTGATCGCGGTCTTGATGCCGAGCGTGCCGGCGTCGCCGGTGAACAGGCCGGCGAGATCGGGGCCGTAGTTGCGATAGAATGCGCCACCTGCGGCGCTGCCGGCGGTGCTGGTCCGGATGAACTCGCCCGACGGGAGCAGCGCCTCGATCGCGACGACGCTGTCGGCCGAGATGCCGGCGGCGTTGCTGCCATGGCCGTTCGCGTTCTGGCTGACGGTGCCGCCGACGCTCGCGGCAAGCCCGCTGAAGGTCCCGACGAAAGGGACCTTGAGCTGCCGCGGCGCCAACGCGGCATCGAGCGCATGCCAGCTGATCCCCGGTTCGACGGTGACGAGCATGTCCTGCTCGTTGATCGCGACGATGCGGTTCAGCGCGCTCGAATCGATGACGATGCTGTCGCTGCTCCGCGGCAGATAGCTGTCGGTGTAGGAGACCCCGCCGCCGCGGACGTGGATGGCGAGCCCCGCACCCGCGGCTGAGATCACGATCGCGCGCAGCTCGTCGATCGTCTCCGGCCGTACCACGCCGCGCGGCAGCGCCCCCGCGCGGTAAACGTCCATCGCGAAGAAGGCGCGGTCGCTTTCGGGCAGCATGCGGCCCGATGCGCGGATCGATTCCGGCAATTCCATCTCGTCTGTCGTCCCCGTCTGCAGAGCCATCAGCGCTTCTGCGCGATCAGCACTTCCCAGCCCCCGCCGGGGGCGTATTCGCCTGCCTTGAACTTGCGGTTGGCGACCGCCTCGGCGGCCTTGGCGTCGTAGCCCGCCGCGCTGTTCGCGGCCGCCTCCCTGATCGCCATCGGGGCTGTATCGAAGCGGATCGTATCGGTGGGGAAGCCCGCACGCTCGGCGAGCGCGACCTGATCGATCTCGCGCATCGCGCCCCAGAAGGGCTCGTTGTTATAGTAGGTCTCATTGTCCAGGACGAACTGCGTGAACGGGTCCATCAGGTCGAACGGCGGCAGATCCGCGTGGATCATGTAGCCGCCGGGCGCGAGCAGCCGGTAGCACTCGTCGAATATGCGCGGCATCGCCTTGCCCGAGGTTTCGTGCAGCAGGACGTGGCTGACGACGAGATCGAAATAGCCATCCTCGAAATCGGTCTTCTCCGCGTTCATCTGCGCGAAGTTGACGACGGTGCCGAGCCCGGCCGAGCGGGCATGCGCATATTTCACCTGCGGCGCCGCGACATCGATGCCCCAGACTTCGGCGTCCGGGAAAAATTCCTTGTAGGGCAGCGTCGAATGGCCCGCCGAGCAGCCCATGTCGAGGATGCGCCTGGGCGCGAACCCCGCGATCCGGCGCCGGATATAGTTGCAGACCGAGCGGCCCTTGTCGTCGCTGAACGGCCCCGTATAGCCCATCGAATAGAGATAGACGCCGCGGTCGTAGAGCGCGCCTGCGGCGAGCTGCTCGGTGTCGGTGTCGGAGGCGTAGCCGCCCGGCATGCAATGGATGTCGAGCGCGGTGACGTAGCGTGGCACGGCGAGGTCGGGGTCGAGGCGCAGCTCGCCGCCCTTGTCGGCCAGTGCGTCCGCGGCCGCGGTCAGGCGCGGCCAGTCATGCTCGAGGCTGTCGATGATCGCGTTCCACACCATCTCCTGCGCGGTGCGGTTGAGCGCGGCATAGGCCTGGAAGAAGGGCTCCCTGGTCATCGCCTTGCGGATCTGATGCCGGTCGGTCAGCGTGCCGCCGGCGGTCGCGGCCAGCTTGCGATAGAGCGGCGTCAGGCCCGGCAGGATCTCGCGCTGAAGATAGCCCCGCATGCTCTTGGCGAATTCCTGCCGGCTGCGCTCTTCGTGGCTCGCCTTGGGAAGCGTGGGGTGGTCGGCTTGCTGGAAGGTGTTGAGCATCGCTATGTCCTTCGTCAGCCGAGGTCGAGTTCGGCAAGTTCGTAGCTGACGGGTCCGAACGCGCCGAGCAGGCGCAGCGGCAGGAAATCGCCCTGCGTCACCCAGAAGTCCGAATAATGCGGGGTGATGTCGCTCCAGCGCACGCGGAAATGCTCGCCGGTGAACTGTCCGGCCGGAACCTCGACCGCGTCCGGGCCGATATAGGTGACCAACGGCGATACCGCCTGCGCATAATAGCCGCCGACGCCATAGTCGCCAACCGAATTGGTCACGCAGGTCACCGGCTTCTCGACGCCGGGCTCGGTGCAGCCGCGCGCCGCGGCGACGAGCACGTCGGCGAGGATCGTGTGGAGCCCGAGATAGTCGACCGGGCGGCCCACCGCGAGCCGCTGCGAGACGCGGCCCATCGCCTTGCTGAAGGCTTCGCATTCCACCGCTTCGCCATCGACGCGAAACCAGCAATGCGACACGAACTCGCCGTCGATCACCTCGCGCGTGAACGCCTCGCGCGCGCTCCAGTCCGCGCCGACAGACCAGCTCGCCTCGCGCATCACCTTGCGATCGTCGAACTCGGTGACGGCCCGCATCACGCGGCCGCCGTCCCATGTCGACATCGAGAATCGCTCGCGCCCCCATTGTTCGCCGCCATCCTTGAGGTGGACGATCCGGCCGGAAAGCGTCTTGGGAGAGAATGTCATGATCGCCTCAACCTATCCGTAATGGCAACACCGCGCCGATCGGGCGCGTCACCACGGGACGACATCGCCCGAATATTCGTAGAAACGCGCCTCGTCCGCATCGACATCGGCCTGTGCGACGAGCGCATACATACCCTCGACGCTGGTCGAGACCTCGACGGTCGCGTCGGGGCCCCCCATGTCGGTCCTGGCCCAGCCGGGGCAGAGCAGCAGCACGGCACGGCCGCTGCCCGCATGGCGCGCGCCGAAGCTGCGGACGAGCATGTTGAGCGAGGCCTTGCTGATCCGATAGAGATCGACGTCGCCCTTGTTGTTGCGTGCCATGCTGCCCATCCCCGAAGAAGTGAAGGCGAACACGCCACCCGGCGGTACCAGGTCGCCGAGCAGTTCGGCGATGCGAATGCCGGCGATCGCGTTGGTTCCCAGCACGCGCAGGATCTCGTTGTCGGATTGCTCCCAGATCGGCGCGAAGCTCGCCTGGAAAATCCCGGCGACGATGTGCAGCGCGTCGATACGGCGGTTCGCCAGGTCGTCGCGCAGCGCGGTCACCGCAGCGACGTCGGTGACGTCGAGCATGCGGATGTCGAGGCAGTCCGGATGGCGGACACCGAGCGCATCGAGCTCAACGGACGGCGTGATCGTCGTCGCGATCACCGCCCAGCCATTGGCGAGATAGGTCTGCGCGAGCGCCAGGCCGAGGCCCTTCGTGGCGCCGACGACGAGGGCCGTTCGGCGCGTCACTGCCGGGCTCCGTCGAGACCATGGAGGAAATGCGTGACGGCCTCCGCCCAGGCCTCGGGCTGCTCGTCGACGATATCGATGCCACTTCCCTCCAGCGCGACCAGCGGGAAGTCGGGTCGCAGCGCATGCGCGCGTTCGGCATGTGCGTAGATCGAGTCGCCGGTGTTGGTGAGGATCATCCCGGGCTGGCGCACCTGGGGGAGAGTCTCCGCCTGCCGGTAGGTGTAGGCGGCATGGTGGCCGTGCCAAAAGGCGCCGCGCCCGACGAGCGACTGGACGACGTAATCGCTCAGACGCGACGGCGGGGCGGCGCCATGGGCGAGCCGGTTCCGGATCGCGAACAGCTCGACCATATGCGCCGCCTCGGGGCGCGGGGCATAGCTCAGCTCCCATAGATGCAGGCCGGACATGAAGCTGTCATACTCGGCATCGCTGACGAGCAGCGGGCCGTTGACGATCAATGCCGAGATGCGCTCGGGGAAGCGGAGCGCCGCCTCGGTCGCGACGAGCGCGCCGGTATGGTGGCCGAGGATCGCGGTCTCGGCGATGCCGAGCGTATCGAGCACCGCTGGCACCACTTGCGCATAGTCGCCGACCGTCGGGACGAAACGTGTCGGATCGGACTGGCCGAAACCCGGCATGTCGATGCCGATCGGCCGGAAGCCGCGGCGTGCGAGCGGTTCATAGACGAGATCGAACTGGCTCGACGTCACCGGCGCCTGATGCAGCAGCACCAGCGGCTTGCCGTCGCCCAGCGTCTGATAATGGATCTGCCCGAACGGGCCATCCGCATAGCCGCGCCGCGGCCAGGCGTGAATCGTCTCAGATGTCACCGCGCGCCACCTTGTCCAGCACGTCGCGATAACTGTCTTCGCTGTGCTTCTGCTCGAGTTCGGCCCGCCGCTGCTTGGCCAGATAGAAGAGCCGCTCGTAATAATCCTGTCGCCATTGTTCGCGGCTCTCGAGCAGATCCGTGTCGAGCGGCAGCGCCTCGATCTCTTCGGCGAGCGGGATGCCATGCTTGGCGATGACGCGCTCGGCGGAGTCGAGCCGCTCGCGCAGCACCGCGATCTCCTGCGCGAGGATCAGCACCATCGACAGGGCGTCGTCCACGCCGGGGGTCTCGAAGAAGCCGGGGCGTTTGCCACGAACGGTGCGGGGGAGGGAGATGCGCTTGGTCATCGGTTACCCAGGCTCAGCTTAGCGCGTCGATGTCGGCGAGGACGTCGGCGAGCGGACGGACATCGGCATATTTATACGCCATGTCGAAAAGATTGACCGCGTGCGCGACGGGGCTGCGATCATAGACGCATTCCTCGGGCACGGTGACCTTGAAGTTGTAGGCGAAGCCGTCGACCACGCTGCCGCGCACGCAGCCGCTGGTCGTGCAGCCGGTGACGACCAGGCTGTCCGCGCCGGCATCGATCAGATAGCTGGCCAGTGGCGTGCCGAAGAAGGCGCTAGGGTGCTTCTTGGGAAGCAGCACGTCGCCGGGCGAGGGCGACAGCGCCTCGACGAAACGATAGCCTTCGGCCGCGATCGTCATCAACTCGGGCACCTTCTCGGCGAGCCGTCCGCGATCGAACGCCTCCTTGGGCGCGACATGGGGGTAGAAGACGGGCAATCCCTTCTCGCGGAACTTGGCGAGCAGCGGCCGGATGTGGCGCACGGCGTCCCAGCCGGTGTCGCCGCAGCTCGTCTTATATTCCTTGATCGACTCCCAGAACGGCGCCTCGCGCGTGCCGATGGTGCGATACTGGACGTCGATGATCAGCAGCGCCGGGCGCTTGCCCATCCCGCTCGGCCGGCCGAAGCCGGCGGCGCGGTAGCGTCGCTCCTCTTCCTCGCTGACGATGCCGGTCCACGGGCGGTTCATCGCGCGGGCCCGCCCTCATATTTCAGACGCAGCGCATCATATTCCGGTGTGCGGACCATCCGCTGGCGCTCGACGAATCCGGCAAGGCGATCGTGCACCGCGGCCAGCGAACCGGTCGCGTGGAGGCTGCCCAGCACGTCCTGCATCCCGGCAACCGCGGCCTGCAGCGCGGCGTTGGCGTAGAGGATGAGCTTGTAGCCCATCGCATCGAATTCCGCTGCCGAGAAGGCGGGGGTCTTTCCGCCGAACACGATGTTGATGAGATGCGGCAGCGCGTTCCGTGCCGGTGCGTCGCGCATCTGCGCCTCGGTGGTGAGTGCTTCGACGAACAGGATGTCGGCGCCCGCCTCGGCATAGGCGGCCGCACGGTCGATCGCGGCGTCATAGCCTTCGATCGCACAGGCGTCGGTACGCGCGATGATCAGCGTGGCCTCGTTGCGCCGTGCGTCGCAGGCGGCACGGATCTTGCCGATCATCTCGGCCGCCGGCACGACCTCCTTGCCCTCGAAATGCCCGCAACGCTTGGGGAAGACCTGGTCCTCGAGCTGGATCGCCGCCGCGCCGGCGGCCTCGAGCCGCTTGACGGCGTGGTAGCAGCTGACGGAATTGCCGTAGCCCGTGTCGGCGTCGACGACCAGCGGGAGGTCCACCACGGCCGCGATGCGTTCGACCGCGCCGGCCATGTCGGTGAGGTTGAGGATGCCGATGTCGGGGAGCCCCAATTCGGTATTCGCGACACCCGCGCCGGTGACGTAGAGCGCTTCGTAGCCGATATCCTCGGCGACACGCGCGGCCAGCGGGTTGGCGACGCCGGGCAGCAACAGGGCCCGGCCCTGGGTGATACGGTCCCTGAATCGAAGCCTGTCCATAACGCTCCTGCCGTTTTTTTCCGGTTTAGCCGCCGCACCGTCGTCCGCCAGCGGAAGGCGACGCCTAGCCGCCAGGCGAACAGCGCGGCGAAACGTCCGGCGATATCGGTGCGGCGACGGCAATATGCCGCGCATGGCGCGTCGTATCACCGTCGACATTCTCACCGGCTTTCTCGGCAGCGGGAAGACGACCTTGCTCAACCGGCTGTTGGTGACGCCGGGCTTCGGCAATGTGGCCGTGGTCGTCAACGAACTCGGCGAGATCGGGCTCGATCATCTGCTCGTCGAGCAGCGGAGCGACCAGATCGCGCTGCTCGAAGGCGGCTGCCTGTGCTGCGCGGTCGTCGATTCGCTGCCCGAAACGCTGCTCGAGCTGTGCCGCAAGCGCGCCGGTGGCGAACTGCCCGCGTTCGATCGCATCGTGATCGAGACTACGGGTCTCGCCGATCCCGGTCCGATCGCGGAGGTCATCCGCCGAAGCCCGCTGCTCGCCCATTTTCTGGTGCCGGGCATCGTCGTGACCGCGCTCGATGCCTCGGGTCGCTGGGATGCGGTCGAGCGCCATCCCGAGGCGACGGCACAGCTGGTGCTGGCGGATCGCATCATCCTCACCAAGCTCGATCTGCGCGATGCGTGGGACGAGACGGACGAGCAGCGCCTGCGCGCGCTCAACCCGTTCGCGGAGATCGTGGACGCCTTCGCGATCGTCGCGGATTCGGGGCGGCTCGTCGCCCCCGTCCCGGCGCTCGCGCCACGCCCGCCGGCAGCGCCCGCGCGGCACAGCCACGGCGTCGAAGCGCAATATTTCGCGGTCGCGGGCGAGGTGACCCGCGCCGGGCTCGCCGCATTGGCCGGCGCCCTGGCACACCGCCTCGGCGTCCGCCTGCTGCGCTGCAAGGGCGTCCTCCGCGTCGCCGGGCGCGCGATTCTGGTGCAGGGCGTCGGCGCCCGCTTCCACTTCGCGGATGCGCCGGCGTCGGCCGTGTCGGCGCCAAGCGGGCTCACCTGCATCGTGCAGCACGTCCAGCCGGAAGAGATCGAGACACTGCTTCGCTGGCTGTTCGTACCAGAAGGCACGCAACCACCGGCCCCGGAGGATCTATGAGCTTCGACCTGATCATCGCGAACGGCACGATCGTCGATCCCGTGAACGGCGTCGCGCCCGGCGACATCGCGATCCGCGACGGCCGGATCGCGGCCCGGCTCGCGCCCGATAGCGGCGTCGGCGCACGCGAGACGATCGACGCTACCGGGCTGCATGTCTTCCCGGGGCTGATCGACACGCACGTCCATTTCGGCTTCGGCGAGCCGATCACCGAATATACGACCGAGACCATCTATGCCGCGCAAGGCGGCTTCACCTCGATCCTCGCCTATTTCCTGTCGAGCGAGTCGTATGACGACATCTTCGATACCGAATATGCCCACGCCGCGGCGCGCTCTCATGTCGACTTCGGATTCCATTTCAGCGTCGCGAGCGAGCGCCATCTCGACGAACTGGGCGGCTACGCCGCCCGGTTCGGGGTGAATTCGTTCAAATATTTCATGAACTTCAAGGGCGAGGAGGGGCGCTATCTCGGGCTCGACGGCACCGATGACGGTTATCTCTACGCCTTGCTCGAACGCGCCGCCGCGCTGGGCGACATCACGATCGTCATCCACACCGAGAATATCGAACTGGTCAACCGCTTCCGCCGCGCGAGCATCGCCGGCGGCGGCTCGACGCTGCGCGACTGGAACCTGTCCAAGCCCGCCTTCACCGAGGCTGAGAGCACGGTGCGTGCGCTCGCCTTCGCCGAGCATCTCGGCGCGCGCATCTATATCCCGCATATCAGCACGCGGCTTGCGCTGGACGAGGTGCGGCGCTGGCGGGATCGGTACGACCGCGTCGTCGTCGAGACCTGCCCGCATTATCTGACCCACGATCTCGATGCCGACATCGGCAGCATCGGCAAGGCCAACCCGCCCTTTCGCAGCGCGGACGACGTCGCCGCGATGTGGGAAGGACTGGCCGACGGTGCGATCGACCTGGTCGCCTCGGACCATGTGCCGCGCAAGCGCGCGACGAAGGAGAAGCCGATCTGGTCCGCCTCGCAGGGCTTCCCGGGGACGGCGACGATCCTGCCGGTGTTGCTCGACACGGGCTATCATCGCGGGCGTCTGTCGCTGCAGCGCATCGCGCAACTGCTCACCAGCAAACCTGCCGAAACGTTCGGGCTGCGCGGCAAGGGCAGTCTGTCGATCGGTTCGGACGGGGATCTGACGTTGGTCGATCTCAATCGCGTGCGCGAGGTGAAGCCGGACGAGCTCGGCTCCTTCTCCGATTACAGCCTCTACGAGGGCTGGACGTTCAAAGGCTGGCCGGTGCGGACCATCCTGCGCGGCGAGACGATCATGGCGGACGGCGTCGTGACGGGCAGGGGAGGCTATGGCCGATATCTTGCGCGCGGCGCGGCCGCGCCGACCGCGCCGGTGCTGCAGCGATGAGCGACGAGGCGGGCCGGGAAGGGGCGGCGGGCGAGATGCCGCGCCTCGCAGTCCGCTTCAGCGCCGCCTTTATCGCCTGCCGGACAGACGAATGTTCGCGTGACGGTCATCATCTCGCCGTGCGCTTGTTCCAAGAGGGCAGGCCGTCAAATTTCCGACCAAGCGGCCACTGATCGGCCAGACCCGAGGGCGAACACGAATGGCATATCGTTTGGGCGTGGATGTGGGCGGGACCTTCACCGACCTGCTTCTGTTTGAGGCGACATCGGGCGATTTCTGGCGTCACAAGACCCCCTCGACGCCGCACGACAGCTCGGAAGGGATTTTGAACGGTGTCGAGGCGGTATGCGCAAAGGCCGGCATCGCCGCCTCCGAGATCGACTATTTCCTCCACGGCACCACGGTCGCCACCAATGCGGTGCTCGAGGGAAAGGGCGCGCGTGTCGGCCTCGTCACGACCCAGGGCTATCGCCAGGTGATGCAGATCGCGCGCAGCTTCGTGCCCGGCGGGCTGGCCGGCTGGATCGTCTGGCCGAAGCCCGAGCCGCTGGCGAGGCTCGAGGACACGGTCGAGATCAAGGGCCGCATCGACGCGCGCGGGCGGGAGCTTCATCCGATCGACGAGGCGGACATCCGCGCGCAGCTCGCGCATCTCAAGACGCGCGGCATCGAGGCGCTGACCGTCAGCCTGATGAACGCCTATCTCAACGGCGCGCACGAGCAGCGCGTCGCCGAACTCGCCGCCGAGATCCTGCCGGACATCCCGATTTCGCTCAGCCACGTCGTGCTCCCCGAGATGCAGGAATATGAGCGTACGCTGACCACCGTCGCCAATGCCGCGGTGCGGCCCGTCGTCGGCCGCTATGTCCGTAATTTGCGCGGCAAGCTCGAGCAGATCGAGATGCAGGGGCGGCTGTCGCTGCTGCGTTCGGACGGCGGGCTGATGTCGTCGCAGAAGGCCGAGGAGCAGCCGGTCTCCTTGCTGATGTCCGGCCCGGCAGGCGGCGTCACCGGCGCGCTGTGGGTGGCCAAGAACGCCGGGCTCAAGAACATATTGACGCTCGACGTCGGGGGAACGTCGACCGACGTCGCGCTGATCGAGAATGGCGAGGCGCGCCGCGTCCGCACCACCGAGGTCGGTCACCTCTCGGTGCGCGCCTCCGCGCTCGACGTGAAGACGGTGGGCGCGGGCGGCGGATCGATCGCCTATGTGCCCGAGCTCACCAAAGCGCTGCGCGTGGGCCCGCAATCGGCCGGCGCGGTGCCGGGGCCGGTCGCCTACGGCAAGGGCGGCACGCTGCCGACCGTCACCGACGCCAATGTCGTGCTCGGCTATCTCCCCGAAAACCTGCTCGGCGGCACCTTCAAGCTCGATCGCGAGGGTGCCAAGCGCGCGGTGCAGACGATCGCGGATGCGCTGGGCATCGAGCTGATGACGGCGGCGCGCGGCATCATCGACATCGTCAACGAGAATATGTTCGGTGCGCTGCGGATGATCTCGGTGCAGCAGGGCTATGATCCGCGCGACTTCGCGCTGATGGGGTTCGGGGGCGCGGGGCCGCTCCACGTCAACGCGGTCGCCCGGCTGATGGGCAGCTATCCGGCGGTGTCGCCGGTTTCGCCCGGCGTGCTGTGCGCGCTGGGCGATGCGACGACGCGGATGCGCACCGAGACCGCGCGCTCGCTTTCGCGGCTGCGCTCGCAGACCACGCTCGAGGAGCTGACGACGTTGCTGGGCGAAATGGAGGCGCAGGTCCGCGCGACGCTCGCCGCCGACGGCATCGCGCCCGAGCAGACCGTCACGACCTTCGAGATCGACATCCGCTATGCCGGCCAGGCGTTCGAGGTGCCGATGACGGTAACGCTCGCCGACCTCGCCGCCGGCGGGATCGACGGTCTCACCCGGCGCTTCGACGACGAACATCGCCGCCTGTTCACCTTCAACATGGATAGCGAGCACGAGCTGGTGAACCTGCGCGCGGTCGCGATGGGGGCGGCGCTCGAACTGCCCTCGCCCGAGCTGCCACGCGGCGACGGCGATCCGATCGCCGCCAAGGTCCGAGACCACGAGCTGTGGATGGATGGCGCGTCGCAGGCCGGCGCGATCTACGACCGCGCATTGCTCAAGGCGGGCGACGTCATCCGCGGCCCCGCCATCGTCACCGAGATGGATTCGACGACGCTGATCGAGACGCGCCACATCGGCACGGTCGACAGCTTCGGCAACATCCTGATCACCCCCGCCTGATTCGCGAGAGAGAGACCGCCATGAGCGCCCGCATCCTCCAATCGAACGAGACGCCCTTTGCGGCGGTGGATCTCGATCCGATCACGCTCGACATCATCGAGAATGCACTGCGCAACGCGCGCAACGAGATGGACGCGACGCTGGTCCGCACAGCGATGTCGCCGGGCATCCGCGAGCAGGGCGACGCCTTTCCGCTGATCGCCGACCACAAGGGCCGCATGATCGTCGGCCAGTTCGGCTCGTACATCGGCCCGTTCCTCGAGGGCTATGACGGCACCGTCGAGGAGGGCGACATGATCATGCTGTCCGATCCCTATTCGGTCGGCGGCGCGGTCAGCCATTGCAACGACTGGCTGGTGCTGCTGCCGGTGTTCAAGGACGGCCGGCTGATCGCCTACACCTCGATGTTCGGGCACCAGTCGGACATCGGCGGCAAGGTCGCGGGGTCGATGCCGATCGACGCGACCACGATCTTCCAGGAGGGCGTGCGCATCCCGCCGATCAAGATCTGGAAGGCGGGCCAGTATAATGAGGATGTCGTCCGCCTGATCATGCACCAGGTCCGCACCCCCGAATGGTGCAAGGCCGATCTCAACGCGCTGATCGCCTCGTGCCGGGTCGCGGCGCGCCGCGTCGTCGAGATGGCCGAGCGGTTCGGCGACGACGTGTTCGTCTCGGCCTGCGAGAATCTCCTCGCGCGCAACCACCGCGCGATGGCGAGCCTGATCGACACCGCGATCGGCGAGGAGAAAGTCAGCTTCGAGGATTATATCTGCGACGACGGCATGGGCTACGGCCCCTACAAGATCAAATGCACGATGTGGCGCGAGAATGGCCGCGTCGTGCTCGATTTCGCCGGCACCGATCCGCAGAGCAAGGCGTCGATCAACTTCTTCCTCAACGAGAACATGATGCGGATGTTCTTCGGCATCTACATGATCATGGTCTTCGACCCGCAGATCCTGTTCAATGACGGCTATTACGACCTGATTGACGTGCGCATCCCCGAGGGCTCGCTGCTCAAGCCCCGCTTCCCGGCGGCGCTGTCGGGGCGCACCCACGCGCTCGGCCGGATGTTCGACATCCTGGGCGGTCTGCTCGGCCAGAAGACGCCCGAATTCCTGACAGCGGCGGGCTTCTCGTCGTCGCCGCACCTCTTCTATTCGGGCACCGACAGCAAGGGCGAGTATTTCCAGCTCTTCCAGATCGGCTTCGGCGGCATTCCCGGCCGTCCGCTCGGCGACGGCCCCGACGGCCATTCGCTCTTCCCCAACTTCACCAACGTTCCCAACGAGTTCCTCGAGCGCTATTTCCCCCTGATCGTCGAGCGCTACGAGACGGTGGCGGATTCGGGCGGAGCGGGCCTGCACCGTGGCGGCAACGGCATCGAAATGGTCTATCGCTTCCTCGAGCCCGGACTGATCGCGATCCACGACGATCGCTGGTTCACCTACCCCTGGGGTGTCAACGGCGGCGCGCCGGGTGCCCGCGCGCGCAAGATCCTCGTCAAGGCGGACGGCACCGAGACGATCGTCGGCAACAAGGTCGAGGACATAGCGGTCGAGGCCGGCGACGTGCTGCACTTCGTCACCTGGGGCGGCGGCGGCTGGGGCGATCCGCTGGAGCGCGACCCGGCGCTCGTCGCGCACGAGATCGTCCAGGGCCTCGTCACCGTGAAAGGCGCGCGGGCCTATGGCGTCGTGATCGTCGACGGAGAGGTCGATTCCGCGGCGACCGAGGCGTTGCGTGCGGCGATCCGGGCGGAGCGGGGCCCGGTGCAGACTTTCGATTTCGGTCCCGACATCGAGACGCTGCGCGCCAATTGCGAGCGGGAGACGGGGCGCCCTGCGCCGGTCCAGCCGGTATGGGCCCATTATGCGGCGGCTGCGGAATGAGCGATCTCGACCGCGATTACGCCGCGGCCTTCGGCGGCTCGTTGCCCTTCGGCGAGCGCCCGGCGCTGCTTCTGGTCGACGTCGTGACGGCCTATCTGACGCCGGGCTCGTCGCTGTACGACCCGCGCTTCGAGATCGCGCTCGCCGCGTGTGAACGGTTGACCGCCGCTTGCCGGGCATCGGGGGTTCCGGTGATCTTCACCAACGTCTCCTACCGCGCTGGCGGCATCGACGGTGGCCTCTTCTACCGTAAGGTACCCGCGCTCTCGGCTTTCCTCGAGGGCAGCGCCGGCGGCGCCTTCCCGTCGAGCCTGCAGCCCGCGCTGGGCGAGGTCGTGGTGACGAAGCAATATGCCTCGGCCTTCTTCGGCACTTCGCTCGCCGCAACGCTCACCGCGATGCGGATCGACACGCTGTTGGTCACGGGCTTCTCGACGTCCGGCTGTGTACGCGCCAGCGCGGTCGACGCGCTGCAAAGCGGTTTCGCACCGTTCGTGGTCGCCGACGCGTGCGGCGATCGCCACGCCGCGCCGCACGACGCCAATCTGTTCGATCTCTCGAAGAAATATGCCGAGGTGGTGAGCGAGGCGGAGGCACTCGTGCTGTTGGCGCGCCGGCGCTGATCCTATCGTGGCACGCCAGTACGGCCGATGCGCAGCAGGCGCGCGGGCGCGCGATCGCTAGGCGAGATCCAGTTCGGCGAGCTCGTAGGTGACCGGATCGGACGCACCCTCAAGCCGCAGCGGGATGAACCAGTCCTTCAATACCCAGAAATGCGATGTCTTCGGTACCGCGTCGCTCCACCGCACGGCGAAATGCTCCCCGTCGAAAATGCCGGCCCTGACCTCGATGCGCTCTGTCCCGTGATAGGTGACCAGCGGCTCGACGAAAAACGCCTCGGTCGCGCCTCGGCCATATCCGTCGAGCGAATTGGCGAGGCAGATGACCGGCTTCTCGATGCCGACGTCGCTCAAGCCCCGCCCCGCGGAGACCATGCAGTCGCTGAGGATCACGTGCAGCCCTAGATGACCGATCGGCAGCCGTGCCGAGATCCGCGAGGATCGGCGGCCCTTTTCGACGGAGAAGCTTTCGAATTCCGCCGCTTCGCCATCGATGCGATACCAATTATGGGCCACGGTCACGCCGTGCTCGGTCTCGCGCGAAAAGCCCTCGAGCGGCTTGCCGTCCAGCGTCATCGACCAGTTCGCCTCGCGGTGGATGTCGTAGCCGTCCATCTCCATGCAGGACCGATAGGTCCGGCCATGGGCGTGCTGCGTGACCGAGAGACGTTCCTGGCCCCATTCGGGGCCGTCGGGCCTCAGATAGGCGAGGCGGCCGGTGATCGTCTTCGCGTGGCTCAAGCACCGTCTCCTCTGCTTCTCGCTCGAGCGTCGGATCAAAAGCCGCCAGAGGTAAGCGGAGCCGTCAACCTGCTCGCCCTCCGGATAATGCGCGGTGCGGACGGCGCGACCCGTCTGCCGTCGCCTTGATGCGAACCCTCTGGGCACTGATGGCGGCCGCGGCGTCGCGCTTGGTTTCGCCGAGCTTCGCGGACTCTCCGACAGGCGGATAGAAAACTATCGCCAAGTGGATATTCGCACGTGCAACATAAGCTTCACAAACTCACAGGCGATTCGGAGTCCGCGACGATGGAAAAGGGTGTCCCAATCCGCTCAATCAGCCGCTCGATTGCGGTGCTTCAGGCGATCAACAAGCATGGTTCGCTCTCGATGATGGCGATCGCCCGGCAGGGCAGCGTGCCGTATCCGACCGCATGCCGCATCGTGCAGACGCTGATCCTCGAGGGCTTGATCGAGCAGGAGCCGGCGCGCAAGCGCTACCGGGCGACCGCGCTCGTCCAGTCGCTGGCGCACGGCTATCAGTCCGAGAATGAGCTGGTCGGGATAAGCCGGCCGCATATCCGCGAGATCACCCGCCAGATCGGCTGGCCGGTATCGATCACCACCAAGGTCGGCTCACGCATGGTCGTGCTCGACTCGACGCATGCCGAGACCTCGCTGACGTTCGAGCGCTATTATCCCGGCTTCACGCTGCCGCTGCTGGGCTGCGCGTCGGGGCGGCTCTGCCTAGCGCATATGGAGCCCGAGGAGCGCGAGAACGTGCTGCGCTGGCGCGCGGTCGGCGACGACGGCAATGGCGAGGCGTTGCTCGAAACGACCGAGAGCCTCAATGCGATCTGCGAGCAGGGCTATGCGACGCTGGGCTGGAACCGGCACAATCTGACGCCGGGAAAGACCTCGTCGATCGCGGTACCGATCTTCCAGAACGGCCGCTTCGTGTCGGCGCTGACGCTGATCTATTTCGCCGCGGCGATGCGGCAGGATCACGCGATCGAGCGCTACCTGTCGCTGATGGTCATGAAGGCCGAGGCGATCACCGCCGAACTGTCCAAGTAAATGGCTGGGGAGGCGCCGTCACGGCGCCTCCCGTCATGGTCAGGCGATTTCCAGCTCGTCCGCGAGCGACGTGATCATCGACTGGCTCAGCAAATAGCTGCGCCGTGCGTCGCGGTCGTTGACCAGATGCTCAAGCTGCTGCTCGCGGACCGCCGTCCCGTCGATCGTCTCGAGCGCGGTCTTGTTGGCGATCGTCTGGGTCTGGACGAAGCGATTGGTGATCGTGCGTCGCTGCCGGTCGAAGCGATCGAGCAGCGGATCGGCGTCGGCACCCTCCTTCAGGATCGCGATCAGTTTCTCGGAGAGATTCCACGCGTCGTGAATGCCCGAATTCATCCCGAATCCGCCGAGCGGATTGTTGAGATGCGCCGCATCGCCGATCAGCAACGCGCGCCCCGAGCGGAATGACTTGGCGACCCGCTGATGGACCCGATAGACGGTGCGATGGTGCGTCTCGATGCTCGGCGCGTCCGCCCCCAGCAGCTGGCGGAACACCGCGTCCTTGCTCTCGTCGCTCAGCAGTTCGCGTTCGGAGATGGTCTCCGGCTGCGGCACCAGGATCCGCCACAACCCGGGCACGCGCAGCAGCACGCACCAGGCGGGGGGATCGGCGACATAATTGACCCCCGCGACCCACGGCAGGTGCCGTTCGATCGGATAGGCGGTCGACAGCGTGAGAAAGCTCTCCGGATAGGTGAAGCCGTCGAACCCGACGCCCAGCCATTTGCGCGCGATCGAATTGGCGCCGTCCGCCGCGATCAGATAGTCGGCGCGATATTCCTTCAGGTCGACGAGGCCCTCGGCATGCGCGACCACGCCCGCCGAATCCTGCTCGAAGTGGATCATGCGACGGCGGAATTCGACCGTCGCACACGGGATCTTGTCGAGCTTCGCGGCGATCAGCCGGACCAGCTTATATTGCTCGCACTGCAGGCGGTACGGATAGGCCGTCTTGTCGGCGATATCGCTCATATCGAGCGCATAATGCTTGCCCGATGCGCGGTTGGCATATTGATAGACCGGCGCGCGCAGGCCTTGCGCCTCCAGCTCCGGAAGCAGGCCCAGCGCCGCCATCATCTCCAACGTCGGCGGATGGAAGGTGGAGGCACGCATGTCCTGCTGGATCTCGGCTGCCGCCTCGATCACGTGGACCGCGATGCCCTGTTTGGCCAGCGCATAGGCGGCGACCATTCCCGTCGGGCCACCGCCGGCGATCAGGACCTGCGTGCGCACCGATGAACGGTCCGCCTCGCCCAGCATCGCGGTCATGCCTCGATAAGCCGCATGGTGACATCCGCGGCGCCTTCGCGCGCGGCGCGCGCCGTCTGGTAGGTCGACGATTCGATATAGGCGCGCGCCGATGCGGCATCGGGGAAACGCGAGACGACGATACGCTCGCCGTCGGGGCCGCTGCCCTCGAGGAAGGCGCTGACCGGCCCTCGCACGATATATTCGCCGCCGTGCGCCTCGCTCAAGCCGGCGATCGCCTTGCCATAGGCTGCGAAGCGTTCGGCGTCGCGTACATGAACGGTCGCGACAATATAGACAGGCATCCTGCAACCCCCTCCAAACTCTCGCAATGACCTTACGGGGGCGGTCGAGGCTGGGTACCTCCAGCGATCGAATTCTCCACTGAGCGGAGAGTGACGGCGCGCAGCCGCGCAACATCGCGGTTTCGGTTGCATTCCATTGTCGATATCCGGTTCCGTCCTCGGCGGGGCTGCCCCGGGGCAAGAGACAAAAGGTGTCGATCATGGAACTGCTCGGTTTCGTTCCCCCCAAGAGTGCGCGCGTCGCAGCGACGCTCGACGCGCCGGCGGACGCCAGCATGCTGATCGGCGGCGCGTGGGTCGGTGCCGAGGGCGATGCGCGGATCGCATCGATCGACCCGGGCACGGGGCGCGTCATCGCGAACGTGCCGGAGGCATCGGCCGGAGACGTCGATCGGGCGGTCAGCGCCGCGCGGGCGGCATTCGCCGGCTGGGCCGCGACGCCGCCCGCTGCGCGCGCCACGATACTGTGGCGGATCGCCGATCTGATCGACCAGCATATCGACGAACTCGCGGAGCTCGAAACGCTCGATCAAGGCAAGCCGCTATATGTCGCGCGCTGGGCGGAAATCCCGGGCGCTGCGATGCAGTTCCGCTTTTTCGCCGGACAGGCGACCGCGATCGAAGGGCGCACGATCACCCCGTCGATCACCTACCAGCCGGCCGGCAAGGAGGTGCACGCCTGGACGTTGCGCGAGCCGGTCGGGGTGGTCGCGGCGATCGTGCCGTGGAACTCGCCGCTGGTCTTGACTGCGATGAAGCTTGCCCCCGCGCTCGCGGCGGGGTGCACCGTGGTGCTCAAGCCGGCCGAAGATACCTCGCTCACCGCGCTGCGGCTCGGCGAGTTGATGATGGAGGCGGGGCTGCCGGCGGGCGTGCTCAACATCGTCACCGGCCGCGGCGCGACGTGCGGCGCGGCGCTCGCCGCGCATCACGGCGTCGACAAGGTGGCGTTCACCGGCTCGACCGCGACGGGCCGGGCGATCCTCGATGCGTCGAAGGGCAATATCAAACGCGTCACGCTCGAGCTGGGCGGCAAGTCCCCGGTCGTGATCCTCCCCGATGCGGCGCTCGATCTCGCCATCGCGGGCGCCGCCAACGCGATCTTCTTCAATGGCGGCCAGGTCTGCGTCGCGGGATCGCGCGCCTATGTCCATGCCGACATCTACGATCGCGTGGTCGATGGGATTGCGGGTTATGCCGCGGGGATGAAGCTCGGCCACGGGCTCAATCCCGATACGCAGATGGGGCCGCTGGTCTCGGCGCGGCAGGCCGAACGCGTCGAGGGGTTGATCGGCGGTGCGCGCGCGGCGGGCGCCTCGATCGTCACCGGCGGGGATCGCCATGGCGCGGCGGGCACCTTCATCGCCCCGACCGTCATCGCCGATGTCTCGCAGGAGATGGAGATCGTGCGCGAAGAGGTGTTCGGCCCGGTGCTGGTCGTCCAGCGCTTCACCGATCTCGACGACGTCGTCGAGGCCGCCAATGACAGCGTCTATGGGCTCGCGGCGAGCATCTGGACGGAGTCGCTGTCGAGCGCCCACCGCCTGTCGCGCCGGATCCAGGCGGGCACCGTGTGGATCAACTGCCACTCCATGTACGACGCCAGCCTGCCGATCGGCGGTGTCAAGCAGTCGGGCTACGGCCGCGACAGCGGCGTCGCCGCGCTCGACAACTATCTCGAATGGAAGACGGTCTGCGCCGTCCTGTGACGCGCAGTCGATCCCGCAAGGAAGCGACATGCAAGACATGAAGGGCCGAACCGCCGTCGTCACCGGCGCGGCATCGGGAATCGGGCGTGCGGCGGCGCGCGCGTTGCACACCCGTGGCGCGACGGTGATCGGCTGGGATCGCGCGGGCGACGGGTCCGGCGACGGCTTTGGCATCCGCGGGATCGACATCACCGACGACGCCGCCGTGGCGGCGGCCGGTCGGGCGGCGCTGGCGCTGGGGCCGGTCGACATGCTGGTCAACGCCGCGGGCGGTGGCGGCATCGGCTCGGCGACGGACATCGCCGTCGACGAGTGGGACAAGGCGATGGCGCTCAACCTGCGCGGCACGCTGATGGTCAGCCGCGCGTTCCTGCCCGCGATGATCGCGCGCAAGTCGGGCGCGATCGTTCATGTCGGCTCGACCTTCGGCCTTGTCGCGCGCGAGGGGTGTGTCGGCTATTCGGTGAGCAAGGCGGCCGTGATCCACCTCACCAAATGCATGGCGGTCGATCTCGCCGACACGGGGGTCCGCGTGAACTGCGTGTGCCCCGGCATCATCGTTACCGGGATGACGGCCCCGGTCTTTGCCGAAGGTGCCGAGGCGACCGCGCGGCAGAATGTCGCGCTCCACGCCATGCGCCGCGCCGGACAGCCCGACGAGGTCGCCCGGACGATTGCCTTTCTCCTATCGGAGGATGCCAGCTATGTCACCGGCGCGGTGGTGCCCGTCGATGGTGGATATACGGCCGGCAAATGGATAGCCGAGCCCGCATGACCGCGTGGCGGATAGCTGCGTTCGCGCGGGTCTCCGACTTGATGTGGTGCGATAGGCTGCCAACCTAATAGCGCTCGTGCCGACATCCGGGCGACCAGGAGTTTGACGATGCTCAACACGTTCCAGCAGGCGCCGCATGACGCTCTCCCGATCACGACTGCCGACGAGGCCGCACGGCAGGAGTTCGTGAAGAGCCTCAAGGGTTTCATCCAGCGCGGCATCCTGCCGGGGCTCGGCCCGATCTACCGGACCCGCGCCTCCGCGCGGTTTGAAGCAGCAGCGGGCCGCCCGCCCGCGGACCGTCACGACATTCGCAAGGCGATGGTGCCGGACAGCTATTTCCAGTCCTATGCGTCGGTCAACCGGATCAGCCAGGAACTGATGTGGGACAGCGTGATCGACAGCATCGATCGCGGCCGCGACGATCTCGAGGCGCGGATCACGGCCGCCTCGGCGAAGAATGCCGGCGAACTGCGCATCCCGAAGGATTTCGCGGTGCCGCGCTATGTTTCGGCTCTGGATATCCACTGCATGCCCGGCGGCTATGCCGGCCACGACCCTGCCACGTCGCCGGCGCTGGGGGCGCTCTACGATCGCGGCGTCTATCTCTATTCGATGGGCTATACCGGCCCCAATAACGACGATCTCGGCCGATCGGTCTGCAATTACATCAAGCGCAATCTTGCCGGGTTCAGCCCGCGGCGCATCCTCGACATGGGTTGCACGGTCGGGCACTCGACGCTGCCCTACAAGGAGCTGTTTCCCGACGCCGAGGTGTGGGGCATCGACGTCGCTGCGCCGCAGATCCGCTATGCCCACGCCCGCGCCGGGGCAATCGGGCTCGACGTCAACTTCGCGCAGATGAACGCAGAGAAGACCGACTTCGAGGACGGCTATTTCGATCTCGTCGTCAGCCACATCCTGCTCCACGAAACCTCGGGCAAAGCGATGCCGCGGGTGGTGGAGGAGTGCTTCCGCCTGCTCGCGCCCGGCGGATACATGATCCATGCGGATCTGCCGCCGTTCGACCTGATGGATCCGTTCACCCAGTTCATCCTCGACAATGAGACCTATTATAACAACGAGCCCTTCTGGGGCGCGATGCGCGAGCTCGACCAGGTCGCGATCGCCAAGAAGGCGGGCTTTCCGGCCGATCGGATACGCTTCGACACCGCGCCGATGGCGGTGATGGAATTCGCCGCGCAGGAAGCCTCCGGCTATAGTGAGGATGCCGCATCCGGCGTCGCCGAGCGCGACTTCACCGCCGGCGAATTCGCGCCGGGCGGCGGCTGGGAAGTGCTCGTCGCGCGCAAGGGAGAGACAGCGTGAGCGATGCGGCGATGGTGCGCGACGCCAAGGGCAAGCGCCCCGGCTTCTACGAGACTCCGGCGCTCGATCAGATGATGTCGATGATCATGGTGCTGGCCGGCGAGGTTTCGGTGCTGGCCGACCATGTCGACTCGATCGAACGCGTGGCCGCCGCCAACGGCCTCGATCTGGCGGGCGGGATCGCCCGGCTCGCGCTCGATCAGGACGCGCTCGAGGCGCGCGAGGCGCGGCGTCAGGCGATGCTCGACCGGCTCTTCTACCTGATGCGCAAGGAGGCGGCCGAGGCCGCCAACCAGGAATCGTCAGCCGGCTATATCGCCGTCATCGACGAGATCGCCGTCGGATGAACGATGCCGTTGCCACGCGCGGCGCGGCGGAAGCGCTGATCGCCATCGTGGGCGCCGAGCATTGCCTGACGGGCGACGCGATGCTGCCCTTCGCGACCGACGTCTATCGCCAGCTGCACCGGCCGGTCGCGGTCGTGCGGCCGGGCAGTGTCGAAGCGGTCCAGCAGATCGCGCGCCATGCGAGCGAGACCGGGACCGGCCTGTCGGTGCGCGGCGGCGGTGCCTCCTACACCGACGCCTATCTGCCGCGCGAGGAGGGGCAGATCCTCATCGACATGACGCGGCTCGACCGCATCGTCGTGATCGACGAGGAGAATGGCTATGTCACCGTCGAGGCCGGCGTAACCTGGGCGGCGCTCAAGCAGGCGCTCGACGCCCGCGGCTTGCGCACGCCCTTCTGGGGGCCGTTTTCGGGAGTCGCGGCGACGGTCGGGGGTTCGCTGTCGCAGAACACGATCAGCCATGGTTCGGCGGCGTACGGCATCTCGGCGCAGTCGGTGCAGGCGCTCGATGTCGTGCTGGCGGATGGGCGACTGCTGCGCACCGGCTCTTCGGCGGCGGGGCTCGCACCCTTCGCGCGCTTCTTCGGGCCGGACCTGACGGGGTTGTTCACCGGCGATGCGGGCGCGTTCGGCATCAAGGTGCGCGCCACGCTTCCGCTGATCAAGGCACGCGCCGCGCATCGCCCGATCTCCTTCGCCTTCCCCGATTTCGACTCGATCCACGAGGCGATGCGGAGATCGGCGCAGGATCGGCTCGAGGATACGCATTTCGCGATCGACGCCGCGCTCTCGCAGGGACAGATCGCGCGCCAGGACCGCGCCGGCGCAACCTTCGGCATGGCAATCTCGATCGTGCGCAGCGCGCCATCGCTTGTCGCCGGTCTGCGCCAGCTGGTGCAGGCCGGGCTCTCGGCGCGGCGGGTGCTCAACCGGTCGGCCTATATGCTTCACTATATCGTCGAAGGTGTCGACGATGCCGAGGTGCGGTCGAGGCTCGCCCGGATTCGCGCGATATTGCGGGATATCGGCCGCGAGATCCTGGCGACGGTGCCGGCCGTCGTGCGCGGTATGCCGTTTGCGCCGCTCTACAACACACTTGGCCCGAACGGCGAGCGCTGGGTGCCGCTGCACGGCATTCTGCCGCATTCGGCGGTACCGCGCTTCCACCGCGCGCTCGACGATTTCTATGCCGAGCGGGCGGGGGAGATGAAGCGTCTGGGCGTGTGGACGGGCGGCATGTTCGGTACGGTCGGATCGAGCGGCTTCCTCTATGAGATCGCCATTTACTGGCCTGACGAGATCACGCCCTATCACCGGGCGATGGTACCTGCGGATTATCTCGACAAGCTGCCGAAATTCCCCGCAAACCTGGCCGCGCGCAGCTATGTCGATCGGCTCAAGTCGGATCTGATCGCGCTCTATGTCGCGCATGGTGCGATCAACTTCCAGCTCGGTAAGGCCTATCCCTATGCGGCGCGGCTCGAGCAGGCGCCGCTCGATCTGGTCCGCGCCATCAAGACGTGTCTCGATCCCGACGGACGGGTGTCGCCCGGCAATCTGGGCTTGTAGCTCGCGGTCCGAGGGGCGGCTGGACGCCGCTCGCCTCCTGTTCATCGCGGTCATCGTCGTCCTGGAACGGCATGTCCGGACGATCGCCGCTCGCATGCGGGCTCGCTGAGCGCTACGGGGACGGCATGAAACGGTGGCTGTTCCTCGCTTTCTGTCTGGTTGCGACGCTGTCCTTCTGCGCGCTGGGCGTATGGCAGATCGAACGCCGTGCCTGGAAGCTCGCGCTGATCGCGGCGGTCGACGCGCGGGTCCATGCGGCGCCCGTCGCCCCCCCCGGCCCGCGTGACTGGGGGCGGGTCAGCGCCGCCGGCGATGCCTATCGCCACGTCGTTGTGCATGGGCGCTATCTTCCCGACCGCGATACGTTGGTCCAGGCGCTTACCGAGCAGGGGCCGGGTTTCTGGCTGATCAGCCCGCTGCAGACCGACCGGGGGCCCATTGTCCTGATCAACCGCGGCTTCGTGCCGACCGGTTGGCGCGGTCCGCCGGGGCGAGCGCCCGAGGAGCACACGGTGATCGGTCTGCTGCGCATGAGCGAGCCCGGTGGAAGCCTGCTCCAGGCCAACCAGCCACTCGCCGGGCGCTGGCACTCACGCGACGTCGCGGCGATCGCGCAGGCGCGGGGGCTGTCGCACGTCGCGCCCTATTTCATCGATGCCGATGCGACGCCGAACCCCGGCGGATGGCCGGAAGGCGGGCTCACCGTGATCCGCTTTCCCAACAACCATCTCGTCTATGCGCTGACCTGGTTCGGGCTGGCTGCGCTCTCGCTGTTCGGACTGGCAACCCTGCTCCGGACCAAGCCTGTCCGCTGACGCGCAGCGCGCGCCGTTCACCCGTCGCCTCGCCGACCGCCGTCGGCTCCCGTCGCGGCTATTTCGTGAGCCGTGCGGTGGCGACGGCCCGGGTGAACAGACCCTGCAACGCGGCGCTGATGTCCTGATCGGTCGACACCGTGTACATCAGATCGGGAGAGGTTGCGCAGGAGGTCAGGCGGCTGGCTATCGTCGGCGCGTTGGTGATCGCCTTGGTGGCGATCGCGCGCTGGCCCGGTTCGTCGTCTTGGATCGAGGCGACGGTATATTCGGTGTAGAGAATGGCGATCTTGATCCCGCGCGCCTTGAGCGCGGTGCATTGATCCAGCTGCGCCTGCTGCATCGGCGCGCGCGTCCGGCCCGCGCCGATATCCTCGTCGCTCATCCCGTCGGTCACGAGGAACAGGAATGCCTGCGGCGTGTCGCCCGCGACATTGGTGCCCTTGCCGGAGGTTGCCGGCATGTCGGCCGCCATCTTGTTCATCGCGCTCTCGAAGCTCGTGAACAGATACTGGTTCGAATTGCAGCTGGTCGGCCCGGGTGGGCAGCCATTGCCCGCCTTGTCGTTGACGGTGACGACGTCGATGCTGCTCGACGCCGTCGTGATGCTGTCGAGATTGCTGGTCAGCGACGCGATCGTCTTGACATCGTTGTACGGGCTCTCGCCGTAATCGAACGTGTAGAGCGCGGCGCGGTAGGTGCGCTGGTTCTGCGACGCATAGGATTTCGCGAGCGCCATCAAATCGCCGACTGCGCCCCGCTCCGCCGTCACGCGCAGGCTGATGCCCTGATTGAGGGCGTACCAATAGCTGTCGACGAACGTACCGTCGGCATTATACACGCACGTGTCATAGCCGCTCGCATCGGCGCACATCTTACGGATGGTGGTGTTCGAGATCGTCGTGGTGGCGGGCACCTGATAATAGACATAAGTGCCCTTGGCGTCGATCTTGTATTCGGTCTGGCCGTTGCTTGCGTTGACTGCCGTGCCATAGTTGAGACTATATTTTATGCCATAGGGATTGTTCGTGAGGCTGCCGATGATCAGCCCCTTTGGCATCGACTGACCGCCCGCATAGCTCTCGATCTTGTTCGAATGGCAGGCGAAGGTGCAGGTGAACTTGCTGTCCATCTGGGCAAGCCCCGCCGATGTCGTCGGCAAGGCCATCGACGGCGAGGTGTCGAGCGCGAGATAGAAGTCGATATTGGGCGCGGATGTCGCGGTCGCGGTGGAACTGCCGTGGATGCTGAGCGTCGCCATGTGGAGTATGGTGGCGAACGCGTTGGCGGAGGCGGCGGTGTAGGTCACGATAGCGGTACGCGTCGTCGTCACCTGATCGTTGCCGGTCACCGTGATCGTCGGCACGACGTTGAGCAGGCCCGGCAATCCCGCGGTCTGCGCCGTCCACAGGTTGGTGGCGGCGGTCTTGGCGGTGGTGTTGTCCTTGAGCATCATCGGCTGCGTCACTGCGGCAAGCGCGGCCGCGTCGGCGGCGGCATTGAGCTTGGTCTGCAGCCGCATCGCGCGGCTATAGTCGACGCCCGCGCCGGTGGCGAAGGTCAGCATCATGATCGCCAGGCCCGTCATCATCAGGATGTTGCCGCGCTGGTCGTGTTTCAGGCGCGCGGCGAGGCGACCCGCCGTGACGGCGAAGAGAAGGAAGGGGCGCTTGATCATCACTGCATGTCCACGGAGTTCGAGACGCGCGGGTTCATGAACACCGTATCGGACAGCGTGAGCGGCTTGACGATGCTGAAGGTGACCGCGGGCCTATAGTTGTAAATGACTTCGCTGAATATGATGCTCGAGCCGTTGACCTTGATATTCGCGGGGAGCGTATAGGTGTCGCCCTTGGTGCGCCCGCCACCCTTATTATCCATGCTCCAGGTGACCTTGGTGGTGCCGCCTGCGTCCGTCGTGAACTCGGTGACGCGCACGAGCGCGTTGGCGACGCTGTACGGCGCCAATATCTTGCTCGACGCGTTGAGGATCGTATTGACCTGGTCCGTCGTCACGGTCGCATTCTGCGTGGTGAGATCGGCGACGGCGCGCGCGGTGATCGTCACCTTGCGGTTGCACGAGAGCGCATCGGTCAGTTGATAGCCGCCGAGATACATCAACAGCAGAACGGGCAGGACGCAGGCGAACTCGACGAGCGCCACGCCGCGCTCGTCGCCGCCGAGCCTCCTCCGAAACGCTCGGCGTTTCATGACGTATAGGGCTCGGTCTGCGCCACCGACGTCGCGATCAGCAGGCGATTGTTGGTGCCGGCCTGGTTGCCGAGATTGAATCCCATCGGACCGGTCGCGACCGGCCAGAGATACATCAGCCTGACGATCACGATATTGCCCGCGCCGCCCGCTTGATAGGGCATGATCGGATTGCCGCTGGCGTCGTAGGTGATCGTCGGCGCCGCGGTGCTCGCCGCGCTGAACGACGCGACCGTCTCGACGTCGACCATCAGCTTGCTGCAGCTCAATATGGGCGGGAGATGCGTGCAGACCTGCGTCTTGTATTGCGAAGCCGACCAGCCGTTCTGCTGCGCCTGTCCGGTGAAGACGAGACGCGCCGCGGCCTCTCCCGCGGTCTCCAATGCCTGCTGCGCGAAGAACACCAGCATCGTGACGAGGATGGCGAGGATCAGCGCGATGAATGGCGCCACCACGAAGGCGAACTCGACGATCGTCGCGCCGGACTCGTCGGCGATCGCGTCGCGAAGCCGACGCTTACGGCGTTGATGATCTTTGCGCACACGTGTCACGCCGATGGTCCCCCCCATCCGATCGGTTTGATCGAAGGACCTTAATTACGCGTAAACGCGTAATATTTGTCCGATCGGGGCGGGCGTTGGACGGCGCGATGACAGCATTCGACAATAGTGGTCGTCGGGCGGACTTCGTCTATTGTCGCGAGACGAGAGCGACGAGACGGCGGCGCGGTGTGCGCTACGCTGCATTCGACCGATATCGGTGGCGTCGCTACAGCCTGCCGGCGCTTCAATAGGCAGAATGCTGCTCGCCGAGGCCGATACGTCGCTGCAGCTAGCAGCCGCCAAAGCCGGTCATAACCCCGAGCAGGCTCGGCTTGCAGCGCTTTTTCGGGCGGTCGCCTCGCGACGTGTCGGCCCTGTTGTCAGAATCCATGTCGGGCATGCCGGGAAAGAAGGTGGCCAATGTCCGGAAGCGCACGCGCGCGGTCCACTCCTGATTCCACGGGCCCGTCGGCGGGCGCTCGGGAAAGACGAAGGTCGCCTCCGGCCCATAACCGATCAGCGTGCCGAACATCGTCTCGCCCGCGGCCTGCTTCACTTCGGCCGGGACCGTGCACTGCGTCTGGGGCGGCGCCATCACGGTGCCGTCCGCCACCAGCCTTTGCGCGGTGCCCGGGCTGATCCAGTCCCACAGCGCGCCGCCGAACTCGCGGCTGTTCGAGGACGACCACCAGACCATGTCGCCGGCGTCGTTGCGGCCGCGCCGTCCGGCATCCTTCGATCCCATCATCCAGGCGTAGTAGCCGGTCGCCATCGGCACGCTGTTCCAGGATAGGTGGATTGCCCCGTCGGAACCGGCCTCGGTCCGGACATGCAGGCCCGGCATGTAATCCTGTTGCAGCGAGAAGCTGATCGCCGGCGCGAAATTCGATTCGACACGGTGTTCGCCGAGTAGCGAACCGCCCTGTGGCTGACGCCCGGACCGTGGATTGGGCCAGTCGGCATAGCTGCGGCTGTTGGCGGCAGTCGGCCCGCGGTCGACCGGCGCGCGCGCGCTGAACAGGCCGGGCGGCATCTGCCCGGCTGCCAGATTCGCGAAATCGATCACGACGGGTTGGCCGGCGGGCGCGTGCGCGCCGCAGCCCCAGAAGATCAGCAGTCGCCCGCTCGGTCTCTGGAAATTGTCGGGCGTATCGGGGCGTGCGTCCACGCGCTGCGGCGCGACCAGGGGGACCGAGGCTCCCATCGCCGCCTGCGGCAGGAAATAATGGTCTGCGGAGGGTGCCCCCGTGGCGCCGAGCGTCGAACCGAGGCGCAGATGGAGCTCGTGCGCATCGCCGCCTCGGCCTCCGCCCGCTGCGGCACCCATCATGTCGCCCAGGCTCGGTCTGCCGCCGCCGCCCATCATCGCCGCCATGCCGCCCATCCCGGTGGATGTCCCGACGTCCATGGCGTAGCGGGCCTTCGGTCCGGTGACGGCCTGGACGGGGGCGCCACGGCTGGCCCGCGGCGGCGCCTTGCGTTGCGCAGCGACGCCACTCGCAACGAGTGCCGCAAGCAGGGCGACTACGGCGGGTCCGCGCATCGACTATCTCCTCTGTAACCGACACCTATTTGGCACCTGTCGCGAGCCCTTTGTCGATTGGGTGATCTACGGATTGCCCTAAGCCGGTGTAACGATCGCGGTACGCGACGATATGATCCTGGGTCCGTCTCCGCAGAATATTGGGTCGCGGGATATCGCTCTCAAAAACACTCCGATGAAGACGTGCCGATTCATGTCGCGTCCGAAGATATTCGCGGCTTGTCGTGTGGCGGCGGCTGCGCGCGCAGTCGGTGTCGCGGTCGATGCTGCCCGTGATCGTGCCCGTGGGAGGCGCCGCCGCCGATGCAGCGGTGCCGCTTTCCTTCGCGATGGGAGCGCATTACCGCCTCTGCATGACCGAAAATCTCTCAGCCGACCGCCCGTCGTTCGTCACCCATCTCGAATGCTCGCTCACCGGAGAGCGTTACCGGGCGGACCGGTTGCACGGCCTGTCGAAGGCCGGGCGCCCGCTGCTCGTGCGTTACGATCTCGATGCGGTGCGCGGCGCGGTCACGCGGGATGCGCTGTCGGCCCGACCAACGGATCTATGGCGCTGGCGCGAGCTGCTGCCCGTGCGCCGCACCGACAGCATCGTGTCGCTGGGCGAGATCGAGACGCCGCTCGTGCCGATCCCGGCCTCCGCCGGCCGGCGCGTGCTGGTCAAGGATGAGGGAAGGTTGCCGACGGGGTCGTTCAAGGCGCGCGGGCTGGTCATGGCGGTCACGATGGCGCGCGAGCTGGGCATCACCCGCATCGCGATGCCCACCAACGGCAATGCCGGCGCGGCACTCGCCGCCTACGCGTCCCGGTGCGGGATCGAGACGATCATCTTCGCACCGGCGGAAACCCCCGAGGTAAATGTGCGTGAGATCGCCGCGCAGGGCGCTCGCGTCTATCGCGTCAACGGGCAGATCGATGAATGCGGTGCGCTGGTCGCCAAGGGTGCGGCCGAGGGTCTCTGGTTCGATTTCTCGACGTTGAAGGAGCCGTATCGGATCGAAGGCAAGAAGACGATGGGGCTCGAACTCGCCGCGCAATCGGGTTGGCGGCTGCCCGCTGCGATCTTCTATCCGACGGGCGGCGGCACCGGGCTGATCGGCATGTGGAAGGCGTTCGACGAACTGGAGGCGCTTGGCTGGATCGGGCCCGAACGCCCGCGCATGTATGCCGTGCAGGCATCGGGATGCGCGCCGATCGTCCGGGCGTTCGAGGCCAATGTCGAACATGCCGAACGCTGGGAGAATGCGGCGACGGTCGCTGCCGGCATCCGCGTGCCGAGGGCGGTGGGCGACTTCCTCATCCTGCGCGCGGTGCGGGCGTCCGGCGGGCGGGCGATCGCGGTCGATGACGACGCGATCCTCCAGGCGGTCGACGACGCCGCGCGCCGTGACGGGTTGCTGCTCTGTCCCGAAGGAGGCGCGACGCTCGCGGCCTATCGCGTGGCGGTGCGCGACGGCCTGGTCGGCGACGACGACGATGTTGTCCTCTTCAACTGCGCGACGGGCCTCAAATATCCGATGCCCGAAGCAGCAAACTGGCTCGACAAGAACGGCGCCATCGACCTTGCCTCGCTTTAGCGCGGGCGAGCCCGTCGCCGCCGCTGCCCGCGATCGACCGGGGCGGCGCAGCCTTGCGGAAGGCGGCGCTTCGCCCCGCCGCGCGAGCCGGCCGATTGGCGTGTAGGCGTGTGCCGGTCGCACGGGACATGACACACAAACGCCCGCGACGGCCCATGGTCGGGCC
>CAIQHF010000028.1 GCA_903871605.1 uncultured Sphingomonadaceae bacterium
GGCGCGTAAGAGCGCCCGGCACGGATCGGGCTTAGCGGAAGCGGAAGCCGACGCCGCCCATCGCGTGCTGATCCGTGGTATGGTTGTCGTACTGCGCCTGAACATATTGCGCCGACACATAGAGGCCGCCCGGCAGCGACGAGAAGCGGTCGTGCAGCGTATATTCGATGCCGCCGCCAAACTGGTAGCCGTCGGCGTGGACGCGATTGTAGTAGGAGGTCTCGCCGGCCGGCGCGTAGAACGCCTTGCGCTGAGCATCGCTCGCATAGCCGCCCTTGCCGAACACCAGCAGGTCCGGTGTCACCAGATAGCCGATGCGGATATCGGCACCGAGCTGGTCGCGCTGCTGGTGGACGATCGTGCCGCCAATGTCACCCGGGGTGACGTTGGTGTTCTGGCTGTGATTGGGATGCCAATAGGTGAATTCGGGGCCGACGACGATCTTGCCATATTGGCCGTCGAACCCGACCGACCCGCCATAGGCGAACTTGGAATTATGGTCGCCCTCGGAGCTTGCGCGGTCATAGCCCGCATTGCCTTCGATCCGGAAGCCGCGGAATGTCGCGTCCTGAGCGGACGCCGCACCGGCCAGGGCGCTGGTGGCGATGATCGCCATGATGAGTTTACGCATACGGAACATCCTTACTGGTTGGACCAGCAAAACCCCGCGGGGCGAAGCAGCGTTCCGACGCCCGTCAGAGAAGTACGGACTGTGGCCGCGCTGCAACGCATCATAATCGCCGTCGGCAATGCCGGCGACGATGGCGCGGGGCACGGCCTTGCCTTGCGTCGCGAGTGGCGCCAATCAATGGCCATCCGCTCAAAGCGCCATCCGCTGCCGAAGGGGCATCATGAAGACCATCCTCCTGCGTTCCGCCGCCCTCCTGCTCGTCTCCAACCCGGCGTTCGCCGCCGTCGCGCAAAATGCGGCGCCGGTTGGCCCGTTTGCGACCGCCAGCACGCTGCCTTTCCAGGCGCCGCGCTTCGACATCATCAAGGACAGCGACTATCAGCCCGGCTTCGAGCAGGCGATGACGATCCACATGGCCGAGGTGCGCAAGATCGCCGACAATCCGGCGGCGCCGACGTTCGACAACACGATCGTGCCGCTCGAAACCTCGGGACGGATGCTCGATCGTGTCTCGCAGACCTTCTTCGGTGTCGTCCAGGCCAACACCAACGACACGCTGGACAAGGTGCAGGCGGTCGAAGCCCCCAGGCTCTCGCAGCATTCGGATGCGATCTTTCTCGATGCCAGGCTCTATGCGCGCGTCGAGGCGATCTATGCGCACCGCGCCGCGCTCAAGCTCACCCCCGAGCAGGCGATGCTGCTCGACGTCTATCACCAGCAGTTCGTCCACGCCGGCGCCGCTCTGTCGGACGCCGACAAGGAAAAGCTCAAGGCGCTCAACACGCAGCTCTCGACACTCGAGACCGCGTTCCAGCAGAAGCTGCTCGCCGCCGCCAAGGCCGGCGCGCTGATCGTCGACGACAAGGCCAAGCTTGCCGGGCTCGACGCGTCCGCGATCGGCGCCGCCGAGACCGCCGCCAAGGACCGCAAGCTCGACGGCAAGCTGGTGCTGCCGCTGCAGAACACGACGCAGCAGCCCGCGCTCGCATCGCTGACCGACCGGGCGACGCGAGAGGCGCTGTTCACCAGCAGCTGGACGCGTGCGGAAAAGGGTGACGCCAACGACACGCGCGCGACGATCGTCGAGATCGCGCAGCTGCGCGCGCAGAAAGCGGCTTTGCTCGGCTATCCCAATTGGGCGGCCTATGTGCTCTCCGACCAGATGGCCAAGACGCCCGAGGCCGCGCTCGCCTTCATGCAGAAGCTCGTGCCTGCCACCGCCGCAGAACAGAGGCGCGAGGCCGCCGAGATCCAGTCGGAGATCGCCAAGGACGGGCAGAGCTTCACGCTCAAGCCGTGGGACTGGGCACTCTATTCCGAGCAGCTCCGCAAGGCGAAATATGATCTCGATCAGGCGCAGGTGAAGCCTTATTTCGAGCTGCATACCGTGCTCGAACAGGGCGTGTTCTATGCCGCCAACCAGCTCTACGGCATCACCTTCAAGCGCCGCACCGACATCCCCGTCTATCAGCCCGACATCATGGTCTATACCGTCTATGACAAGGACGGCTCCGAGCTCGGCCTGATGTATTTCGATTACTTCAAGCGCGACAACAAGTCGGGCGGCGCGTGGATGTCCAATTTCGTCGGCCAGTCAAAGCTGCTCGGCACCAAGCCGGTGGTCTACAACGTCGCCAATTTCTCCAAGCCCGCCGCGGGCCAGCCCGCGCTGATCAGCTCGGACGACGTCACCACCATGTTCCACGAGTTCGGCCACGCGTTGCACGGGCTGTTCGCGGACCAGGTGTATCCGACGCTGTCGGGCACCGCGACCGCGCGCGACTGGGTCGAGTTCCCGTCGCAGTTCAACGAGCATTGGGCACTCGATCCCAAGGTGTTCGCGCATTACGCCCGCAACTATCAGACCGGCGCAGCCATGCCGCAGCCGCTGGTCGAGAAGATCAAGAAGGCGGCGATGTTCGATCAGGGCTATGCGCTGGGCGAGGTGATCGAAGCGGCCACGCTCGACATGGACTGGCATGCGCTGCCCGCCTCGGCGCCCAGGCAGGATGTCGACAAGTTCGAGGCGACGGCGCTCGGCCGGATGGGGCTCGACATCGCCGACGTCCCGCCACGCTACCGCTCGAGCTATTTCCTCCACATTTGGGCGAACGGCTATTCGGCGGGCTATTATGCCTATCTGTGGACGCAGATGCTCGAGCATGATTCCTATCACTGGTTCATGGATCATGGCGGGCTGACCCGCGCCAACGGCCAGCGCTTCCGCGACCTCATCCTGTCGCGCGGCCACACGCTCGATTACGGGCCGATGTTCAGGGCGTTCTACGGCAAGGACCCCGATATCGGCCCGATGCTGCAGGAGCACGGGCTCGAGCCCGGCGCCAAATAGGCGCATCGAAACCGACTTGCGAGGGAGGCGTGCCGCGGTCCACCAACCGCCGGGACGTCGCGACGTCGGGGCAGCGGCGCGCCGACGTCGCGTCGCCCCCCGATGTCGAACGCCCTTGCGCGAATACCGTCGAACAGACCGTTGCGCACACCGCCTCGCCGGGTGCAAGGATGCCGCATACCGAGCATTCGATTCGAGGAGAGGCAGCGTGGATCTCAACTTCACCCCCGCGGAGGAGGCGTTCCGTGCGGAGGTGCGCGTCTTCCTCGCCGAAAAGCTGCCGCCGCGGCTCGCCGAGAAGGTGCGTACCGGAAAGCGGCTGACCAAGGCGGACATGGTCGACTGGCACGCGATCCTCAATGCGCGCGGCTGGCTCGCCAATCATTGGCCGGTCGAATGGGGCGGGCCGGGGTGGAGCGTCGTCCAGCGCTATATCTTCGACGTCGAGACCGCACTCGCGCACGCGCCGCGGATCATTCCCTTCGGCGTCTCGATGCTGGGTCCCGTGCTGATGGAATATGGCTCGGAGGCGCAGAAGCAGCATTGGCTGCCGCGCATCCTCGACGGCTCGGACTGGTGGTGCCAGGGCTATTCAGAACCCGGCGCCGGCTCCGACCTCGCGGGGCTCAAATGCGCCGCGGTGCGTGACGGCGACGACTATGTCGTCAACGGCCAGAAGACCTGGACGACGCTCGGCCAATATGCCGACATGATCTTCTGCCTGGTGCGCACCGATCCGAAGGCCAAGAAGCAGGAGGGGATTTCCTTCCTGCTGATCGACCTGAAGTCGCCGGGCGTCGAGGTCCGCCCGATCATCCTGCTCGACGGCGAGCATGAGGTGAATGAGGTGTTCTTCACCGACGTCCGCGTGCCCGCCGCCAACCTCGTCGGCGAGGAGAATAAGGGCTGGACCTACGCCAAATATCTGCTGACCTACGAGCGCACCAACATCGCCGGGGTCGGCGGATCGATGGCGGCGTTCGACTGGCTCAAGCATATTGCCGGCGCGCAGAAGAAGGCCGGAAGGCCGCTGTCGGCCGATCCCTATTTCGCCGCAAGGCTGGCCAAGCTCGAGATCGACCTGGAGAATATGAAGACCACCAATTTGCGCGTGCTGGCGTCGGTCGCGCACGGCGGTGCCCCGGGTGCGGAAAGCTCGATGCTCAAGATCCGCGGTACCGAGATCCGCCAGGAGATCACCGCGCTGACCAGGCGGGCGCTCGGACCCTATGCGCTGCCATTCGTCAGCGAGGCGCTCGACGACGGTTATAATGGCGAGCCGATCGGCCCGGATTATGCCGCACCGGTCGCGGCCGAATATTTCAACAACCGCAAGCTTTCGATCTTCGGCGGCTCAAACGAGATCCAGCGCGAGATCATCACCAAAGCGATCCTGAGGCTCTGATCCCATGGACTTCACGCACAGCGACGATCGCCAGATGCTCGCCGACACGCTCGGCCGCTATCTCGCCCAAAAATATGATTTCGAGACCTACAAGCGCATCGCCGCCTCGGACGTAGGCTTTTCGCGCGAGACGTGGGCGGCGTTGGCCGAACTCGGCATCGTCGGCGCGCTGTTCGACGAGGCGGCGGGCGGCTTTGGCGGCACCGGATTCGACATCGCCGTCGTGTTCGAGGCGCTCGGCCGCGCGCTTGTCGTCGAGCCTTTCCTGGGTACGCTGATGGCGGGTCGGCTGATCGGCGACCGGACCGCACTGATCGAACGGGTGATTGCCGGGACATCGATCCTCGCCTTCGCGCATTACGAGCCGCAGAGCCGATACGATCTGACCGAATTGGCGACGACCGCGGTCCGCACGGACGATGGCTGGGTGCTCAACGGCAGCAAGGCGGTGGTGCCGCAGCTCGAGGCGGCGGATCAAATCCTCGTTTCTGCCTGCACCGACGGGGGGCTCGGCAAGCAGGCCGGCCTGTCGCTGTTCCTGGTGCCTGCGGACGCCGCCGGGGTGGTGGTGCGCGGCTATCCGCTGATCGACGGCGGGCGCGGCGGCGAGTTGCTGCTCGATGGCGTCACGCTCGATCCGGACGCGCTGGTCGGTGTCGAGAGCGACGCCTATGAGGCGATCGAGGCGACCATCGCCGCGGGCATCGTCGCGCTGTGCGCCGAGGCGGTCGGCGTGATGGAGGTGCTGCGCGACGCCACGCTCGACTATCTGCGCACGCGCACGCAGTTTGGCGTGCCGATAGGCAAATTCCAGGCGCTGCAGCACCGCATGGCAACGGTCGCGCTCGAGATCGAGCAGGCGCGCTCGGCGGTGATCAACGCGGCGGCGGCGCTGGCCGGCGATCGCTGGCATCGCGAGCGCGCGGTCTCGGCGGCCAAGTTCACGATCGGCCGCGTCGGCACGTTGACCGCCGAGGAGGCGATCCAGATGCACGGCGGAATCGGCATGACGTGGGAGCTGCCGTTGTCGCATTATGCCAAACGGCTGACGATGATCGATCATCAGCTCGGCGACGAGGATCATCATCTCGAACGCTATGTGCTACTCGGAGCCGAATCGCAGGCTGCGGCCTGATCCAACCGCCCGGAGACCTCCCGCATGAAGACCCGTGCCGCCGTCGCATTCGAGGCCAAGCGGCCGCTCGAAATCGTCGAGCTCGACCTCGAGGGCCCCAAGGCCGGCGAGGTGCTGGTCGAGATCATGGCGACGGGCATCTGCCACACCGACGCCTATACGCTCGACGGGCTCGACAGCGAGGGGCTGTTCCCGAGCGTACTCGGGCATGAAGGCGCCGGGATCGTGCGCGAGGTGGGGGCGGGCGTGACGAGCGTGAAGCCCGGCGATCACGTCATCCCGCTCTACACGCCCGAATGCCGCCAATGTAAGTCGTGCCTTTCCGGCAAGACCAACCTCTGCACCGCGATCCGCGCGACTCAGGGCAAGGGGCTGATGCCCGACGGGACGACGCGCTTCAGCTACAACGGCCAGCCGATCTTCCACTATATGGGCTGCTCGACCTTCTCGAACTTCACCGTGCTGCCCGAGATTGCGGTCGCCAAGATCCGGGACGACGCGCCGTTCAAGACGAGCTGCTATGTCGGTTGCGGGGTCACGACCGGAGTCGGCGCGGTCGTCAACACCGCCAAGGTGCAGGTCGGCGACAATGTGATCGTCTTCGGTCTCGGCGGGATCGGCCTGAACGTGCTGCAGGGCGCGCGGATGGCGGGCGCCGGCATGATCGTCGGCGTCGACATCAACCCCGCGCGTGAGGAATGGGGCCGGAAATTCGGGATGACGCACTTCGTCAACCCGAAGGACGTCGAGGGCGACATCGTCGCGCATCTCGTCGCGCTGACCGACGGCGGCGCCGACTATACGTTCGACTGCACGGGCAACACGACGGTGATGCGCCAGGCGCTCGAGGCCTGCCATCGCGGCTGGGGCACTTCGATCATCATCGGTGTGGCGGAGGCGGGCAAGGAGATCTCCACGCGACCGTTCCAGCTCGTCACAGGGCGCAACTGGCGCGGCACCGCCTTCGGCGGCGCCAAGGGCCGCACCGATGTCCCGAAGATCGTAGACTGGTACATGAACGGCAAGATCGAGATCGATCCGATGATCACGCACGTGCTGACGCTCGACGAGATCAACAAGGGCTTCGATCTGATGCACGCCGGCGAGAGCATCCGTAGCGTGGTGGTGTTCTAGTAAGCCGTGCTCCTGCCTACGCAGGGCACAAAGCGCGATGAAACCAGTCACACCAGGGAGAGAAGAGCCATGTTCAGTCACATGATGGTCGGATCGAACGATCTCGATCGATCGAAGACATTCTATGATGCGCTGTTCGCCGCGATCGGCGGCAAGCCGGGCGTCGTCGATCCCAAGGGCCGGCTGGTCTACGCCAACAAGGGCGCGACCTTCATGGTCACCAAGCCGATCGACGGCGCCCCCGCGACCGCGGGTAACGGCTGCACGATCGGCTTCGCGGTCGACGGTCCCGAGCAGGCGAAGGCGTGGCACGAGGCCGGCGTCACGCACGGTGGCACCGCGGTCGAGGATCCGCCCGGTGAGCGCGAAGGCGGCGCAGTGACGCTCTATCTTGCCTATCTGCGCGATCCCGACGGCAACAAGCTCTGCGCGCTGCACCGCGTTTCGTGAGCGATCTCGAGCAGCTGTCCGCCAACCGGTCGTTCGGCGGCACGCAGGGCGTCTACCGCCACGCGTCCGCCGAAACCGGCACCGACATGACTTTCTCGGTCTACGTGCCGCCGCACGAGCCGGGCGCCAAGCTGCCCGTGGTCTGGTATCTGTCGGGGCTGACCTGCACGCACGCCAACGTCACCGACAAGGGCGAATATCGTGCCGCCTGCGCCGAGCTCGGGCTGATCTTCGTCGCCCCCGACACCAGTCCGCGTGGCGAAAGCGTGCCCGACGACGCCGCGGGCGCCTATGATTTCGGGCTCGGCGCGGGCTTCTACGTCGATGCGACCGAACCGCCCTATGCGACCCACTATCGGATGTGGTCCTACGTCACCGAGGAACTGCCCGCGCTGATCGGCGCGCACTTTCCCGCCGACATGGATCGCCAGTCGATCATGGGCCATTCGATGGGTGGCCACGGTGCGCTGACGATCGGACTGACCCATCCCGATCGTTACAAGGCCGTCTCCGCCTTCGCGCCGATCGTCGCGCCCAGCCAGGTGCCGTGGGGCGAAAAGGCGCTCGGCGGTTATCTCAGCACGGACCGGACGGTCTGGCGCCAGCATGACGCGGTCGCGCTGATCGAGGACGGTGCGCGCCTGCCCGCGCTGCTCGTCGACCAGGGCGACGCGGACAATTTTCTCGCCGAACAGCTGAGACCCGCATTGCTCGAAGCCGCCTGTGCCAAGGCCGGAATCCCGCTGACGCTACGGCATCGGGAGGGTTATGATCACAGCTATTATTTCATCGCGACCTTCATGGCCGATCAGCTGCGCTGGCACGCACAAAGGCTCGTTCGGTTCCCATAGCGCACGTGGAATTTCGGGCTGGCGTTCGCAGGTGCGAGACGACATGAGAGCGCGTTATTGATGGCGTTGGTATGGCCGGCGTCGTTGCGTTGGGGACGGAGGCGACACCGGCGATGACCATCGATCGCGATCAGGACGGCGATGCGCAGGCGGGTGGCGCCGACGAATCCTACCGCCGTGGTTTCCGCGACGGCTTCGACGATGGCCGCGCGAAGGGCGGCGAGGACGGCGAGGCGGACGACACGGCCGACGATGACGGCAAGGGCGGCGAGGGCGGCGACGACGAGGAAGGCGACGACAAGCCGCCGCTCTACAAGCGACCGCTATTCTGGATCATCCTGATCGCCGTCGCGGCGGTGCTGATCATCGGCGGGACGCTTTTCTGGCTGCACAAGCGCCAATATCAATCGACCGACGACGCCTTCGTCGACACGCATATCGTGCGCCTGGCGGCGCAGGTCTCGGGCCAGCTGACCGCGGTCGCCGCGGCCGACAACCGCCATGTCGAGGCCGGCGCGCTGCTCGCGACGATCGAAGCCGACGCGACGCAGGCGAGCGTCGCGCAGGCCAGGGCGCAGGCGCTGCAGGCGGACGCGCAGATCCAGCAGGCGCAGGCGCAGGTGATCTCGGCCCGCGCCCAGCGCGCGCAGGCGGTCGACCAGGCGCGCGATCCGCAGGCGCAGGCGGGCAAGGCCGAGGCCGATCTCAAGCGCTATCTGGCGCTGCGCCAGCTCGATGCGGCGGCGGTCGCGGGGACGCAGATCGACCAGGCGCGCCAGCAGGCGGCGAGCGCCGAGGCGCAGGCGGCCGCAGCGCGCAAGTCGATCGCCAACGCCGACGCGCAGATCGCGGTCGCGCAGAAGCAGGTCAAGGCGGCGCAGGCGCAGAGGGCGGGCGCCGAGGCGCAGATCGCCGCCGCCGGCGTCAACTTCAAGCATCTCGACATCCGCGCGCCCGTCTCGGGGCAGGTCGTCAGCCGCTCGGTCAACATCGGCAGCTACGTCCAGGCGGGCTCGCAGCTGATGGCGATCGTTCCCGACGCAATGTGGATCACCGCCAACTTCAAGGAAACGCAGATCACCTTGATGCGGATCGGCCAGCCGGTCGACATTCAGGTCGATGCCTTCCCCGCGGTCCACTTCCATGGCCATGTCGATTCGATCCAGCACGGCGCGGGCCAGGCGTTCGCGCTGCTGCCGCCGCAGAATGCGACGGGCAATTACGTCAAGGTCGTGCAGCGCGTGCCGGTGCGGATTCTGTTCGACGCACGCGACGGCGCGCCCGATCCGCGCAAATATGCGATCGGGCCGGGCATGTCGGTGGTGCCGACCGTCAAGGTCCGCTGAGCTTGGCCAGCGCGGCCGCCAAGACGAAGCGCGGAGGAAGCGGCCCCGATGCGGGGTGGAGCGACGAACGCTCCGCCGCGGGGGGCCGCAATCCGTGGCTGATCGTGATGGTGATCAGCCTCGCGACCTTCATGGAGGTGCTCGACACCGCGATCGCCAACGTCTCGCTCAGCCACATCGCGGGCACGCTGGCGATCTCGCCCGACGAGGCGACCTGGGTGCTGACCTCCTATCTGGTCGCCAATGCGGTGGTAGTGCCGATCTCAGGCTGGCTCAGCGACGTGATGGGGCGCAAGCGCTTCTACATGATGTCGGTGCTGCTGTTCACCGTCGCGTCGCTTGCCTGCGGCCTGTCGGGCAGCCTCGCGATGCTGATCATCGCACGCATCGTCCAGGGCCTCGGCGGCGGCGGGCTTGCCACCTCCGAGCAGAGCTTCCTGGCCGACACCTTTCCGCCATCGAAGCGCGGCATGGCCTTTGCCGCCTACGGCGTCGTCGTGATCGTAGCGCCGGTGATCGGGCCGTCGCTCGGCGGCTACATCACCGACAATATCAGCTGGCACTGGATCTTCCTGATCAACGTGCCGGTCGGCATTGCCTCGCTGATCCTCGTCCATTTTCTCGTCGCCGAGCCTCCTGCGCTCGAGCGTGACCGCAAGGCGCTTCTCAAGAAGGGGCTCAACGTCGACTATATCGGCTTCGCGCTGGTCGCGCTGGGACTGGGCTGTCTCGAGGTGACGCTCGATCGCGGCCAGCGCGACGACTGGTTCGGCTCGGGCTTCATCACCGCGATGGCGATCATGGCTGCGGTGTCGCTGACGCTGCTGGTGGTGTGGGAGCTGGCGCGGAAGGATCCGATCGTCAACATCCGGCTGCTCGGCAATCGCAATTTCGGCATCTGCGTCGTGATGATGCTCACGGTCGGCACGATCCTGTTCGGATCGACGCAGATCATTCCGCAGATGCTTCAGGAGGTGTTCGGCTATACCGCGACAGAGGCGGGGCTCGCGCTGACCACCGGCGGCCTTGCGGCGCTGGTCGCGATGCCGTTCACGGGAATGCTGATCGGCAGGGTGCAGACGCGCATCCTGCTTGGCGGCGCGTTTCTCGTGCAGGCGCTCGCGCTGGGCCATCTGAGCGGGCTCACCGCGGACGTGTCGTTCGGCCACATCGCGATGGCGCGCGTGTTCCAGGCGGTGGCGCTGCCCTTCCTGTTCGTGCCGATCAACGCGCAGGCCTATGTCGGGCTCGAGCCGCGCCAGTTCAACCAGGCGTCGGCGCTGCTCAACGTCGCGCGCAACCTCGGCGGATCGATCGGCATCTCGGCGGCGCAGGCGGTGATCGAGCAACGCGAGCAATTCCACCAGTCGCGGATCGTCGAGGGGCTGAGCCCGCTCAATCCGGACTATGTCCAGGGGCTGCAGCAGATCGGCGGCCAGATCGGCGGCGCAGCGCCCGGCGACGCGACGACCTCGCAGCTTGGCGTGCTCTACCAGCAGGTGACGCAGCAGGCGGCGATGCTGTCCTACATCGACGTCTATCACGTGCTGATGGTCGCGGTGTTCTGCATCGTGCCTCTGGCCATGCTGCTGCGCCCCGTCACCGGTCAGAAAGGCGGCCATTAATGCGTCGTTCCGCGTCCATCGCGCTGCTGCTTGCCGCCAGCGCCTGCACCGTCGGCCCCAACTACAAGCAGCCCGAGCCGCCGGTGCCCGCCGCTTTTGCCGAGCCGCAGCCGAGCGACGGCGGCATCGATCTGGCGCACTGGTGGCAGGCCTACGACGATCCCGAGTTGACCCACCTGATCGAGATCGGACTCGCCCAGGCGCCCGACCTCCAGACCGCGCAGTCGCGCGTGCGCGAGGCGCGCTACGAGGTGGTCGCGGCGCGGTCGCAAGGGCTGCCCTCGGTCAACGGCACGGGCAATGCCGAATATCTCAAATTCCAGCAGATCGGCAGCAAGTCGGACATCAACAAGCTGATCCAGCAGATCAATCCGAGCCAGAACGGCAGCGGGACGGGCGGCACGACGACGCAGCAGCAAGGCTCGATCCCGCGCGACTTCCACACCTTTTCGGCGGGGTTCGACGCGAGCTGGGAGCTCGATCTGTTCGGCGGCGTCAGGCGCTCGGTCGAGGCCGCGCGCGCGCAGCAGGAGGCCGCGCAATGGAATGCGCGCGACGCTCGCGTCCAGCTCGCCGCCGAGATCGCCTCCGATTATTTGCAGATGCGCGGCTATCAGGAGCAGGCGCGGATCGCGGCTGCCGAGGCCGACGCCCAAGCGCGCTCACTGTCGATCCTTCGGCACACCGCGCAGGTCGGGCTGGTGCCGCAGGGCAATGCGATCCGTCAGCAGACGCAGCTGGCGCAGGCGCAGGCGCAGATCGCGCCGCTGAAGGCGCAGGCCGGGGTACAGATTCACGCGATCGGCGTGCTGATCGGCGAGACGCCCGAGGCGCTGATCGCGGAACTCAACACCGATACGCCGCTTCCCATGGTGCCCCCGCAGGTCCCGCCCGGCCTGCCCGTCGAGCTGATCCGCCGTCGCCCCGACGTTCGCGCCGCCGAGCGCCAGCTTGCCGCCGCCACTGCGCAGATCGGCGTCGCGGTTGCGGATCTCTATCCCAAGATATCGCTCACGGCGATGCCGCAGCTCGCCACCGCCTGGCTCGGCGGGTTCTTCCTCGGCAAGACCTTCCAGCTGACCGCGCAGGGGCAGGCGAGCTTCCCGATCTTCGATTTCGGCGGCCGTCGGGCGGCGATCAGCGAGCGTGAGGAGCAGCGCGAGCAGGCCTATATCCAATGGCGACAGGCCGTGCTCGGCGCGCTGCGCGACGTCGAGGATGCCCTGGTGCGGATCGATGGCGAGCGCAACAGCAACACCGATCTGCGCGGCGGGGTGATCGCGGCGCAACGGTCGCTCGCGACCGTGCAGGCGCAATATCAAGTCGGCCTGCAGGATTATACGCCGGTGCTCGAGGGCCAGCAGCAGCTGCTCCAGGCGCGGAACAATCTCGCGCAGAGCGACGTCCGGCTGCGCACCGATCTGGCGTCGCTCTACAAGGCGCTCGGCGGCGGTTGGTCCGATGGCGATGCGCCGCCGGCGCGTCCGGTGATCGCGGACGCGCCCAAGAAGCGGTAACGCGCTCGGACGATCGCGCGGTCTGAGGAACGGTTCCCCGGCGAAGGCCGGGGCCCAGGCCCGCACTATGAGGCAGGTGCCGCGTTCAGATATTGACGTGGGGCCTGCGCCCCGGCCTGCGCCGGCGAACGGCTTATGCGATGACCGCGACGCCATTGGGCCCGCGTTCGGCGATTTGCCTTTTCCGCCGCGCCCGATACGCTTGCCGCCATGACCAGCACGGCGGCGGCCGACACGCGCGATCAGGGGCTCAGGCGCGGGATCGGCACGTTCGGGCTCGGCGCGGCGATCGTCAACGTCGTGATCGGGGCGGGGATTTTCTCGCTGCCCGCCGGTATGGCGCGCGCCGCCGGTCCGTACGCACACATCGCCTATCTGCTCTGCGCGATCGCAATGGGCGCGGTGGTGCTGTGCTTCGCCGAGGCGGGCAGCCGGGTGCCGACCAGCGGTGGCACCTACGGCTATGTCGAGGCGGCATTCGGCCCGCTCGCCGGCTTCGTCGCGGGGGTGCTGTTGTGGCTGTCCTGCGTGCTCGCGGCAGGCGGGATCGCCGCGGCGTTCGCCGATGCGCTGGCGGGGCTGGCACCGGTTCTGGGGGCACCGGCGTTGCGGGCAGCGGCGATCGTCGGCATTCTCGGCATATTGATGCTGGTCAACCTCGCCGGCGTGCGGCCGGCCTCGCGACTGATCGCGGCGACGACGGTGATCAAGATCGTGCCGCTTGCGCTGTTCGTGATCGTCGGCGCCTGCTTTGTCGGTCGCGCCCATCTTTCGGCGGGTGTCGTGCCCGGTGCCGGCGGGATCGGGCGCGCAATCCTGCTCTCGCTGTTCGCCTTCCAGGGCATGGAGACGGCGCTCGGCGCGAGCGGCGAGGTCGCCGATCCGACCCGGACGCTGCCGCGTGCACTCGTCGGCGCGATGGCGTTCATCGCGCTGTTCTACATCGCGATCCAGTTTGTCGCGCAAGGGCTGCTGGGCGGCGCACTCGCCGCGTCGCATGCCCCGCTTTCCGACGCGATGGCGACGATCGACCCGCGGCTCGGGCTGCTCCTCGTGGTCGGCACCGCGATCTCGATGGGCGGCTGGCTGGGCAGCGACCTGCTCGGCGCGCCGCGCGTGCTGTTCGCATTCGGCCGGGACGGCTTCCTGCCGCGTGCGCTCGGACGGGTTTCGCCACGCAGCGCAGTGCCCGCGACCGCGATCGTGACGCATGCGGTGATCGCCGCGCTGCTCGCGGTGACGGGGACGTTCGAGACGCTGGTGGTGCTCTCGGTGCTCTCGGGCTGTGCGCTCTATGTCGGCGGCTGCGCGGCCGCCTGGGTGCTGCGTCGCCGCGACGTCGCGCTGGTCGGGACGCCGCTGCGACTACCGTGGCTGGGGCTGTGGACGCTGCTCGGATGCGGCAGCATGGTCGCGGTCATCCTGCTCGCGCAATGGGACGAGATAGGCGGGCTCGTCGCGGCGGTAGCGGGGTCGTGCCTGCTGTACGCGGTGGCAAGCCGGGCGAGAGTCCGCGCCTCCTAACGGGGGTAAGGAGGGTTCGGCGCGGCAAGCGATTCGCGGGCGCGGATGGGGCCGGGCGGTAGCCGGGCACAAGCCCGTCTCCGGCTTCTGTCACGACGGTCAATGCGGCCGTCCTGTGGCCCTCGTCCGCGCCCGCGGGCGGCATTCCGCTCCTGCGTGGACAGATGGTAACAACTGTTACGACCGGCGTCAAACCGCAGGTTCGGCATCCTTCCCGGGCGTCGCATGGCCCTTCTTGCCGCGCGAGAAGATCGTCCGGACGAGGACGAAGAACATCGGCACGAAGAAGATCGCAAGCGCGGTCGCGGTGATCATCCCGCCGACCACCGCGGTGCCGATCGCGACCCGGCTGGCCGCGCCCGCGCCGGTTGCGATCGCAAGCGGGATCACGCCTGCGACGAAGGCGAGGCTGGTCATCAGGATCGGGCGCAGCCGCAGCTTGGCGGCCTCCATCGCCGCCTCGAAGGGCGTCTTGCCATGCTCCTCGGCGACTTCGGCGAACTCGACGATCAGGATCGCGTTCTTGGCGGACAGCCCGATCGTGGTGAGGAGTCCCACCTGGAAGTAGATGTCGTTGTCGAGCCCGCGCGCCATCACCGCGAGAACCGCGCCGATCACACCGAGTGGCACCACCAGCAGCACCGAGATCGGGATCGACCAGCTTTCGTAGAGCGCCGCCAGGCAGAGGAAGATGACGAGCAGCGACAGCGCGTAGAGCATCGGCGCCTGTCCGGTCGACAGCTGCTCCTGATAGGATAGGCCGGACCACGCCGTCGTTACCCCGGGGAGTCCCTGCGCGAGCTTCTGGATCTCGTCCATCGCCGCGCCGGAACTCTTGCCCGCTGCGGCCTGACCCTGAATCTCGTAGGAGGAAAGGCCGTTGAAGCGCTGTAGCGTCGATGGCAGCTTGGTCCAACTATAGGTCGAGAAGGTGTCGAACGGCGCCATCAGCCCGCTCGACGAACGCACATGCCAGTCGGCCAGATCGCTCGGCTGGCCGCGATAGGGCGCGTCGCCCTCGATATAGACGCGCTTGACGCGCCCGCGATCGATGAAGTCATTGACGTAGGTGCCGCCCCACGCCGCCGACAGCGTCGCGTTGACGTCGGCCTGCGCCAGGCCCAGCGCGCCGACCTTGGATTCGTCGACGTTGATCTGGAGATGCGGCGTGTCCTCGAGACTGCCGAGCCGGACCGCGTCGAGCAGCGGATCGGCATTGGCCTTGGCGATCAGCGCGTCCTTGGCGGCGGCGAACTGTGCCGTGCTCATCCCGCCGGCATTCTGCACCTCGAGCGTGAAGCCGTTGGTCTGGCCGAGCCCGCGGATCGCGGGCGGCAATACCGTCAGGACGCGCGCATCGCGCATTCCGCCGAGCGCCTTCTGTGCGCGCGCGATGATCGCGTCGGCGGCATTCTTCGATCCCTTGCGCTGATCCCAGGGTTTGAGGATTAGATAGGCTTGGCCGACATTGTCGCCGCTGCCCGAGAAGTTGCGCCCCGTATTGGCGAACATCGCGGCGACGTCGCTCTCGTCGTGCAGGAAGTAATTCTCGACCGCGGTGCTCACGACGTTGGTGCGATCCTGCGTCGCGCCGGCGGGCAGGAAATATTGCACGATCGCCTGGCCGATGTCCTCGATCGGCAGGAAGCCGGTGGGAAGCCGCACGAACAGCACGGCGAGCAGCACCACGACCGCGACATAGCCGATCAGGAACCAGCGCGTCTTGTCGATCGCGAAGCGCACGCCGCGCTCGTATCGATCGCGCATCCGATCGAAGCGGTCGTCGAACCAATGGAAGAAGCGTCCAGAGGTGCGGCCGAACCAGCCATTGCCGCGCTTGGCCTCGGCCTCCCGCTTGGGAACGAGCAGCACCGAGGTCAGCGCCGGCGTCAGGATCAGCGCGACGAGCACCGAAAGCACCATCGAAGACACGATCGTGATCGAGAATTGGCGGTAGATGATCCCCGTCGATCCCCCGAAGAACGCCATCGGCAGGAACACCGCCGAGAGCACCATCGCGATTCCGATCAGCGCGCCCGAAATCTCGCCCATCGACTGGACGGTGGCGTCGTGCGGCGAGAGCTGCTGCTCGTCCATCAGCCGCTCGACATTCTCGACCACAACGATCGCGTCGTCGACGAGCAGGCCGATCGAGAGCACCATGCCGAACAGCGTCAGCGTATTGATCGAATAGCCGAACAGCGCGAGCACCGCGAAGGTGCCGAGCAGCACGACGGGAATCGCGATCGCCGGCACCAGCGTGGCGCGCCAGTTCTGCAGGAAGATGAACATCACGATCACGACGAGGATCATCGCCTCGACCAGCGTCTTCTCGACCTCGGAGACCGAGAGCTTGATGAAGTCGGTCGAGTCGCGCGGGTAGGAGACCTTGTAGCCGTCGGGGAAGGTGCCCTGCAGGCTGGCGACCTTCGCCTTGATCGCCTCCGATGTCTTGAGCGCGTCCGCGCCGGGCGCGAGCGATACCGCGAGCGCGGCGGCCGGATGGCTGCTGAACTTGGAGACCGAGGTATATTGCTCCTGGCCGAGCTCGACGCGCGCGACGTCGCTCATCCGCACCACCGATCCGTCGGTCTCGGTCTTGAGGATGATATCGCGGAACTGTTGCGGCGTCGTCAGGCGCGACTGCGCGGTTACCGTCGCGTTGAGCTCCTGGCCCGGCGCCGACGGCTGCGCGCCGATGAGACCGGCCGAGACCTGGACATTCTGTGCCTGGATCGCAGTGATCACGTCGGACGGCTGGAGCTGGTGCGCGTTCAGCTTGAACGGATCGAGCCAGATCCGCATCGCATATTGGGTGCCGAACGCATCGACTTCGCCGACGCCGTTCACGCGGCTCAGCGGGTCCTGGAGATTGGACACCAGGAAGTCGGCAACGTCCGCGGATACGGTATGGTTGGTGCTGTCATAGACCGCGACGAGCAGGAGATAGTCGGGCTGCCGCTTCTGGACGGTAAGACCCTGTTGCTGGACCTGCGTGGGCAGGCGGGGCAGCGCCTGCTGCACCTTGTTCTGCACCTGGACTTGCGCGATGTCCGGATTGGTGCCGTTGTTGAACGTCGCGGTGATGCTGACGGTGCCCGCGTCGCTCGATGTCGACTGGAAATAGAGCAGCCCGTCCAGCCCGGTCAGCTGCTGCTCGATCACCTGCGTCACCGAATCCTGCAGCACCTCGGCGGAAGCGCCCGGATAGGTCGCGCTGATCCCTACGGTGGGCGGCGAGATGTCGGGATATTGCTCGATCGGCAGATGCGTGATCGCGCCGATGCCGGCGAGCATCATCACGATCGCGATCACCCACGCGAAGATCGGCCGCTCGATGAAATAATTGGAGATCATTGGGCGGCGCCCGATGCTCCGCCCGATTTGGCCGTCTTGCCGCCGCCGCCGCCGCCGCCTTGCGCCGACTTGTCGATGATCGCCGAATCGCTCGGCGCGCCGGTCGCGGCGACCATCTTGACCTTCTGTCCGGGCTTGGCCTTGCCGCTGCCCTCTACGACGACCTTGTCACCGGGGTTGATGCCGCCGGTGACGACCCACTGGTTGTCGCGCATCCCCTGATCCTGCACGACGCGCTTCACCACCTTGCCGTCGGCACCGACCACCAATGCCGTCGCGCCGCCCTTGGCATCGTGGACGACGGCGGCGGCGGGCAGCAGGAACGCGCCCTTGCGAAGCGCCTGGCTGACCACCGCGCGGACATACATGCCGGGGAGCAGCAGGCCCTGGGGGTTGGGGAAGCGCGCGCGCAGCGTCACCGCACCGGTCGAGCTGTCGACGGTGACCTCGGAGAATTCGAGCGTCCCGGTCTCGCCATAGTCGCTGCCGTCCTCGAGCTTGAGCCGGACCGCGGCCCTGTCGGGCATCGCCCCGCCCGCCGCGATCGCCTGCCGCAATGCGAGCAACTGGGTCGAGCTTTGCTGAACGTCGACATAGATCGGATCGAGCGTGGTGATCGTCGCCAGCGCCGTCGTCTGCTCCGCGGTGACCAGCGCGCCGGGCGTCACGGTCGAGCGGCTGATCCGCCCCGAGATCGGTGCCTTGACCAGCGTGTAGCGCAGATTGATCTGCGCGCTGTCGAGCGCGGCCTTCTGCTGGACGATCGTGGCATTGGCCTGGCCTGCGGCCGCGCGCGCATCGTCGGCATCCTGCTTGGCGACCGCGTTGATCTTCTCGAGATCGGTATAGCGCCCCGCCTTTAGCCGTGCGGTAACCGCATTGGCCTGCGCGTTGGCGAGCAACCCCTGCGCCTGGCCGACAGCCGCGCGATAGAGCGACGGGTCGATCTGGTAGAGCGGCTGGCCCTCGCGCACGAGCGCACCCTCGACGAACAGCCGCTTGAGGATGATCCCCGATACCTGCGGGCGCACGTCCGAGGTCAGGTAGGCATCGGTGCGACCGGGGAGTTCGGTATCCATCGCGACGGACGCGGGCTCGGCCGTGACGACGCCAACGGTCGGATCGGGCGTGGGCGGCGGCGTCTTCTTGCCGCCGCACCCCGCCAGCGCGAGCGCCAGCGCAAGCGCGAGACAGGGACGGGCGAACGGGGCGGCGGGAAGAATCATAGGCGCGCCGGTTGTATGCCGGTGTTGCCGGCCGATGTCAGGCGCGAAATACGCGAATCGAAAGGGCGGCCGGCATTCCGCCGACCGCCCCTCCAAACTTGCCGGTATCGAGCCGATCAGAAGCCGAAGTTGATCGTTCCCGAGATCGTCCGCGGCGCGCTGAGCTGCCAGAAGTTGACGGTGGTGTTCGACGCGGTGGCGTTCGATGTCGACGAGGCGCCCGTGTAGAATTTGTCGAACAGGTTGGTCACGTTGAACTGCACCCAGGTCGCGTCGTTGAGCCCGAACGCCTTGAGCGACAGCCGAGCGTCGAGGTCGACCACGGTGTAGGGCTTGGTCTTCTTGCCATAGACTTCGTAGAAGACCGGCGATTGCGCGACGCCGCCGACCGCGGCCGGGGTGTAGCTCTGATAGACCGCGGTATTCTGGTCGTTGATGTAGCGCGGACCGGTACGCTTGGCCTGGATACCGACCTCAAGCGGGCCGAAATTGCCCTGGGCGCGGCCGCCGAAGGTGAAGGTCGGTGAACCCGATTCACGCTTGCCCGCGGTGTTGGCGAGGATCGCCGCGCCCGGGGTGCATGCCGCCGAAGGCCCGACCAGCGTCTGGAAACCGCTGCCGCCGCACGTGCCCAGCTGCACATCGTCGAGGATCTTCGAGTGGAGATACGATCCGAACGCGTAGAGCGAGAGCTGCGGGATCACCTGATAGGCGATGCTGCCATCCACGCCATATTTATGCACGGTGCCGAGGTTGGTGTAGGTCGAGAGCTGCAGGATCGGATCGTAATTCTGCTCGATCCGGTTCTTGAAGATCGTGTACCAGCCGGCCAGCTGCGCCTGGACCTTGCCGCTGCGCATCCGCAGGCCGGTATCGAAATTGTCGCTGGTCTCGGCCTTCGGGCTCGCGGCGGCATTGCCCTGCGGATAGTAGAAGGAATTGTAGAGCTGATCGGTGCCAGGCACCTGCACGCCCTTCGAATAGTCTCCGTACACGCTGACGTCGGGGGTCAGCTGGAAGATCAGCCCCGCGCTCGGCAGCGCCTTGTTGTAGTGATAGTTGCGCTTCTGCGGCAGCTGATAGCCGGTCGGCAGGCCGGTCGTGGGATTGATCCCCGACGGATTGTTGGCCGCGTAGATCGCCGCTTCGGCGTCGCTCTCGGGGCAATCGACGAAGCCGCCGCCCGAGGTCGCAAAGCAATGGTTGTTGAGCTTGCGCTGGAAGAAGGCGCCGCGCACGCCCGCTTCGACCGTCAGCCTGTCGTCGAAGAACTTGCCGCGATACTGTGCCGCCACCTGATTGAGGATGGCGAGCGAGACGCGGTCGCGCTTCTGCAGGACGTTGCCGTTGGCGTCGGTCAGGCCGCCGCTGTCATGCGGGAAGAGATTGGTCGGCGACCCATTGGCGCTCAGGACCGAGGCTTCGCCGGTCTGGCGGTGGTGGCCGTAGTCGAGCGTGTAGTTGACGCGGACGGTCTGCGTTGGCGCGAAGTTCCACAGCAGGTTGCCGATCACGCCGTAGCGGTTTGTCACCGTGTTGCTGGGCGCCAGCAGCAGCGTGGTGTCGAGCGTGTCGCCGTCGCCGTTGAGGTCGTGGCCGGTGTAGAAGGTGCCCCCGAACGCGCCGGTGAGATGCGAGACCACGCCGGTGACGGGGTTCTTCGAGGAATAGGTGCCCTCGCTCGCCTTCATCGTGCCGCCGCCATTGGCATCGGTATATTCATAGAAGGGATCAACCGTCAGGATCAGGCTGGGCGTCAGCGTGAAGCGCGAATTGATGCGGATGTTACCGGTCTTGGAGGGATTATAGCGGTCGTCATATTCCGAACCGCAGGCCGCCTGGTTCATGTTCGCGCCGGTCGGCGAAAGCGTGGTCGTCTCGTTCTGCGCGGTGCCGTTGACCGGCGCCAGGCGCGAGCAGGCGCCGAGCTTGTAGTAAAGCTGGTTCTGATAGTCGCGCTCGTCCGAGCCGCTGGCGAAGCGGTTGACGCTCGAATCGGGGCCGGCGATGCGCGTGCCGATCACCTGGCCGGTGCTGTTCAGGATGGTCGTGTCGTTGCGCAGCGGCTCGGAGCCGAAGAAATTATTGTGGTTCTTGTTGAAATGCCCGCCGACCGAGACGAAGTCGCCATTCGAGCCGATCGGCTGATAGATCTTCGCGTTGAACTGCTGCTTGTCGACCTTGCCGAAGTCGTTGAACGGCGCGTTATAGGCCTGCTTGGAAGCGGCGATCCAGGCGCGCGTGCCGAAACTGGTCAGATTGCCCGTGTCGATGACGCCGAAGATGCGCATCATGTCATATTCGCCCGCCGAACCCTCGAGCCGGACGTGGAAGTCCTCTGTGGGGTTGCGCGTGGTGTAGTTGACCGTCGATCCGGTCGCCGACGGAGTCGGGCTGTCGACGTCGGTCGAGCCGAGCGAGACGTTGACCTGGTCGATCAGCTCGGGATCGAGCATCTGGTTCGAATAGAGCGCGTAATTGCCCGTATCGTTGAGCGGGATGCCGTCGAACGTCTCGGAGATACGCGACTGGTCGAAGCCGCGGATGGTGAGGAAGCCGCCCGAGGAACCATAGCCGTCATTGTTCTGGAAGCTGACGCCGGGGACGAGATTGATCGTGTCGTTGATCGTCTGGCCCGGTGTGAGGTGCGTGATCAGTGCCTGCGTGAGGATCTGCCGCGTCTTGGGCGTGTCGGGGATCGAGACGCCGTCGACCTGCTTGGGGCCCTTGGTGCCGGTGACCACGATCTCCGGCTGGTCGAACACCTGCGAGCCCGTCGACTGCGCAAAGGCCGGCGTCATTGCCGCAAGCGCAAGAAGCGAAACGGACGCGCGCGCGCCCTGCCTAAAATAAATCACGATGGTACACCCCTGGTTAAGCGAATCCCTGCCGGGCCTCGGCGCCCTGCTATCGCCGCCGCTAGAGATGGCAAATGTCAGTTTGGCGACAGCACCCGTCGTCTGCCGCGATGCAGCATATTCGGCCAAGAGTGTTGCACGCGTGGCACAGTGCATGGCGGCAGCGTGATCGGATGATTAGATGGCGGTAATGATCGACACCCATTTCTACGAGCCCGCGCAGGGCCATCGTCTTCCGCACGACCCGTTCAAGGCGATCGTCGCCCCGCGCCCGATCGGGTGGGTGTCGACGGTCGATGGTGCGGGGCGGCCCAACCTCGCGCCCTACAGCTTCTTCAACGCGGTCGCCGATTCGCCGCCGATGCTGGCCTTCTCGTCGGTCGGGCGGAAGGACAGCGTCGCCAATTGCGAGGCGACTCGGGCGTTCGTGTGGAACCTCGCGACGCGACCGCTCGCCGAGCGGATGAATGAATGCGCCGCGCCGCTCCCTCACGGCGTCAGCGAGTTCGTCCGCGCCGGGCTGACGCCCGTACCATCGCGCCTGGTCGCGCCGCCACGCGTGGCCGAGAGTCCCGCGTCGCTCGAATGCCGCGTCGTCGACATCCACCGTCTGCGCGATCTCGACGGTACCGCGATCGATAACTGGCTGGTCATCGGGCAGGTCGTCGGTGTGCATATCGACCCCGCCTTCCTGACCGCGGAAGGGTTGTTCGACACCTTTGCCGCGCGGCCGATCCTTCGCGCGGGCTACCGGGCCGACTATGCCGAGATCGGGCGCGAGGCGAAATTCGAGATGGTGCGACCCACCGCCTAATTGGCGACGCCCGGACCATAGTCGCCGGCAAGCGCGCGGGTGACGCCGTTGGTCCAGCCGAAGCCGTCCTGCAGCGCATATTCGCCGCCGCCGCCGCCGCGCCCGCGCTCGACATCATATTTTTCGACCAGCCTGCCCGTCGCCTGGTAGCGCGCCGATACCGTCGCCAGCCAGCGTTGCGCGATGCCGCGCGCCAGCGACGGCTCGCCATTGTCGCGCAGCGCGACGACGCCGATCCACTGCAACGGTGCCCAGCCATTGGGCGCATCCCATTGCTGGCGGGTGCGCGTCGTCGTGGTGCGCAGCCCGCCGGGCGCGAGCAGCCGCAGCCGCACCGTCTGCGCCACCGCCTTGGCCTGGTCGGGCCGCGCGACCCCGACGAACAGCGGGAACAGCGTCGCTGCCGACAGCATCGCGGTGGGGCGACCATTGTGCCAGTCGAGATCGGCGAAGCGGTTGTCGCGCGCCACCCAGAAATCGGTGCGCAGCGCAGCGGCGCGGGCGTTGGCGCGCGCCACATATTGCTCGACGCAGGCCGAGTCGCCGATCCGCGCGCAGGCGAGCGCGATCATCCGCTCCATTCCGTAGAGCAGGCTGTTGAGATCGACCGGGGCGATGTCGGTGGTGCGGATCGTGGCGAGCGTCCGGCCGTCGCCCAGCCAGCGCGACGAGAAGTCCCAGCCGCTTTCGGCAGCCGCGCGCAGGTTGCGGAACAGCGCGTCGTCGGGTTCATCGGATGCCGCGGCGGTGGCGACATCCTCGGCATAGCTTTCCTCGCGCGGCGTGGCGCGCATGTCCCAATAGCGATTGAGCAGCGTGCCGTCGGGCAGGCGGACGACGTGGAAGCGCGCCTGGCCCGGCGCGAGACCGTCCTCGCCGCGCATCCACCACGCATGTTCGCGGCGCAGCGCCGCGAGCCGGCGACGGAAGGTCGGCACGTCGTGCGCGGGCGACAGGCCGAGCATCAGATAATAGACCGGCGGTTGCGAGCGGCTGAGATAATAGGTGCGCGTGCCGTTGGGGATGTGGCCGTAGCGCTCGATCAGCGTGGTGAAATCGTCGATCATGCTTTCGACCAGATCGCCGCGCCGGTCGCGCGCGAGCCCGAGCATCGTGAAATAGCTGTCCCAATAATAGATTTCGCGAAAGCGCCCGCCCGGGACGACATAGGCGCTGGGCAGCGTCAGCGCCGATCCCGACGCTGCGGTCGCGGCGGGTTCGCGGGTCAGGACGGGCCAGAGCCCGGCGATATGCGCGAGCAGCGGCGTCCGCGCGACGCCGACGGCGGGGGGCGCACTGGCGGGTGTGGCCGGAATGGCGAAGTTGGCGAGTACGAAGCGGCGCAGCGCAGCGGCGCTGCGGGGGTGCTGGGTGCGATAGTCGATCAGGATCGCGCCGGCGTCGCGTCGCGGCACGGCGTCGGCAAAGGTCTTGCCGTCGGGAAAGACGTGCGCGAGCTGCACCGCGCGGAACAGCGGGCCGTAGAGATCCGCGGGGGTCGCGACGACCGGCCCGGAAGCGCCTGCAAAGCCGGTCGCATCGGCAAGCCGCAGCGGCGCGACAGCGGCGGGCGTGACCGCCAACACGACGAGCGCGGCAAGCGCGCCGAGCAGCCAGCGGGTTGCGCGGGCCAGGATTCCAAGCTGCATCGCGCGATCCTGCCGCCTTGCGCGGCGATTGGCGAGTCCCGTCGCTTCCGTTGCGGCGCAATCCCGGCTTATGGTGGAAAAAATGGCGAACAGGGAGCCGAATATGCGTCGCTTGAGTGTGTCGGTCGCAACCGGAGCGTTTCTGCTGGCAGGGCTGGCACACGCCGCGCCGCCGCAGCCCGCCGACCCCTATGTCGGCCTCGAGCAGGTCGACGACGCGGACGCGCTGGCGACGGTCAAGGGCTGGAACGCGTGGACGACCGACAAGCTCGAGCGGCTGCCGGGGTTCGCCGCCTATCGCAGCCGCGCCGAGACGCTGCTTTCAGACGATCGCAAGATCGCCGAGCCCGAGCGCATCCTGGGCGCACGCGTGCTCAATTTCTGGCAGGATGCCGCGCACCCGCGTGGGCTGTGGCGCGTTTCGCCGCTCGCCGCCTTCGCGGCGGGTAAACCCGAATGGCGCACGCTGATCGACGTCGGCGCGCTCGGCAAGGCCGAGGGCAAGCGCTGGGTGTTCAAGGGCGCGACCTGCCTGTGGCCCGCCTATGTGCGCTGCATGGTGTCGCTGTCCGATGGCGGCGGCGACGCGGCGACGATCCGCGAATATGACCTCGACAAGGGCGCTTTCGTCGACGGCGGCTTCATGCTGCCCGCGGCCAAGAGCGAGGTCGCGTGGGCCGGCCCCGACGCGCTCTATGTGGGCACCGATTACGGACCGGGCAGCGTCACCGATTCGGGCTATGCGCGGATCGTCAAACTGTGGAAGCGCGGTACTCCGCTCGGGCAGGCGACCGTCGTCAGCGAAGGGCAGGTGAGCGACGTCTCGGTGGCCGCGCAGACGCTCGTCGATGGCGACCGGACCTGGCCGATCGTGCTGCGCGGGATCGATTTCTACCACCACAAGCTCAGCCACATCGCCCCCGACGGCCGGCTGGTCGCCTCGCCGCTGCCCGACGATGCCGACGTCTCCGATGTGATCGACGGCCGGCTGATCGCGACGCTCAAGAGCGCGTGGGCCGGTCATCCAGCAGGCGCGCTGGTCGCCTATTCGATCCCCGACCTCCTCGCCGGCAAGTCGCCCGCGATCGAGACGCTGTTCGTGCCGACGTCGCATCAGGCGGTCGAGGAGGTGTCGGCGAGCCAGTCGCTGCTATGGGTCAAGCTGCTCGACGACGTGTCCGGACGACTCTTGACGATCAAGCGCGACGCCGACGGCCAGTGGCGCGGTCGCGCGGTCGCGCTTCCAGACAAATCCACGGTCCATCTCTCCGCCACCGCCCCCGACAGCGATCTCGCCTTCGCCACCGTCGAGGGCATGCTGACCCCGCCGACGCTGTTCCGCGTCACGCCCGGCGCAGCGCCAGCGCCGGTGCAGGCGCTTCCCGCGCGTTTCGACGCCGCGACGATGACCGTCGAGCAGCGCTTCGCCACCTCGAAGGACGGCACCAAGGTTCCGTACTTCCTCGTCCGCAGGAAGGGGACAAGCGGCCCGGTGCCAGCGCTGATCCACGCCTATGGCGGGTTCGAGCTCGCGCAGACGCCGAGCTATCTCGTCTCCGAACCCTATCGGTCCGGCCCGCTCGGCCTGTTCTGGGTGGAGGAGGGCAATGCCTATGTGCTCGCCAACATCCGCGGCGGCGGCGAATATGGCCCCGCCTGGCACGACGCCGCGCTGCGCGAGAAGCGGCAGAACGCCTATGACGATCTCTATGCGGTCGCGCAGGACCTGGTCGCGAGCGGCGTGTCGCAGACGAAGCGTATCGCGGTGTCGGGGCGATCGAACGGCGGGCTGATGGCGTCGGTCGCGATCACCGAGCGCCCCGATCTGTTCGGCGCGGCGATCATCGGCTCGCCGCTCACCGACATGAAGCGCTTTTCGCACCTGCTCGCGGGCGCATCGTGGATGGGTGAATATGGCGATCCCGACAAGCCCGCCGACTGGGCGTTCATCTCGAAATACTCGCCCTATCAGGCGCTTCGCCCCGGCGTGAAATATCCGGTGCCGTTCATCTACACGTCGACCCGCGACGACCGGGTGCATCCCGGCCACGCGCGCAAATTCGCCGCCAGGCTCGAGGCCTATCACGATCCTTTCTATTATGACGAAGCGATCGAGGGCGGCCACGCCGCCGGCGTCGAGCCCAAGGAGGACGCCGAGCGCGTCGCGCTCGAGACGGTCTATCTCAATCAGCAGCTGCCGCGCTGAGAGGGCGCCCTCTGATTATCGGCGTGGGGAGGCCACGGCGCGCGGCCTTCCCACGCCACCCCGGGAGCCATCGCGGCCGTCAGGGGTTGTCTCGGGCAACCCTGGCCAATGGAGGCGTCCGTGCGATCGATCCTGCTCTATTTCATCGGAATTCCGATCCCGATCATCCTGTTGCTGGCGATGTGCACGCATCATTTCTGAAGCCGCCGCCTGCGGGGCGGTGATCAGGCCGCGGACTGGAAGCGTGCCAGCTGGCGGATCGAGCGAAAGTCGAAGATCTGGTCGAGTGCGATCCCGGCACGGCCCGATCGTATCCAGCGCACCACGCCGTCGAGCGGCTCGCCCTCGACGAACTCGATCGTGATCCGCGCGTCGGCTGCAAGCTCAAGCGGCTCGAAATCGTCGATCATCGCGCCGGCCGACGAGATGTCGCGCAGTCTTGCCGGGATGCGGCGCCCGTCGCGCGCGATCCAGATCGTGCGGAGCATCCGCGTCCGCGCCGCCCGGCTGACCTTGACCCCCGTCGGCACCGCGACGGTCGTGCCCGAAAGCTGCTGGATCACCTGCTGCTCAGGCACCGGCCGGCCATAGACGAAGCCCTGGATGTGCGTGCAGCCGAGCGCGCGGATCAGCTCGATCTCGTCCTGTGCCTCTACCCCCTCGGCGGTCGTCTCGAGGTGCATCGCGTCGGCCAGCGTCACGATCGCCTTGATGATCGCCGCGTTGCGCGACCCGGCGTGGCCGAGCCCGCGAACGAACGACTGGTCGATCTTAATCTTGTCGAACGGCGCGGTCTTGAGATAGCCGAGCGACGAATAGCCCGTTCCGAAATCGTCGAGCGCGAGCCGGACGCCGAGCAGCTTGAGGTTCCGGAAGGTCTCGTCGTTGGCGCTCGATCCGCCGAGGAAAACGCTTTCGGTGATCTCGAGCTCGAGCCGGGCGGGATCGAGCCCCGACTTGGCAAGCGCGCTGGTGACCAGCAGGGGCAGCGTCGGCCGCGCGAACTGGATCGGCGAGACGTTCACCGCGATCCGAACCGGTGCCGGCCATTGGGCCGCCGCCATCGTCGCGGTGCGCAGCACCCATTCGCCGATCGGTTCGATCAGCCCCGATTCCTCGGCGACGGGAATGAAGTCGGCGGGGGAGATCGCGCCGAGCCGCGGATGCTCCCAGCGGACGAGCGCCTCGTAGCCGGTGATCGCGCCCGTGGCGGTGCCGACGACGGGTTGATAAACGAGATGGAGCTGGCCGCCGGGCAGCGCCTGGCGCAGATCGTCCTCCATCTGGCGCCGCATCTGCGCAAGGGCGAGCAGTTCGGCGATATAGAAACGATGCGTGCCGCGGCCGTCGCCCTTGGCGGCGTAAAGCGCGAGGTCGGCATTGCGGACGAGCGTTTCGGAGGTATCGCCGTCGTCGGGGGCGATCGCGATGCCGATCGAGCAGCCGATCGAGATAGACGAGCCGGCGATGTGATAGGGTTGCGACAATGCCGCAACGATTCCGTGCGCCATGTCGGCAAGCACATCGCGGCGGCACTCGCCGGCGATGACGACCTCGAATTCGTCGCCGCCACGCCGCCCGACCAGTGCGCCGTCGCCGACGGTGCGCTGGAGGCGCTGCGCGACCAGCTTGAGCAAAAGGTCGCCGGTCTGGTGGCCGAGCGTGTCGTTGACCGCCTTGAACCGGTCGAGATCGAGCAGCAGCAACGCGAGCGGCTGCCACTGCCCGGGGCGGCGCGCGAGCAGTTGGTCGAGCGACAGCTGCATCTTGGCACGATTGGCGAGCCCGGTGAGCGAATCGAACAGAGCGAGCCTGGTCACCTCGGCCTCGGTGCGGCGCTTGGCGGTCAGATCAGCACCGGTCCCGACGAAACCGCGGAACTGGCCGACGTCGTCGAACAGCGGCCGCCCCGAAATCGACCAGCTGCGATCGGCCGCGGCTGCGGTGCTGACATGGTAGTCCGAAAAGGATGTGCGTCCGAGGATATGGAAGCGCAGCGTGCGTTCGGCGGAGACGTCGTCGCCGGGGACCGTGAAGACGTCGCACAGCGGTTCGCCGACCGGATCCTGGCCGATTGCGCACAATTGGTCGACGATGCTCGCCGAAAGATAGCTAAGGCGGCCCTCGCGGTCGGTCTCCCAGAACCAGCCGCTGCCCTGATCCTCGACGCACTGGATGAAGCGCAGCGCGCGCGCCGCCTTCTCGCTGTCGGTGACGCTGGGTTTAGGCTGGCGCCACCCACGTTTGAGCCGGCTCAGAGAGGCCAATCCGCCCGTTTCGCCGGGAACGGTTGATGCCGATCCTGATGCTCTGCCCGCCATCGCCCGACCATGCCGCGAATTTCCGAACAGCCGGTTAATCCGCTCTAAGGACAATCCGAATCGCCCGCGCGTGAGTGCCGAAAGGCTTGCTTCGCGACGGCAGGCATCCGACATGTGCGCGATGGCAGACGACGCGGATCTCGACAGGCTGATCGCCAAAATCCATGCGGATCTGCGCTCGGGCCGCGGGCCCGGACGACGACGCGCGTCTCGGCGTCTGGGGCGGCTCGGGTCCGCGCTCGCTGCGCTGCGCGGCGGGGCCGCGATGCGGGTCATTCGCTCCGAGCGGATGACGCGGTGGCTGGTTCCAGCACTGATCGTCGCGGTCGTCGCGATCACGGTGTTGCTGACGGGCAACCACTAGACAAGATCGGCGCGCGACGGCGCCCCCCGTTCCCGAAGCGCTGAGCCGCGTGCTAAGCCCTACGCTACCGCCGACGAATCCGCGATCGGCATCCGCGAGGTCTGAACAGGTGGAGTTGCCGACCCACGACATCGACGGGACGGTGGCAGGCGACCGCGACGGCGATCCGGCCGCCGCGGCGCTGCTGGCCGGCGGCTATCACCGCGACCGGCTGCTCGCCTCGATCGCGCTCACCTTGGGGCTGGGGCTGGTGCTCGCTCTGCCCTTCGCGCTGCGCGCGGGGGCCGAGTTCTTCCTTCCCGTCACCGCCGCGCTGGTCGTCGCGATCGCGCTGGTGCCGCTGCTCGAATGGCTCGAGCGGCGCGGCGTGCCGTCGGCGCTGGCGGCCTTCTTCTGTCTGATCGTGTTCATCGGCATCGCCAATGTGGCGGTCGCCGCGATCGTCGTGCCGGCGAGCAACTGGGTATCGATGCTGCCGCAGCGGATCGGGATGATCCGCACCACGGTGCGCCCGCTGGTCAATGTCTATGCCAGCCTCAACAAGTCGGCGGGCGAGCTTGCCAACAGCATCGCGCTGTCCAAGGCGCATCCGCACACGGTGTCGATCGAGACGCCCAATTCGCTGCTCTCGCTCGTCACCACCTCGGCGCCGTTCGCGATCATCCAGATCTTCTTCGCGATGCTGGTGATCTATTTCTTCCTCGCCGGATGGACGCGCGCGCGTCGCTACAGCATCACCAGCCGCGCCACCTTCACCAGCGCGATGACGCTGGCGCGGGTGATCCAGGACGTCGTCGATGCGACATCCTCCTACATCGCGACGATCACCGTCATCAACGTCGTGCTCGGATGCATCGTCGCGGGGGCGGTCTATGTCGTGGGCTTGCCGACGCCTCTGATGTGGGGCGGGCTGGTGACCCTGCTCAACTATGTCCCCTATCTCGGGCCGTTCGCTGCTGCGGTGCTGCTTGCGCTCGGCGGGCTGATGACCTTCGCCGACCCGTGGACCGCGGCGATGCCGCCGCTGATCTTCATCGGGCTGCATCTGGTCGAGGCCAATGTCGTCACGCCGACGATCGTCGGCCGCCGGCTGACGATCAGCCCGCTGCTGATTCTCGTCGCGCTGAGCTTCTGGGGCTGGGTGTGGGGGACGGCGGGCGCGGTGCTCGCCGTACCGCTGTTAATCATCATCCACACCGTGCTCGATACCGCCGGCCGCCCCGATATTGCGGGTTTCCTGTTCGAGCGCGGCACGCTGGCGCAGGGCCGTCGCAAAGATCGGGATGGGGGCTCGCCGCTCGCTTGACAGGGTCGGGAGCCTCCCCTAGAGGCCCCTCCACCCCGCAAGCGGGGTCCCCACGCGGGTGTAGCTCAGTTGGTTAGAGCGCCGGCCTGTCACGCCGGAGGTCGCGGGTTCAAGTCCCGTCACTCGCGCCATTTTCCCAGGCGGATCGCCCGGGTGATGGCGGGGCCGTGGCACCCGTGCCGGTGTTGCGCTACGCCCTGCGCATGAAACTACGCCACAGCGCCGCCATGATCGTGATCGCGCTGCTGTGCCTGGCCGCGGGCGCCGCATGCGAGCATTGGCGCGACCACCGCGCGGCGAGCGAGACGGCCTTCTACGTCAGCCGCAAATGGGTCTCGCTCGACCAGCAGGCGGACAAGGCACCCCGGGGTATCGCGCTGCTGATCGGCGACAGCATCACCGAGAATGCCTGGGTGCCGACATTGTGCGGCTACCCCGCTTTCAATGCGGGCATCAGCGGCGCGCGCGTCTGGAACATGATCGGCCCCGCGAAGGATCTGGCGATGCGGATCGATCCCGCGGTGATCGTCGTGGCGCTCGGCACGAACGACGTCAGGCGGCGCGAAACCCCCGTCGCGCGGTTCGCGCGGGATTATGAGGCGCTGCTGGCGCCGCTCGCCGGCCGGCGGCTGATCCTTGTCGCCGTGCCGCCTATCCATCTGCGAGACGCGGTGTCGCAGAATAGCGTGAGCCGTGCGATTGCGCGCGAGAACGCAGCGATCGCAAGGATCGCAGACGCGCACCGCGCCCTATTCGTGGCGCCGCCCGCCGCTTTTCCAACCGTCGACGGCGTGCACCCGACGCCTGCGGGCAGCGAGACATGGAAGGCCGCCATCCAGACGGCCTGCACCGGAAGGCGCTGAGGCGGGGGTCGGGTCCAAGCGATCCGATGATCACGTGGCGGTCGGGGCGTGCGCTCAGCGCCGCCAGCGGCCCGTCTCGCTCCAGCTGAGGATATTGCGGAGCGGCAGGATCCAGATCCATGCCATGCCCGCGACCAGATAGAAGAGCGCTTGCGCCAATGCGGGCAGTCGCCCGACCAGCCCGGCCAGCTGGACGACCAGCCCCGCCCAGAGCGCGATGCAGCCGAGGATGAGGAAAGCGCCGGCGGTACGCCGCCAACTCGGCTGATAGGGTTCGGGGGGCTGCTCGGGAGTCATCGGGGCTCGATCCATTCCTGCTCGGTGACGATCGCGTGCAGCGGCACGTCCCAAGCGTCGCATGCGAGCGAAGGCAACTCCTGAACGCTCCACGCGATACCGATGCGCATAGCCGCGGGATGCGCTGCGAACCAGCGATCATAGAAGCCGCCGCCCTGGCCAAGGCGCGCGCCGCCGCGATCGAAGCCGACCAGTGGCGCAAGGACGATGGCGGGCTGGATCACGTCGTCCGCATCGGGCTGCGGGATGCCGGCATGGCCGGGCGTCAGCATCGTCGCAGGCGACCAGCGCGCGAAGACCATGTCGCGCTCGGTGCCGCGTTCCGCAATGTGTGGCAGCGCGACGTCGCGGCCCGCATGCCAGGCGCGCATCAGGAAGGGCAGGGGATCGGCCTCGCCGCGGAGCGCGACATAGCCGGCGATCGGGCCGGCACGGCGCAGCAAGGGCGATAGTCGCGTATCGATCGCCGCCAGCGCCGCTTGATAGGCGTGCGGATCGAGGCTCGCGACGAAGCGCCGCCGCGCTTCGCGCAGCACGCGCCGCAGCGCCTGCTTGTCATCGGATCGGGGTGGTGGGACCGCCATGACCGTTTGCCGGAATATCCTCTGACGCCGTAAACGTCAGGTGGGGGCCATGTAGCACGGACCAGGGTCCGACCAGGGACGACCCCCTAGGATGTTGAATCGCCTCAGGGATGTTCGCAAAAGCTCGTATCGGGCAGTGCCCACCGTCTGACAATCTAGGCGCTCTGCCCGCCATTCTCAAGCTTTGCCGCGATCGCCTCGATCCGCCGGGCGCTCCGTGCGACCGCGGCGACGCGCGCCTGCTCCTGCGCGTGCAGTTCGGCGACGATCGAGCGCGCCTCGTCGAGCTCGTCGGCGAGCAGCAGCGCGGTCATCAGCAATTGGCGGCTCTCCTCGCCCTTCCCGATCGCGCGGATCACGTCGGCGGCGCGCTCATCGACCAGCCGGCCAAGTGCCTCCAGCCGCTGTTCCTCACCGTCGCGGCAGCCGACCTGATAGCGGCGCCCGCCCACCTCGATCTGGACCTGCGCCATCGTCTCAGTCGCTCTCCGGCCGCGGCGCAGCAGTGCCGATCAGCCGGTCGAGCCGCGCCAGCGCTTCGGCGGCGCCGTCGCGCAGGCGATTGTGGCGCGCCTCGATCGCCGCCAGCCGCGCGTCGGACGCAGCCGGGCGCGCGACCGAATCGAGTCGGTCGATCGCCGCTTCAAGTTGGCTCAGCGCCTGTTGGAGAGGATCGTCCTGCATGTCGGTGCATGGGCATAGCATGGCGGCCGCCCCCCGCAACCCGTCGCACAGGTTGACGATTTGTCGCATGCGGGACAAAGGAGCCCGCAAACGGGCGGACCCGCCCGGACGGTGCCCGGGGCAGTCTAGGAGAATCTGACATGGCGGTGAAAGTTGCGATCAACGGCTTCGGTCGTATCGGCCGGCTGGTCGCACGCGCGATCCTCGAGCGTCCCGACTGCGGGCTCGAGCTGGTCTCGATCAACGATCTCGGCAAGCCCGCCGACAATGCCCGCCTGTTCAAGCGCGACTCGGTCCACGGCACATGGAAGGGTTCGGTCGAGGTCGACGGCCAGGATCTGGTGATCGACGGCAAGCGCATCGCGGTCACCGCCGAGCGCGACCCCGCCAACCTGCCGCATGCCGCGCAGGGTGTCGACATCGCGCTCGAGTGCACCGGCTTCTTCACCGACCGCGACTCGGCCGGCAAGCATCTCGCCGCGGGCGCCAGGAAGGTGTTGATCTCGGCGCCGGCCAAGGGCGTCGACCTGACCGTCGTCTACGGCGTCAACCACGACAAGATCACCGCTGAGATGACGATCATCTCCAACGCCTCCTGCACCACCAACTGCCTGGCGCCCGTCGCCAAGGTGCTCAACGACGCGATCGGCATCGAGCGCGGGCTGATGACCACGGTCCACGCCTATACCAACGACCAGAAGATCCTCGATCAGGTCCATTCCGATCCCCGCCGCGCGCGCGCCGCGGGCATGTCGATGATCCCGACGACGACCGGCGCCGCGCGCGCGGTCGGCGAGGTGCTGCCCGAATTGAAGGGCAAGCTCGATGGCTCGGCGATCCGCGTGCCGACACCGAACGTCTCGATGATCGACCTGACCTTCACGCCCGCGCGCGACACCAGCAAGGAGGAGGTCAACGCGCTGCTCAAGGCGGCGGCCGAGGGTCCGATGAAGGGCGTGCTCGACTATACCGACGAGCCTTTGGTCTCGATCGACCTCAACGGCGCGCCGGCCTCGTCCACCGTCGACAGCCTCGAGACCGCGGTGATCGACGGCAAGCTGGTGCGCGTGCTCAGCTGGTACGACAATGAATGGGGTTTCTCCAACCGCATGGTCGACACCGCCGGCGCGATCGCCAAGACGCTCTGATCTGGGCGTGACGCTGTACCCGTTCGCACCGAGCGACGTCGAAGTGCATGTTGCGAGCGGTGCGCTTGCGGCACGTCCTTCGACTTCGCTCAGGACGAACGGGGGAGGGGTGAGCGTGTGACCGGGCGCCTGCTCGGCATCGCGCGCAAGGCCCGGCCACGCGGCGTGGTCGAGACGATCGACCATGCCGCGGTCGGCATCACGACCGGCATCGCCGGCGACTTCCGTGGCGCGATCAAGCCGGGCGGCCGCGGCCGGCGCCAGGTTACCGCGATGCTGCTCGCGGACTGGCGCGCGGCGATGGCCGATCTCGGCGACCCGCCGCTCGCCGGGTCCGACCGGCGGGTCAATCTGCTGCTCGACGCGATCGACCTGCCGCGCGACAAGGGCGCGCGGCTGCGCGTCGGCTCGGCGCTGTTCGAGATCACCGGCGAATGCGATCCGTGCAGCCGGATGGAGGAGGTCGCGCCCGGGCTCAAGGCGGCGCTGACGCCGGGCTGGCGCGGCGGGCGGCTGCTGCGCGTCGTGTCTGCCGGCGAGATCGCCGTCGGTGACGCCGTCGCGCTGGAACAACAGGCTTTTGTGGAGGCGATATGAGTTCGTTCAAGACGCTCGACGACATCGGCGACATCCGCGGCAAACGCGTGCTGGTGCGCGAGGATCTCAACGTGCCGATGGACGGCGCGCGTGTCACCGACGACACCCGCCTGCGTGCTGCGGCACCGACGATCGCCGAACTCGCCGACAAGGGCGCGATCGTGCTGATCCTCGCCCATTTCGGCCGCCCCAAGGGCGAACGCCGGGCCGACATGAGCCTCGCGCAGGTGACGCATGCGCTGCGCGACGTGCTCGGCCGCGAGGTCACCTTCGTCGACGACTGCCAGGGCGAGGGCGCCGAGCAGATGGTGGCGCTGCTCAAGCCCGGCGCGATCGCGATCCTCGAGAACACGCGCTTCCACAAGGGCGAGGAGAAGAACGATCCCGCGCTGGTCGCGGCGATGGCGAAGCTCGGCGATCTCTACGTCAACGATGCCTTCTCCGCGGCGCACCGCGCCCACGCCTCGACCGAGGGCCTCGCGCACGCGCTGCCGGCCTATGCCGGGCGCGCGATGGAAGCCGAACTCACGGCGCTCGAAAAGGCACTGGGCAAGCCCGAGCATCCGGTTGCAGCGGTTGTCGGCGGCGCGAAGGTCTCGTCCAAGCTCGACGTGCTCCGGCATCTCGTCGCCAAGGTCGATCACCTCATCATCGGCGGCGGTATGGCCAACACCTTCCTGGCGGCGCGCGGCGTCGACGTCGGCAAGTCGCTGTGCGAACATGATCTGGCCGACACCGCGAGCGCGATCCTCGACGCCGCCGACGCGGCGAACTGCACCGTTCACCTGCCCTACGACGTCGTGGTCGCCAAGGAGTTCAGGGCCGACCCGCCGACGCGCACGGTCAACGTGCATGAGGTCGCCGCCGACGAGATGATCCTCGACGTCGGCCCGGCCGCGGTCGAGGCGCTGGGCGACGTGCTCAAAAACTGCCGTACGCTGGTGTGGAACGGACCGATGGGCGCGTTCGAGACGCCGCCCTTCGATGCCGCGACGGTCAGCCTCGCGCGCACCGCGGCCGCCTTGACGCAGGATGGCAGCCTCGTGTCGGTGGCGGGCGGCGGCGACACCGTCGCGGCGCTCAACCAGGCCGGGGTAGCGGGCGACTTCAGCTTCGTCTCGACCGCGGGCGGTGCCTTCCTCGAATGGATGGAAGGCAAGACGCTGCCGGGGGTCGCAGCACTCGAGCGCTGAGGGACGGCGATGGCGGCGGATACGGACACCGACACCGACGGCGTCGCCCGCTTTTCCTACCATCGAAGCGTCGGCCCGATGGTCGGCGTGCTGCTCGGCCTCGCGATCGTCGAGACGCTCGTCGTCCATCTCGTCGTCTTCGCCGCCTGGGGCTTGACGGTCGCGGCGGTGCTCGGCGCGATCGACCTGGCAGCGATCGTGACGCTGATCCGGCTGCTGCGCTCGTTCAAGCGATTGCCGGTGACGATAGAGGGCCGGCGGATCACGCTGCATGCCGGTCTTTTGCGGACGGTCGCAATCGAGGCGGACAACGTCGCGGGGCTGCGCGATGAGTTCGATCGGGCCGCGATCAAGCGCAGGGACGTCGTCAATCTCGCGCTCATCGCGTGGCCCAACGTGCTGATCGATCTCCGCCGGCCGATCGAAGTGAGGCGTCGGCGCATCATATCGCACGTAGCGCATCGGCTCGACGATCCTGCGGCTTTCCACGCGGCGATCGCGCGTCTAGAGCCGGGCCATGGAGATCGACGTGCCATCGGTAGAGCTTGATCCGGGCTTCGCGGCGCGGTTCGGCGAGCATAATCGGCGTCCGGCCTGCCAGCTTTATGTCATCTCGCCCGAGACGCTCGGCGAGGGCTTCGCCGAGGATCTCGCCGCGGTGCTCGACGCGGGATCGGTCGCCGCCTTTCAGCTGCGCCTCAGGGGTATCGACGATCATGCGATCGCGCGCGCCGCCGAGCCCCTCCAGAGGATCTGCGCCGATCGCGAGGTCGCGTTCATCGTCGAGGGTTCGGTGGCGCTCGCCAAGCGGCTCGGCGCCGACGGCGTGCATCTCGGGCAGGACGACGTCGATGCGCGCGAGGCGCGTTCGATCCTCGGCCCGAGCGTCCAGATCGGTGTCAGCTGCCTCGACAGTCGTCACCTCGCGATGGAAGCGGGCGAGGCGGGCGCGGACTATGTCTCGTTCGGCGCCTTCTATCCTTCGACCACCGTCGATGCGACGCATCATCCCGATCCCTCGATCCTGTCATGGTGGACCGCGCTGTTCGAGCTGCCTTGCGTCGCGATCGGCGGGGTGACGCCCGACAATGCCGCACCGCTGGTCGCCGCCGGCGCCGATTTCCTGGCGATGTGCGCGGCGATCTGGAAGGGCGAGGGTGGCCCTGCTGCGGCGGTGCGCGCGTTCGATGCGGTGTTGAGGGCATGATCCGCGCCATCGCCCGCATCGCGGCGCCGGTGGCGGTGGTGGTCGATTGCATGGGAGCTTGGCTCGACTGGCGTGACGGCGACCTTCGCATGTCGCTGACGCTCGCCGCGGCCGTCACCGCGGTGGCGCTGGTTCCCTGCGCGCTCGGCTTCGTCGCCGCGATCGGCAGACGTCTGCGCCAGACCGCGGCGCAGGACGGCCCGGTGCGTACGATCGACACGATGCGGCTGCCGCTGGTCGTGCCCCGCGGATATGTCGGCGCCGCGGTGCTCGGCGGGATCGCGACGCTGGCGGCGATGGGCGAGGGTTTCGGTCTCTACATCTTCCTCGCGGGCGTTGCGCTGATCGCGCTCGCTCTGTCGCAGGCGACGCCGCGCCGCGCCTGATCCGGGGCGGCGGATATTAGCGCCGCCGCCGAGCGTTACCCTGCCGTCACGATGACGAAGGGACCTGCATGATCCGGCTTCGATTGCTCACCACCGGCGCGCTCGCGCTGGGCGCGCTCACCGTCTCGGCTGGCATGGCCAAAGCGCCGGCGCGACCCGCGCCGAAGTCGAGACCCGCCACGGCAAAGCCCGGTCCCGATCCCAAGATCATGCAGGTGCAGGTGATCCTCGATCATCTCGGCTTCTCCCCGGGGGTGATCGACGGCAGGGGTGGTGCCGGTCTCAAGCGCGCGGTCGCCGGCTTCCAGAAGGCGAGCGGCGTCGTCGCCACGGGCGCGATCGATCCGGTTACCGCGGCGGGGCTGCAGAAATTCGCCGCGACGCAGCCGATCCGCGACGTGACGCTGACCCCTGCCGATCTCGCCGGCGACTTCGTCGGCCCGCTCCCGCACAAGGAGGACGACCAGGCCAAGCTGCCGTCGCTGGGCTATGCCAACGCGCTCGAGATGCTGGCAGAGCGCTATCACACCACGGCGGCGGTGCTGATCGCGCTCAACTCGCCCGACACCAAGCTGACGCCGGGGACGGTGATCAAGGTGCCCAATGTCGTGACCGGCGGGCGCGCCTATCCCGCCGACCTTCCCGAGCTGTACAAGCAGACGCTCGCCGGGCTCAACGTCGATTCGACGCAGCCGCAAGCGGATCATCTCGTCGTCGACAAGTCGGACAAGACGCTGTCTGTCTACGACGCGCAGAACAAGCTGCTCGCGCAGTTCCCGGTGACGACGGGAAGCAGCCACGATCCGTTGCCGATCGGCACCTGGAAGATCCTCGGGCTCGATTACAATCCGAAGTTCCACTTCAATCCCAAGCTGTTCTGGGACGCTTCGAAGAGCGACAAGGCGGCGATGCTGCCGCCCGGCCCCAACGGCCCGGTCGGGGTCGTGTGGATGGACCTGTCCAAGCCGCACTACGGAATCCATGGCACGCCCGTACCGGAGAATATCGGTCGTACCGCAAGCCACGGCTGCGTGCGGATGACGAACTGGGACGCGGCGCGCGTCTCGCTGATGGTCAAGGCCGGGACGCCGGCGATCTTCCAGCCGTGAGCCGCTTCGGCCTGATCGTTGCGGGGCTGCTCGCGCTGCTGCTGATCGGTTTCGCCTCGATCGTGCGCGTCACCGGCCCCGGCTGGAGCGGTGCCGGCGGCGGTGGCGTTGCGACCGGGACGACGATCGGCAAGGGCACCTCATATGCCGGCACCTTGGTCATCCCCGTCCAGGGTGTCTCCACCGCCGCGCTCCATGACGATTGGGCCGAGCCGCGCGGCGATGGCACCCGCGTGCACCATGCGATCGACATCATGGCGGCGCGCGGCACCCCGGTGCTGGCCGCCGCCGACGGCCGCATCGAAAAGCTGTTCCAGAGCCGGCTCGGCGGGACGACGATCTACCAGCGTTCGGCCGATGGCGGCACGGTCTTCTATTATGCGCATCTCGATCATTATGCGCCGACGCTGGTCGAGGGGCAGGCGGTGAAGGCGGGGCAGGAGATTGCCGCGGTCGGCTCGACGGGCGACGCCGACGCGGGCGCCCCCCATCTCCACTTCGAGATCCACGCGATGGCGCCGGGCGAGCGCTGGTGGCAGGGAACCGAGGTGAATCCCTATCCGGTCCTGGCGAGGAAATAGCGCGAACGTGGCGGGTTGGGGCAGGGAGGATATTCCGCGCCGTGTCGCATCGGTTCCCCGGCGCAGGCTGGGGGCCGGGCTCCGCTTCCGAACGCATCCCTGCGCCGCACGCCGCCGCGCGTCGCTCCCCTTGCTCCCGCCCGCCGCGCCCGCTAAGGCGCGCGCCTGCTCTTTCCCATCTTTTCGAACCTCAGGTGTCGCACATGAAGATCAGCGGCGTGGACATTCGTCCCGGCAACATCATCGAATATGAGGGCGGCATCTGGCGTGCCGTCAAGATCCAGCACACCCAGCCCGGCAAGGGCGGCGCTTACATGCAGGTCGAGCTCAAGAACCTCATCGACGGGCGGAAGAACAATGTCCGCTTCCGCTCGGCCGAGTCGGTCGAGAGGGTCCGCCTCGACACCAAGGACTTCCAGTTCCTGTTCGCCGACGGCGACGCACTGACCTTCATGGACAAGGAGACCTACGACCAGATCACGCTCGACCGCGGAGTGCTGGGCGACGCCGCCGCGTTCCTGCAGGACGGCATGGACGTGGTGATGGAGCTCTATGACGAGCGTCCGATCTCGGTGCAACTGCCCGACACGATCGAGGCGATGATCGTCGAGGCCGACGCGGTGGTGAAGGGGCAGACCGCCTCCTCTTCCTACAAGCCCGCGATCCTCGACAATGGCGTCCGCGTGATGGTGCCGCCGCACATCGGCGCGGGCACCAAGATCGTCGTCGACGTCTACGAACAGACCTACGTCCGCCGCGCGGACTAATGATCTCACTCCCTCTCCCGCCTCAGGGAGAGGGTCGGGGTGGGGGAAGGACGTATCAACCGGGCGCAGCGCCTGCGGATACGTCATTCCCTCACCCTCCCACCGCTTCGCGGCGGGCCCCCTCCCTTTCTCGCAAGCGGGAGAGGGTCTGGAGTAGAAGAAATGCCAGCACAATCCGGCCTCATCACGGTGATGCAGAAGGCGGCGCGCAAGGCGGCGCCCAAGCTCAGGCGCGACTTCAACGAAGTCGACGCGCTGCAGGTCTCGCGCAAGGGACCCGCCGACTTCGTATCGGCCGCCGACAAGGCTGCCGAACGCACCATCTACGACGAGCTCAAGCACGCCCGTCCGGACTGGGGCTTTCTCATGGAGGAATCCGGCATCGTCGAGGGCGATCCGTCCAAGCCGCGCTGGATCGTCGATCCGCTCGACGGCACCTCCAATTTTCTCCACGGCCTGCCGCATTTCGCGATCTCGATCGCGGTCGAGGAGCCGCGCCCGAGCGGCAAGGGCGAGGTGACACAGGCGCTGGTCTATCAGCCGCTCACCGATGAGAGCTTCTGGGCCGAAAAGGGTCGCGGCGCCTGGCTGCACGACCGCCGGCTGCGCGTCTCGGCGCGGCGCGATATCTCCGAGGCCCTGCTGGCGACCGGTACGCCATTCAATGGCCATGGTGACTTCGACGTCTGGAGTCGGATCTTCCGCACCGTCGGCCCCGAGGTCGCGGGTATCCGTCGCTTCGGTTCGGCGGCGCTCGATCTGGCGTGGGTGGCGGCCGGCCGGTTCGACGGCTTCTGGGAAACCGATCTCAGCCGCTGGGATGTCGCGGCGGGCGAGTTGCTTGTCCGCGAGGCGGGCGGCTTCGTCACCGATTTCCGGGGCGGCGACCAGATGCAGGATCGCAAGCAATGGCTGGCGTCCAACGATGCGCTGCAGCCGCGGCTGCTCAAGCTCGTGGCAGCAGCGCTCAAATAGGGGCCGTCTGCGCCCGCGAAAGCGCGGGCTCCGATCCCGGAACGCTCGCCGGGCAGCCGTTTGCGAATCATTCTCACAGGCCTCGCCTGTTGCTTCGCAGGTGCGGCAGGCCTAGAGACGCCCCCAACAAAGTCGCGCCTTTTCGTGCGCCCGCTGCGGAGAAGTTCATGGCGTCGGTCGCCGCACAATATCTCCCGATCCTTCTGTTTCTCGGGGTCGCACTGCTGCTCTCGACCGCGTTCGTCGTGCTGCCGATCGCGGTCGCGCGGCTGACCGGCGCGCACAAGCCCTCGACCGACAAGCTGTCCGAATATGAATGCGGCTTTCCCGCGTTCGAGGACAGCCGCATGCAGTTCGACGTGCGCTTCTATCTCGTCGCGATCCTGTTCATCATCTTCGATCTCGAGGCCGCCTTCCTCTATCCTTGGGCGGTGTCGCTGCGCGAGATCGGCTGGACCGGCTGGCTCGCGATGATGGGCTTCCTTGCCGAACTGCTGCTCGGCTTCGCCTATGCCTGGAAGAAGGGAGCGCTGGAGTGGGAGTAGAGGTTTTCCGCGATCCGGCCGCGCCGTTTCCGCCCGAGCATCAGCCGCCCGAAAAGGCCTTCTTCGACGATCTCTCCGCCGAAGTGCAGGACAAGGGCTTCCTCGTCACGTCGACCGAGGATCTGTTCCAGTGGGCGCGCACCGGCTCGCTGTGGTGGATGACGTTCGGGCTCGCCTGCTGCGCAGTCGAGATGATCCACGTCAACATGCCGCGCTACGATCTCGAGCGCTTCGGCGCCGCGCCGCGCGCCAGCCCGCGCCAGAGCGACGTGATGATCGTCGCCGGCACGCTGTGTAACAAGATGGCGCCCGCGCTGCGCAAGGTCTACGACCAGATGTCGGAGCCGAAATACGTCATCTCGATGGGCTCGTGCGCCAATGGCGGCGGCTATTATCACTATTCCTATTCGGTGGTGCGCGGCTGCGACCGGATCGTGCCCGTCGACATCTATGTGCCAGGCTGCCCGCCGACCGCGGAGGCCTTGCTCTACGGCATCATGCAGCTGCAGCGGAAGATCCGCCGCGTCGGCACGATCGAGCGGTGACCGGGATGACCAGCGACTATTCCAAAATCCGTTCGTCCCGAGCGAAGTCGAGGGACGTTTCGCAGGCGCTGCCATGTGGAGCAGGTGCCTCGACGTCGCTCGGCACGAACGGGGTGGGTGTGGCGCGCGTTGCAGGTGGGAAGTTCTGATGCCCAGTTCCTATCCCCGCTTCGCCGCCAACGACGGCGTGATCGATGCCGCCACGGCCGCGCTCGGCGACATGCTTGTCGAGGCGTGCGAGCGCGTCGGCGAAGTCCAGCTGCATGTGAAGCGTGAGGCCACCGTCGAGGTTCTGCGCACGCTGCGCGACACGCCCGGTCTCGAATATCAGCAGCTGATGGAGATCGCCGGCGTCGACTATCCCGCGCGCGGCGACGAGCGTTTCGAGGTGGTCTATTGCCTGCTCTCGCTGACGCGCAATCACCGGCTACACGTCCATGTCCGTACCGACGAGGCGACTGCGATCCCGTCGGTGACCGGGCTCTGGCCGGTCGCCGGCTGGCTCGAGCGCGAGGTGTACGACATGTTCGGCGTGCTGTTCGACGGCAACCCCGATCTGCGCCGCATCCTCACCGACTACGGCTTCCGCGGCCATCCGCTGCGCAAGGATTTCCCGCAGACCGGCTATGTCGAGCTGCGCTATTCCGAGGCCGACAAGCGCGTGGTGTATGAGCCCGTGCAGCTCGCGCAGGATTTCCGCAATTTCGATTTCCTCTCGCCTTGGGAAGGTGGTGCCTATCAGCTTCCGGGTGACGAGAAGGCGGCCCAGGCGCCCGGCGCGCCGACCCCGCTCAAGGCCGACGAGGTGAAGCGCTGATGGCCGGTCTCCCCGACGCCCCCGACATCCTGCGCGACTCCGCCTATGCGCTGTCGTCGCCCGACAGCGCGAATGCCGCGCATCCGACGGTCGGCGATGTCGAGATCAAGAACTACACGATCAACTTCGGCCCGCAGCATCCCGCGGCGCACGGCGTGCTCCGGCTGGTGCTCGAGCTCGACGGCGAGATCGTCGAACGGGTCGATCCGCATGTCGGCCTGCTGCACCGCGGCACCGAGAAGCTGATGGAAAGCAGGCCCTACCTGCAGAACATCCCTTATTTCGATCGCTTCGATTATTGCTCGCCTTTGTGCATGGAGCACAGCTTCGTGCTCGGCATCGAGAAGCTGATGGGCCTCGAAGTGCCCGAGCGCGGCCAGTATCTGCGCGTGCTGTTCGCCGAGCTGACGCGCATCTCCAACCATCTGCTCAATCTCGGCAGCCACATCATGGACGTCGGCGCGATGACGCCGAACCTGTGGCTGTTCGAGGCGCGCGAGGACACCTACGGCTTCTTCGAGCGCGCGAGCGGCGCGCGGATGCACATGAACTGGATGCGCCCGGGCGGCGTCCACCAGGACGTGCCCTTGAAGCTGCTCACCGACATCGGCGACTGGCTCGACGGCCGCTTCAAGCGCCTGTTCGAGGACGCGATCAGCCTGGTCGCGGACAACCGCATCTTCAAGCAGCGCAACGTCGACATCGGCATCGTCAGTCGCGACGACGCGATCGCCTGGGGTTTCTCGGGCCCGATGATCCGCGCCGCCGGGGTGCCGTGGGACATCCGTCGCGCGCAGCCCTACGACGTTTATGACCGGATGGAGTTCGACATTCCCGTCGGCACGCGCGGCGATTGCTACGATCGCTTCATGGTGCGCGTCGAGGAGGTGCGGCAGTCCGCGCGCATTATCAAGCAGTGCCTCAGCCAAATGCCCGAAGGCCCGGTGCTGACCACCGACCGCAAGGCCGCGCCGCCGCGGCGCGGCGAGATGAAGCGCTCGATGGAGGCGCTGATCCACCACTTCAAGCTCTACACCGAGGGCTTCCACGTCCCCGCGGGCGAGGTCTATGTCGCGACCGAGAGCCCCAAGGGCGAGTTCGGCGTCTACATCGTCGCCGACGGCACCAACAAGCCGTACCGCGTCAAGGTTCGCCCGACCGCGTTCAGCCATCTGCAGGCGATGGACTTCATGATGAAGGGCCACATGCTCGCCGACACCACCGCTATCCTCTCCGCGATCGACATCGTGTTCGGGGAGTGCGACCGGTGACCGAGCCCGTCTCCAACGACCTGATTTATGCCGTGTTGCAGAAGATGCAGGGCGACATTGCCGATATGAAGGGCGACATCGGCGACCTGAAATTGCGGATGAGCGCGGTTGAAGATCATCTTGCTACTGTTATCGTCTCAATCACGGGTTTGAATCATCGCATGGATCGTTTCGGTGAACGGTTTAGCCGCGTCGAGCGTCGCCTCGATCTATCGGACGCAGGCTGATGGCTGACGCAGTCCACATCCCCGACGAGGCCGAGACCCGCGCGCGCTGGGGCGATTTCGCCTGGACGCCGGAGAATGCCGAGCAGGCCAGGGTCATCCTGGCGCGCTACCCCAAGGGGCGCGAGCAGTCCGCCGTGATGCCGCTGCTCGATCTGGCACAGCGGCAGGTCGGCGCGGACACGCAGACGCAGGGCTGGCTGCCCGTGCCGGTGATCGAGTTCGTCGCAAGCCAAGTCGGCGTGCCCTATATGCGCGTGTACGAGGTCGTGACCTTCTACACGATGTACAACATGGCGCCGGTCGGCCGTTTCCACGTCCAGGTCTGCGGCACGACGCCGTGCATGCTGCGCGGCTCGGATGATGTTTTGGCGGCGTGCAAGAACAAGGGTCTGGTCAAGGGCAAGACGACGCCCGACGGGCTGTTCACGTTGACCGAGGTCGAGTGCCTGGGCGCCTGCGCCAACGCGCCCATGGTCCAGATCAACGACGACAATTTCGAGGACCTCACCTACGACAGCACGATCGCGATCCTCGAGGCGCTGGCCGAGGGGCGTACCCCCAAGCCGGGCCCGCAGATCGATCGCCAGGTCAGCGCGCCCGAGGGCGGCCCGACGACGCTGAAGGAGATGGTGTCCGAGAACCACGACTATCGAGGGGCTTGGTGATGCCCGCGCTTCTGTCGATCATCGTATTTGTCGTGCTGGCGATCATTCTGCTCAAGGTGATGGTCGCGGCGCTCGGGCTGATCCTCGCGCTAGTGTTTGGTGTGATCGTCTATTTCGTCGCCGAGAAGCTGGTGGGGAAGGGCGCATGACCGAGCAGGAAAACATCGTCAACTTCGTTGGCGAGCAGTTCCGACGCCTCAACCTGCGTTTCGACAAGTTCGAGTTGGAGATGGGCGACATCAAGAGCCGCATGATAGTAACCGAGGAGAGCTTGGCCTCGATGTCGGCACGGGTTGCGACGGTCGAGGTGAGCATGGCGGGTATCATCAAGCGAATGGACCGGATTGAGAACCGATTGGAACGTATCGAGCGTCGTCTCGATCTGGTGGAAGTCCGCTGATGCTCGCTGACAAGGACCGCATCTTCACCAATGTCTACGGCTTCCAGGATTGGCGGCTGGCGGCGGCGCGCATGCGCGGCGACTGGGACGATACCAAGGCGCTGATGCTCAAGGGGCAGGACCCGATCATCGACGAGATGAAGGCGTCGGGCCTGCGCGGCCGCGGCGGCGCGGGCTTCCCGACGGGCACCAAGTGGAGCTTCATGCCCAAAGAGCCCAAGCCTGGCAAACCCAATTTCCTCGTCATCAACGCCGACGAATCCGAGCCGGGCTCGTGCAAGGATCGCGAGATCATCCGCCACGATCCGCACAAGCTGATCGAGGGCGCGCTGATCGCGGGCTATGCGATGCGCGCACGCGCCGCCTACATCTACATCCGCGGCGAATATATCCGCGAGGCCGAGACGCTGTTCGCCGCGGTCGCCGAGGCCTATGATGCGGGTCTGATCGGGCGCAACGCGTGCGGGTCGGGCTATGATTTCGACGTGTTCGTCCATCGCGGCGCCGGCGCCTACATCTGCGGCGAAGAGACCGCGATGCTCGAAAGCCTCGAGGGCAAGAAGGGCCAGCCGCGGCTCAAGCCCCCGTTCCCGGCGGGCGCGGGGCTCTATGGCTGCCCGACCACGGTCAACAATGTCGAGAGCATCGCGGTCGGCCCCACGATCCTGCGGCGCGGCGCGGGCTGGTTCGCGAGCTTCGGTGCGGAGAACAACCGCGGCACCAAGCTCTTCCAGATCTCGGGCCATGTGAACAAGCCGTGCGTGGTCGAGGAGGCGATGAGCATCCCCTTCCGCCAGCTGATCGATGAGCATTGCGGCGGCATCCGCGGCGGCTGGGACAATCTGCTCGCGGTGATTCCGGGCGGGTCGTCGGTGCCGCTGGTGCCCGCCAAGGACATCATGGACGCGCCGATGGACTTCGACGGGCTGCGTGCGGTCGGCTCGGGTCTCGGCACCGCGGCGGTGATCGTGATGGACAAGTCGACCGACATCGTCCGCGCGATCAGCCGCATCTCCTATTTCTACAAGCATGAGAGCTGCGGCCAGTGCACGCCGTGCCGCGAGGGCACCGGCTGGATGTGGCGCGTGATGGAGCGACTGCGCGAAGGCCATGCCGATGTCGAGGAGATCGACATGCTGCAGGAGGTCACCAAGCAGGTCGAGGGCCACACGATCTGCGCGCTGGGCGACGCCGCGGCATGGCCGATCCAGGGCCTGATCCGCCACTTCCGCCCCGAGATCGAACGCCGCATCGCCGCGCGCAAGGGCGGCGAGGCACCGCTCGCGGTGGCGGCGGAGTAAGGCGGTGGGCGTCATCCTCGCCGATATCGAACTCGCCAACGCGCGGCAGGACGACCTGCTGCCGATGACGGTCAACGCGCTGGTCGATACCGGCGCCGTCCACATGTGCATTCCGCAGCATGTCGCGAACCAACTCCAGTTGCCGATGCTGAACCGGCGCGAGGTCACGGTCGCGAACGGCGCGACGCAGATGGTCGATTATGTCGGCCCGATACGCGTGCGCTTCGCCAATCGGGAATGTCTCGTCGGCGCGCTGGTGCTGGGCGACCAGCCCTTGCTCGGTGCGATCCCGATGGAAGACATGGACCTTGTCGTCAGCCCGTCGCGGCAGACGGTTACGGTCAATCCCGCCAGTCCCAACATCGCCATGTCGCTCGCCATGGGCGTCCGCCCCGCGACCGAGGATAAGAACTGATGCCCAAGCTCAAGGTCGATGGGATCGATGTCGAGGTGCCCGCCGGCGCCACCGTGCTCCAGGCGTGCGAAGCCGCGGGCAAGGAGATTCCGCGCTTCTGCTATCACGAGCGCCTCAGCATCGCCGGCAATTGCCGGATGTGCCTAGTCGAGGTGAAGCCCGGACCGCCCAAGCCGCAGGCGAGCTGCGCGCTGCCCGCCGCCGACGGCCAGGAGGTCCGCACCGACAGCGCGATGACCAAGAAGGCGCGCGAGGGGGTGATGGAGTTCCTGCTGATCAACCACCCGCTCGATTGCCCGATCTGCGACCAGGGCGGCGAGTGCGACCTGCAGGACCAGTCGATGGCCTATGGGAAAGGTCATTCGCGCTACGACGAGAATAAGCGCGCGGTCACCGAGAAATATATGGGGCCCATCGTCAAGACGGTGATGACCCGCTGCATCCAGTGCACGCGCTGCGTGCGCTTCGCCGAGGAGGTCGCCGGGGTCGAGGAGATCGGCGCGATCTATCGCGGCGAGAACATGCAGATCACCACCTATCTCGAACATGCCGCGACGAGCGAGCTGTCGGGCAATGTCGTCGATCTCTGCCCGGTCGGCGCGCTGACATCGAAGCCCTATGCGTTCGAAGCGCGGCCTTGGGAGCTCAAGAAGACGCCCGGGATCGACGTGATGGACGCGGTTGGCACCAACGTCCGGCTCGACAGCCGCGGTCGGCAGGTGCTGCGCTCGCTCCCGCGGATCAACGAGGACGTCAACGAGGAGTGGGCGTCGGACAAGACGCGCCACGCGGTCGACGGCCTTGTCCGCAACCGCATCGACAAGCCCTATGTGCGCGTGGGCGGCAAGCTGCAGTCGGCGACGTGGGACGAGGCATTCCAGGCGATCGCCAGGGCAGCCGAGGGCGTGACCGGCAACGCGATCGGCGGCCTCGCCGGTGATCTCGCCGAAGTCGAGAGCGTCTATGCGTTGAAGACGCTGCTCGGCGCCTATGGCTCAAGCCTGCACGAGGCGCGCGTCGACGGCGCGCTCTACGACGTGTCGCAGCCCGCCTCGTGGCGCTTCAACCCGACGATCGCGGGCGTCGAGCATGCCAAGGCGATCCTGCTTGTTGGCTCGAACCCGCGCTGGGAAGCGCCGCTGGTCAACACGCGCATCCGCAAGGCAATCAAGCGTGGCGCCAAGGTGTTCGCGATCGGGCCGCAGGTCGATCTGACCTATCCGGTCGAGTGGCTGGGCGAGGATATCGCCGCGCTTGGCGACCTGCCCGACGCGCTCACGCAAGCTACCGACGTGATCGTCATCGCCGGCATGGGCGCGTGCACGATCGAGGGCGGCTACGGCGCCGCGCGGCAGACCGCCGCGGCGCTGGGCGCGGGCTTCGGCCTGCTCCACACCGCCGCCGGCCGCGTCGGCGCGCTCGAGCTTGGCTTCGTCACCGAGGGCGGCCTCGCCGCCGTCGCCGCCGCCGCGCCCAAGCTGCTGTTCCTGCTCGGCGTCGACGAGACCGACCTGTCGGCCTTCGACGGCGCGTTCAAGGTCTATATCGGCACCCATGGCGACCGCGGCGCACACGCCGCCGACGTGATCCTGCCGGGCGCTGCCTACACCGAGAAGCCCGGCACCTGGGCCAATCTCGAGGGCCGTGTCCAGCGCGCCGAGCGCGCGGTGTTCCCGGTCGGCGACGGGCGCGAGGATTGGACGATCCTGCGCGCGCTCTCCGCGGTGCTGGGCAAGACGCTGCCGTTCGACAATCTCGGCGCCCTGCGCGCGAAGATCGCCGGCGACCATCCGACGCTCGCGAACGAGGGCATCGCGCTGTCGGGCGCGCTCGACGTGGCACCACGCGGCGGCGACGTGTCCGGCGCGATCGTCTATCCGATCACCGACTTCTACCTCACCAACCCGATCGCGCGCTCGTCGCCGACGATGCAGCGCTGCTCGGCGGAACTGCTCCACGGCGAGACCTTCGCGGAGGCCGCAGAATGAGCGTTCATCTTTCCCGTTCCCCGGCGAAAGCCGGGGCCCAGGCCCGCCTTTTGTGGGATGCGGACCGCCAATTCCGGGCTGGGGCCTGGACCCCGGCTTTCGCCGGGGAACAAGGCGTCGGGTCGCCGGAGACGCGCGCATGATCTCCTGGTTCACCGCGCTCCCCTATGGCTGGGCGTATTTCATCGCGTCGATCCTCGATATCCTCGTCATCGCGCTGCCCGTGATGCTCGCGGTGGCGATGATCATCTATGCCGATCGCAAGATCTGGGCGGCGATGGCGCTGCGTCGCGGCCCCAATGTCGTCGGCCCGTTCGGCCTGCTGCAGTCGTTCGCCGACGGCCTGAAAGTGTTTTTGCAAGAGACGATCATCCCGACGGCGGCGAACCGCACGCTGTTCCTGATCGCGCCGGTCATCACCTTCACCGTCGCGCTGATCGCCTGGGCGGTGATCCCGTTCAGCAGCTTCTCGGTTCTCGCCAACATCAACGTCGGGCTGCTCTACATCCTCGCGGCGTCGTCGCTGGGCGTGTACGGCGTGATCCTCGCGGGCTGGGCGTCCAACTCCAAATATCCCTTCTACTCGGCGATCCGCGCCGCGGCGCAGATGGTCAGCTACGAGGTCGCGATCGGTTTCGTGCTGATATCGGTGGTGCTGTGGGCCGGCAGCTTCAACATGCAGACGATCGTGCTCGCGCAGAAGGGCGAGGTGCTTGGGCTGATCAACGCCAACGGCTTCAACCCGCTGCTCTTCCCGATGGCGGTCGTGTTCCTGATCTCGTCGATGGCGGAGACCAGCCGCACGCCGTTCGATCTGACCGAGGCGGAGAGCGAGCTCGTCGCAGGCTACCAGACCGAATATTCGTCGATGAGCTTCGCGCTCTACTGGCTCGGCGAATATGCCAACGTCATCCTGATGTGCGCGCTCAACGCGACGCTGTTCTGGGGCGGCTGGCTGCCGCCGCTCGACCTGCCGTTCCTCTACCACATCCCCGGCACCACGATCGGCCTCGGCCTGTTCTGGATCCTGTTCAAGATGGCGGTGTTCTTCTTCATCTTCTCGTGGGTGAAGGCGACGCTGCCGCGCTATCGCTACGACCAGCTGATGCGGCTGGGCTGGAAGATCTTCCTGCCGCTGTCGCTGCTGTTCGTGTTCCTCGTCTCGGGCTGGCTGATGCTCACCCGCTTCCACCCGATCGGAGCCTGACGCGCATGAGCATCGGCTACTATATCAAGTCGTTCACGCTGTGGGAGCTGCTCAAGGGTCATGCGCTGACCCTGCAATATTTCTTCCGCAAGAAGGCGACGATCAACTATCCGTTCGAGAAGAACCCGCTCTCGCCCCGCTTCCGCGGCGAGCATGCGCTGCGTCGCTATCCCAATGGCGAGGAGCGCTGCATCGCGTGCAAGCTGTGCGAGGCGATCTGCCCGGCGCAGGCGATCACGATCGAGGCCGAGCCGCGCGACGACGGCTCCAGGCGGACGACGCGCTACGACATCGACATGACCAAGTGCATCTTCTGCGGCTTCTGCCAGGAAGCCTGCCCGGTCGATGCGATCGTCGAAGGCCCGAACTTCGAATATGCGACCGAGACGCGCGAGGAGCTCATCTACGACAAGGGCAAGCTGCTCGATAACGGCGATCGTTGGGAAGGGGCCATCGCGGCCAGCCTTGCCGCCGATGCGCCGTATCGGTAAGCGCGTGACCAACTTTTTTCTCCGTTCCCCGGCGAAAGCCGGGGCCCAGTTTCCAGCGCCGGCCTGGACCCCGGCGTTCGCCGGGGAACAGCCAGTCGGGGGCCAGCTTTGATCCAGACCATCGCCTTCTACCTGTTCGCCATCATGGTGGTCCTGTCCGCAGGGCTCGTGATCACGGCGCGCAACCCGGTGCACTCGGTGCTCTGGCTGATCCTCGCCTTCTTCAACGCGGCAGGGCTGATGCTGCTCGTCGGCGCCGAATTCATCGCGATGCTGCTCGTCATCGTCTATGTCGGCGCAGTCGCGGTGCTGTTCCTGTTCGTCGTGATGATGCTCGACATCGACTTTTCGGAGCTGCGCGGCGGGTTCGTCCGCTATCTGCCGTTCGGCGTCGCGGTGGCGCTCGTGCTGTTGTGCGAGATCGTGATCGCGGGCGGGGCGTGGGAAGCGGGCCCGGTGGAGCTGGCCGGCCGCACCGCGCTCGCGCCCGATCCGGCCGCGATCCCCAATATCCAGGCGCTCGGCACGCTGCTCTACACGCGCTACCTGTTCGTGTTCGAGGGCGCGGGTCTCGTGCTGCTCGTCGCGATGATCGGCGCGATCGTGCTGACCCACCGGGCGCGCGGCGGCGTCCGCCAGCAGAATGTCCGCCGGCAGAACATTCGGCGTCCGCAGGATGCCACGCGGAACACCAACCCGCCCGTCGGCCAGGGAGTCGAACTATGATCGGGTTGCAGCATTACCTGACCGTCTCGGCGATCCTGTTCGTGATGGGGGTGCTCGGCATCTTCATCAACCGCAAGAACGTGATCATCATCCTGATGTCGATCGAGCTGATCCTGCTCGGGGTGAACCTCAACCTGGTCGCCTTCTCGGCCTATCTGCACGATCTCGTCGGCCAGATCTTCGCGATGTTCGTGCTGACCGTCGCGGCGGGCGAGGCGGCGATCGGTCTGGCGATCCTGGTCATCTATTTCCGCGGCCGCGGCACGATCGCGGTCGACGACGCCAATCGGATGAAGGGGTGATGGTGGTTCTTCTTCGTTCCCCGGCGAAAGCCGGGGCCCAGGCCTGCTGCCTGTGGCGGGCGCATCGCCATCTCCAAGTTGGGGTCTGGGCCCCCGCCTTGGGTCCCATCCAAAGTAATACTTTGGATGGGTGCCCGTTCGCCGGGGAACGGGTAGCCGCATGATTACCATCCTCGTCTTCCTGCCGCTGCTCGCGGCCGCGATCGCCGGTATCGGCAATCGCTTCATCGGCCACACCGCCGCCAAGCTGGTCACCACGATCGGCCTGTTCGTGTCGTGCGCGCTCGCCTGGCCGATCTTCATCGGCTTCCTGACCGGGCACAGCCACGCGACCGTCGTGCCGGTGCTTCACTTCCTCCATTCGGGCGCCTTGAACGTCGACTGGTCGTTGCGCGTCGACAGCCTCACCGCGGTGATGCTCGTCGTCGTCACCAGCGTGTCGGCGCTCGTCCACCTGTATAGCTGGGGCTATATGGCGGAGGATCCCGACCAGCCGCGCTTCTTCGCCTATCTCTCGCTGTTCACCTTCATGATGCTCATGCTGGTGACCGCGGACAGCCTGATCCAGATGTTCTTCGGCTGGGAAGGCGTCGGTCTCGCCTCCTACCTGCTGATCGGCTTCTGGTACTATAAGCCGTCGGCCAACCGCGCCGCGATCAAGGCGTTCGTGGTCAACCGCGTCGGCGATTTCGGCTTCTCGCTCGGCATCTTCGGCACCTTCCTGGTGTTCGGCACCGTCTCGATCCCCGCGATCCTCGCCGCCGCCCCGCATATGGCCGGATCGACGATCGGCTTCCTCGGCATGCGCGCCGACACGATGACCGTGCTTTGCCTGCTGCTGTTCGTCGGCGCGATGGGCAAGTCGGCGCAGATCGGCCTGCACACCTGGTTGCCCGACGCGATGGAAGGCCCGACCCCGGTGTCGGCGCTGATCCACGCCGCGACGATGGTCACCGCGGGCGTGTTCATGGTCTGCCGCCTGTCGCCGATGTTCGTCACTAGCCCGACCGCGATGCACGTCGTCACGGTGATCGGTGCGGTCACCTGCTTCTTCGCGGCGACCGTCGGCACGACGCAGACCGACATCAAGCGCGTGATCGCCTATTCGACCTGCTCGCAGCTTGGCTACATGTTCTTCGCCGCCGGCGTCGGCGCGTTCGGCGCGGCGATGTTCCACCTGTTCACCCACGCGTTCTTCAAGGCGCTGCTGTTCCTCTCGGCGGGCTCGGTGATCAACGCGATGCACCACGAACAGGACATGCGCTTCTATGGGGGTCTCAGGAAGAAGATCCCGGTCACCTTCTGGGCGATGGTCGCGGGTACGCTCGCGATCACCGGCGTGGGCTGGGCAGGGGTGTTCGGTTTCGCGGGCTTCTACTCGAAGGACGCGATCATCGAGTCGGCTTATGCGAGCGGCACGCAGCTCGGCGGCTTCGCCTGGTTCATGGGCGTGTTCGCGGCGCTGCTGACCAGCTTCTATTCGTGGCGGCTGATCTTCCTGACCTTCTTTGGCAAGCCGCGCTGGGCTGCTTCCGAGCATATCCAGCACACGATGCATGACGCGCATGGTCACGGGCACGATGCGCACGATCATGGTCACGACGCCCATGCGGCGCATGGCCATGACGCTCATGCCGACCATGATGCGCACGGTAACCCGGCGCACGCCGCCGCCAAGGAGGATGCCGGCGACGAGCCGCACTCGGACGATCGCGGCTTCACCGAGGTCGAGCACGGCACGCTCGGCTACGAGCCGCACGAGAACCCGTGGATGATGACACTGCCGCTGGTGTTGCTCAGCGTCGGTGCGGTGTTCGCGGGCTTCGCCTTCGCGCCGACCTTCCTGCTCGGCGACTATTGGCAGGGCGCGATCGCCTATTCGGCCGAGCTGCACGAGGCGACCGAGAAGCTGCCGTTCCTGGTCAGCCTCGCGCCGACGATCGTGATGCTGATCGGCCTGTTCGTCGCCTGGTGGGCCTATCTGCGTGACACCTCGATCCCGGGCCGCTTCACCGCGACCTTCCACGGGCTCTACAAGTTCGTGCTGCACAAATGGTATTTCGACGAACTGTACGACTTCCTGTTCGTGCGTCCCGCCTTCGCGATCGGCCGCTTCTTCTGGGTGCGCGGCGACCAGGGCACGATCGACCGATTCGGGCCGGACGGCATCTCGCGGCTGATCGTGTTCGGCAACCGCGTCACGGCGCGCGTGCAGTCGGGTTATGTCTATACCTATGCGCTGGTGATGCTGCTTGGCCTTGCCGGTGTCGCGACCTGGGCGGTGACGCGATGAGCGCGATCCTTACTTCTCGTGCCCCCGCGCAGGCGGGGGCCCAGCAGCGGCGTGGGGCCTGGGCTCCCGCCTGCGCGGGAGCACAAATTTAATGAGCGGCTTCCCTATTCTTTCGATCATGCTCGCGGTGCCGTTCGTCGGCGCGCTCTGGTGTCTGTTCGCGCCGGGCAGCGACGAGGCGCGTGCGCGTGGCGCACGCGTCACCGCGCTTGCCGCCTCGCTGATCGACTTCGCGCTCGGCATCGTGCTGTGGTTGGGCTACCAGACCGGCGGACCGCGCTGGCAGTTCGTCGAGAAGTCCGATGTGTTCGGCCGCTTCTCCTGGGCGCTGGGCGTCGACGGCATCGCGATGCTGCTGATCGTGCTCACCGTCTTCCTCGTGCCGCTCTGCATCCTCGCCTCGTGGAAGGCGATCGCCAAGCGCGTGCCCGAATATATGGCGGTGTTCCTGCTCACCGAGATATTGATGCTCGGCGTGTTCATGGCGCAGGACCTGTTCCTCTTCTACATCATGTTCGAGGGCGGCCTCATCCCGATGTACCTGATCATCGGGATCTGGGGCGGCGCGCGGCGGATCTACGCCAGCTACAAATTCTTCCTCTACACGCTGCTCGGCTCGCTGCTGATGCTGATCGCAATGCTGATGATGGCGCACACCGCGGGCACCACCAGCATCCCCGCGCTGATGGCGTATAATTTCCCGCCGGCGATGCAGGACTGGCTGTTCCTCGCCTTCTTCGCCTCGTTCGCGGTGAAGATGCCGATGTGGCCGGTCCACACCTGGCTGCCCGACGCGCACGTCGAGGCGCCGACCGCGGGCTCGGTGATCCTGGCGGGCGTGATGCTCAAGCTCGCCGGCTATGGCTTCCTGCGCTTCGCGCTGCCGATGTTCCCGCAGGCGTCCGCCCACTATATGTGGCTGATCTTCGCGCTGTCGATGATCGCAACCGTCTACACCAGCCTCGTCGCGCTGGTGCAGAAGGACATGAAGAAGCTGATCGCCTACTCTTCGGTCGCGCATATGGCGCTGGTCACCTTCGGCCTGTTCGCGTTCAACGAACAGGGCATCGAGGGCGGCATGATGGTGATGCTCGGCCACGGCCTCGTCTCCTCCGCGCTCTTCCTCTGCGTCGGCGTCGTCTACGACCGGCTGCACACGCGCGAGATCGATCGCTACGGCGGCATCGCCAACAATATGCCGGCCTATGCGACCTTCTTCCTGTTCTTCACCATGGCGTCGGTGGGCCTGCCGGGTCTCTCCAACTTCCCGGGCGAGTTCCTGTCGATGATGGGCACCTACGAGATCTCGTCCTGGGCGGCGTTCGTCGCGGTGACCGGGATCATCACGGGCGCGGCCTACATGCTGTACCTCTACCGCCGGATCGCCTTCGGCCCGCAGAAGAATGCCGACGCCGCCGCGATGCCCGATCTGGAGCCGCGCGAGTGGCTGATCCTGGCGCCGCTGGCCGCTGCGACGCTATGGATGGGTGTCTATCCCGAAAGCTTCATCGCGCCGATGCGCCAGGATGTCGCCGCGATCCTCGTGCGTCTCCACCCGACCGCGCCGGCGAGCGACGCCGCGCTCACCGCACCCCCCGCCAGGCCGGTCATGGCCAAGCCGGCCATCGCCGCCGCCGGAGAGCGCTAAGATCATGGGTTATACCGCTTCCTTCGCGCTCTCGCTTCCCGAGATCATCCTGTCGTTCGGCGCGATCGCGCTGATGCTCGCCGCCGCCTGGGCGGGGGACAAGGCCTCGAAGGCGATCAGCGTGATCGCCGTCGCGCTGCTCGCCGGTGCCGCAGCCTCGCTGCTCGGGCCGTCGGGGTCGGGCGGGGTCGGCTATGACGGGCTCTATGTCGCCGATGGCTTCTCGGCCTTCTCCAAGCTGCTGATCTACGTCTCGGCGGCGATCGCGATCATCATCGCGCCGGGCTTCTTCGATCGCGAAGGCGAGATGCGCGCCGAATTCCCGGTGCTGATCCTGCTCTCCGCGGTCGGCATGGGGATGATGGTCTCGGCGATCGACCTGCTCAGCCTTTATGTCGGCCTCGAACTGCAGAGCCTTGCCGCCTATGTGCTCGCGAGCTTCCTCCGCCGCGACGGCCGCTCGGCCGAGGCGGGCCTCAAATATTTCGTGCTGGGCGCGCTGGCGTCGGGTATCCTGCTCTACGGCATCTCGCTGCTCTACGGCTTCTCGGGTGGCACCAGCTTCCACGCCGTCGCGGTCGCGATGCACGCGGGTGTCGGCACCGGGCTGCTGTTCGGCCTCGTCTTCGTACTCGCCGGCCTCGCGTTCAAGATCGCGGCGGTGCCGTTCCACATGTGGACGCCCGACGTCTACGAAGGCTCGCCGACGCCGGTCACCGCCTTCTTCGCCTCGGCGCCCAAGGTGGCGGCGATGGGGCTGCTGGTCCGCGTCGCGATCGAGGCGATGGGCCCGGCCGGCGACGAGTGGCGCCAGATCATGATCTTCTGCGCGCTGGCCTCAACGATCCTCGGCGCTGTCGCCGCGATCGGGCAGACCAACATCAAGCGGCTGATGGCCTATTCGTCGATCAACAATGTCGGCTTCGCGCTGTTCGGCCTCGTCCCCGGCACCGCCTACGGCGCGTCGGGCGTGCTGACCTACATGACGGTCTATATCGCGATGACGCTGGGCTCGCTGCTCTGCATCCTGCAGATGCGCGATGCCGAGGGCAATCCGGTCGAGACGATCGCCTCGCTGTCGGGGCTGTCGCGGACGCGGCCGGGTCTCGCCGCCGCCTTCGCGGTGTTCATGTTCAGCTTGGCCGGCATCCCGCCGCTATTCGGTTTCTGGCCCAAGTTCATGGTGTTCGACGCGCTGGTCGACGTCGGCATGTGGCCGCTGGCGATGATCGGCATCGCGACCTCGGTGATCGGCGCCTTCTATTATCTCAAGATCGTCAAGACGATTTACTTCGACGAGCCGAGCGATGTCCGCTTCGTCCCGCTGCGCTCGACCACCGAGGGCGTACTGATCCTGATCGCGGCGCTGTTCGTGTCGCCGCTGGGCTATTTCACGGTACCGCTGCTGGGCAAGGCGACGCTCGACGCCGCCACCGCGCTGTTCTGATGCGGGCGGCGTAGCGATCGCTGATCTCCGCACCGTCGCCGAGACCGCATCGACCAACGACGACGTCACCGCGCTCGCCCGCGCGGGCGCGCCCGAAGGCGTCTGGCTGCGTGCCGATCGCCAGACCGCGGGGCGCGGTCGGCAGGGGCGGGGCTGGGTGTCGCCGCCGGGCAATCTCACTGCGAGCACGCTGGTGCGACTGGCCGGGGGCGAGCCGCCTGCGCCGACGCTGGCGCTGGTCGCCGCGGTTGCGCTGCACGAGGCAGTTAGCGTTTTCCTTCCCCCTCTCCCCAGCGGGGTGAGGGGGAGCGACGCGGCAGCGTCGCGTCCCACCGCGGAGGCTGGTCACCCTCTCCCAACCCTCTCCCTCGAGGGAGAGGGCCTGCACGCGCTGCTCATCAAATGGCCCAACGATCTTCTTCTCGGGGGCGTCAAGCTGTCGGGCATCCTGCTCGAGCGCGCGGACGATGCGGTGGTGGTCGGCTTCGGGGTCAACCTCGCGCATCATCCGGTCGATCTCGATCGCGCCGCGACGAGCTTGGCGGCCTTCTCGGGAAACGCCCCCGACCCCGATACCTTCCTGGCGGTGTTGGCCGACAGCTTCGCGCGCTGGCTGCATCGTTGGCGACAAGAGGGCCTCGCCCCGATCTTGACGGCTTGGCTCGCCCGCGCTCACCCGATCGGGACCGGGCTCACGGTTCGCACCCCCTCTCCCAGCCCGTTCGTCCTGAGCGCAGTCGAAGGACGGGCTGCAATCGCCACGCCCGCGCCACGCACTTCGACTGCGCTCAGTGCGAACGGGGAGGGGGGGGCGCAGGATGACGCCCTCCAAGGCCTGTTCGACGGCCTCGACGCCTCCGGCGCGCTCAGGCTGCGCTTGGCGGATGGCAGCGTGCGTGTCATTCACGCCGCCGACGTCTTCATGATCCAGGACTGAGCGGATGCTGCTCGCCATCGATGCCGGCAATACCAACATCGTGTTCGCGCTCGTCGTGCAGCGGGAGGACGGCCCGCAGATCCGCACGCGCTGGCGGATCGCCACCGACCCGCGGCGCACCGCCGACGAATATGCCGTCTGGCTGCACCAGCTGCTCCAGATGGAGGGGATCGCACGCGACGCCGTCGGCGCCGTCGTCATCTCGACCGTCGTGCCGCGCGCGCTGCACAATCTCGAGGTGCTTGCGACCAAATATTTCGGCGTGGCGCCGCTGATCGCGGGCAAGCCGCCGCTCGACTGGGGGATCGAGCTCGACGTGCCCGAGCCGCACACCGTCGGCGCCGATCGCGTCGTCAATTCGATCGCGGCGCATGCATTGCATCAGGGCGACCTGATCGTGATCGATTTCGGCACCGCGACGACCTTCGACGTGGTCGACTATTCGGGCGCGTACAAAGGTGGTATCATCGCGCCGGGCATCAACCTGTCGCTCGACGCGCTGGTCGCGGCTGCCGCCAAACTTCCCCGCATCGCGATCGCCGCGCCCGCGACGTCGAGCGTGATCGGGCGCACCACCGAGGACCAGATGCTGATCGGCATCTACTGGGGCTATGTCACCATGATCGAAGGCCTCGTCGCGCGGATGCGCGCGGAGATCGGTCGGCCGATCAAGGTGGTCAGCACCGGGGGCCTGGCAACGTTATTCGACGAGCATAGTTCGGTTTTCGACGCGATCGAGCCGGATCTTACCATCACGGGCCTGGCGCTGATGCACCGCCGCCTGGCCTAACTCCAAGGACAATGATTTGACCACACCCGGAGACGAACTCCTCTTCCTCGCGCTCGGCGGATCGGGCGAGATCGGCATGAATGTCAATCTCTATGGCTGCCAGGGCAAGTGGCTGATGGCCGATCTCGGTCTCAGCTTCGCGGACCCGGCCTATCCCGGCATCGACATCGTGCTGCCCGATCTCTCGTTCATCGAGAAGCGGCGCAAGAATCTGCTCGGTGTGATGATCACGCACGGTCACGAGGATCATATCGGCGCGATCCCCTATCTCGCGCTCGAGCTCGGCGTGCCGATCTATGCGACCGTGTTCACCGCCGGGCTGATCCGCGAGAAGCTCGAGGAAGAGGGCTTGGGCAACCGCGTGCCGCTCAAGATCGTCAAGATCGGCGAGCCGCTCAAGATCGGGCCTTTCTCGGTCGAATGGGTGCCGATGTCGCACTCGATCCCCGAGATGAACGCGCTGCTGATCGGCTCACCCTATGGCAGCGTCTTTCACACCGGCGACTGGAAGCTCGACGAGAATCCGGTGATCGGCCAGCCCGCCTCTGCCGAGCAGCTGAAAGCGATCGGCAAGAAGGGCGTGCTCGCGCTGATGGGCGACAGCACCAACATCTTCAATAACGAGGCGTCCGGTTCCGAATCGAGCGTTCGCGCCGATCTCGAAAAGTTCGTGGCAGCCGCCGACAAGCGCGTGCTGATCACCACCTTCGCGTCCAACGCCGCGCGGCTGCAGACGCTGGGCGAGGTCGCGGTTGCAACAAACCGGCAGGTCTGCGTCGCCGGGCGCTCGCTCGACCGGATCATCAAGATCGCCAAGGCGGCGGGCTATCTGCTCGACTTCCCGCCGACGATCGACTTCGACGCGGCGATGCGCGTGGCGCCCAAGGATCTGATGATCATCGCCACCGGCGGGCAGGGCGAGGCGCGCGCCGCACTCGCGAGGATCGCGCATGACTCGCATAAGCTGAAGCTCTCAGAGGGCGACACGGTGCTGTTTTCGTCCAAGCAGATTCCCGGTAACGAGGAGCAGATCGGCATCGTCCAGAATGCGCTCGCCGGCCGCAACATCCGCATGGTCACCGAGCGACAGGCGAACATCCACGTCTCGGGGCATCCGGGACGCCCCGAGATCGAGACGCTGTACGGCTGGCTCAAGCCCGAGATCGTCGTGCCGGTGCACGGCGAGCGCCGGCATCTCGCCGAGCATGCGCGCTTTGCCGTCGCGAACGGTGTGCCGCGCGCGATCGTCCAGTCGAACGGCGACGTGATCCGCCTCGCGCCCGACGGCCCGAAGGTGATCGGGCACGAGCGTGCCGGTCGTCTTGTGCTCGACGGCGACGTGATCCTTTCCGCCAACGGCCCGACGATCAACGACCGTCGCAAGCTGGCGGCGAATGGCGTCGTCACGGTCGCGATCGCGGTCGACAAGGCCGGCCATGCCAGAGGGCGTCCGCAGATCGGCATTCAGGGCCTGCCCGTGGAGGAAGACCGCGAGGATTTCATCGAGGAGGCGGCGGAAGCCGCGCTCGATGCGCTCGAAGGTGGTTCGAAGGACCAGAAGAAGCTCCAGGAGGCGATCCGCCTTGCGGTGCGCCGTAAGGCGTCGGACTGGACGGGCAAGAAGCCCGTCGTCGACGTGATGCTGATCCGGGTCTAGGCTCGCGCCCGTGCTCCCGCGTAGGCGGGAGTCCAGGCGAAGCGGGCGCGGCGCCTCTCGCGCTGGGCTCCTGCCTGCGCAGGAGCACGGTGCCGTACAGACCGAACTCTAGGACACGCGATGCGCTGGTTCTCGATCATTGCGATCTATTTCCTGTTCTGGTTCCTGTCGCTGTTCGTCGTGCTGCCGTTCAGCGCGCGGACTGCGGAGGAAGCAGGCGAGAAAGCGCTTCCTGGGCACACAGAGAGCGCGCCGCACGCGTTCCGGCCGTGGCTGGTGGTGTGGCGGACGACGCTGGTCGCGACGATCCTGATGGTCGCGTTCTACGCCGTCTATCGGAGCGGCTATATCAACATCAATATTCCGGGCGACGCGGTGAACCGGATTCCGTAGGGGCGCGGTCCATACGTCCAATCCCCCGTTCGGCCTGAGCGCCGTCGAAGGCGGTGCACCGAGGTGGCTGCACCTCGACTTCGCTCAGTGCGAACGGAGATTGGTAGTCGGAGCCCGTCCTTCGGCTGCGCTCAGGACGAACGGGGAGGGCGCGCGCTTACGCCCGCAGCCGCTCGATCGCCTGGGCCAGCGCCACATACAGCTTGCCCATGTCCGACGACAGCAGGATCACCGCCAGGGTCGAGCCGTCGCGGGTCGCGAGGATCGGGCGGAGCAGCGCCTCGAAATCGTGGATGTAGCGATTGACCTGCTCGCGGAACTCGGTCTCCTCTTCATAGTGGCGCGTAATCTCGCGCGCCTCGCCGCCCTCTATCAGCCGCACCGCACGCCGGGTGAAGACGCCGCGGTCGCCGCGCAGATAGGCCGACCAGGCGCTGTCGCTCGCCTCGTTGGAGAGCAGCTTGGTGACGTCGATCGACGTCGAATTGAGCGAGTCGATCAGCAGCGCGACGCGCCGCGAGAAATTGTCCCGGTCGAACTGCTCGACCTCGGCCTTGCCCTCGGCGATCTCGGTGTCGACCGAGGCGCTGGTCTCGGCGATGCGCCCGAGCAACTCCTCGAGCCGGTCCCCCGCCGAGCGCGCCGATTCGACCGCCGCCTCGGACACCGCCGCGACCCGCGCGATCGAGCCCTCGACCTGCTCCGCGACCGCCTTTTCGAGCGCGTCGCGGCCGGCGCTGCCCAGCGCCTCGGCCGAGCGCGGGATGATCGCGCCCAACGCCTCTCGGGCGCGTTCGGCGGCCTGCGTCGCGGTCTCGCGGACACGGATCAGCGCGTCGACCAGCTTGGGCGAGGTGCTGTCGGCGAGTTGGGCCGCCTGGCTGTCGACCTGGCCGATCGCCTCGCCGAGCGAGACCGTGCCGTCGCGCGCGGCGGCCAGTCGCGCCTCGATTGCGTCGGCGAGCCCGTCGATCGCGATGCGTCGCTCGGCAAGCGCAAGACGCGCGGCATCAAGCGCCTCCGATGCCTCGCGCGCGGCGAGGTTGAGCCGTTCGGCCTCTGGGCCGGTCGCGCTGATCAGGTCCCGACTGCGTTGCGCGTGGCTTTCGAGCTCGCTGAGCGCCGCCGGCAGCGTCTGATGCAGATCGCCGAGGCAGGCACCGATCGCGCTGCGCAGCGTCTCGGCGCGATTGATGAAGGTGGTGGCCGCGATGCCGCCATCGTTGAGCGACGCCATCACCCGCTCGACATGGCCGCCGAGCGACCCCAGCGCATCACCCAGCCGCTCGGTCCGCGCGCGGCCGGTCTCATCGAGTTCGGCGAAGCGCGCCTCGACATTGGCAAGGCCGCGCTGGATGCGCTCGATCATCTCGGCGCCGAGCCCGTCCTGCCTGGCCAGCGCGTCGGCGGCCTGCGTCGCGGCACCCTCGGCAGCGCTCTGCGCGCGGTCGATCATCGCGCCGATCGCCTCGCCCTGCGCGATGATGCCCTGCCGTGTCCGCTCGACCGCGACGGTCGCGCGCTCGAGCACGCCGTCGACCGAGGTCGCCATCCGCGCCGAGGCATCCTCGATGCCGCGCGCGGCGATGTCGCTCGCGCCGGTGATCTGCGAGAGTTGCGCCGAAAGCCGGTTGGCGGCGCCCGACGCGCCATCCTCCGCGTCGCGCGCGCGCGATACGAGGCCAGCGAGCGCGGCGTCGAGCGCGGCGGCCTGTTCATGCGCGCCGATCCCGGCGGCGCGGATCTGCTCGGCGAGCGCGCGGGTCTGGTCTTCGGCGCGCGGCAGGTCGGCGAGCACCACGCCCATGTCGACGCGGGCGGTGCCCGCGGCGGTATCGAGCGCCTTGGACTGGCGACCGAGTTCGGCGATCTCGCGCGCAATATCCTGCGTCGCGTCGCGCAGCTTCGCCGAGGTCATGTCGGCGAGCAGCAACAATCGGTCAGCCTGTTCGGAGACCGCGACGCGGTCTTCGGCAAGCCGCCGCGAGGCGAGCCCGAGCACCGCGTCGAGCGCGAGCGATTCCATCCGGACACCGCGCGCGACATCGGCGAAGCGCTGCGCCTCGCGGCCGTTGTTGCGTTGCCACAGGATCAGCAAGGCGACGATCAGCGCGAGCGGCCCGCATGCGACGCTGATCCCGCGAATCGCATCGATCGGCGACAGGCCGCGACCGAATCCGCTGATCGCGAGCGCGACCATCACGGCGATCCACGCGAAGGCCGCGAGCCCGAGCAGCGCGAGCACGATCCGCTCACGCACGGATATGGGCGGCGACGCGAGCGGCGTCTCGTCGAAATAGGCGTCGAAATCTCCGAACGCGTTCCCCGGATCGGGTTCGGGATTCGGCACGGCGATGCGGTCATTACGCACCGAGTCAGCGGCGGAAACCGGCGCGTCCTCGTCGGTCGGAAGCGGTGATCCCGCCCAATAGGCCCCCCTGGTCATGCACCTGTCTTACACCCAAGCGACACGAGGGGAATAGTCACGCCAGCGCGGCTCCCGCACGACATGGCGACGGCGGCCGGCGCCAGCAGGGTGGCATCCGCCGACGCAGACGGCTATCGCGCTGCATGATGCGCACGGGGAAGACGATGTCATGGCGCTTGCGGCGCTGATCTCCGCGATCCGCGATGCCGAGGACGGCAGCGGTCTGGTCGGCACGCTGCCCGTCGCCGGTCGCGCGCTGATCGAGCGGCAGGCGCGTCTGGCAGCGCAGGCCGGCGCTGAGCGCATCGTGCTTCTGATCGAGCGGCTGCCGGCAGGACTGACCGGCGCGATCGACCGACTGCGCCGCGACGGGATTGTGATCGATGTCGCGCGCAGTGCCGGCGACGCCGCCGACCGTTTCCATCCCGACGAGCGCGTGCTGGTGTTCGCCGATGGCGCGATGGCGGGTGCAGGCGCGATCGGTCGGCTGGTCGGCAGTACCGCACCGGCCCTGCTGACGCTGAGCGAAGCCGCGCCGCCGGGCGCGTTCGAGCGGATCGATGCGGCCGCGCGCTGGGCGGGGCTCGCGCTCGTCTCGGGCGACATGCTGCGCAAGACGGTCGCGATGCTCGGCGACTGGGATCTGCATTCGACGCTGTTGCGCCGCGCGGTCGGGGCCTCTGCCCGGCGGATCGACATCGCCGACGGCGCCGGTCTGCTCGAACCCTATGCCGCGATGCTGGTGCGCTCGCGCGGCGGCGCACGCGCCGCGACGGAGGCGGCGTTTGCGGTCGATCGCGACGGCGAGGGATGGCCGGCGCGGCTGATCTATGGGCCGATCGCACGGCTGCTCGGTGGATTGATCCTGGACCGTCCGCTCGAATCGCGCTGGTTGCGCTGGGCGAGTATCGGCGCGGCGGCGATCGCGGTGCCGATGCTTGTCCGCGGCTGGCTTGCTGCCGCGCTGCTCTTGCTGATCGCCGGCGCCTTGCTCGACGCGACGGGCCGGCTGCTTGCGGCGCTGCGACTGACGCGCGCCTCGATCGAGGATCGGCTGTCGATCGCGCGCGCGGGTCTGATGGCGATCGGGCTGCTCGGCTTTGCGTGGCATCGAATGCAAGGCGATCCGACAGCGCTCGTGCTCGGCGTCGCCACGGTCGCGGTGGTGCTTGCCGAGGCGCGCGAGCGGATGGCACTGCGCCTGCTGGGGGCGGGTGCGCGGCCGCCCGGCTGGATCGCGGACGTCGATGCGCTGCTCCTGTTGTTCTTGCCCTTCGCGCTGGCACAGCAGACGCTTGCAGGATTGGCGGCACTGGGCGTCTATGCGGCGGCATCGTTCGCGGCGGTCCAGCACCGGCTGCTCGCCTGCGCGCGCGCAACGCCTTGATGCGAAAGGTCCAAGCAATGGTCCGGACGGCATGATTAGGTCGGTGTTAACGACGCTCGGTTATGCGCATTGCGATGCACGTGCCGCCTTCAGGACCGATTGACTCCCAGGCGTCCGCCGACGCGCTGCTCGTCGCTTCCCTCCAGGCGGCGGCGCTGCTCGGCGAACGATCGGCGACCGCGGGGGTCGCGCTGGCACGGCCGCCGGCGTTCGGGATCGACGACGAAGCGCGCGCGCGCGCCGGCTCGCTGATCGCCGCGGCGATCGCCGCCGCGGAGACGGCGTTGCGGGCAGCCGAGCCCCTGCTCGACGTCGGCGCAACCGGAGCGGTCGTGGATCGCTTCATCCAGGCGGGCTTGCTCGCGCAATCCGGGCTTGCTGCCGCAGCGCTGCTTCGCGCCGAAGAGCATCGCCTTGCCGCAGCGCTGGTCCGCGACGCCGGCGAGACCGAGGGGCCGGGTGTCCAGCGCCTCGATCCGATCGGTGGCGACTTTGCCGCCGAAAGCTTCGCGGTGCGCGCGGCCGAGGCGGCCCGCACCGAGCGCACCGGCGATCCGCTGCTGCCGCTGCACGACATCACCGCTGAGGACCGCCACGCGCTGTTCTGGCAGGTTGCCGCCTGTCTTGCCACCGTGTCGCTCGCCGAGGCGGTGTCGGAGGAGGCGCTGCACCGCGCGGCAGGCGCCGCGGTCGCCCGCACACTTGCTGCGATCGACGACGGCGAGGGCATCGCGCCCGCGGCGATGCAGCTCGCGCGCCGGCTCGATGACGCGCACCAGCTCGACGATCGGCTGCTCGCCGGCACGCTCGCGGCCGGCCGCATCGCAAGCCTCGCCGCGATGCTCGCGGTTCGCGCGGGGATCCCGTTCGACGACGCCCGCGCGATGCTGACCGATCCGGCCCGCTTCGCCGTGCTGCTGCGCGCCTGCGATGTCGATCGGGGGATTGCGGCGGCGATGATCCTCGCGCTCGCGCTTGGTCTCGATCGGGGCTTTGGCGTCGATCCCGCCGAGGCGGCCGCGCGGCTTGTCGACGCCTATGAGCGGCTGCCCGTCGATCGTGCGCGCGGCGAAGTGCGCCGTGTGCGGCTCGAGCCGCTCTATCGCGACGCGCTTGCCGCGCTCTCGGATCGGCCATGCTGAACCCGGATGACAGCCCGGTCCACGGCCGCGTCGATTCGGAGGGTCGTCTGGTGATGGCCGATCCCGCGCTCGCCGATCTTCACGCGCGCGCGGGCGGCGAACGTGGCGGTCCGCTTGCCGTGCCGCAACTGGCCACGCTCGCCCGCCTCGCGCGCCGCCTCGCCATTCCGGTATCGCGAACGGTCATCGCCGCCGATGGCGAGGAGGATCTCGATCTGTGGGTCCGGGCGCGCCCCGAGGGTGACGAGGTGGCGCTTGCGATCGCAGGCTGGAAGCATCGTGCGGCCGCGCCCCCGATGGAGGCGGCGCGGTCCGCGCGCGAATTCGATTTCATCCGTGCCGACGCCGACTGGACGTGGGAGACGGACGCGACGCTGCGTCTGGTCGCGCTGTCGGCGGAAGGGGTCGCCGTCCTCGCGGCGGGGGGTGCCGGCCCCGTGCTGGGCGAGGCCTTGACGCGCTTGTTCGTGCTGGAAGAAGGCGAGGAGGGTGGCCCGCCGCTGCTCGACGCACTTGCCCGCCACGAGCCCTTCGACGAGCAGATCGTCGCTCTGCGTAGTGCCGGGCAGCGCAGGTTCCGGCTTGCCGGCGTGCCGCTGCTCGATCCGCTCGGCCGGATGATGGGATTTCGCGGCGGCGGCTTTGCGCTCCAAGATCCGGACGAGACGCCCTCCGTCCCGTCGGCCGGCAATGACGACGACGGCATGCCCGCCGGCGTCAAGCCGGGGAGCGCCGCGACCGCGTTTGGCAAACGCCTCGAGGGCGCCTTGCGCGCGCCTCTTAACCGCATCGTCGCGACCGCCGAGCAGATCCGCGAGCAGGAAGACGGCCCGCTGCGGAGCGATTATAATGGCTATGCCGGCGATATCGCCAATGCCGGACGCCATCTGCTCGGGCTGATCGACGATCTGGTCGATCTCGAATCGGTCGAACGCGACCATGTCGCGGTCGAGGCGGAGACGCTCGACCTCGCCGATCTCGCGCGCCGCGCATCGGGTCTTTTGTCCGTGCGCGCGCACGACAAGGATATTCGCATCGAGCAGCCCGATCTGGTCGAGGCGATACCGGCGAGGGGCGATTTCAGGCGCGCGCTGCAGGTGCTCGTCAATCTGATCGGCAACGCGGTGCATTACGGACCCGACGGGTCGACCGTGCGCGTCTCGGTCGAGCGGCGTGGGGATGTCGCGGCGGTGGTCGTTGCCGATCAGGGGCGCGGCGTCGCGCCGGCCGACGCCGAGCGCGTGTTCGAGAAGTTCGAGCGGCTCGGCGCGCGCGAGACAGGTACCGGGCTCGGCCTCTATATCTCGCGGCGCCTGGCGCGTGCGATGCACGGCGACGTCGGCATCGAGAGCGGCGCCGGCGAAGGCGCCCGCTTCGTCTTCACCCTGCCGGGTGCCTGAGGGCCGGGTGCCTGAGGACCCTCTCCCCGCCGGGAGAGGGCAGGTTCAGATCAGCGCTTCTCAGCCGCGACATAATCGCGCTGCACGGGTCCGGTGTAGAGCTGGCGCGGGCGGCCGATCTTCTGCGCGGGATCGGTGATCATCTCGTTCCACTGCGCCACCCAGCCGACCGTGCGGGCGAGCGCGAACAGCACGGTGAACATCGTCGTCGGGAAGCCGATCGCCGAGAGCACCACGCCCGAGTAGAAGTCGACGTTGGGGAACAGCTTCTTCTCGATGAAATAATCGTCCTTGAGCGCGATCTGCTCGAGCTCGCGCGCGACGTCGAACACCGGATCGGTGACGCCGAGATGGTCGAGCAGCTCGTTCGCGGTCTTCTGCATCGCGGTCGCGCGCGGATCGTAATTCTTGTAGACGCGGTGGCCGAA